>NZ_SCWB01000010.1 GCF_004359545.1 Macrococcus lamae
CCACCATGAGGTGGAACATATCATCCGGTATTAGCTCCGGTTTCCCGAAGTTATCCCAGTCTTACAGGTAGGTTACCCACGTGTTACTCACCCGTCCGCCGCTGACATCAAGGAGTGCAAGCACTCCCGTCTGTCCGCTCGACTTGCATGTATTAGGCACGCCGCCAGCGTTCATCCTGAGCCAGGATCAAACTCTCCATAATAGTTTGTCTGATAAAAGCTCGTTGATTGCTTATGGCAATCACTCGTTTGACTGTACAAAGCTGCAAAAGCAGCTTCGCAAGTCTGACTAGCAATCAGAGATTGCTGTCATGCTTTGGAATTAACGTTGACATATTGCGATTCAGTTTTCAATGTTCAAAATTCATAGTTTATATGGAGCGGGTGATCGGAATCGAACCGACAACATCAGCTTGGAAGGCTGAGGTTTTACCACTAAACTACACCCGCTTATTAAAATATTAGTGCGGCCGAGAGGACTTGAACCTCCACGGGATTAACTCCCACTAGGCCCTCAACCTAGCGCGTCTGCCATTCCGCCACGACCGCGCGTTAGTCGGCATTTACTTCGTTTGTCTGTTTTAGCGACAAGATTTATTATATTACGTATCCGTTGCGAAGTCAACACTTTTAATTAACTTTTTATGATTCTTTTTAAAAGTGACCCCTACGGGATTCGAACCCGTGTTACCGCCGTGAAAGGGCGGTGTCTTAACCGCTTGACCAAGGGGCCGTTATTCAACAACGAATATAATCATATGATGAATACGTTCTGAAGTCAACATAAAAAAGGCTGACACGTAAAATTATACTTTACGTGTCAGCTGTAACTTCCCGCGGCATTTCCCGCAGCCATATTTAAAAGTGTCTATTCTTCTTTGTCTTAAGTAAATCTTCCCGCAGTTTGCGCAGCAGTATTCATATTTAAAGTGGTTGTGTTCCGGCAGGATATCACAATATCTCGGTGCTCCAACTTTCCGGCTCAACTCTTTAAAATCCTTATCTCGATGTTTATATCCTATTCCTTCTATATGAAGATGATAATGACAGAGTTCATGCTTAATAATATTTACAAGCGCCTCAATGCCGTATACCTCATACTGTCTATAATTGAATTCCAGGTGATGTGACTTCAGAAGGTAACGACCACCTGTTGTTCTTAATCTTTTGTTAAACACAGCAGTATGACAGAAGGGCTTGTCAAAGAATTTAAGTGAGATCTGTTCGACTAACTGCTGCAGTTCTTCGTTTGTCACTTTGGTTCCTTCATCGTCAATGCGACTTTACCTTTGTTAAGATCTACATTATCTATCCAGACATCAACAATATCTCCGACGCTCACAATATCTGTCGGATGTTTTATAAATTTATTCGATAATTTGGAGATATGAACAAGACCATCCTGTTTGACACCGATGTCTACAAATGCTCCGAAATCAACAACATTCCGCACTGTTCCTGACAGTTTCATTCCTTTTCTCAAATCTTTAAGTGACAGCACATCTGATTTCAGCAGGGGGACATTGTATGATTCTCGTGGATCACGTCCTGGCGCAATTAATGCTGAGATAATATCTTCAAGTGTCGGCATGCCGATTGCCAGACGCGTGCAGACCGCTTCTTTGTCCAATTGATTCAATCGGTCCTTTAATGTGTCACTGCCCAGTTCATCGATGGATGCACCGATGTCTTTAAGCAGTCGATAAGCTGCTTCATAGCTTTCCGGGTGGATAGCTGTTCTATCGAGTGGTTCCGTCCCATCAAGAATACGCAGGAAACCAATGCTCTGCTCGAACGTCTTTTTGCCGAGGCGTGGAATCTTTGCAATTTCCTTATTGTGCTTAATCGGTCCTTCTTCTTCCCGGTATTTAATGATGTTCATTGCTACACTGCTCGACAGTCCGGAGACATATTGCAGCAAGGGAGCAGATGCTGTATTTACATCAACACCTACTTGATTGACGGCAGTTTCAACTACAAATGACAAAGAATCGTTCAGCGCTTTCTGATTGACATCATGCTGATACTGCCCGACACCGATGGATTTTGGATCGATTTTCACTAATTCACTGAGCGGGTCCTGTACGCGCCGACCGATTGACACTGCACTCCGCTCCTCAACTTTAAAGTCCGGAAATTCAAGGCGTGCAAGTTCACTTGCAGAATAAACTGATGCTCCCGCTTCGTTGACAATAATGAACGATACATCAAGTTGATGTTTTTTAATCATTTCAGCCGTAAACTGCTCTGTCTCGCGACTGGCAGTTCCGTTACCGATGGCGATCAGTTCAACATTAAACTGCCTGATCATATCGATAAAAATCTTCTCAGCATCCGTCTTTTTATTGACTGGCGGGTGAGGATACATGACAGATTTGGCAACAAATGTCCCGTACTCGTTGATGACCGCAAGTTTGCATCCTGTTCTGTATGCGGGATCGACACCCAGAATGACTTTTCCTTTAAGCGGTGCCTGCAGCAGCAGGTTCTTCAAGTTGACAGCAAAAATATCGATGGCCTGTGCTTCTGCCTTCGCTGTCAATTCGTTTCTTACTTCCCGTTCAATTGAAGGGAGGATCAATCGCTTCAGACTGTCCATAATCGCTGCCTCGAAAATTTCAATTGTATTTGTCCGACATTTAACAACTTGATTACGCAAGTAAAGCGCAAGTCTGTCCATATCGACATCAAATGACACTTTGAGCACACCTGCATCTTCTCCTCTGTTCAATGCAAGTATTCTATGCGGTACAATTGATCTGACCGGCTCTTCATAACTGTAGTACATCTCAAATATTCCTTTGTCGTCCTCGGCACCACGTTTTTTGACAGAAACGATGCGACCGTTATCCTGAACAAATTTTAAGATGTAACTTCTATATTTAGGCTCATCTGCAATCTGCTCGGCGATAATATCTTTCGCACCATTTATTGCATCGTCAACTGTCGCCACTTCTTCCGACAGAAACATCGTGGCTGTGGCATCGATGTCCATCTCTTTAAATTCAAGCAGTTCATCAGCAAGCGGTCCTAAGTTTCTGCGCTTCGCTTCTGTTGCCCGAGTCTTCTTCTTCTGTTTAAACGGACGATATAAATCCTCGACACGCTGAAGCTTCACCTGTTGCATAATATCTTTTTTCAGTTCTGCTGTCAGCAGTCCCTGCGATTCAATCGCACGTATGACTTCATCTTTTCTCTTCTGTAGAGCAGCCATGTAACTGTATCCAGTCTCGATGTCCTTAATCTCAACTTCATCAAGACCGCCTGTCACTTCTTTACGGTAGCGTGCAATAAATGGCACGGTATTCTTTTCTTCAAGCAGTTTAAGAACCGCCTTTACTTGCCCTTCCTTGAACGGAAGTTTGTCGATAATAAGTTTGATAATATGCTGTTCCATAAAAACCTCCTTAATTCATAATGAGTGTAACACAAAAAAGCATGCGCTGATTAGGCACATGCTGAAAAGTTTAATCGCTATTTTGTACCGCATCTCTTAATTTCTCGATTGCTGTACGCTGTAATCTTGATACGTGCATTTGACTCAAGCCTACTTTTTCTCCTGTTTCTTTCTGGCTCAGCCCTTCGATAAAAGTACACTGGATGATCTCACGTTCTCGCTCTGAAAGAATAGGAATAATCTTCTCAAGAATCATTCGTTTTTCAGTAAGCTCGTAACCATCTTCCTCTTTGCCCATCACGTCAAGAAGTGTCACAGTAGAACCGTCTTTATCTGCTTCTATAGAGTGGTCTACGCTAAGTGCATTATAGCTCTGACCCATCTCCATCGCTTCCAGCACTTCTTCGTCAGTGACTTCCAGAAATTCTGCAATTTCAGAGATTTTCGGTGAACGTCCCAACTTATTAGTCAGCTCATCTGTCGCCTTTTTGATTTTAGGACCAATTTCTTTAATACGCCGCGGTACATGCACACTCCATGTTTTATCACGTAAATACCGCTTAATTTCACCGATGACAGTCGGTACAAGAAACGCTTCAAACTTACGTTCGAACGAGACATCAAATCGGTTGATAGCTCCAAGCAATCCTACCATTCCTACTTGAACCAGGTCTTCGTGATGACTCTGACCTTTAGAATAGCGGTAAGCAAGAGATTCGACGAGTTTCTGATAGTGCTCGACCAATGTAGTCTGAGCCATTTCATCCTGCGTCTCCTGGTATAATTTGATCCATGCATTGATTTCTTCTGGTGTTACATCATTATAGCCTATTGAGTCTTTCGCCATCAGGTTGCACCTGCTCCCCTGCGATGTACTTCGTCATACTGATTGTTACACCTGCATCTTTTTTGATATTCACTTCATCCATTAAAGATTCTATCAGGAATAAGCCCAACCCACCTTCGCGGATAAAGTCTACATTTTCATCTTCTTCGTATGGACCAAGTTCTGCTTTAGCTTTCTCATAATCAAAGCTCTGACCAGAATCCGAAACAATAACTTCTACTTTATCTTCAAATATCACGTAACCGACCAGAACATCACCTTTCACTTTGTCCTGGTATGCATGTTTAACAGCATTAGTCACAGCTTCAGATACAGCAATTTTTGAGTCTTCGATGTCATCATATGATGCACCAATTCTATTTAAAATGCCGGATAAAGTCAGACGGACTAGTCCAACATATTCAGCAGATGCCGGGAAACGCATTTCAACATAGTCATAGTTTGACATTACTCAATCCCCGTCCCCTCATTAACGTGCATTAAATCTTTCAGGCCAGTAATATCAAATAGACGTTCAATACGGCTGTTTGCGCCCAGGACATAAAGTTCATGACCATGCTTATTCAACTCTTTTAATGTGCCTACAAATAACCCCAGACCAGTGGAATCCATATAACTAACATCTTCGATATTCAGGCGGATATCGTGAGTTCCTTTCTGGCGAAGAGGCTGTAATACTTCAAGCAGTTCTGGAGCCGTGTATACATCCAGTTCTCCTGCTACTTTAATATCATAGTAAGTTTCAAGTTCTGTTGTCTCAATATTCAAGTTCATCTGATACACTCCTAATTAACTATGGCAGTTTGGATAATCTATTTGTTATACCCTGCCGTTTTGGTTATAAACTTATAACAGTTATTGTATTTTCTTAATGATAAGTATCGTTAAATCGTCACGTTTCTTCGGATCCTGCTGTTTCAGCAGTTCCTCGTAGACCACCTGCACAATGTCCTGCGGATGCAGGTGTTTATACTCTCTAATAATTTCCAGCAGTTCCTCAGTACTGACAAACTCGCCATTGAGGCGGCGAATTTCAGAGAATCCATCTGTGAAGACGATGATCATATCACCGATCTCAAGCTGATGTTCTTCCTGGTCGTAACGGGTGGAAGGATTAATTCCGAGAACGATACCTCGGGCATTTAACTCCTGGAAAGAATCAGTGTTTTCTCTGTAGATATAGCCTGGTTCATGACCAGCAGAACTATAATAGAATTTACTGTTCACTTCTTCATAAAGTCCATAGAACATCGTCACAAACATATTCTGATTGACATTTTTCTCCACAACACGGTTCAGCCGCTTCAACCCATCGCTCGGCAGCTGTGAGTGACCATATGAATCCATGCCGAACTTAATCATACTCATCGCTAGAGCAGCGGGTATCCCTTTACCGATGACGTCAGCTACTGCAAAACTCATCGTACCGTCTCGATGATCGATCAAGTTGAAGTAATCACCATTTACCCGCTGTGCAGGCACACTGATGGCTCCAATTTCAATACTATTCAGCTTAGGAATAGATGTTTTCAGCATCATTGACTGCAGGCTGACCGCAACATCCATTTCTTTATCATGAGCTTCCATTTTGCGCACAAGCGCCTTATAGTCTCGATAAGAAAAGCCGAAACCAATGATCATTTCGAGCAGCACATCCATAGAATACTTGGCTTCTTCAGCAGTCAGTTCCTTCTCCAGCATTAAATCCTTGTGCAGCGACACAATCTCTTCCGGAGAAATGTCATTCTCTATAGCTTCAAAACTGAGTGCCTGAAGACCATCAAGATCTTCTTCCTTCTTAGATGCCACATACTTATCAAAAATGATATTGTATTTCTCTACGAGCGTATCTATAAGATTCATTTAATACCCTCCTCGTTCCAACGAAAAAGACTTTAGTCTCCTAAAGTCTCAGACATTCAATGTTACAATATTATTCTTGAGACTGTTCATCAAGACCAAGACTGATTTCTAGTGCCTGATCGACTTCATACATCTTTTCAGGAGATAACACAGTCAGCTTATCTATCAATCGGTTCTTATCGATAGTTCGGATCTGCTCAAGCAGAATTACTGAATCTTTATCCAGCTGATGATTAGTCCAGCCGATTTCGACATGTGTCGGAATTCGTGCTTTATTGATCTTTGCAGTGATTGCCGCTACGATTACTGTCGGACTGAATTTATTTCCTACATCATTCTGGATGATGACTACAGGTCTCTTACCACCTTGCTCGGAGCCCTTTACAGGCGATAAATCCGCTAAATAAACATCTCCGCGCTTCATTTATTCACCATCTTCGGATGTAAAGAAGCGGTCACTCTTCTCGCATGCTTCACATTCGAGTTCAAATTGCTCGTAGGAAATCATCAGGTTCAGTTCAGCCATTGATTGATATCCTTCAGCTAGTAATTGTTCAGACTTCTTCATGATCTTCCTCCATTCAAGCAATGAATTAAGATAATCATACCAAATGCATATAAGAAAAACTATATTTATTTAAGCAATTCGTTATAGACGCTCTGCTCTTCACCCGTATGGTAAATTCTCGGCAGCCTTCTGCTTAAATTGCAAAGCACTTCGTAACTAATGGACTGCTGCTGAAATGCAGCACGCTCCAGCGACTGCATCGACCGACTATTGTTGTGGATAAGAATCGCTTTGTCACCGATATGGACATCGTCCGGCACAGCAACCATCAGCTGGTCCATGCAAATGCGTCCGACAATTTCACAGTTAACACCATTAATATTGACAGCATATCCTTCCATGTTTCGCAATAAACCATCACCATATCCAATGGGCAGCGTAGCAATTCTCATATCTGCAGATGCTGTATAAACGGCTCCGTAACTAACACTAGCACCGGCTGATAGCTGTTTGACGAAATTGACTGTACTGATCAGCTGCATCGCAGGCTGCAGTTTTACTGGCGTGTGTTCTGCGATGAATATAGAAGGATAGTAACCATAGAGACCAATACCGAAACGGACTGCGGTACAGTCAGACATATCATAGCGCAGTGCAGCCGCTGAATTCTGACAGTGGATATACTCCGGCTTGTCCGATTCATTGACAATTTCCATGAAACGGCTGTATGCTTCCGCTGTTAAATCATTATCTTCGTCAGCAGAACTGAAATGTGTAAATACACCTTCAAAAACGAGGCGTTCATGCTGATTGATGATGTCAATCGTTTCCATGTACTCGGTCACATCATGAATACCGATTCTATTCATACCTGTATCTAGTTTTATATGCAGCCAGATTGGCTTATCGTTATCTTCTTTCATGTAAGATAAGGCGTTACGCAGCCAGGCACTGTCAGGTACCGTCAGAGCAACGCGATGTCGTACCGCTTTGTTGATATCTTTCGGTTCTATAATACCCATGATCAGAATTTTAGCTTTAATGCCATGCATCCTCAGCTCTATCGCCTCATCCAGTGTTGCCACTGCAAAAAACTCAGCACCATTATCTACTAGATGAGTCGCAACCTGCACAGCACCCATTCCATATGCGTTAGCCTTTACAACAGCCATCACCGTTTTATTAGGATGCAGACGTGAGACTGATTGATAGTTCTGGCTGATGGCGTCTAAATCAACATTGATATAACTGGGTCGGTAATATTTCGTCGTCATTTCTTCACCTCAGATTTAATTACATCGATTTTAACATAGATGATGATTCGTGAACCAGTTATTGTTCCAGTACGACGAAAGCCGTGGCTACGGTGTTTGAATGAGCGATGGTTACATGAACTTTGTAGTTACTGTCATGTATATAAGGTTTCCCCTTGTCGTCGTTAAGACAGCAGATTTCATTAAATCTGAACTTGCTGCCTATACCTGTACCATAGGCTTTTGAATAAGCTTCTTTAACTGCAAAGCGTCCGGCCGTGAAACTAATTCTGCGGTCATCATGTGACATAACTCTGAGCAGTTCTATTTCAGCAGGATGCAGAATGCGTTTAATAAACTTCTCACTCATCAATCCTGCGATACGCTCTATTTCAATGACATCTGTTCCGATACCTGCAATCATTGCCATCTTCTCCTCTCGAGCCTCTTAATGACCTCAGAAATCTCTTGTTTTATCTTTTCTGCTTCACCATCTTCGATAAGATGTATCGCCGCACCGCCACCCGCTGTAGTAATCTCGACTGTTTTCAGTCCAAATCGCTTCATAATCGGACCGACAGTCGTTTCAACATTTTGAATACGGGCAAAAGGAATCAGATGTCTCTTCTTAATATAAATACCCTCGAATATGATAAGTTCGTCACTATCTATCTTATACTGATAGGTTTTGTAACCAATAACCGGTTCAATAAGTACAAACCAGGTAAACTGCAGCACAAGCACTGCCAGCAGTACCCCGATCACCCAGTATGGAATCCAGTCAAAATAAAGCGTCTTGAGCAGCCATATACTTAAAGTAATCAATAGGATGATAGCAGTGAAAATACCAGCTGCAATCCGCCATACTTTAACCGCCGCAGGATCAATAGATTTCATACGCTTTATCCTCCTTATGCATAAACCAGGCATAAATACGCTCTGCATCTGAGATGTCAGTCATTTTCAACTCGCTTGAAGCATGGATAGAACCTGCTGAATTTTTCACTTCAACATTGGCGAGTCGCACTCTTTTCATAAAGAAGTTGTCTTGAATCTTAACAGCGATCATCTTGTCTTCTTTAATCATCGCGGTCCTGCTTGTCAACAGCCCGACACTGCGAATAGTAATCTGATCATCTGTTATTCTGTAGCCTGAGAACTTATAGCGCATCCAGGCAGACAGCCCGGTGATGCCAAGTAGTACAAGCCCGATGATCCATGCCTTATCAAATAAGTAATATTGGACGATACTGGTTAAGATAATAATTAATAGCCATGACACCTGAAAGTAACGCCGCAATGAACGTCTTGGAATGATCCGGTCGACATCGTCGTAATGATATTCTGGAACTAATTGTCTCATGACATCGATACCTTCCTGACGTTTAATGAACGGCAGAACTTCAACAGTCCCAAGCAATTCCTCAAGCTCTTCGGCATCGCTGGTAATAGTCGCCTTAAATGACGTAAAACCAATCAATTGTCTTAAAAACGATTTTTCCTCGGTCACTGCCTGAATCTGGTCTACTATAATTATCTTCTCTTTACGTTCGAATAATCCGTGCGTAATTTTCAAGCGCTCGCCGTCATACGTCAGCTGATAATGATGATATTTCAGAGCAGTGATTAAGATACCGATGATATAACTGAGAAGCAGCACAGCAACGACTGTACCGACCAGGAATATTATACTGTCAGCTACAAGTTTTTCAATCGGTGCTATTTTGCCACTCAAATCAAAAACTTCATCCAACTGCGTATAAAGTCCTGCTGTCACAGCAAGAACCGTTCCCATCGCGCCACTCGTTACACTCATCAGCAAAATATCCTTCGCCTTTAAGCTATAGACTTCATTGAACTGCTCAGCATTATTTTCAATTGTGTCATCTTCACTACTATCTTCATTCAGCAGCAGCTTTTTACGTGTTTCAAGATAGTGCGTTAGTTCTTGTGCAGATGACTCAGCAATACTATCAAGTTTAACGCCTTCTCCAGGTGTCTTAACGTCCAGTACTACTCCGCCGATGATCTGATTGACGACATTTTTTGTCACCTCAATCGACTGAATGCGTGAAATATAGAGTTCTTTTACCGTTGTCGTAAAGACACCGCTTTTCATGATCAGCTTATCATCCTCAATCCAGTAAGTCGTCTTCAGAGCATCAACGACAGCCGTAATAATTGAGATTACAGTAAACAGCAACAGCACACCTGGAACAATTAACTCGCCCCAGTTTGAGAAATCAATTCCATCTTTAAACGCCAGGAATAACGCAATACCTATCGTAAATAAATTATCTTTGATTGCTTTAAATATTTGAGAGAGATAAGTAACCGGATGAAGTTTCTGTGGTTCAGACATAATGAGTCACCTCTTTCACGCGTTCAATGATGAGTCTTGCCAGCCGTTCCGCTTCTTCAGCAGTAACATAGGGAAGTGCGATCTCATCCCCGCTCGATTTCACTGTAACTTTTGCAAGACCTAGTTTTGACGCAATAGGACCCTGACTGATTATGACATCTTGAATTCGGTCAATCGGTGTGACTGTCCGCTTATGGTTGTACAGTCCCCGCATCGTCTCTATCATGACCGGATGAATATAGAAGGCAGTATGCCGGTAGCGGATTTCAGGCGCAAACAACATAAAGAGGGCGCTTATAACCGGCAGTATGTAAAACAGTAGCAGCCATTCTGACCAGTTGAAACGGATAATGAAATAATGAAGCAGCAGGACGGGTATATAACATAAGAGCGTATAACATAAATAGTGGTAACGTTTAAGCTCGATGACACGTTCAGGTTCTTTAAGCATCTGTTGAATTGACAGCATCTCACCCCTCCTCATCCTAAATTATAACAAAAATAAAAAAGTTAAACTCCTCTATAAGGAATTTAACTTTTTTGTCGTACTATTTTTTATGGTCCGCAAATGTACGGCCTTTGAATGTTTTAGGTTTTGATGCACCGGCGCCACGGTCATAAGATTTACGACGACCGTCTTTGCTGTCGCGACGTTTCCCGCCTTGACCCGGTTTGAAATTGCGGCTGCCGCCTGAATTGCCGCCACGTCGGCCATATGATGATTTTCCACCTTTACGGCCAAGTGGTTTTTCAAATGTCAATTGAACATCGACTTCACTATTTGACTGGATCAGTTCCTGCAGTAACGCAGTGACCAATTTCACGTCACCATATTCTTCAAGCAAGCTCGCAGCAATTGATTCTACACGCTCTTCAGAAGGTTTAGCTACCCATTCAGCAACTTTCTTCTTCACTTCGCTTTCACGTGCTTTCATCACTTCACCTGGAGTCGGTGGACGAAGAGCTTTCATCGTACGGTTTTTCTCTTTTTCGATCTGACGGATATAATCCATTTCAATCGGGTTGACGAATGAAATCGCCATACCATGTTTACCGGCACGGCCAGTACGACCGATACGGTGAGTATAACTTTCTACATCCTGAGGGATGTCAAAGTTATAGACGTGAGACACGCCTGAAATATCAAGTCCACGCGCAGCAACGTCTGTTGCTACTAGAATATCAATGGCATCATTCTTGAACTTTTTAAGTACTTCAAGACGCTTAGCCTGAGTGATATCACCGTGAAGTCCTTCTGCACGGTAGCCTTTAGAAATTAACGCGCTTGTCAGTTCGTCAACACGGCGTTTCGTACGGCCGAAGACGATAGCAAGTTCCGGGCTGTGAACATCAAGGAAACTTGTGAAAGTATCGAACTTCTCAAGTTCTTTGACGATTGTGTAATATTCATCAATATCAGGATTAGAATCGACATTTGTCATTGTTTTAACAACAATCGGGTCTTTCATGAACTTCTGAACAAGTTCCTGAATGGCTTTTGGCATCGTCGCTGAGAATAACAATGTCTGACGGTTTTCTTTCGGTAATTTATCCATGATGAAACGCATATCATCGATGAAACCCATGTTCATCATTTCGTCTGCTTCATCAAGAATCAATGTATTAATCTGATCTGTTTTTAATGTGCGACGGTTTAAATGGTCGATGACACGCCCTGGTGTACCGACAACAATTTGAGGTTTTTTCTTCAGTTCTCTAATCTGGCGGTCAATCGGCATACCACCGAAGACAGTCGTAACTTGGACCCCTTGTCCACGACCAAATGCTTTCAATTGATCAGCGACCTGAACCGCCAGTTCACGAGTCGGCGCAAGAATCAAACTTTGGATGCCTTCATTATTTTTGACTTTCTCAATTAACGGAATACCGAACGCTCCCGTTTTACCAGTACCTGTCTGTGCTTGTCCAAGCACGTCTCTACCCGCCATTGTGTGAGGAATACTATCCATCTGGATAGGCGTAGGATCAGTAAATCCTAGTTTTTCCAGCGCATTGATTGTAGGTTCGCTGATACCTAATTCTCTAAATTTTTGCAAAATTATTTTCTCCTTTATATTCGCTTGTTACTAAACATTTGTGTGATTTTTCACTATGCTCCCGCGTTAACTTCTCTATACTACCATCTGAGAACGGTAATAGCAAATAACGCAGTTGCCATTCCATGGGTTTAAACAGTGAAAAAAGCTGCTCTAATGATGAACAGCTTTACTTCGTATACGCTTTCAAAATTATTGCAAAATATTTTCTATGACTGTTTCAAGAGCTATTCCACGGCTTGCTTTAAACAACACGACTGTGTCTTTATTCAGTTGCGGTTTAAGAAATTCAGCCACTGCTTCCTTTTCTTCAAAATGATGGGCATCAGTAAAAACTGCTGCTTCGTCGCGGATATACTTAGCGGCATTTCCAGTCGTCAGCACCGTCATCTTCTTCCCAGCAAAGTATTTTCCGACTTCGCGGTGATAGTGCTCTTCGTCATTTCCCAACTCCAGAACGTCGCCTAAAACGATATATTTCTCCCCGGACATACTCTCTACTGTATCAATCGCTGCTTTCATACTGGTCGGACTCGCATTATAAGCATCGTTGATTAGCAGACTACCGTTCGGTCCGTCAACCTGCTCCATTCGCATCCCTGTCATTTCAAGCTGTTGAAGATGATGATTAATCACCTCATCAGTCAGACCAAAATAACGACCAATCAATATCGCAATCGCCGCGTTACGCGCATTATGAATGCCGAGCATCGGCACAGTGAATACTGTACTGCCGGGAGTCACTGTAAAATGTATCTGACCGTCTGTTGTCTCGATATGAGTCACTCGGTGCTGATTATCCTCATTTAGGCCGAGCGCTGCTTTATTTCCATCGAACGCTTCGGCCAGCGGTTTCAGCAATGATTCATCGCCATCATAGATGAAGAGATCTTTAAGTCCCTCTGTTATTTCAAACTTCGCTTTTGCGATACCTTCTTTTGAACCAAGATCCCGCATATGGCTCTCGCCGATGTTCGTGATAACTGCAATATCAGGTTCTGCAAGCTTCGACAAAAAAGCGATCTCGCCGAAGCCGGACATCCCCATTTCCAATATAGAAATTTCTGTATCTTCATCCAATTGGCAGATGGTCAGCGGCAGACCGATTTCGTTATTATAGTTGCCGATTGTTTTTTTGACTTTGAACTTTGGAGATAGCACGGCGCTGACCATATCTTTTGCTGTCGTCTTACCATTCGATCCTGTGATACCAATGACTTTCGGTTTCACCTCTTTAAGGTAGGATTTACTCAAATGCTGCAGTGCCGTCAGACAGTCATCGACGATAATGAGCGGGATGTCGGCAGGAGCATCTGGAACATCATTCTGCCAGAAACTTGCTGCGGCGCCGTCACTTATCGCCTGCTTCACAAAACGATGGCCATCTGTATGTTCTCCTTTAAATGGAATGAACAATACACTGTTCTCTATCTTTCTCGAATCAATAGCAACACCTGCGACTTCGACAGCACCATAATTCTCGTTAAGCGTCCCGCCAGCCATCTGTGCAATTTCATGTAATGTGCGTTTTATCATATCGTTCAGTCCATTTTATATTTTATTTTTTTCTTGTCAGCATAGCGTTCTTTCGCCAATTCAATAAGCCGGGTAATGAGTTCGCTGTAAGACATATCCATGTTTTTCCAGAGGAGCGGATACATGCTGAATTTTGTAAATCCAGGCATCGCATTTGTCTCATTGATGTAGATTGTGTGGTCTTCCGTCACGAAGAAGTCTGCACGGACGAGCCCTGAACAGTCTGTCGCCTTAAAGGCTTCCACCGCCATATTTCTTAAAGTTTCAGCGACGTCTTCAGGAAGGTCCGCAGGAATCTGCAGCTTGACGTTACCATCTTTATACTTCGCTTTATAGTCATAAAAGCTGACATCTTTCACGACTTCACCAGGCAGAGTCGTCTCAGGATAATCATTGCCGAGAACAGCGACTTCAATTTCGCGTGCTTCGACGCCTTGTTCCACAACTAATTTCCGGTCGAACTGCAGTGCTTCTTCGATCCCTTTGATCAATTCTTCTTTGTTAGTGCATCTGGAAATACCGACGGAAGATCCTAGATTCGCTGGTTTGACGAATACGGGATATTCAAGCTTTGTATTTACGAGTTCAATAATATTGCTGCGATATTTTTCAAATTCACTGCGCAGGAAGCTGACATATGGCAGCTGAGGCAGTCCGCGGTTTGCAAATAACTGCTTCATCACAAGTTTATCCATGGAGCTTGAGGCTGAAAGAACGCCGTTTCCTACATAAGGCAGGTCCAGCACTTCAAATAATCCTTGTATCGTGCCATCTTCTCCGTTCGGGCCATGAAGGAGCGGAAATATAGTGTCATATGTGCCGCCGTTCGTCGACTGACGCAATAAATGAGTGATGGGCGTCTCATCGCGTTTAGCAAGACGCAGCACTTCAGCATCTTCAATCGGCTCTGTAATCGGCTGGCCCTTAATCCATTCACCGTCGTTAGTAATATAAATAATGTCGATATTGTATATATCTTTATCCATCGCATTGATCACGGACTGCGCTGTTAATATAGAAACATCATGCTCGGCACTTTTACCGCCATAAACAATACAAATATTTTCTTTAGACATAATCTTCCTCCAACATGTTAATATAGTAATATTATCACGATAAAACCTGCGTTGCATTATTTTATCATAAGAGCCATTCAAACTTCAGGTTGCATAAGTTATAATATAACCATTATCTACAGTAAGGAGCTATCTATGGTCTCATCACGTAAACGTAACTGGCTCGAAAAAATTGACTGGTGGCTGTTAATTCTGCTCATGCTGTTTTGCGCTGTCAGTATCACGGTCATTATGTCAGCGATGGCTGGTCAGCAGTATCAGACAAATTTCGCAGAACGACAAGGACTCTATTATATTCTTGGATTCATCATCGCCTTGACTTTAATGTTCATCGCACCAGGCATATTACGCAAATTCGTCTGGCCCATTTATTTTATCGGCAATCTGGCTTTGTTCGGTCTATACATTCTACCTGAGTCATCATTTACACCTATTATTAATGGTGCAAAGAGCTGGTACAGAATCGGTCCTATCAGTCTGCAGCCGTCTGAGTTCATGAAGATTATTCTCATGCTTGCTCTTGCGAACATCATTTACAGACACAACCGCTTTACATTCAGCAAATCGATACAGTCGGATGTGCTGCTGCTTATTAAAATATTTGTCACAGCACTGCTTCCAATGGGACTTATTCTGCTGCAGAATGACTTAGGGACGACACTTGTACTACTCGCGATCATTCTCGGATCGGTAATCGTATCTGGCGTCAGCTGGCGTATTCTCGCACCCTTTCTTGTCGGAATGGCTGCGATTGGAGCGACATTGATTCTCGGTATTATCTTCCGCCCAGCTTGGATAGAAAAATTACTTGGCATCCAGACCTACCAGCTTGGCCGTATCAATTCCTGGCTGGATCCGGGGTCATACAGTGAAGGTGATGGTTTTCACTTGATGGAATCATTGAAAGCCATCGGTTCCGGCGGATTATTCGGTAAGGGATTCAAGCACGGAGAAGTATATATCCCTGAAAACCATACTGATTTTATTTTCTCTGTCATTGGTGAGGAATTCGGATTTATCGGGGCAATCGTTGTACTTGTCCTGTTCCTTGCGTTATTCACACATCTTATCAGACTAGCTCAGCACGCTGATCATCCGTTCAGTTCGATTTTCCTTGTCGGTTTCCTCAGCATGCTGGTGTTTCATGTCTTTCAGAATGTCGGTATGACTATTCAGCTTGTACCTATCACCGGTATTCCGCTGCCGTTCATCAGCTACGGCGGCAGCGCATTATGGGCAGCAATGAGCGGTATCGGCATTGCACTCAGTATCTTCTATCACAATCCAGTGGCGAAACGCTGACAATGATAAAGACCGATGAACTGTTCAGTTCATCGGTCTTTATCATTTGTTATATTTCATACATCGTTATTTCAGTTTAGCAGGTGCAACATGGGGTAAAGTACGCATAACTTCTAGTCTCGACTTAGTTTTAGAAATATTGACTCCGAGTGCGGATAAGAGATTAACAACGTTCTTCATTTTGTCCTGTGTGTTCGGCATAACAATCTCTCCTGTCTCTTTAATAATTATATTCTACCCAATTTATTAATGATTATCCATAGGACTAAAGAACTATTTGTGTAAATTTTTTGAAAATATTTATTGATGATATTAATTGTCAGCAATGGATGGTCTTTCCCACATTCAAACAGATTGTACTGTATAATGGCACTAACAAAAAAGGAGGAAGTGAATATGTTTGATTTTCTATCAAGGGAGTTCCCTCAGATACTTTCCACTTTATTCTTCATCGCATTTATCTTCAATATATTCCTGGCTTTCATCCTGATTTTTCTCGAAAGACGCGCAGCAAGCTCGACGTGGGCCTGGTTGCTTGTTCTCTTCTTCCTGCCGATACTTGGATTTATACTGTATTTATTATTCGGGCGTCAAATACAGCGGCAGACGTTGTTCAAACTGGATGAAGAAGATAAAGTCGGTCTCGAGACTATCATCAATGAGCAGTTGAACGCGCTCGATAAAAATCTATTGGATGAACCTTCTGCTGAAATTGAGAAACATAAGGATATGATCCGTATGATGCTCATCAATCAGCCGGCATTTTTGACGACAGATAACAAAGTTGAAGTGTTCACTGATGGACGTAAGAAGTTTGACCGTCTCATCGCTGACATACTCGCTGCTGAGGATCATGTACATATTCAGTACTATGTATTCAAAAGAGATGGCATCGGCAAGGAAATCATCGACGCCCTCGAACGCAAACTTGAAGAAGGCATTGAAGTCAAGATGCTCTATGATGATATGGGATCAAGAACATTGACACTATCAAAATTTAAAGAGTTCAAAAAGCTTGGCGGGCGGGTCGAAGCATTCTTCCCCTCTGTCCTTCCTTTAATCAACTTCCGGCTGAACAACCGTAACCACAGAAAAATTGTTGTCATTGACGGACGAATTGGTTATGTCGGTGGTTTTAACGTCGGTGATGAGTATCTTGGTCTGAACAAGCGATTTGGTTACTGGCGCGATACACATCTCCGCATTGAAGGTGACGCGGTCAATGCACTGCAGCTAAGATTCATGCTCGACTGGAATTCTCAGTCCAACCGTAATCATATGGCATACGAACCGCAATACTTCCCGGATGTCAGAAGTGGCGGCAAAGTCGGTGTCCAGATTGCATCGAGCGGACCAGATGATAGATGGCAGCAGATTAAATACGGCTATTTGAAGATGATTGGCGATGCTAAAAAATCAATCTACATACAGACACCTTATTTTATACCTGACGCTTCGTTTCTCGATTCGCTGAAAGTCGCTGCACTATCTGGTGTTGACGTCAATGTCATGATCCCGAACAAACCGGATCATCCATTCGTCTACTGGGCGACTTATTCAAATGTAGGAGAACTGTTAAAGACAGGTGCGAAAGTATTCATCTACGAAAATGGATTTCTTCATGCAAAGACAGTAGTGATAGATGATGAAGTAGCAAGTGTAGGGACAGCCAACATGGATGTCAGAAGCTTTGACTTGAACTTTGAAGTCAATGCATTTATTTATGACGATGAACTCGCAGTAAGCGTCAGAAAGACATTCGAGGAAGATGTAAAAGTATCAAGTGAGCTGACTGAAGAAATTTACAGCCAGCGCACATTGTGGATCAAAATCAAGGAAGCATTTGCCCGTCTCATTTCTCCGATTCTTTAAATGTGGAAGAACATGAAATCACAGGCAATGTTCAGAAAGAACAAGGTATGCACGGCAAGAAATCCGAATGCTGCAAGTTTCTGCTGATGCGACAATTGGTAAGTATAAGCTGTTTCCATGTGAACCACTCCTAATTGTTAGAATATTCAGATACTTATTGTATTCATATTATATTCCGTTAAACCAATAAAGTAAACTATTTTCGAAGGGAAATTTATATTTATGGAACGCATCATCCAGGCGACAGAAATGTACGTAAAAAATATTCACTCTCAAGATTCATCCGGACATGATTTCAGCCATATTGAACGCGTAAGAGCTATGGCGATCACTATCGCAAAAGAAGAACAGGCAGACTTGTTTATTGTTGAAATGGCTGCCCTCCTCCATGATACAGTCGATGAGAAACTCGTCGACACGGCATCAGCGTGGCAGAACCTTGAGAACTTCTTTGATTCTGTTCAGTTAGGCGCAGAACAGAGAGAAACTGTTAAGCACATATTGAAATATATTAGTTTCAAAGGCGGTGCGAACAAAGGTAAACTAAAGTCGCTTGAAGGTAGAGTCGTGCAGGATGCAGACAGACTTGATGCACTCGGTGCCATCGGGATTGCACGGACATTTATGTACGCAGGAGCATTCGGTGATGTCATGTATGACCCTGACATCGAGCCAAGAAATCTTGCTGAAACGAACTACCGTGACAAATCTACTGCCATCAATCATTTCGATGAGAAACTCTTTAAGCTTGAGGACTTGATGAATACTAAAACAGGCAGACGTCTCGCAGAAGAGCGCACACAATATATGAAAGAATTTGTCGCCCGCTTCAAGCATGAATGGCATGGAAAATAACTTTTAATCGATGTACGCATAAAAATATGGCCTTCAGACTCTTTCTGAAGGCCATGTTTTATACTATTCATTAAAACTTGCTAACTTCTTATGAATTCCACAGTTGTCCTAATCCCTGCAGTGACATGTAACCTGCAAAGATAGTGACAATGACTGCCAGTATCCCGAAGCCCAGCATCCATTTGGGATGTTTGTAATCACCGACGATGGATTTTTTCTGTGAAGCAATTAAGATCGCCGACAATGTAATCGGCAGAATCAATCCGTTAAATGCGCCTGCTAAAATCAGCAGTTTAACAGGTTTTCCGATAGATACAAACACTAATGTTGAAAATACAATGAAAATAATAATGACAATATTATTGTACTTCTCAAAAAACGGATGAAAACTTCTCAAGAATGAAGCACTCGTATAAGCGGCACCGATCACTGATGTTAGTGCTGCTGCAAGCAATACAAGTCCGAAGATTTTAGGTCCGATATCTCCTAATGCGAACTGGAATGCTGATGCGAGTGGATTGTCCGGATTTAACTTGACGCCCGTCGCTACAACACCCAGCACTGCAAGGAATAAGAACAGACGCATAAATCCAGTCGTCAAAATTCCCATATTCGCGGCACGTGTGACAAACGGCAAGTTCTCTTTACCTGTCATTCCATCTTCAATCAGACGGTGAGCGCCGGCAAAAGTAATATAACCCCCTACTGTTCCGCCGACAATTGTAATGATCGGTAATACGAGTGCTGCTGCATCTTTAGGTGCAAACATACGGTAGGCAGCTTCACCATATGGCGGATTGACTTTAATCATGACGACCGCTACAGTTATGAGCATCAGTGCACCAAGAATCTGAGTGATGACGTCCATGACTTTCGCGCCTTTTTTCGAACTGAAAATTAGAATCGCGGCAAGACCAGTAATGACTGCACCAATTTTAACATCGAGTCCGAACATAGCGTTCAAGCCAAGTCCTGCACCGGCAACGTTACCGATATTGAAAGCAAGACCACCGAGGACGATCAATACGGCGATCACTGTACCTAGTCCTTTGAATACTTCATTGGCAACATCCTGACCCCGCTTACCTGTAACGGTCAGGATACGCCATATATTCAGCTGTGCACCGATATCAATAATAATGCTGACTAAAATCGCGAACGCAAAACTTGATAGAAACTGCTCTGTAAATACAGTTGTCTGAGTCAGAAAAGCAGGCCCAATCGCTGATGTCGCCATCAGGAAGATAGCACCGAACAAGAGACGTTTCTGTCCGCCGGTCATTTTTACTTTTGTTGGATATTCCATTGTAAATCCTCCCTTATTATATCGTTTCCAGTGAAATGCCCTGCTGCTGCAGTTCATGTCTGATTGATTTTACAAAATCCAGCGCTTCCTTACCATCCCCGTGGACACATATAGAATCCGCCTGAATCGGAATAAGTGTGCCGTCTTTTGTCTTTAACTGCTGATCGACGAGCATACGCAAAATATTTTCAACAGCTATTTTCGGGTCATGGATCAGCGCATCCGAATCACGGCGCGAAACAAGTGTACCGTCTTGTTCATAATTGCGGTCTGCAAACACTTCGTGAATCCCGGTCATACCTTTCGCTTTTGCTGCGGCGACTAAGTGACCGCCGGCAATTCCCATGACTTTAAGTGCCGGATTGACACGATAGATACCACTCACAATAGCATCTGCCAGTTCTCTGTCATTAAACGTCGCATTGTAGAGAGCACCATGCGGTTTCACATGGTTAATCCTGACATCATGACGGTCGCAGAACGCCTGCAGCGCACCAATCTGATACGTCACCAGCAGTTCGACTTCACGAGGAGACATGTCCAGCTTGCGGCGGCCGAATCCCATTAAATCCGGGTACCCCGGATGCGCACCGATACCTGTTCCATGTTCCTTGCATAATTTCACTGTCTCTTCCATCACCATAAAATCGCCGGAATGCATACCGCAGGCGATATTTGCTGATGTAATGAGCGGAATGATTTCTGAGTCACTGCCTATTGTGTAGTTACCAAAACTCTCTCCTAAATCGGCATTTAAATCGATTTTCATCGTATCTCCTCCAGCAGCTGATTTTTTTCGAGGAACTTAATGTCTACAAGATTTGAAATATAGTTTGGATGCTGAATGATTCTGAACTGGTAATCTAAATTCGTCTTAAATCCAGAGATCACCGTCTCAGCAAGGACTGCCTGCATTCTTCTGATGGCGCGTTCACGTGTGCTGTCGTAAGTAATGATCTTTGCAATCATCGAGTCATAGTAAGGTGACACGGTACAGTTCTCATAAAGAAATGTATCGTGTCTGACACCTGGACCGCCCGCAAGATGAAGCGCGTCCAGTTTGCCGGGACTTGGTCTGAACTGATGAGCCGGGTCTTCAGCATTGATACGACACTCAAGAGCGAAACCTTGAATTTTAATCTCTTCCTGCTTGAGCTTGAAGTTATCAAACAGTGCGATATCAAGCTGCGCTTCAACAATATCTATTCCGGTGACAAGTTCTGTCACTGTATGCTCCACTTGAATACGTGTATTCATCTCAAGGAAGTAATAGTCGCCTGTCTCTTCAACGAACAGGAATTCAAGCGTCCCTGCCCCTTTATAATGAATATCTCTGGCAGCAGCGACAGCACTGCCAGTCATTTGATCTCTGACACTTTGCGGCACAATGACGGCTGGTGCTTCTTCAATCAGCTTCTGGTTATTACGCTGAATCGAACAATCGCGGTCATAAAGGTGGACTGCTTCTCCTTTGCCATCACCGATCACCTGCACTTCAATATGACGGGCAGTCTTGATGAATTTCTCTATGTATACTCTGTCATCACCAAATGCTTTAGCCGCTTCATTACGTGCAGAGCGATACAGTGCCGCCACGTCATCCAGATCACTGACAATACGCATTCCCTTACCGCCACCACCGGCTACTGCTTTAATGACAAGCGGCACTCCGATTGATTCAGCCATGGCCACTGCATCTTCTACTGTCGGAATGACATCTTTCGATCCTGGAATAACAGGCACTCCTGCTGCAATCATTGTTTTACGTGCTTCTGCTTTATCTCCCATCTTAGTAATGGTGTCAGGCGTTGGACCGATAAAGATGATATCGTGCTGTTGACACAATGATGCAAATGCTGCGTTCTCTGCTAAAAATCCGTATCCGGGATGTATCGCATCTGCGCCGGTGATTTCAGCGGCTGCTATTATCTGGTTCATATTCAGATAACTCTTGGCTGCCTGTGACGGTCCGATACATACCGATTCGTCAGCAAGTGAGACGTGGAGCGCTTCCTTGTCAGTCGTTGAATAGACCGCAACTGTTTTTATACCAAGCTTTCTACACGTACGAATAATACGGACTGCAATCTCTCCTCTGTTGGCAATCAATATTTTCTTCATAACGGACTCCTTTACTTGTTCTCACGAATTCTGACAAGCGGTGCATCGTAGTCAACCGCTGTACCGTTTTCCACAAACAACTCTTCAATGACACCAGACACTTCAGCCTGAATATCATTCATTACTTTCATCGCTTCAATGATACCGATTCGGTCTCCTTTTTGTACGGTATCTCCTTGTTTAACAAGCGGTTCAGTACTATCTTCACTGTCAGTTGCATAAAACGTCCCGACAAGCTGTGATTTCTGAATGTGACCTGTCTCAGTCTCAGTGTCCGACATCTGTTGTGCTTGAACTGGTGACGGTATTAGTGCTGGCTCTAACTTACCTGCTGCTTTTTCAATATGATATTCAGTGCCGACATCTTTGATTGAAAGGACTTGAAGCTGGTTATCGTTCATAAGTTTGATCAATGTTTCCAAGTTTGATGTATTCATTTATCGTTTCACCCTTTTTATTAATTGTTGGACACTTGTACTGACGGTTCTTTCACTGAACGCCTGCATGCTTACTTTCTCAAGGCGCTCAAGCATCTTTTTCTTCTCTTCTACCGCTTCTTCAAGCGTCCCTGGGACGAGCTTAAGTTCTGCTCCCGCTTTTAACTGCACAAGTTTCGGGAGATCCACGAAGTACACTGTGCCGAGCTTGGCATAGCCGCCAACTGTCTGGCGGTCGTTGAGCAGAATAATCGGCAGCCCTTCTGAGGTCACTTGCACTGAGCCAAGCTGGACCGGCTCTGAGATGATGTCATATGAGGATGCCTTGATAACATCTCCTTCAAGCCTTATACCCATCCGGTCAGAAACTGTAGATACAATATAAATGTCCGGCAGCAGCTCAAACCGCTCGTACTGCCTGCCAGGAATAAATCTGATGACATTGTCACATGCGTGCTGCTTCATCACTTTTTTTACAGGCATGACAGCCGGAGCTTTAAAATGCAGTACATCACCTGATTTGAGTGGGCGCCCGTCGATTCCGCCGATGCCTACTTTTGTCTGAGTCGACACACTGCCGTTGACTGTCGGAATGTCAAATCCGCCTTTGACGGACAGGTAAGTTCTCATACCATCGATCGCCCCTTTAAACGACAGCACATCATTCGTCCGGGCATTATAGATGGTGTTGTTTGTAATTTCTTCATTATTTAACTGTGCCTGCATATCAGCACCGGTCACTACAAAGGCTGCAGCTGTTGTAAACTGAAATACACCGCCCTGCATCGTCATCTCAAGACTCATCGGCTCAACATTTTCAAGCAGCTGATTACCCATCATCAGACTGTCGTAGTCCATCGCTCCACCTGGACTCAAGCCGATATGCTGCAGACCGAAGCGTCCGACGTCCTGGACGGTAGTCAGCAATCCAGGTTTGATCACTTTGATGCTCATTACTCCGCCTCCCGTACTTCCAGCTGATATGCCGCGTCTTCTTCAATCGCCAGAAATTCTTGTTCAGTAATTGCCTTGAACTGTATATAGTCGCCTGCTTCATAGTAAACTTCAGGCTGCCGGTCAGCCTCAAACAGCTTTACAGGAGTTCTGCCAATAATATTCCAGCCGCCGGGAGATTCGAGCGGATACATTCCGGTCTGCTCACCGGCAATACCGACAGATCCTGCTGGTATACGTTTTCTCGGCTGCTTTCTTCTCGGCATTGCAATTGATTTGTCCAGACCGCCGAGGAAGGGAAAGCCTGGCATGAAACCAAGCATATATACTAAATACGGTCTGCCTGTATGGCGCTTCACTACTTCTTCTTCAGATAAATGTGTCTGCATCGCCAGCTCTTCCAGGTCTAATGCATAGTCTTTGTCGTAGCACACTGGAACGACGAATATACGGCGTTTCTGTGCTGTTGACGACTGCACTGACAGACGAGTGAGCTTGTCCTTCAATTCAGCATGCGTTGTCTTGTAATCATCGAAATAAATCGTCACTGTATTATAAGAGACGACTACTTCGTTCACTTCAGGTAAATCAAGTTCTTCAAGAGCTTGTTTCAGCCGAATGACCTGACTATTGACAGTTTCGCTGATCACATCATCAAAGATACATGAAATAGTATTTTCATTAGTAAAAATGATTTCCATCACTGTAACCCCTTTCATCACCTTTATAATATTAACATAATAATCAGATAATTAAACCAAAAATTTTTATAATTTAAAACGGTAAAGCAGATGGGTAAAAAAATACCGAATGCCATAAAAGGACATCCGGTATTTAAACTTATTTCAATTATTTTCTTTTCTTTTTCTTCGGCGCAACTGTCGTATTTTTTACAGCCTGTGCCTGTGCTTTTGCCTGATTCTGTTCATGAGCTTCCACAAGCGGTTTCATTTCTTCATGAACTTTATTTTTATAGAACTTGTTGCCGAGCCATGTCTGGAAGACAAGGAATAATCCGCCGACAGCCCAGTAGAGTGGTAATGCTGCTGGTGAGATAAATGACATCCACACGATCATAATCGGTGAAATGAACATCATCATACGCATCTGTGCTTTCTGCTCATCAGGGATATTCTGCATTGATACATAAGCCTGAAGTGCATAGACAAGACCTGCAATGACAGTCATGGCGATGTCAGTCTTAGTCAGATCAAACCATAAGAAGTGCGGATATTCAGTAATACCACCAGTTGATGGATATTTCAGCACATAGAATAGTCCTGTAACGATCGGCAGCTGAATTAATAACGGCAGACAACCCATATTGAGTGGATTGATGTTATTTTCTTTATAGAGCGCCATCATTTCCTGGTTCGCTGCCATTTTTTCTTCCTGCGTACGTGCACGTTTTACTTTTTCCTGAATGGCCTTCATCTGAGGTTGAATCAAGTTCATTTTCTCTTTCATGACACTTTGATTCTTATAAGTTCTCATCATGAATGGGAACAATGCAAGACGTACGATCAACGTAATAGCGATGATTGCAAGTCCGTAGTTATGTCCCATGCTGGCACCTAACCAGTGAATCAGATGGTCAAGTGGTAATACGAATGTATCATAAAAAAAGCCGTTTCGGTTTGATTCCTTCGAGTAGTCACACCCCGCAAGAAAAATCATAATACCGAACAATAATGGCAATAGTGCCTTTTTCTTCATTTCTTCACCTCATAGTATTCTTTCACATAGAGGTTATTTTACCATATTTCAATAATCTATAACACTATTCCTTCTACGTTTATCAGTTTTTCTGGTAATAATTCAAGTACGCCTTCACATCTTGTTCAATATTTCGGCTGCGGGCAATCGATGAAATCGTAGAAACGCCGTCTGCACCTGCTTTTAATATCGGTTCGCAGTTCTTGTTCGTAATACCACCAATCGCGACTATCGGTATCTCTTCGTCGTACAATCTCATCTTACGGATCAGTTCAATACCGCCCGGCTTTTTCGCATCGCTCTTTGAACTGGTTTCATACACAGGTCCGACGCCGATATAGTCGACATAAGTAAGATCAGAGAAATCATATTCCTGGAAGTTGCTCACTGACAACCCAATGATTTTATTCGGAAAATAATTGATGATTTCCTTAATATCCTGATCATCCTGTCCAAGATGTACACCGTCCGCATCAATCTGCACCGCAAGCTCCCAGTCATCATTAATGATGAACGGCACCTGGTAATACATACACAGTTCTTTCAGCTTAAGTGCTAATTCTTTTTTAGCTTCCCCGGTCAATGCACCATTACCTTTTTCTCTGAACTGAAACATTGTAATCCCTGCATCAAGGGCTGACTTCAGCACTTGTTCCAGATTTCCTTCTGGAACGTCGGTCGTCCCGCAAATAAAATAAAGTTGAAGCATCCGTCGATCAAACATTTTATTTCACTTCTTCCGCTCGCATATTCTCTGCTATGTCATTTTCAACTGTCTCCTGCAGCATATCCAGCAGATTAATTTGAAAATGTCCGGGCAGAGTACCATTATCACGCTGTTCTGCACGCTCAGCCGCGATGTTATACCAGCTCACTGCTTCTGTCAGCATAGACAATGTCGGTTTGACTTCATTATATATAAAAGCGCTGACAATTGCCCCTAATAAGCAGCCGCCTCCTGTTACTTTCGTGAGCATAGGTGTTCCATTTTGGAGTTTCATCACTTTACCGTCGACATAGACCGCATCAATCGCTCCTGTTACAACGACTGCCGTATTAAAACGATCTCCTGCCGCACGGGCAACAGCCACTGTATCAAGCGACGTATCGCTATCTGTTCCTTTCATCGACGATTCGGCCGACAAGCTGCTGATTTCTGACGCGTTACCCCGGATGACACTGATATGATAATGCTCGAGCAGTTTCAGACAGAACGTCTTTCTAAAATTTGTCGCACCGCATGCGACAGGATCGAGTACAACAGGAACAGCGTATTTGTTGGCAGCCTGAATAGCCGTTTCAATGGCAGGCATGATGTCTTCTGATAATGTACCGATATTGATCAGCACTGCCCCGCAGTGCTGAATCAAATCTTCAAGCTCTGCCTCGTCGATTGCCATAATCGGACTTGCACCCAGGGCCAGCAGACCATTCGCTGTGAAATTTTTTACGACATCATTCGTAATACAAAGCACAAGGGGATTCGATCTTCTTACTTCATTGATTCTCATTTATAATCCCTCCAATGGATAGCTGAAATGATTGACCGGACCGTTACCAATCCCGAGACCCGGCGAATGTTTAATCGCACGAGTTATATATTCTTTTGCTGTACGGACGCTGTACTCAATCGATCGTCCTTTCCCGAGTTCCGCTGTGATGACTGCACCAAACGTGCAGCCTGTACCGTGCGTATGATGCGTTGATACCCGTTCTGCTGTGAGTTCTATAGAGCCGTCCTTCGTAAACAAGTAATCAGTCGCATCACCTTTCATATGACCACCTTTTATGACAACAGACTGTGCACCGATTTCATTGATAAAGATCTTCCCTGCCTTAAAGATATCTTCTTTCGTCTCAATGGTCATCTGCAGAATGCGTTCAAGCTCCGGGAGATTCGGGGTCGCAACAGTTGCGAGATCGAGCAGCTTATAGCGTACAGCTGACTTACCGGCTTCATCAAGCAGGTCATCACCGCTTTTTGCGACCATCACCGGGTCGATGACGTATGGAATATCATATTTCTGAATATAAGGTCTGACGACATCCATGACACTGCTCGAAGCAAGCATGCCAGTCTTTACCGCATCAGGCACAATATCGCTATAGACACTGCTGAGCTGGGCTTCAATAATATGTGCCGGCTGGTCGAAGACTTGCTGTACACCTGTTGTGTTCTGCGCGACAATACTTGTCACAACACTCATTCCGTAAACACCGCGTGATTGAAATACTTTAAGGTCGACAGTTGTACCTGCTCCTCCTGTCGGATCAGTTCCGGCTATTGATAATGCTGTCTTTAACATGGAATTCCCATACCTCCTGCCTTACTGCCATATTGAAGAAACGTCTTTCATGAACACAGCTCTCCAGGAAATTTCGACGCAATATATCCAGTTCTGACTCAGTCGCCTGTTCTGCAAATGAATTTACCCAGCCGTCCAGGTGAACCATCAGTTCGTCCATGTTGACGGTATAGAAATCGACCCACGGCTTAAGTGGATTTCCAGTCAGGTCATGACGTTCTGTTATTTTAAGCGCTAGCTGCTGATATACATAAGGACAGGGTGCCATGGCACAAATAGTAAAACTCGCATCATCATAACGGAGAGCATTATAATACATGTGCTTGATGTAATGATCACTTGATGGGTACCACTCGCCGTCTCTAATAATCTTCTCATAGTCTTCACCGACATAAGCAGCCATCGTCTGGTGCGCTTCAATTTCGCCGTTCAACACAAAATCAATCTGACCGAGCAGAAAATTGATTCCATCGCGGTCATCCAGCTTCGCAATCAGCAAACTGTAGATTTTAGCAAATTCATTTAAATATAGATGGTCGGCCTTCAAATAATGACGTATCGCCTCTTTATCAATATCGCCTCGTATGATTCCTTGAATAAAATCATCGTGATAAATGGATTCGATGATTGGACCTGCCTGTTGTTTCAGTTCATCTGTAAACATTGAAATTCCTCCTTAAAATTAAAAAAACCTATTTCCGCAGAAAAAGGCCTTAAAAAGAAGGACGCTTTCCTACGCTAGTATTATCTAGATCAGGTAAAAGGGTTTGACGAAGTCATCTCAGCCATAATGGCACCCCTAGCAGTCAATAGGTTATTTTGTTAGTTTTAGGATAACGAACGGCGGGTTAAATTGCAAATGAAAAAAGTCATCCATTAAGGATGACTTTAAAGTGTTATTATAAGCGAGCGCCACATACTGGCCAAGGTTGAGAACCACGTTGGCTGTAAAGAATTTGAGCACGTTTAGTTTGTTCAGCTGCTGAAGCATTTGATGGAAGTCCTGAACCACCTACTGATTGCCAAGTTTGTACATCAAATTGATATAGACCATAGAAACCATTACCTGTGTTTGTAGATGGATTACCACCTGATTCACAAGCTGCCATAGCTGCCCAGTTTAAACCGCTGCCTGCTGTAGATGTTTGTGTTGTCGCTGCTGGTTGCGTTTGAACTGCTTTAGGTGCCTGGTAAGTCACTTGTTGTTTTGGCGCCTGATAAGTTTGTTGTTGTACTGGTGCTTGGTAAGTTACTTGCTGTTTTGGTGCTTGATAAGTTGTTTGTTGTACTGGTGCTTTATATTCAGTTGTTTCAACTGCTTTTGGTGCAGTGTAAACTTTTTTAGGTGCTGCTACTGTTGCTGGAGCTGATTGAACAGCTGGTGCAGCTTGTTGTACTGAACCTGTTACGTTTAATGTTTTGCCTGCAATAATCAAGTCAGATGACAAGTTATTCCACGCTTTTAATTGTGCAACTGATACATTGAATTTAGCAGCGATTTTACCTAAAGTATCACCGTAAACGATTTTATATGTTTTTGTAGCTTCTGATTTAGTTTCTTCATTAACTTTTAATACTTGATTAGGAACGATCAGGTTTGATTTCAAACCATTTTCAGCTTTAATTGCTTCTACTGATGTACCATAGTTTTTAGAAATGCCCCATAAAGTATCACCAGATTGTACTGTGTGTTCAGCTGCATCTGCAGTTGCAGCGAAAGTTCCTGAAACAGCTACTGCTGTTGTAACGGCTAATAATTTTTTCATAGTTTAGTTTTCCTCCTAGGCTTTTATAACTCTGCTAATAATATAACAGATAAAAATATTTCATAGGTTACAGACAAAATAAAAGATATAGGCTTTTATTACAGCCTTATTACAATTGGTATATTTAACCTATTCCTATAAAAAAGTTAATTGATATGCTGTATGTCAACGTTTAGTCTGCTTTTTAGACAATCGATATGAATTAAATAGCGTTATCATTCTGTAATGTGATTAGAAAATAATACCAATTTATACGTTGATGATTACTTGACTACGTGTATGTATGCGCTATTCATCAACCTTTTTGAAAGCACGAGCTTCCACTAAAAGCTGATCCATTTTTTTATCGTGATGAATCACTTCAGATTTTACTGCATTCATGTTAGTGATAGTCGTCTCATACTTCTCTGCAATGACCCATAATGATTCACTTTGTGCATTGCTCTTTATTTCAGCTTCTGCCTGTGTCACTGCAATAACGCTTGAGAATACAACTGCACTTATAACTAACGCTAACTTTCTCATGATGTTCCTCCGCCTTTGTTTCTCATGTTAAGAATACTTTACCACGGAACAGAAAGGCTATGGTTACAGCAATATGTTAAGTAATAGATTTAAATTACGTGAATATTACAGAATGATATCAATATAAATACCTCTCCAGACAGCACGACTGAAGAGGTATATGTGGGTGTGAGTAATGAAGGTGTGCATTTAAGCCGTGACTGGTTCTTCCGGGGATGTTTCTTCTACTTCGTTGTCTTCTTTAATACTGTCGAGCTGTTCGATAAATTTCCTGCTTTCTTCTTCACTGACCACCGGATGGTCAACAGATTTAACAGGTTCTGTATTGAGCGGTGAATCGGTATGTTCACTGATAAACTGTTTCACTGCTGTTTCTTTTGCAATCATAATAGCATGTGTTTTTTCAGCATCAGATAGCTCATTCCAGATTTCATCTGGTGTCTGCGGGAGAACATCGCCAGTTTTGATGACACCGAAATTCGGCAGAAATTTGATATTCTCAACGACAATCTCCGTAAAATACTGTGCTTTCTCCTCGCCTTGCTTCTGATAACGATTACTGTGGATCTGACCGGTGATACAGACCGTTGAACCTTTTTTACAGTACTGAAGAATATTTGAGGCTGTTTTATTGAATGCCTTACAATGAAGAAAATCGACAGTCTGAGCATTTTCGTCTTTCGGTTTGTATCCTCGCTCAATCGCAAGTGGAAACGTTACACAAATATTGCTCGTCTTCTGATTCGATTGATTGGACTTCGGCATATTAGCAAGCCGGCCTACCAGCACTACTTTGTTAATCATAAGTCACCTCCCTTCTACCACCAATATAATAGGGAGTCAATCATTTGAAAAATCACTGAAAATGATGAAAATGATCAGAACTCATGTAGAAATTGATAAAAAAATAAGTTTTCTTCAAATTCTGCAGGAAATAAGTATAATTTCAGAAAAAACGCATGTTATGATAAATTTGAAACATTATAGGTGTAAATTATAAAGAAGATGGAGGGATGGGAATGAAAACATTTAAAGCAGTGCGCTTCCAGATAGTAGAAGACGGGGCGACTAATGAATATACATTACACGACGGTATTATCATCAACAAAGAAAACAGCGGTACAGGCTGGCTGCTTGAAATACTGATTGACGATATCCACCGTGAGAAGATGGAAGATTACCAAAAGGCTGCTACATTGCTTGACACACGGGTGGTCATCACAAGAACATCTAATGACCCTGCCTTATTTGAAGCAACGATCCGCGATATCCAGCAGCTGCAGGATAAGATTTCCGTCATTTTCGAATGTCATATCTATACACCACGTCAAGCCTATGCAGAACAACTGCTTGAACAATTAGTCGAAGACGGCTTAAGTGGCAGTGAACTCATCACCGTGTTCAATCGGATGATGGTCTCTAAACCAAAATTAAAAGAAAGAGAATAATCTCTTTAATTATATTATATTGGAACAGCTGCTACGTCCTGGCCTTCAGGAGCAGCTTGAAGGCCAGGTTTTGGCGATATCTGCAAATTTCCGTGAGTTCTGGCCCTCAGGAGCAGCTTGAAGGCCATGTTTTGATTTTTTCAACAAAAAAACAGCCGATCACGACTGTTCATCATTATTACTTATTATCGGAAATAGCGAATGTGATTTCACAGCTGCAAGCTACTTCACCGTTCACTGTTGCTTTTGCTGTACCTTTGCCGATCGGTCCTTTGATCTTGACGATTTCAACTTCAAGCATCAATGTATCGCCAGGAGTGACTTGTTTCTTAAAGCGGCATTTGTCAATTCCCGCGAACAATGCAAGTTTTCCTTGATTGTCTTCCATTCGAAGCATAGCGACTGCTCCCACTTGAGCGAGTGCTTCAACAATTAATACACCAGGCATGACTGCATATTCAGGAAAATGTCCCTGGAAAAAAGGCTCATTTCCACTGACCTGCTTCATACCGACACAGCGTTTGCCGTCTTCCAGCTCTACAATTCGGTCAATCAGCAGGAACGGATAACGATGCGGAATCACCTTTTTAATTTCATCAAATGTCATAATTGTCTCCATTTAAGCAGCTCCAGTCAATTTTAAAATATGAGTCCATGTTTTTGGGTTGAATACTTCCAGCGGTGAATGCAATATGCCGTAACCTAGCATCAGCCCTGCAATAAACAACAATAACGATAATAGCGCTACAACGACTACTATCATCATCATCGGTATTTTTCTACGGACGATTTCTGTCCCTTCTACCTGCATAGGTATTACCTCATTTCTGCTAATACTTTGCGGTCTCCTGTCCGTTTGATATCAGCACCTATTTGTTGCAGCTTACCATGGAAATTCACATACCCACGGTCCAGATGCGATAACTGTGTCACTCTTGTATAGCCTTCAGCGACCAGTCCTGCAAGAATCAATGCAGCTGATGCACGTAGATCAGTGGACTGGACAGCAGCACCGTGAAGCTGCTGCTTCTGAATAAGAGCTGTACGGTTATTGACTTTAATATTACCGTTCATCTTAATAAACTCATCTACATGCATGAATCGATTCTCAAATACAGTCTCTGTCATACTGCTTGCTGTATCAGCTGTCAGCATCAAAGCCATCATCTGCGCCTGCATATCTGTCGGAAATCCAGGATGTGGCATTGTCTTTACTTCCACTCCAGCTAAAGAAGAAGGCGCTGTTACTTGAATGCCGTTATCTTTAACCGTCACATGAACTCCCATTTCTTCAAGCTTGGAAATCAAAGATGACATATGATCAGCACGCGCGCCTTCTATAAAGACATCTCCGCGAGTAATTGCTGCTGCCACCATGAACGTCCCCGCTTCAATGCGGTCCGCAATAATCGTATGCTCTGCTCCATGGAGAGATTCGACACCTCTCACTGTAATACGGTCAGTTCCGGCACCTGTCACATTCGCACCCATCGCGTTCAAGTAATCCGCAAGGTCGACAATTTCAGGTTCTTTCGCCACGTTATCAAGTACTGTTGTACCATCAGCGAGCACTGCCGCCATCAATATGTTCTGTGTAGCTCCAACGCTCGGGAAATCAAGATAAATATGAGCCCCTTTTAATCTACCGTTCACCGTTCCTACTAAATAGCCATTCTCCTGAATGATCTCTGCTCCAAGTGCCGTCAATCCTTTTAAATGCTGCTCTATCGGGCGTGAGCCGATTGCACAGCCGCCTGGCATTGCTACTCTCGCATGGCCAAGACGCGCAAGAAGCGGTCCCATCACTAAAATACTGGCACGCATTTTACTGACATATTCATAGCTTGCGATATGATTCAGTTCATCTGCTGCATTGACTACATATGTATGATCACCTTGTGCCGCTACTTGAACATTCAATCCTGCAAGCACGTGGCTGATAGTTTCTACATCTGATAAAGCCGGGACATTACGAAATACACTGACACCTTCTGAGCCAAGTATCGAGGCTGTTAAAATAGGCAGCACCGCATTTTTAGCGCCGTCAACAGTGACAGTGCCAGTCAAGCGGCGTCCACCTTTTATTAATATTGTATCCATCTAAAGCATCCTCCAAAACCTATATATACATAATATACTATAACAGAAGGTATGCTGCCGTCAGTAAAAAACTCTCAATTCGCACAAATAATTTTACATCCATGTCAGCTGCTGCGAGAAATAGATGATGTCCATAATGAAGTTGCTGACCAGACTACCGAGCGCTAAGCTCATAAAAATAAGCAGCACTTGTATTTGCTGTGTATGATTTCCTTTGAACCACTGATCCGTTCTAAGCGATTTCAGCGCCCAGAAACTGATGCACACGCAAATGACATGAACAATGATATGAATTAAAGCATAAATTCCGACATCCTGCATGGTTATCCCTCCTTTGTTCAATAAAAAAAAGGATAAGACGTCATGTCCTATCCTTATCACTTTAGCGGAACTTTGCCACATCAATTCGATTCATAGCACGGTGCAATGCTTTTTCAGCACGATGGTAGTCAACGTTTTCCTGCTTATCGGCAGACATACGCTCTTCTGCACGGCTGAGCGATGCTTTCGCACGTTCGATATCAATTTCGTCGGATTGCTCAGCAGACTGCACAAGCACTGATACACCTGTCGGTCTGATTTCAGCGAATCCTTCAGACACCGCAACATAGTGCTGTTTGCCTGAAACCGTCGCGCGTACTGCTCCGATTTTAAGTGGTGCAACAGTTGGAATATGTCCGGCCATGACACCCATTTCACCTGTTTCAGTTTGCAGTACGATCAGTTCAGCCTGATCAGTCGTATAAACTGAGCCATTAGGAGTGACTATATTTAATGCAAGTGTGTTCATCATTTGTTCCTCCTAAGTAGTTTAAACTTGAACGCCCATTCCTTTAGCCTGCTCAAGCACTGCTTCAATGCCGCCGACTAGACGGAATGCATCTTCAGGGATGTGGTCATATTTACCTTCAAGAATAGCTTTGAAGTCCTGTACAGTTTGTGCAACTGGTACATAAGAACCTTTCTGTCCGGTAAACTGCTCAGCAACGTGGAAGTTCTGAGATAAGAAGAACTGAATACGACGTGCACGGTTAACAGTCTTTTTATCTTCATCAGATAATTCATCCATACCTAAAATAGCAATGATATCCTGCAGCTCACGGTATTTCTGAAGTGTTTCCTGTACACCACGTGCTACTGCATAGTGCTCTTCACCAACAACAGCCGGCGTCAATGCACGAGAAGTAGAAGCCAGTGGATCAACTGCTGGATAAATACCCATCTCAGTTAATTTACGCTCTAAGTTAGTCGTCGCATCTAAGTGAGCGAACGCTGTCGCCGGAGCCGGGTCAGTATAGTCATCGGCTGGTACGAAAACAGCCTGGATAGATGTAACAGATCCGACATTAGTTGATGTAATACGTTCCTGTAACTGCCCCATCTCTGTTGCCAGTGTTGGCTGGTAACCTACGGCAGATGGCATACGACCAAGCAGTGCTGATACTTCAGAACCTGCTTGAGTGAAACGGAAGATATTATCGATGAATAACAGTACGTCCTGACCTTGTTCATCACGGAAGTATTCCGCCATTGTCAGTCCTGATAATGCTACACGCATACGCGCACCTGGCGGCTCGTTCATCTGTCCGAATACCATGGCAGTTTTCTTGATAACACCTGAATCGCTCATCTCATGGAATAAGTCATTCCCTTCACGTGTACGTTCACCGACACCCGCGAATACAGAAATACCACCATGTTCCTGTGCGATATTGTTGATCAGTTCCTGGATAAGAACTGTTTTACCGACACCCGCACCACCGAATAGACCGATTTTACCACCTTTGATATACGGTGCAAGTAAGTCTACTACTTTAATACCTGTCTCAAGAATTTCAACTTTAGTTGATAGTTCTTCAAACTTTGGTGCTGAACGGTGAATCGGATCACGGCGTACTTCAGGGCCGAGTTCCTCTTCCAAGTCGATTTTTTCTCCAAGTACATTGAACACGCGACCTAAAGTCACATCTCCAACTGGTACTGAAATCGGTGCTCCTGTATCAGTGACAACTGCACCACGTTGAACGCCATCAGTAGAACTCATCGCGATTGTACGTACTGCATCATCACCTAAATGAAGGGCAACTTCTAAAGCGAGTTTAGTTGTGCCGTCTTCACGCGCTATCTCTAAAGTTAAGGCGTTGTTTAACGCTGGTAACTGGCCATTTTCGAATTTAACGTCAATGACTGGACCCATAACTTGAATTACGTGACCTAGTGCCATTATGATTTCCTCCTAAAGATTATTCCAGTGCGGCTGCCCCGCCGACAATCTCAGTGATCTGCTGAGTGATTGCCGCCTGACGTGCACGGTTATATTGTAATGATAAGTCATCGATTAATTCTTTTGCATTGTCTGTCGCGTTCTTCATCGCTGTCATACGAGAAGCATGTTCACTGGCTTTCGCATCGAGCAGAGCCCCGTAAATCAAGCTTTCAGCATATTGCGGCAGGATGACTTCAAGGATAGCCTCTTTATCGGGCTCAAACTCATAGCTTGCAGTAGCACCGCTGCCAGACAAATTATCCTGGCTGACTGGTAAGACGCGGCGCTCCTGAACAACCTGCTCAAGCACAGTGATGAAATGACTGAAATGAACATACAGCTCATCGAATTCACCAATTTCAAAACGGTTGACTGCGTTGTAAGCTATTTCCTTGATGTTTTTGAACGACGGCTGTTCAGGCAGTCCAGTGACTTCACCGATAACATTATAGCCACGTGATTTAAGGAAATCACGACCGACACGACCAATAACTAAGATGGCATAAGCCTCCTGATTATCATTGTGACGCTCTTTAATCTGCTGCGTTACACTTTTAAGGACGTTCGCATTATACGGACCTGCAAGTCCTTTATCACTTGTGACGACAAGGTATCCTGTTTTCTTCACCGGACGTTTTGTCAACATCGGGTGAGAACTGTCATTACCGCTGCCGATGCTCGCAATCGTGTCCTGCATTTTATCCATGTAAGGATAGAAGCTCTTCGCGTTTTCTTCTGCACGGCGCAGCTTTGAGTTAGATACCATGTGCATCGCTTTAGTGATCTGACTTGTCTTTTTAGTCGAAGTAATACGCGTCTTAATCTCTCTAAGTGAACTCATTGTGTCACCACCTTATTTACATGATATATCGCTAGTATTAAACAGATTTTTTGAAGACTTTCTTGAAGGCATTGATCGCTTCAATGAATTTTTCATCTGCCGGCAGACCTTTAGTCTCACGGATTTCCTGGTAAAGATGAGGCGCATTGTTGCCTACCCATCCTAGGAACTCATCTTCAAAACGAGTGATATCTTCAACTGGAATATCATCAAGGTGGCCTTTAGTCAATGCATAAAGGATAACAACCTGCTTATCTACTGTTAATGGTTTGTTCTGATCTTGCTTCAGTACTTCAACTGTACGCTTACCACGCTCAAGCTTCGCTTTAGTTGCCGGGTCTAAGTCAGATCCGAACTGAGCGAATGACTCAAGCTCACGGTATGATGCTAAGTCAAGACGAAGTGTCCCTGCTACTTTTTTCATCGCTTTGATCTGTGCGGAACCACCGACACGAGACACTGATAGTCCGGCGTTAATCGCTGGACGTACACCTGAGAAGAAAAGGTCAGACTGTAAGAAGATCTGCCCGTCAGTAATTGAGATAACGTTAGTCGGAACGTATGCTGAGATATCTCCGGCCTGCGTTTCAACGAACGGTAGTGCTGTAATAGAACCGCCGCCTAACGTATCATTTAACTTTGCAGCACGCTCTAACAGACGGCTGTGCAAGTAGAAGACATCCCCTGGATATGCTTCACGACCTGGCGGACGACGTAATAGTAATGAAAGCTCACGGTAAGCAGCTGCCTGCTTCGTTAAATCATCATAGACGATTAATACGTGCTTGCCGTTGAACATGAACTCCTCAGCCATCGCAACACCTGAATACGGTGCAAGGAATAATAGAGGTGCCGGCTGTGCAGCTGATGCTGAGACAACGATTGTGTAGTCAAGTGCACCGTGCTGGCGCAATGTTTCAACTGCTGTACGTACAGTAGATTCTTTTTGACCGATAGCGACATAGACACAGATCATGTCTTCATCCTTCTGGTTAAGGATTGTGTCGATGGCAACTGTTGTTTTACCTGTCTGACGGTCACCGATGATCAACTCACGCTGACCACGACCGATCGGTACTAACGCATCGATAGCTTTAATACCTGTCTGCAGCGGTTCATCAACCGATTTACGGTCCATGACGCCTGTTGCTGGTGATTCAATCGGACGGGTTTTAGTTGTGTTTAATGGACCTTTACCATCAATAGGTTGTCCAAGTGGGTTAACGACACGACCAATCAGTTCTTCACCGACAGGAACTTCCATGATACGTCCTGTACGTCTAACTTCGTCGCCTTCTTTGATTTCAGTGTAAGGGCCTAAAATAACGACACCTACGTTGTTTTCTTCTAGATTCTGCGCAAGACCTAACACACCGTTATGGAATTCAATAAGTTCTCCTGCCATAACGTTGTCCAGACCATGGACTAACGCGATACCGTCACCGACCTGGATTACAGTACCTACATCCGTTACAGTCATGCCAGACTCATAGTTTGCGATCTGGGATTTAAGTAACGCACTGATTTCTTCAGCTTTGATGGCCATTGATGTCACTCCTTAAATAATTATTGTTGGTGAAAAGATTTTTCTAACTGTAACAGATCGTTTTTGATTGAACCGTCATAGACAGTCGTACCGATAGTTGCACGGATGCCGCCGATCAATTCCGGATTGATGACATTATCCAGTATTAATTTTTTGTAGCCGGTACGGTTAATGAAAGATTGACCGATAGCGTCAAGTTCATCACTTGAGAGCGCATAGACAGATTCAACCTTCATATATTGTTGTTCATTGTATTCATTGTAATAAAATTCAAAGTTTCTTGCGATTTCCGGCAGCAGGTTCAGTTGTTTACGTTCTGCAAGGATCTGCAGCAAGTTTAAAAGCGGCTGTTCTGCACCACCGAATGTTTTTTTGACGAAACTGATACGCGTGTCTTCTGAAACTTTAGGGTCTTCTGCAAAGAGCTGAAAAGCTTTGCTATCAGCGACTGCCGTGTTTATTTCCTGCAGATCAGCGTGGACATTTTCCTGTACGCCATTCTCGCGGCTGACTTCAAATAAGCTTTCAGCGTATTTTTTAGCAACATGTGCCATTATTTATCGCCTGCCTCTTGAATGAACTGGCGAACAAGGTTCTGCTGGTCAGCTTCATTGATTTCCTTATTGATGACTTTAGAAGCAATCAATACAGAAAGCTCTGCTACACGGTCATTAATATCAGCAATTGCGCGCTGTTTTTCGTTTTCGATTTCAACTTGGGCATCTTCAACAAGCTTATTCGCTCTGCTGTTTGCCGCATGAAGAATTTCTTCGTGTTCACGTTTTGCCTGTGTTTTAGAATTTTCAAGGATTGTCTGTACTTCTGTCTGTGTGCGCTGTAATAACGCTTTATTTTCTTCTGCATAGCGCTTCGCTTCTTTGTTCTGCGCTGCTGCATTGTCGATGTCTGAGTTGATCGCATGTTGACGGTCGTCCATAATTTTTTTCAGAGGACCCCATGCAAATTTACGAAGCAATGCCAGTAAGATTAAAAATGTCAGTAAAGTAACAACGATTGTTCCCCATTGAACGCCTGTTGGTGCTGCTGGTGCAGCATGACCTAAAATAAAGTAATTCACTTCTTAACGCTCCTTTCACCGCAGTTATGTTCATAAATGAATGGCGAAATCTATTGAAGACTTCGCCGTAACGATTCTATATATTAGTTAGATGCGCCGTTCATTACCATGAACGCTACTACTACCGCGATGATTGGAAGGGCCTCAACTAAACCGACACCGATGAACATGATTGTCATTAATGGACCACGTGCTTCAGGTTGACGTGCTACACCTTCAACTGTACGTGATACGATCAGACCGTTACCAATACCTGCGCCAAGTGCTGCTAAACCGATTGCGATTGCTGCTGCTAATAAATTCATTAATAATTTCCTCCTAAGAAAATAAATAGTTTTTTTTATTTTATATTAATGGTCTTCCGACACTTTGTGTGACATATATACCATTGATAACATAACGAAAATGTAGGCCTGAATAGAGCCGACGAAAATTGAGAAACCTTGCCAGATGATCATTGGGATAGCTGCCCCGAAGAATCCGAGTACACCACCTGCTGCGATACCTGATAATAAACCAAGTAAAACCTCACCTGCAAAGATGTTACCGTAAAGTCGGAGACCAAGTGTCAACGTTGAAGAGAATTCTTCAATAATCTTGAATGGCACCATAAACCAGACCGGCTGAGCAAAACTCTTGAAGTAATTGCCTGCACCGCGCATCTTAATACCGTAATAATGTGTCAATAAGATGATTAACGTAGACAATGTCAACGTTACTGTTGCATCCGCTGTTGGTGATTTCCACCACAGGTTATGACCCGAGACGATTGAGAACGGTAATCCAAGCATATTAGCTACAAAGATGAACAGAAGTAATGTGACAGCTAAAAAGTGGAAACGTGCGCCTCTGCCCCAGTCCATATTACTGTTGATAATCCCGCGAGTAAAATCAAATACCCATTCTATGAAATTCTGGGCTCCTGTCGGTCTGACACTCAGGCGTCTTGTACAGAATATCGCAATCAACAGGACAATAAGCGCAGTGATGATGACCATTAAGATAGAACTTAAATTGAAAACGATGTTCTGACCCATGAAATGCCAGGTATAAAGCGGTGATCCGTGTTCCATTTCTTCACCTCTTCCTATTATGTATTAGTGTTTCAAACTGATAAATGTATGTATGAGGATCATCACATACGTTAAAGCGAGGCCAAGTGCGATTCCATAGATGCTGATGGCATCAGGAAATCTCACCCAGAAGAGACAGGCCATCACTGCTGTTAAAAAGCGGAGACCTGAGCCACTTGAGATGTGCAGCGAATCACTGTTAATCGCTCGATTAAGGTGATAGTGCCACACAAAAGCACTGATAGCAGATGCTATCGTACCGATGATTAATCCCAATGCAAAGCTGCTTCTTGTTATCAAATAAATGACAAGAAGAGCGAGGATTAAATAGAGAAAATATTGCAGATAAAGCTTGAAAAAGATTTTGAATTCGGACATAGAATTATGTCTCCTTAGAAATAGCTTTCATGGAGATGAAAACCGTTTCATTCCAAAGTTTATAATAATATAGGGCAAAATATGTGTCAATGGTATGTGAAAAACTCACAAAAATAATCTTTTACAAATTGTTCACATTTCTGCCACATATAATGATGAGAGTAAAGTGTTTTTTAAAACAGTAAAATTTATTTGTGCTCGACCTTGAATGGTTCTGGTTTTTTATCTGTCAAGTTAAAATAATACTTTATATGTCCGCAAATACGTTCTGAAGTTCGGCCATCACCGTAAGGATTGCTTGCCTGACTCATGGCATTGAAGATTTCTTCATCTGTCAGCAGTTCTTTTGTCAGACGGTAAATATCTTCTTCTTCGGTACCTGCTAGTTTCAATGTGCCCGCCTGTACCCCTTCTGGACGTTCCGTCGTATCACGAAGAACAATGACCGGTTTACCGAGTGACGGTGCTTCTTCCTGCACGCCGCCTGAATCCGTCAGAATAAAGTGACTTCTTGCCGCAAAGTTATGAAAATCAATGACATCAAGCGGTTCAATCAGCTCGATGCGCGCGTGTCCAGTCAAATACTGTCCCGCAATTTCACGGACTTTCGGGTTTTTGTGCATCGGGTAGACAACTTTGACGTCTTCATGCTCATCGACAATACGACGAACTGCTTTAAAGATATTGTGCATCGGCTGACCGATGTTTTCTCTTCTATGAGCCGTAAGCAGAATTATCTTCTTATCAGTATTTCCAATAATGTCACTCTCGTAATCATCCTGAACTGTTGTTTTCAGTGCATCAATCGCTGTGTTGCCAGTAATAACGACTCGCTCTTCAGGCTTGTTCTCACGGAGCAAGTTAGCTGCCGCGTCAGTCGTCGGTGCAAAGTGCAGATCAGCTAACACGCCGGTCATCTGGCGATTCATCTCTTCAGGGAACGGTGAATACTTCTGCCATGTTCTGAGTCCGGCTTCCACGTGACCGATAGCAACTTCATTGTACAGGGCAGCGAGACTGCCAGCGAATGTTGTGGTTGTGTCACCGTGAACTAAAATCATATCAGGCTGCGCTTCTTTAATGACCGACTCGAGACCGGTCAGCACTCGGGCAGTCACTTCTGTCAATGTCTGTCCCGCTTTCATGATATCAAGGTCATAGTCAGGTGTGATATTGAAGATCTCAAGGACCTGGTCCAGCATTTCGCGGTGCTGGGCTGTTACTACGACAATAGGTTCAAGATCAGGATCCTGCTGTAGTTGAAGGACAAGCGGTGCCATTTTAATCGCTTCCGGTCTCGTGCCGAAAATCGTCATAATCTTTTTCATCGTCTAAACTCCTAAAAATTATTTCGTGCCGAACAATCTGTCGCCTGCATCTCCAAGACCAGGAACAATATAACCGTGATCATTTAACTTCTCGTCCAGTGCAGCGATGTAGATATCGACGTCCGGATGAGCTTCTTCAAGCAACTTAACGCCTTCTGGTGCAGCTATCAGACACATGAAACGGATTTTAGTTGCACCGCGCTTTTTCAGTGAATGGATAGCTTCGATAGCAGAACCGCCTGTCGCAAGCATCGGATCTACAACGATAAAGTCGCGCTCTTCGATATCCTGCGGAAGTTTGGCGAAGTATTCGACCGGCTGCAGCGTCTCTGGATCACGGTACAGTCCGATGTGACCGACACGTGCTGCTGGAATTAACTTCAGTACGCTGTCAGTCATACCAAGACCCGCACGTAAAATCGGTACTACTGCTACTTTTTTCCCTGACAGACGCTTCGCTGTCATCGTCGTGACCGGTGTATCGATCGTTACATCCTGCAGTTCAAGGTCGCGTGACACTTCATAGGCCATCAGCATCCCCACTTCATCTACCAGCTCCCGGAATTCCTTTGTGCCAGTGTTGACGTCACGAATATAGCTCAATTTATGCTGAATCAGCGGATGATCAAAAACATGTACTTTCCCCATAATCTACCTCGATTCTTGTTATCTCTTATGTCTTAATTTTTTATCTATCAGTTGCTGTACAGCGGGAAACGGTCAGTCAGCGCTGTCACTCTTGTCGCTGCCTGTTCCAGTACTTCTGTGTTTTCCGGATCCTGCAGTACATCCGCAATGATCGCTGCTATTTCTTTCATTTCTTCTTCTTTGAAACCGCGGGTTGTTACAGCAGGTGTCCCGATACGGATACCGCTTGTCACAAACGGACTTTGCTGATCGAACGGAATCGTATTTTTGTTCGTTGTAATGCCGACTGCATCAAGCGCGTGCTCTGCGACTTTACCAGTTAAGTTCACTGTCGTTACATCAATTAAGAAGACATGGTTTTCTGTCTGCTGAGAAACGATTCGCAGACCGCGTTCTTTTAAGCTTTCGCTCAATGCTTTAGCGTTGTTGATGACCTGCTGCTGGTACTCCTTAAACTCCGGCTGCTGCGCTTCACCGAACGCTACGGCTTTCGCTGCGATGATATGCATCAAGGGGCCCCCTTGAATACCTGGGAAGATTGCTTTGTCGATTGCTTTCGCGTATTGTTCTTTACAGAGAATCATACCGCCGCGTGGTCCGCGCAATGTTTTGTGCGTTGTTGTCGTCACAAAATCTGCATGAGGCACTGGACTTGGGTGAAGTCCTGCTGCAACAAGTCCCGCGATATGTGCCATATCGACCATCAATTTTGCTCCGACTTCATCAGCGATCGATCTGAATTCAGCAAAATCAATTTGGCGGGCATATGCTGAAGCTCCTGCAATGATTAATTTCGGCTGATGTTCTTTTGCAAGACGTCTGACTTCAGCGTAATCGATCGTTTCTGTTTCTTTATCCACTTCATACGCTGCAAACTTATAGTCAATCCCGCTGAAGTTGACCTTTGAACCATGCGTTAAATGTCCGCCGTGATTCAAGTCCATCCCAAGAACCGTATCTCCTGCTTCCAAAGCTACACGATAAACAGCCATATTAGCCTGTGATCCAGAATGCGGCTGAACGTTTGCATGCTCAGCACCGAACAATTCCTTCGCACGATCACGCGCGAGGTTTTCAACGACATCGACAAACTCACAACCGCCATAATAGCGTCGACCTGGATAACCTTCCGCGTATTTGTTCGTGAGTACGGATCCTTGCGCTTCCATCACTGCCTGTGACACAAAGTTTTCAGATGCAATTAGTTCGATATTGTTATTCTGTCTTGCTTTTTCCTGTTCCATCGCTTCCCATAACTGTTGATCCTGTGCTTTTAAAGTAGACAATATGATTCCCTCTTTTCTTTGTTTTATGAAACTTATTGATATTTCGCGCGCGGTCCGCCGATCAGTTTCGGACGGTGCGCAGCGATCGTCACGACTGCTGCACCGACCATCTTCGTCGGAACACGGACCGGTATCTGCACATGTCTGATGTGCATGCCGATCAAAGTCTGACCGATATCAATCCCGCAGTCCGCCTGAACATGTTCAACGACTACAGGATTAGTCATACTTCTATAGGCAGCAGCACTCATGCTGCCGCCCGCTTCTTTTACCGGCACGACAGAGACAGGTGTCAGCTGATAGCGTGCTGCTGTCTCCCGCTCCATCGTCAATGCCCGGTTAATATGCTCACAGCCTTGAAAGCAGAAAGTGACCCCTGTTTCTCTTTCAATCGTCTTAAAAGCAGCCAGCAGTTCGCAGGCTACATCATCAGAACTATCAGTGCCAATTCTCTGACCGATGACTTCTGACGTCGAACAGCCGATCACGCATAGCTCACCTTGCTTGAAAAAATTAATTGCCTTCAGGTCGGACAGCAGCTGTTTAATGTCTGCCATAATCCGCTTCCAGCGCGCTTAGTTTGTCCAGACGCTTCTGATGACGACCACCTTCGAAAGATTCTTTCAGCCATGTTTCGACAATCATCAGTGCCAGTCCTTCTCCGATGACCCGCTGACCGAGGGCGATGACATTTGAATCGTTATGCTGACGCGTCAGCTTTGCTGTAAAAACGTCATGCACCAGTGCACAGCGTACACCTCTCACTTTATTTGCAGCAATGCTCATACCAATACCTGTCCCGCACACCAGAATGCCGCGGTCTGCCTTACCGCTTGTGACTGCTTCACCGACCGGACGCGCATAATCAGGATAATCAACAGAATCCGGCGAATGCGTTCCGAAATCTTCATAAGCAATATTCAGTTCATCAAGCAGCTGTTTGATGGCTTCTTTATATTCGAAACCGCCATGATCGCTCGCAATAGCAACTTTCATATGAATGACCTCCTTTAGAAGTTCCCCTTTATTATAGCTTATATAATTTTTTTCCTCGAGTATTTATTTAGTATTGTCCAATGTTTCTATCAACTGTCTGACATACATTTCTATTTGTTCGTAAGCGCGTTCATATGCTGTCATATTTCCCCCGTATGGATCATTAATATCCTGCATGTCCCCCGCCGCGTATTCACTGAGCCTATAGACGTTTGCCCCTGGATACATTACTTCTATATATTGCTTATGACTGGAAGACATCGTGACAATCAGATCGGCTGTGGCATCTTCATCAGTAAACTGCTCAGCGGTGGATGGCTCAGGCAGCTGATGCTGACGGATTAGTGCTGCTGAATGCTGCGATACAGGGGCTCCGCTGTATGCCGACAGACCGCGCGATGTGAATTCATGATTCTCCGTCAAGGATTTGGCAATGCTTTCAGCAAGCGGGCTGCGGCACGTATTACCTGTACATACAAAAATGACTTTCATCATCTTCCTCCTCTACTCGCCAGCTGACGCTTTATCGATGCGGTTCATCAGTGCACGTGTTTCTTCAGTCCGTGTAAATCCGCTTAAGATGATACGTTTGACCGCGTGATTGTGATCGATCATTCTCAGCACATCATATAGATTGCCGGCTGCTTCCTTGTAGGCTGTCTCTGTAGCACAAAGCGGGTAGAAATGACCGCCTTCAATAAGGTGGCGGCTGCTTTCAGGAGCGATGACCGCTGTCTGTGAATCGATTGTCAGCGGTTCTTGAATCCCGCCTTCTATCAACGTCATCGGACTGTTCGGGGCATAGTGCCGGTATTTCATGCCCGGTGCAATCGGTGTATCCGGCTCATAATGCGCTTCAGTCAGACAGCCCGGCACGATCTGCAGAAGCATGGATTCCGTTATACTGCCCGGCCGCGCAATCTTAAAGGGATAGCTCGTACAGTCAAGCACTGTACTCTCTATGCCGATTTCACTGTCAGGTCCCTGGATAATACCAAATATTCTACCTTCAAGATCTTCCTGCACATGCTGAAACTGAGTAGGTGAAGGTCGACCACTTAAGTTAGCACTCGGTGCAGCGAGCGGTAATCCGACTATCCGGAGCAGCTGACGCGCGACTTTATCTTCCGGCATTCTGACAGCGACAGATGACAGTCCTGCTGTCACTTGCGGTGCAAGTCGGTCCGGCTTAACCGGCAGGATAAAAGAAATCGCTCCCGGCCAGAAGACATCCATCAACTGACGCGCTGCCGGATGAATATAATCAGCAAACTCGAGCTGATCCATCTGATGAATATGGACAATCAGTGGATTATCGCTCGGCCGCCCTTTAGCGGTATAGACTTTTCCCACTGCTTCCGGACTGAACGCATTTGCTGCAAGTCCATAGACGGTCTCTGTCGGAATGGCTATGAGTTCATCTGAGTGAAAAGCAGCGTTGATACTATCAATTTGTGGATATGTGGATAAGTCATCCACATAGTTACGAACATCCCAAACATACGTTTCCATCTCTTCAATTCCCCTCTCAACGTCTATTTTATTACAAAATAAAAAGTTATGCACAAATTGTGGATAACTTTTTACTATTGTGTATAACTTATTCACACCAGCGGAACCATAGTATCCGGTCGAGCTGGTTGATATCTTGTTCAATATGAACTGTTACATCATATTTTTTCACGATATAGTCTGTAAGAGCTGCACCTTGTGCGTGACCGATCTCAAAAAAGACATAGCTGTCGTCTTTCATGACGAGCGGCAGATCATCAATCATCCGCTTATATAACAGCAGTCCATCGTCGTCTGCGAAGAGCGCGAGATGCGGATCATGGTCAAGCACGGAACGCGACATTAATGCTCTCTCTGATTCAGCGATATACGGCGGATTAGACACCAGTACATCGAGCTTGACTCCTTCCGTCACAAGCGGATCCAGTAAGTCTCCCTGGCGGAAGATAACATCACTGTCCAGCACTTCGGCATTTTCACGAGCGACTTCCAGCACGGCTGAACTGATATCCGTGCAGAACACTTTAAAATCTGCCTCCAGGTCAAGTGAAATTGCAATGCAGCCGGTTCCTGTACCGATATCTGCTGCAACGCCTGACCTGATGGTGGACAGCACATGATGGACAAGTTCCTCTGTTTCTGGGCGCGGCACGAGCGTGTCAGGCGTCACCTTGAACTTACGCCCGTAAAATTCCTGAAATCCTGTAATATGAGCAAGCGGCACATCGTCACATAGCAGCGCGATACCCTTCTCATAGCGTCCCGCTTCTTCAGCACTCAGCAGACGGTTGTCAAGCGTGATATCCAGCTGCGATATATCGAACAGATCCATCATCAGAAACATTGCGCCGACTTCAGGCTGGTTTTCTTGCTGCAATGCCACTCTGCCGGCTGCAACAAGTATGGACGGTTTATAGGACGCCATCATTCAATGCTTCAAGCTTACTTGTCTGCTCTGCAATGGTCAGCGCTTCAATCACTTCACTCACTTTGCCCTCCATGATCTGGTCGAGCTTCTGAATCGTCAGACCGATCCGATGATCAGTCACACGGTTCTGCGGATAGTTATACGTGCGAATACGTTCAGAACGATCTCCTGTCCCAACAGCGGATTTACGCTGTTCTGCATATTTTGACTGCTCTTCCTGCAGCATTTTGTCGTAGACACGTGTTTTCAGAAGTTTCAGTGCTTTCTCGCGGTTTTTGATCTGGGATTTCTCAGAACTTGTCGCGACAAGGCCGGTCGGGATATGGGTAATACGTACAGCAGAGTCAGTCGTGTTGACGTGCTGACCACCTGAGCCGCTTGAACGATACGTTTCAATGCGCAGGTCTTCATTTCGGATCTCCACTTCCACGTCTTCTACTTCAGGAAGGACCGCGACTGTCGCAGTCGATGTATGAATTCTGCCGCCGCTTTCTGTCGCAGGTATACGCTGAACGCGGTGTGCGCCGTTCTCAAATTTCAGCTTTGAGTAAGCACCATTACCAATAATCGTGAAACTGATTTCTTTGTAACCGCCGTGATCTGACTCATTCGTTTCCATGACCTCAATTCTCCAGTTCTGCTCTTCAGCGAATCGGGAGTACATGCGGAATAGATCTCCTGCAAATATCGCCGCTTCGTCCCCGCCCGCTGCACCGCGGATTTCCATAACAACGTTTTTATCATCATTCGGGTCTTTAGGAATCAGCAGCACTTTCAGTTCTTCTTCCAGCGCCGGAATCTGCGGCTTCAGTTCATTGATTTCTTCTTTGATCATCGCTTCTTCTTCAGGGTCAGATGTTTCCCCCATCATTTCAAGCGCTTCGTCGAGCTGTTCTTTCACAGATTTATAGTTTCTATAGACCTCTACAGTCTTATGCAGATCGGACTGCTCCTTTGAATACTGGCGTAACTTATCAGTATCTGACACGACATCCGGGTCGCTGAGAAGTTCGTTTAATTGTTCATAACGGTCTTCTACGATTTCTAATTGATCAAACATATTAATCCTCCTTCACAATATGATGCAGACGGCATCTTGGTTCATAGCTTTCCTTAGCTCCGATCATAATAATCGGATCGTTGATATGCGCGGGTTCTCCGTTGATCAGCCGCTGCGTTCTTGATGATGGTGCTCCGCAGACGGCACATACGGCCTGCAGCTTCGTCACGTGCTCACTGATCGCCATCAGTTCCGGCACGGGCTCAAAGGGAACGCCTTTAAAATCCATGTCGAGCCCTGCAACAATGACGCGGTGACCTGCTTCAGCAAGCTGTGTCGCGACATCCACGACACCAGGATCGAAGAACTGAACTTCATCGATTGCCACAATGTCCACATCATGCGTCACGAACTTGAAAATATCTTCAGACTGCGCAACGTTATGAGCTTCTATAGTAGAACCATTATGAGAGACAACTGAATCATGGCTGTACCGGTTGTCTATTTCAGGCTTAAAGACCACGACTTTCTGCTTCGCGTACAGTCCGCGTCTCAATCTTCTGATGAGCTCTTCACTTTTACCACTGAACATACTACCTGCGATACACTCTATCCAACCTGCGGGATAACTTTCATACATACTTACGGCCACCTTTTTTTCACATAATCGCTTTATTATATCACAATTTCGGCTCAATCTTATGTACAAAAAAAGTCCCATCACTCAGCAAGGCTGAATGTGGAACTTCTTTCTTTAAATTATTCGTTGCTGCTTTTAAGACCGAATTTTTTGTTGAAACGCTCAACACGACCATCGGCCGAAGCGAATTTCTGACGACCTGTGTAGAACGGGTGAGAATCAGAAGAGATATCCAGACGGATCACTGGATATTCGTTACCATCTTCCCAAGTCATCGTTTCGTTTGAAGAACGTGTAGAACCGCTTAAGAATTTGTAGTCAGTCGTAGAATCTAAGAAGATTACTTTACGGTATTCCGGGTGAATTCCTTGTTTCATTGTTTTCAGCTCCTTTGCCCTGAACCATCTGGCACAGAGTTATTCGTGATATTTCACGTCAATACTTACATATTATATAGGGTTGAACATCAAATTGCAACTGTTAATTAAATGATCGGCTTGCCGGTTTTGGCACTCATTTCTATACGGTCACCTAGCTGATTGAAGAAATCCGCATTGCTGTCGCTCTGTTTCAGACGGCGCAGGAAGCGTTCTGTAAAGTCCTGCTGTTCTGTAAACAAATTTCTGAGCTGCCATACCATCTCCAGTTCCTTCTGTTCAAGCAGCAGCTCTTCTTTCCGGGTAGAGCTGCGACGTATATCAATCGCCGGATATACACGTTTCTCAGCGAGCTTACGGTCAAGCGTCAGCTCCATGTTGCCTGTCCCTTTGAATTCCTCATAGATCATGTCATCCATGCGGGATCCTGTTTCAACGAGCGCTGTCGCGAGAATCGTCAGGCTGCCGCCTGCTTCAATGTTGCGGGCAGCTCCGAAAAAGGCTTTCGGGCGGTGAAGACTGGCGGGGTCGAGACCACCTGACAATGTACGACCACTCGGTGGCACGACCAGATTATAGGCACGAGCGAGACGGGTGATGGAATCCATCAGTATGATGACGTCTTCACCGAGCTCAACGAGCCGCTTCGCGCGTTCCAGCAGCAGTTCTGCTACTTTGACGTGATGTTCCGGCGGCTCGTCAAATGTTGAGTGCACGACCTCTGCCTGAGCAACTGAACGCTCAAGATCCGTCACTTCTTCCGGACGCTCTCCGACAAGCAGAATAAAGAGCTTCGCTTCAGGATGATTCGTGCAGATTGCATTGGCGATTTCCTTCAACAGTGACGTCTTACCTGCTTTCGGCGGCGCGACTATCATTCCGCGCTGACCGAAACCAATCGGTGTCACAAGGTCCATAATACGGGTGGAGTATGCTTTTTTAGATGTCTCAAGTTTAATTCTACGGTCCGGATAGAGCGGTGTCAGCGCCTGGAAATGAGGCCGTTTCTTTACTTCTTCCGCATTCTGGTCATTGACGAAGTCGACCTGCAGCAGTCCGTAATATTTTTCGTTCTCTTTCGGCTTGCGGACTTTACCGGTCACCTTATCGCCCTGCTTAATCTCAAAGCGGCGGATCTGACTGGCAGAGATATAGATATCTTTTTCACCTTTTGAGTAGTTGACCGTCCGCAGGAAACCGTACCCATCCGCCTGAATGTCATCAAGGATACCTTCCATATAGTAGTTACCGTCCTGTTCCATCTGTTTCTCCATGATGGCCAGCACCAGTTCTTTTTTATTCAGTTTGCTGTAATTGGTAAGGCCCAGTTCTTTAGCGCGCGCTGTTAATTCTTTTGTCGTACTGTTCTTGTAAAGCGCATCAAAAGATTCATACTGAGGGCTTGTCCGTTGTTTTTCAATCATATAGCACCTTCTATTAAATAATATATTGTTGAGAAAAGAAAAAGGCAGAGTAAGACGAGGTTGTGCGTGGATAACTTCCATAGTTTATCATGAATTATAGGAATGTCAAAGTGAAAGTCAGCATGCGGATACATGCTGACTGATGATTAAATATTATCGTTTCCAGATATGGTAAGACCAGGTTTTTTCTCAAGGCTGTGACGGCCTTGAATGAAACGGACTGTGCCTGATTTAGCGCGCATGACGAGAGAATGCGTCTCTGCAAATCCACCTTTGAACTGCACCCCTTTAAGCAGTTCGCCGTCAGTCACAGCAGTTGCTGCGAAAATCGCATCGTCACCTTTGACCATGTCATCCAGTTTCAGCACTGTATTAGGTTCAATGCCCATATTGCGGCAGCGCTCTTCCTGTTCTTTATCTTCCGGCAGAAGAATTCCCTGGAAATCACCACCGAGGGCTTTAATGCCGACTGCTGCGATGACTCCTTCAGGTGCACCGCCGGAACCAAAGAGAATATCGACGCCTGTGAAATCAAACGCTGTATTGATTGCTGCTGCCACGTCACCGTGTTCAATCAGCTTGATGCGAGCGCCGGCCGCACGTATTTCCTCGATAATATGAGCATGTCGTTCACGGTTGAGAAGTGTTGCTGTAACGTTCGTAATATCTTTGTTTTTTGCCTTCGCAACAGCCTGCAGGTTTTCAGTGACGCTTTTAGAAATATCGACGACTCCGACACACTCAGGACCGACCGCTATCTTATCCATATACATATCTGGTGCGTGAAGCAGTGTTCCGCGGTCACCTACCGCAAGTACTGTCATCGCATTCCAGCTGCCTTCAGCGACAAGCGTCGTCCCTTCAAGCGGATCAACTGCGATATCGATTTTTGGACCGTCATTCGTGCCGAGTTCCTCACCGATATAAAGCATCGGTGCTTCGTCCATCTCACCTTCACCGATCACGACGATTCCTTCCATCGGAATCGTATCGAATACTTCACGCATTGCTGTCGTCGCCGCGTCATCCGCCTCATTTTTCAAACCTTTACCAACCCAGCGTGCACTCTGCAGCGCAGCCGCCTCAGTCACACGCACTAACTCCATCGATAAACTACGTTCCATCGTCATTCTCCTTTGTCCAACGTAATATAACTTTCAGAAATAGTATAACACATTTATGAATGAGTCCTATCCAAAGATTGTAAAGAAGACTGTAAGAACTCAATTTATAAAGAAAAAAACAGTCATTATGAATGACTGCCTGCTTCTTCTGTCAGCTCCAGATTTTCCTGTGCCCATTGTTCTATAGGGATCATCGCCTGACTTAAAGCATAGCCTTTCGGTGTCAGAACGTATTTGATTGATAACGGTGTAGTCGTCACGACTGTCTTTTCTACTAAGTCCCATTCTGCAAGTTCAGCAAGTTTCAGACTGAGTGCTCTAGGTGTAATGGACTTCAGATCGCGTTTAATATCTGAAAAATGGGCAGCATGGTCTTCACAGCGCGACAGATAATTGATCAATAACCCATTCCAGCTGCGTCCAAGAATTTTAAATGTTTCTTCTAAATAAGGACATATTTCCATAACTATCACCTCACTAACTTATTATATCATGGTATAAAAAATATATCAAATATATATTTTATATAAAAGAAGAAACCTCCTGCAACAGGAGGTTGTGTTATGCTTCGATTGGCTCACGCCAGATATCTGCACCGAGCGCCTTCAGTTTTTCAACAATGCCACTGTAACCTCGGTCGATGTGCTTGACGTTATATACTGTTGTCACGCCTTCTGCTGTCAGACCGGCAATGACTAGACACGCGCCTGCACGTAAGTCGCTGGCTGCCACTTCTGCTCCAGTCAGTCTGGAAGGATTGATCGTCGCTGTTCCGCCTTTTTCATTGATGTCAGCAGACATTCTTTTAAGTTCTGCCACATGATTGAAACGCGCGGGATATATCGTGTCAGTCACTGTACTTTGTCCGCCGGCCATAAATAATAGCGGTGTATACGGCTGCTGGAGATCAGTTGCAAATCCAGGGTAGACGTTCGTCGTAATCGTCAGCGGTGCAAGCGGTTCTGATTTACGTATGATTGCTTTGTCTTCACCGACTTCGATGTCAACACCCATTTCAATAAGCTTTGCCGTGAGCGGTTCCATATGCAGCGGAATAATATTTTCAATCACTACTTCTTCGCCCATCGCGGCAGCTGCACACATATATGTACCCGCTTCAATACGGTCAGGTATAATTGTGTGCGTCGTTCCATGCAGACTTTCCACACCTTCGATTTTCAATGTATCTGTACCCGCTCCGCGAATTTTAGCACCCATGTTGTTAAGCAATGTCGCTACATCAACAATTTCAGGTTCTTTCGCGGCATTTTCGATGACTGTCTTGCCCTTTGCCATACTTGCTGCGAGCATAATATTAATCGTTGCGCCTACGCTGACCACATCGAGGAAGATCTTGGCACCGATCAGTTCCTCGGCCTCTAGATGCATCGCACCCATTTCATTGGTCACAGTGGCACCGAGTGCCTCGAACCCTTTAATATGCTGATCGATCGGTCGTGGACCGAGCGGGCAGCCGCCAGGAAGACCGATCGTACATTTTTTGAAACGTCCAAGCATCGCACCCATCATATAATATGAAGCACGTAATGACTGTACTTTGTCGTTAGGTAAAGGCAGATTGACTGCTTCACTTGAGTCGACATTCAGTACGTCTCCGTCAAGTTCCGTCTTAATATTCAGGTCCTCGAGCAGGCTCATTAACGTGACGACATCTGAAATTTCAGGCAGTCCTTCCAGTTTTACAGCACCGTCAGCCATTAACGTCGCCGGAATCAATGCGACTGCACTGTTTTTGGCACCGCTGATCTGCACTTTACCACGAAGAGGATTTCCACCTCTTATCTTAATCACTTCTTCTGACATGTCCGTACTCCTTTTCTATTCCTGTAAAATACTTTTTAATCGTCTAGTTATATATATCTCATTATTAATCATTGTAAACCATATGAATAATTCCTTGCTGAATATAGAATTTGCGACCTTAAATATATTCAATTCAGAACGTAAAGTCAAGAAAAAAAGCACATCAGCAGCGCTGATGTGCTTTATAGATATCTTGTCAGACTAAGCTTTGCCAGATGTACCGAATTCACGAATTTTACCTTGAACAGTTGCTTTGATAGCTTCGCGTGCAGGTCCAAGATATTTACGTGGGTCGTATACGTCAGCATCGTTGTTCAATGTGTCGCGTACTGCTTTAGCAGAGGCAATCTGATTTTCAGTGTTAACATTGATTTTTGCAGTTCCTAAAGAAATTGAGCGAGTGATGTCTTTAGTCGGGATACCTGTTCCACCGTGCAATACGAGCGGCAGACCAGTAGCTGCACCGATTTCTTCCATTTCCTTGAATCCTAAGTTCGGTTCACCTTTATAAGGACCGTGAACTGAACCAAGAGCAGGAGCTAAGCAGTCGATACCTGTTTTTTCAACAAGTTCCTGACATTCACGAGCGTCAGCATAGACCACACCGTCAGAAACAACATCGTCTTCCTGACCACCGACACGACCAAGTTCTGCTTCTACTGAAACTCCTTTTGAATGCGCATAATCTACAACTTTTTTCGTGATTTCAACGTTCTCTTCAAATGAATGGTGTGAAGCGTCGATCATAACAGATGTGAAACCTGCGTCAATCGCTTCTTTACATTTATCGAAGCTTGAACCATGGTCTAAATGAATCGCTACAGGAACTGTAATGTTCATGTCTTTCATCAAACCTTCAACCATTTTTACAACAGTGTAGAAACCGCCCATATATTTTCCAGCGCCTTCAGATACACCAAGAATAACTGGTGCGTTCTCCTCTTGAGAAGCTCCAAGAATGGCTTGAGTGAACTCTAAATTATTAATGTTATACTGACCTACCGCATAACCGCCTTCTTTAGCCTGAATTAACATTTCTTTCATAGAAACTAATGGCATGAAAATATCCTCCTTGTGTGCTGGTGCACAAATTTATGTCATAAGTATAGCAGACAACATGGTTGTTTGCATAACTTTAGACCCCGTTTTCCTTATATTTTTTAGCGATTTCAGCGACTTCAGCAATTGAAAACGGCTTCATTAGAATGCCGTCTATACCGAGCTTTTTAATCTTCTCAATCTCTTCGCTCGTCTGATAGGCAGAAATGAGATAAACAGGTACATCGCTGACCTTGCGAATCTGTTCGAGTGTTTCGCAGCCGCTCATGACCGGCATCCGTTTATCCATGAAGACAAGGTCATAGCGTTCTGTCGCCATCATATCAAGAGCCACTCTGCCATTTTCCGCTTCGTCAGTCGTCATGCCGTAAAGCGTGAATATTTCCTTAAGGAGCAGTCTGATATTGTCCTCATCATCTATCACTAAAATGCGTAACATTGTCTTCAACCTCCTTTTTATAATAGAATTGTACTATAAATAACAGAAAGAAGGATTTAAATGTTAAAGATATTCAACACCCAGCTGAACGGTATATTCAAGAAAATCGATGCCCAGGAAACAGAACTTGATATTGCTGCACGCCTGTTGGCACAAGCAGTTGCTGGTGAAGGAAAGATATTCGTCAAAGGATTCGGAGACCTCCGCTATTTTGAAGATTTCATCGTCGACAGCGACGAAAGTCTATTCGGCGCTGAGAAAATGATCACAGAATCGGTCCTTGACCGGACAGATAGAGTGCTGCTGATGGCAGACGTATATGATGAAGCTGTTATTGAATACATTAAAGACCTGGAACAGTTCGATATTGATTATGTCCTTGTATGCAACAAAGATGACAGAATCAAGAGCATGAACTTCATCGACTTATCGACCCCGCGTGCGCTCGTACCGATGGAAGATTTCAGCCGCATCATCAAGCCGCATATGATGGCAATGAACTATATATATTATGCTATCTATGCAGGAATGAAAGAACTGCTGGAAGAAGACAGTGACTGATGGTGATGTTGTTGTTGTGGCGTGCAAACGGGGTTTGCGCGCCACTTTGCCATGTTTCCGATGATTCCAGTCGAGTTATGGCGTGTAAACGGAATTTACGCGCCACTTTGCCGAGTTCCAATCCTGCAATCTCACCCCATAACAAAAGCCGCTCAAATTTTGAGCGGCTTTTGACTATTGAAGGGTTGCTTCGATGAATCCTCTGAATAATTTCTGCGGTCTTGTCGGACGTGACAAGAATTCTGGGTGGAACTGACATGCGACGAACCATTTATGTTCCGGGATTTCGACGATTTCAACGAGGCGACCATCGGGAGAAGTGCCTGAGAACACGAGGCCTTTTTCTTCCAGGTGTGCTCTGAATTCGTTGTTAAATTCATAACGGTGACGATGACGTTCCTGCACTAATTCTTCGCCGTAAGCTTCGTGTGCTTTCGTACCTTCGACAAGCTGACATGGATATAATCCAAGACGCAGTGTGCCGCCAAGATCGACGACATCTTTCTGATCAGGCAGTAAGGCGATGACTGGATACGGTGTATTCGGATCAAGTTCTGCTGAATGCGCGCCTTCCAATCCGACGACGTTACGTGCGAATTCAACAGTCGCGAGCTGCATGCCGAGACAGATGCCGAGGAACGGAATATTGTTTTCACGCGCATACTGGGTCGCTAAAATTTTGCCTTCAATACCGCGTTCACCGAATCCTCCTGGAATTAGAATACCGTCGACGTCACTTAATTCTTCTTTAAAGTTGGTTACATCAAGACTTTCAGAATGAATCCATTTGATTTCCACTTCTTTGCCGAACTCGTAGCCTGCATGCTTCAACGCTTCTGCCACTGATAAATAAGCATCCTGCAGTGCTACATATTTTCCGACTAAAGCAATACGCGTTTTTCCGTTTAAATTACGCACGGTCTCAAGTAATTTTGTCCACTCAGTCAGCTCAGCTTCTTCTGTCGCTTCAAGCCCTAGACGGTTGATAACGATATCATCCATCTTCTGTTCTTTTAGTGCAAGCGGCACTTGGTATAATGTATCCGCATCGCGGCATTCAATCACAGATTTTTTGTCGATGTCACAGAATAATGCAATCTTATCGCGCAAATCCTGAGTCATCTCATATTCTGTACGGACGACAATCATATCCGGCTGAATGCCCAGTCCACGCAGTTCTTTCACGCTGTGCTGTGTCGGTTTCGTCTTCATTTCTCCCGCAGCTTTAATATACGGCAGCAGTGTACAGTGGATATACATCACGTTCTCACGACCGAGATCGCTCTTGATCTGACGGATGGATTCTAAAAACGGCAGTGACTCGATGTCCCCTGTTGTTCCACCGATTTCAGTGATGACAACGTCCGCTTTCGTGCTCTCACCTGCAAGCAGCAGACGTGATTTGATTTCATTGGTGATATGAGGGATGACCTGCACTGTACCGCCTAAATAATCACCTCGGCGTTCCTTTTTCAATACGTGTGAGTATACTTTCCCCGCTGTCACGTTGGAATACTGATTCAAGTTGATATCGATGAAACGCTCGTAGTGCCCAAGGTCCAAGTCTGTCTCTGCGCCGTCATCTGTCACGAACACCTCTCCGTGCTGATACGGACTCATCGTACCTGGGTCAACGTTCAAATACGGGTCAAACTTCTGAATCGTTACGTTCAATCCACGGTCTTTTAATAATCTGCCTAAGCTTGCTGCCGTTATCCCTTTACCTAGTGACGAAACAACGCCGCCAGTCACAAATATAAATTTAGTCATTGCTTTCCTCCTGATTAAAAAATAAAAAACGCTCCTTTTGCAAATCGCAAAGGGAGCGTATTGGTTTATACGTTTGTCCTAATTAAAGGAGCCCAAGTAAAATAATAATCACTTTTAGGTCGAATGTCAACATCAAGGAAAAACTTATTCTTCTTTCTCGAAGTCTTCTTCTTCATCTTCGTAATCTTCTTCGTCTTCATCTTCGAATCCGTCTTCTTCTACAACAAGACCGGCTGTACCGATTTCGTCTTCTACTTCTTCATCTTCCGGGTCTTCAAGGTTCTCTTCATCAGAACCTCCTTGAACGACAACATCAAGCTCATCTTCTACCTCTTCTTCTCCAAGCAGAACGATGTTCGCATCATCTTCATCTTCATCAAGTACATCAAACTTCTGAACAGTAGGTGCAATTTTCTCTTCGATATCATCGACAGAGTACCAGTCACGAAGTCCCCACAGGTTTTCACCTGTAGACAGGAAGCGACCATCTGTATTTAAATCCGTGTAAAATTGCAGTACACGTGTTTCGATTTCTTCGTCCTTATAGCCACCGATTTTCTTGAATTCATCGATCATGTCATAAAGACCAGTATCTTTGCCCTGCTCACTTAAATAAAGGTAGGCAAGGTCAATAAATGAGTTTTCGTTCATCATTTCTTTAGTATATTCACGGATTTTCATTAAAGTTCGTCCTTTCAGCTCGTTCAGTCGATTTTTATTCACAGTTCATCATATCAAGAACACAGCTGTTTTTCCAGTAAATTCTGCTACTGTGCAAGCTGCCTTGAAATCACCAGTCTCTGAATCTGCTGCGTCCCTTCATAAATCTGCGTAATCTTTGCATCGCGCATAATACGTTCAACAGGATAATCTGTCGTGTAGCCGTAACCACCAAATATCTGCACCGCGTCAACTGCTGCTTTCATCGCGGTGTCACCAGCAAACAGTTTCGCCATACTGCTGAACATAGTATGCGGCCGTCCAGCTGATAAATACCACGCTGCCTGACGCGTCAGCAGTCTCGCCGCTTCTATTTCCGTCGCCATATCAGCAAGCATAAATCCGACCCCTTGATGCTGAATGATCTTCCTGCCGAATGTCTCGCGGGTACCAGCGTATTCTGTCGCGTGGTCGAGCGCGCTCTGAGCGATTCCAACTGCCTGCGAGGCAATGCCCATCCGCCCGCCGTCTAAAGCCGCCATCGCAATTTTAAAGCCATCCCCAACTGACCCTAAAACATTGTCCAGATGCACAAAAACGTCATCAAAAATAATTTCCGTCGTCGCAGAAGACCTGAGTCCCATCTTGTCTTCTTTCTTACCAACCGAGAATCCAGCAGCATCCTTTTCTATCATAAAGCACGTCATCCCCTGCTCTGTGCGTGCAAATACAATATAAATATCAGCGTAACCGCCTGACGTAATCCAGATCTTCGTTCCGTTCAATACGAATCCATCGTCAACTCGCCGCGCCGCGAGCGTCATGGCGTTGACATCACTTCCTGCGTTCGGTTCACTGAGTGCATAAGCTGCGAGATATTCCCCGCTCGTAAGCTTCGTCAAATATTGCTGCTTCTGCGCCTCGGAGCCGAAGCGATAAATAGGTACGCAGCCGAGCGACACATGCACAGATAGCGTGACTCCGAGCGACGGATCGACTCGTGACAGTTCCTCAAGACAGATGGAGTAGCTCAAGTAATCCATCCCCGCGCCGCCGTATTCTTCTGGAATGACGATTCCTGTCAGTCCTAGTTCCCCCATCTGGTTGAACAGTTCCCGGTCAAATCGGGCTTTTTTGTCCCGTTCTTTGACACTCGGTGCGATTCTCTCGAGCGCAAATTCTCGCACCATTTTCTTCAGCATCTGCTGCTCATCTGTTAATTTGAAGTCCATCTTCATACCCCTTTGCTGCATGAAAACAGCCAAACCACAAATCGCTTTATGATTCAGCTGTGTCACATGCTAATATCTGATTAGTTTAGTCAAGACGTCTGGTTCCTGCTGATCCATATGGACAAAATTGGCATTCAAATAGTCTTCCGGCTCATCGGTCCTGACGACAAGCTGTTCGACTTCAGCTGCTGTTTTTCGGACAAAGGTCGCGAGTTGACGCAGCGCGCTTTCTCTGACTGCAGCATCTGCTGTTTCAAATGCAGTGATATATGCGGTCTTTCCTTCAATCTCCAGTTTGATATGTCCAGTTGCCTCGCCGTCTTTTTCAAGGATAATGACATTTCCCTGCTGCACTAGGCGCAGTTTCGATACATACTTCCCTTCAAGATCGAGATAATAGAGACGCTCCTTGCCGAGCGGCCCTTCCGGATTTGTCGCGAGATGCAGAAATCCTGCGCGTTCGTATAAATTCCACGCTGCCTGGTTTTCAGCATCAACAACTAAATATAGGTTTTCGAAATCAGGAAACACAGTCTGGACAAACGTCGGAATATTCATCATGATTTCCGTGCCGTAGCCTGACCCCTGCAGTTTCGCGTTGATAGACAGACTTCTGACATAAACCGCATTAATCGGTGTATCGTAACCTTCGTGCTGATAAAATTGATGCAGCACAAAAAATCCTACGACTTCGCCTTCTTTGTTAAGCACGATGCATGGTCGTCTGTTCGCGTCCATCAATCCTTCGTCAAGCACTTCTTTCGGCAGCGAGGAATAGATGAGCTGACGTTCTTCCAGTTCAAATGATTCAAGCTGTGCTCTATACTTCTCGTTATACTGTACGATATCAATCTGAGATCCTTTATATTCCACTGTTATACCTCCAGGAGAATAGCGTCCCCCTGACCACCGCCGCTGCATATTGCGGCAATACCTTTTCCTCCGCCTGCGCGTTTTAAGCTGTGAATCAGCGTCAGAATAATCCGGGCACCGCTCGCACCAATCGGATGGCCAAGAGCGACTGCCCCTCCATTTTTATTTATTTTTTCTGATGGCAGCTGTGCAATCTGCTGGCTGGCAAGGGCGACTGCGCTGAATGCTTCGTTCATTTCAAATAGAGCGATGTCGTCTGACGTCAGTCCTTGTTCTTCAAGCATCTTATTGATGACAAGACCCGGCGTTTCCGGGAAACATTCAGGAGCAACCCCGATTTCACTATGGGCAAGCAATGTCGCAAGGACGTCATAACCTTCCTGCTCTGCGTGCTCTCTAGACATCAGAACAAGGGCACATGCTCCGTCGTTAATGCCCGGTGCATTACCGGCTGTCACTGTACCGCCTTCTTTAACGAATGCAGGTTTCAATGTACTGAGCTTATCGACAGTCGTATCGCGGCGCGGCGCTTCGTCTGTATCGACAATCACTGTTTCCCTCCGCCCTTTTACTTCAACGGGCGTGATCTCATCGTCAAACAATCCGGCATCAATGGCTGCAATCGCCTTCTGATGAGAATCATAGCTGAACTGATCCTGTGCCTCACGTGTCAAGTTGAATTTCGCAGCGGTCTGGTCACCGTATACGCCCATATGTCCGCCCGTGAAACTGCAGGTCAGCCCGTCATAGATCAAACCATCAATCAGTTCGACGTTGCCCATCATCTTACCGTATCTCATATCCTTTGAGAAAAATACAGCGTTCGACATCGACTCCATACCACCTGCGACGACAGTCTCGTAATGACCCAGTTTAATCTGATCCATTGCATGAGAGACAGACCGCATGCCTGATGCACACACTTTGTTGATTGTCTCTGTATGCACATTAAACGGAATACCTGCGTGGCTCTGCGCCTGCCGTGACGGCAGCTGACCCTGACCCGCCTGCAGCACGTTACCCATAATAACAGCATCGACTTTGTCCGGTGCCAGATTAATACTGTCCAGCGCTCCTCGAATCGCAATTCCACCTAGTTCACTCGCCGACTTTGTCTTCAGACTGCCGCCCAGTTTACCAAATGGTGTTCTCTTACCAGCAACAATTACTACCTCAGTCATCTTTACACTACCCCTTTTTTGATGGATTCATTCAGTAATTCCGCTAAATCTTTCGTCTGAACATGGTCACTCACTTCCAATGCTTTCGTACCGTCAGAAATCATCGTCAGACAGAACGGGCAGGCTGTGGCGATTGTCGTCGCATTCGTTCTGAGCGCCTGCTCTGTACGGTTGACGTTGACGCGTTCCCCTTCTTCTTCTGTCCACATCATACCGCCGCCCGCACCGCAGCACATTGCATCCTGGCGGTTACGCTTAATCTCGACGACATTCGCCCCGATGGATTCAAGCAATTGACGCGGCGCGCTGTAAATATCATTGTAGCGGCCGAGATAGCACGAGTCGTGATAAGTGATGGTCTCGTCAAGCGATTCTCCCGGCTGAAGACGCCCGTCTGCTATCAGCTCCGCAAGCAACTCGGTATGATGTCTGACTTCTATATTCAGTCCGAAGTCAGGATATTCATTTTTAAACGTATGATAAGCATGTGGGTCAATGGTGACGAGCTTAGTCGCGCCTGTTTTCTCAATATCTTTGACGTTCTTCTCCGCGAGCTCCTGGAACAGGAACTCATTGCCGAGCCTGCGCACGGTGTCTCCTGAGTTCCGCTCCTTATTACCGAGTATCGCAAACGTGACACCTGCTTTATTCAGCAGCTCACAGAAACTTGCCGCGATTTTCTGTGAGCGTTTATCAAACGCGCCCATGGATGACACCCAGAACAAATACTCAAAACTCGTGTCGCCCATCTCTTTGACAGTCGGAATATGAATGTCAGGATAATCATCGCGCCATTTTTCCTTGTCCTTCTTGTTCAGCCCCCACGGATTGCCCTGACGCTCAATATTCTGCATGGCCCGCTGTGCATCCGGCTTCATCCGGCCTTCCGTCATCACTAAATAGCGGCGCATATCGATGATTTTGTCGACATGTTCATTCATCACCGGGCATTGGTCCTCACAGTTTCGGCACGTCGTGCACGCCCATAACTCATCTTCTGTGACCACTTCTCCGACCATCTGCGGATTGTACAGCTCGCTCGGCGCTGAACTTACTGCCAGCTGGTTACCGAGCGTATTTGAAAACATCGGCGCTGGTACCCATGGAGATTTTCTCGTAACTGCAGCGCCGGTCATCGTCAGGTGATCGCGCAGCTTCGTGATGATATGCATCGGCGACAGTGCCTTCCCTGTAATTGATGCAGGACACATATTGGTACAGCGCCCGCATTCTACACAAGCATAGAGATCCAGCAGCTGCTTATCGGTGAACTGATCGATCTTCGACACGCCGAACGCTGGTTCTTCTGCCTCATCCGCGGTCTCTTCTTCAATGTCAAAATCCAGCTTATCAAGTTTTCCCGTCGGCCGTGTCCGATTCAAATAGACATTGGCCGGTCCGGCAATTAAATGTGCATGCTTTGATTGCGGCACGTAGACGAGGAATGACAGTAAAAACAGTAAGTGCAGCCACCAGAACACAAAAAACAGTGCTGCTGCAGCTGACTGCGGAACAAAACTTAAAGCAGCAGCAATCGTTGATGCGATCGGTTCCGCAAAGTGAACAGCTGTTTCGCCGTGCCAGATGAGCTGCATCGCGTTAGCAAGCAGCACTGATATCATTAATCCCCCGATAAAAATCAGCACAAGTCCCGCTTTCCATCCTCTTTTCAGACGCGGCAGTTTTTCGACGTAGCGCCGGTAAAATGCCCAGGCAACAGCCACTAAAATCATCAGTGTGACAAGTTCCTGGAAAAACGTGAAGAACGGATAGACCGGTCCGAACGGCAGATGTTTCCCGGGTAATAATCCTTTAATGATCAGATCGATTGCGCCAAACTGCACGAGTAGAAATCCATAGAAAAATATCACGTGAATCGTTCCAGATTTCTTATCCTTCAGCAGTTTCTTCTGACCGAACACATTGACAAGTACTTTATTGATACGCTTGTCACGTCTTGCATTGAACTCATGTTTCCTGCCGAGCTTAATAAACTCATAACGTGTTCTTACTAAATAAATAAACAAATAAATTGCATAGCCTGTAACAGCCAAGAACATGATCCAGTTCAAGTAAATCAACTTATCCATTCCCTACCCCCTTGACCCTTTGTCACCATTCTACATAATGAATGAACATTCAGTCAATGGAAATCTGAAAATTCTTATATCTTCATTATAATGAGTAATTTCATAAAAATTATAAAAACATTTGAAAAGTCATTCTAATTATTTTAGTTTACTGCTATAATTAATTTACCTAGGCAACTCAAAAAAGGAACGGGACTGCACCCGTTCCTTTTTTTATGTACAGAAACATATAATAAGAGGTAGAATAAAAACAAAAACTTGAGCGAGGTAACGACATGAAAATAGGGATAGATGCAGGCGGTACATTGATTAAAATTGCTATCGAGGAAGACGGACAGCTGACTTTCAAGAAACAGCCGTCCGCTGAAATAGAAGAAGTCGCAGCATGGCTGACTACACTGCCGGAAGCTCGCGTTGCACTGACCGGTGGCAAAGCGACTTTTCTCCAGTCATTGATTCCGCATGATGCATTCCAGTCAATCGAGTTCGATGCGACGTTCAGAGGCATCCAAAGCTTTCTTGAACAACTTAACATCTCTCTTGATCATTATGTCTTCGCGAACGTCGGGACTGGCACATCCATCCACTTTGCAGATGGCGACAACCAGCTGCGTGCTGGTGGAACAGGCGCAGGCGGCGGGATGATTCAAGGGCTCAGCTATCTTTTGACAGAACTGACTGATTTCAATGAAGTGACAGAACGGGCATTATCAGGCGACCGCGATAAGATCGACCTTAAAGTCAAGCACATTTATAAAGGCGATAAAACGCCGATACCAGGAGACCTGACTGCAGCGAACTTCGGCAACGTGCTGCACAACATGCACGACATGACATTTACTGCGGATGATAAACTGGCAGCCGTCATGGGCATCGTCGGTGAAACAGTGACGACCATCTCAATTCATGCGGCGCGCGAGTTCAAGACAGAACACGTCGTCTATATCGGCTCATCATTTCTGAATAATGCACTGCTCCGTGAAGTCGTCATGGATTACACTGTACTGCGCGGCTTCAAGCCCTACTTCATAGAGAACGGTGAATACTCAGGGGCCGTCGGAACGATGAGGCTGATGGATGAAAGTTAAAGAACCACAAGTCCAGCAGTGAAGTGATAGAAAATCAGCATGTCGTACTAACTCATGACGGCGGTCGTTGTCATTATAAAAACTGCGTCATCACAATAGATGCGGATTTGCGGGAATTAGATGAAATGATTTTTACGGCATGTCAGTTTGAAGGAGATTTCTCGGCGGTCCATGTGACGGATACAGTGTTTGAGAAATGCCAGCTGATGAATCTGAATTTTGAGAATATCAGCTTCCGCCGCGCTCGTTTCGCCCATTGTCAGATGACCGGCTTCAGCTGTCATAACGTTCGTATGAAAGATGTCAGTTTTGAAGGCTGTAAGCTCAATCTATTAAACCTTGTCGACAGTCAGCTGGATGGTGTAAAATTCACTGATTGTGATAAGACAGAAAGTTATTTCTATCATGTTGACCCGAAAAAGTGGCTAATGCATACTTGCCGGCTAACTCGTACGACATTTATTGAAACGCCTCTCAGCGGACTTAACCTCAGCACCTCCGAAATAGAAGGCATTACAATTCAAGCTGGAGACCTAGTCGGCATTAAAGTGAATCGTTATCAGGCGGCAGATATCATCTCCTTATTTGGAATTGAAGTGACTGATTGATGAATGAATGCTAGTTATTGCAATAATTATCTCCTGAAGGCCACATTTTTGCAGTTTCTTAAATTCGGGTTAAGTTCTGGCCTTCAAACGGCTCCTGAAGGCCACATTTTTACAGTTTTTCAAATTCTGATCATGTTCTGGCCTTCAAACAGCTCCTGAAGGCCACGTTTTTCAATTTTGCTTATAAACACAAAAATTCCCGCAGTCTACACAAGTCTGCGGGAATTAATTTTTTTATTCAGCTGTATTAAAAGTGGTGAATGCCTTATTTTTCGCTTCAACTTCTTCTTTAGTGCCGTGCCATATGCCGACGAAACGTGAAGGCGTTTCATCTTTCTTGTAGAAATCACCATCGTAATAAGCGAGCGGGAACAGTTGTCCTGCCTGCACTTCTTCGAGCACGCGTTCAAAAAATCTGCTGTTCTCAATCTCAGAATAATAGCCGAGAAATTTCTTATATTCTCCTGCCAGAAGATCATTGATAAGCAGCAGTGACGTTGAACCGTTCTGACGGAAGTTCAAGTCGATGGCATAGACGTCACCTTTATCGTCCACCAGCAGATCGAATCCTGCAATTCCTCTGTATCCTGCGTCAACGCCGTTCTGCATAATTTCTTTTCCTGCTTCAATGACGCTGTCAGGTACGTGATCGGCTGTGATGTTACCTTTATATTTACCATACTCGTTCGTTTCCTGAATAGAAGCACCGATATAGCTGAGTCCTAATTCATCGCTGTAAGCATACTGCACGCAGTAATTGGCTTCTGTCTTGATGAAGTCTTCGATGACAAAGTCACTGGCACTTTCTACTGCACCGATACGCTTCAATGCATTCTTCAGATCTTCATCGTGATAACAGATCATAACGCCGTATCCTCCTGCTGTCGGATGGTCATCAGCAGGCTTCAGCACATAAGGAAACTGCCAGTCTTGAAGCCGTTCTGCAAGCTGTTCTGCATGTACGATTTCACGCTTCGGCAGAAACTTACCCTTCGTCCATTCTTCCAGGCGCATTTTATTGTTCAGCGCGATGAATGTCTGACGGTCGAGATAAGATGCTTCCGGATTCACATATTCTGTTTCATGAGCATATTGAAAGAAGATTTTCTCACCCTTCTGCTCTGCTTCTCTTAACCTTGCGTTATAAGACTGCTCGTCTGTATAAACGCGGTAATTTTCAGGAAGTTCAAGTCCCGCAGCTTCAAACAGCTTATTAGTTTTCTCACCGACAGTCGCCTCGTGAAGAATGACCGGCATATCCGCAATCAGCAGTTCACGTGCTGTCAGCATGTTGGATTGGTGAAGTTCTGCTGTCAGCCATGGATTTTTACCGAATGACGGACGAGATGTGAAAACTACATGATCACCATATAATCGGTGTAGTGTCAGCGGTAGTTTAGCCGTAAAGTTGTTCATTAATTTACCCCTTCAGACGTTGATGCAGCTGTTTGATTTCCTCAAGTACAGCTGGTTGTGTGATAAGCTCAACTGCCATTGTCGCCATTATACGTGCACCCTGCAGCAATGCACGGTCTCCTTCAGCGCTTGCTGCCGCCTGCTCAAATTCATATGTGTGACCGATAAGCGTTGACGGACCGATTTTCAGATGCGGATGAATGGTCGGAATGACATGGCTCACATTCCCTGTATCTGTTGACCCGAAACCAAAATCATCGTGCTGAATCACTTCTCCGTGAAGCGCAGCGTGACGCTCGAATAAGTCGTCAAGCCGGTCATTCAATATAAACTCGTCGACGCCATTTTGAATCGGCTTCAGTCTGTACTGTCCACCTGCCATGTCCGCTGCTCCTGCCGCAATGCGCTCCACTTTCTGTGTCAGGACATCCAGATCACGGCGGCTAAGCGCGCGCGTGTAAAATCTTGCTTTAGTATAATCAGGAACAATGTTGGCACTTGCGCCACCATTTAATATAATACCATGAACTTTATCTTTTGGTTTAATATGTTGCCGCAGCTGCGCGACCCCGTTGAAGAAGCTGATCATCATATCGAGCGCATTGACTCCGTTGAACGCATTCTCAGAAGCATGCGCGCTTTTTCCGAAAAATTCTACTTCAAATACGTCGACTGCGAGCGTGGGTACAGTACGATATGATTCGTGTCCCGGGTGAACCATGAGTGCGACGTCACAGTCATCAAACAGCCCTGCTTTGACGTATGTTGCCTTCGCACTGCCGTTGACCCCGCCTTCTTCTGCCGGTGTGCCGAACACTTTGATCACTCCGCCGATATCATCGATCACTGTCTTCAAGCTCAGCGCTGCCAGCACGCTGCTCGTCCCGATAATATTATGACCGCATGCGTGACCCAGGTCCGGCAGCGCATCATATTCTGCGAGGAATGCGATGACCGGTCCTTCCTTCTCTGCTTCGTAAGTTGCAATAAATCCTGTGTGATGTCCTGCAATATCGCGCACGACATTGAACCCGCCTTTCTCCAGCAGTTCTGACAATTCCTGCTGCGCGAAGAATTCCTCATTGCCGAGCTCCGGCCGCGCATGAATCGCATGGCTGATATTGATGATTTCCTCCTGATGTGCCGTAATAAAGTCTGTAATCTGCTGCGTGTGTTCTGCTGCTATGTTATATTTTGTTGTCATAAGTGATTTCCTTCCTGTCCCACTACTATCAAGAAAGCAAAAGAGACATTCCTAAAAGATAAGGAATGTCTCTTCTTCTTATCTTCCAGCATGACTGCTGTAGGAGTTAGCACCTTACCAAAGGGCAGGTTGCTGGACGTCATAGGGCCTTTCCCTCGATCCGTCTTGATAAGTGATTTAATTGTTATTGATTACTATATAATTTCTGAGAAGATCCGTCAACCATTTCATTTCACTCTGATGCCCGGAATTTTTTAATAGCAGGCAGGTAGATTCTGAACCGTGTCCCTGCCACTGAACTTTCCACTTCTATATGACCCCCGTGTCCTTTGACAATCTGCCGGGCAATGGCAAGACCGAGACCCGAGCCGTTATGGTCGGACGTTGTATTCGTTCCTCTGTAATAGTGATCGAATATATAAGGGAGATCTTCTTTCTTAATGCCACTGCCGTTATCTGCGATTGAAATAATGAGCTGATGATCTGCTACAGTTGTATTGATCCAGACTTCAACAGAATCGTTATGCACAAAGGCATTCGAGATGATATTAAGCAGCACTCGCTTCATTCTTTCCCGGTCAATATGAACGACCGCATCCGTCTGATTGACATAGCGGAGACCTGGCTGGTTATAATGGACAACAAAATCATTGATGTACGGGACGATACGTGTTTCTTCCTTATTGAAATCCAGCACTTCACTTTTCAGCTGATAGGTCATATTCAGATCTTTGATCAATGTATCGATATACAGCGCCTTGTCTTCTATGATCTGTGCAAACTGCTGCCGTTCTTCAGCAGAAATCTCTATATCACTTGTCAAAAGCTTGCTGTAGCCATATATGGAACTAAGCGGCGTCTTCAAGTCATGACTGATGCCTGCAATCCATTCTTCACGCAGCTTACCGATTCGCTCCTGATACTGCTCGTCCTGCCGAAGCTTTGTCGTCAGATCCTTGATGGAATCATCAACAGAAGTATACACCCGGTATTTTCGACGCAACCGATCACGGCGGTAAATCTTATCATTATATGGCACCGCGTAATTCCCGTTCTGCAGCATTTTCACCCAGTCGACAAAGTGCACGAGCGGTCTGGTCAGCCGGTGTCCGACCAGCAGCGCAAGTGCAAGGATAATACCAAATATGACAACCGAGAACAACAAATAGCCGATGAAGAAGTTTTTCAAGCCATTAATAAACGCTTCGTCTTTAAACGCACCATTGTCATCGAAGATAATCTGCTTATCCAGTACTCTCGGATTCTTTTCGACTAATAAGTAATAATTACCGTCCCGCATCGTTTCACGGATGTTATATTCATTGAAGTTATCACCGTTTAAATCCTGAAACCATGCTTTCTCTACAAGATTCGTCGAGAAACTGCCATGAACTTTCTTCAGTTCAGCTGCTCTCGAGCTTTGAACGAACAGACCGATTTCGTGCATATCCATATAACGCTTCAATGCTGCGTCCTGTCTCAAATCAAACATTTCGGCGGCCTTGACAATCGGTTTCCGGTTGATCAGTACAGCCTGCCGGTCAGGTGTAAGCGACCACGAGGTCACGTCCTGAATATAGTACCAGTACAGGCCGTGCAGTTTTTCACCGTTCTGATTAAAAATCTTCAAGATGGTGCCGTCACTGTCTCTTATGACGAGCATGCTTTTATTTTTCTTCAGTGCCACGGCGAGCGGCTCCGTAATAGAGATTTTTTCATCCTCCACGTTAATCAGTGATTGCATTGTTGATGTCGATTCAGTCGACAGATCGCCGGTGAGAAGCGTACCATTCCACCGTATTATCAAATAGATGAACAATGCGATAATCGCAATATTGATCAGCACATAGAGCAGCAAAAAGTAATTGATGAATCGCCACGTGAACTTCCGTTCGATGCTCATTCTTCTATTCCTACTTTTAGGATATAGCCGACGCTGCGCACAGTCAGCAGGCGTTTCGGCACACTCGGGTTGTCCTCAAGCTTCTCTCTCAGTTTTCTAATATGGACCATGACCGTGTTGTCGTCGATAAAGCGGTTCTCCCATACCGCTTCGTAGATCTCTTCTTTCGTCAGCACTCTGTTCTGATTCTCATAGAGAAACTGCATCAGAAGGTACTGCTTGCCTGACAGATGATAGGTCTCTCCCTTGATAATCAGCTCAGCCTTCTGCTCGTCAAAGAAAAACGCGACGTTGCGGTAATCACGCACATAGCGCTCAGCATTGGCTTTGACACGGGCAGCAAGAATCAGCGGATTGAAAGGTTTTGTAATATAATCATCTGCACCCGTCGCAAATCCTTTCAACTTATCTTCATCAGTGACATTCGCTGAAACATAGAGAATCGGTGCCTTCGAGAATGTCCTGATTTTCTCTGCCAGCATATAGCCTGACCCGTCCGGCAGGTTGATATCGAGTATATATGTATCGTGATGAATCCTAAGCTGACTTTCAGCATCGCTGTAACATGTTGCGATATTAACGGGACTGAATCCTTCCTTCAGCAGAATAAAACGGATCATTTCAGCAATTTCAATCTCATCTTCTACAATCAGCACACTTGTCATCATCTCACCTCTTTGCCTTTTTATAGCATTTACGAACTCTTTATTCAATAGTGTAAGAGGATTTTTAAGGAAAGTTTAAGAAGAAATCATCTCATCTGTCTGCTTCAGCGAACTGTTATACCACGATAGTGCTTTTTGCTCCATCACTAATATAAAGACATTTTTACCTTCTACATAGGAATCAATATCGAACGGATATAGTTTTGCAAGCTCTACTTTCAGATGCTGATAGCGCTCCATCTCGCCGCGGAACGTCCTAAGGTAATCTCTAAACGCCAGATGCCGTGTCACTTCCGGGTTCCCCTGCTGATAGACATGAACGTGGTGGGTCCGGTCGTCTCCTCCTTTTTGGAAATAGCGCCGTCCTGATATCCCGTTTTCACCTTTTGCCTCGTAACCGAGTGCCATCATACGCTCAGTCAATTGGTCGATCGCTTCGATATCTTTGACGACCGGCATGATATCAATAATCGGTTTCGCGGCTAAACCCGGCACAGCAGTCGATCCAATATGATAAATTGCCATCAACTGGTCTTTGAAGATCTCCCGCAGCTTGCGTGCTTCTTCGATATATAGATGCTGCCATATGCTATCATATGGCTGTACGACGACTCTCCTCATCACGCTCACCTCTTTCGGACAATTAACAAAATAATCAGATATCTTAACCTTTTAGCCATTATAGTACGTCCATCTCTTTGAAACAAATCATTTCGTTGCCAATGTCTTTTTGACGTGTTATTATTAATTCCGAGTTAAGCAGTAGGAAAAAGAGGTGTATTAATGTCTTTATCTTTTATGGATATTTTTGAAGAATGGGCTGACAATTACGACGAGGCTGTAACGGGTCATAATCCTGAGTATAAGGATGTCTTCGAAAACTATCCTTTTATGCTCGGAGAAGCGGCGAAACGCGCGCATGGCCGGACGATTGAATTCGGACCAGGTACTGGCAACTTGACGCTGCTGCTGCAGAATAAAGGACTCGAAATAACCGCAGTGGAACCAAGCCGTGAGATGGCAGCAATCGGTGAGCATAAGACAGGTCTCGTGTTTCAGCACGGAGATTTCCTGCATTTTGACAAGCAGCCGGCTGATACAATCATCAGTTCGTTTGCGTTCCATCATCTAACTGATAGCGAAAAAGAAACAGCTATTAAAGATTACCATTCATTGTTGAGCGAAGACGGCCGCATCATCATTCTGGATACAGTATTTAACAGCATAGAAGAGAAGCAGGAGATTATCGACTATTATCGCAGCCTCGGCTATCATAATCTGGTCGATGATCTGAACCGTGAGTATTATCCGCTCAAACAACACATGCATATGCTGGCAGAGCGGAGCGGCTATAACTACGAGGCTGTTCAGCTGAATAAATTTGCACATCTGCAAGTGCTGACAAAAAAGAATTTCAAGCGACCGGCTGATTTAATCGGCGATACACCACTTGTCGAACTGACGACATTTAAACTCCCTGCTGGTGTCCGGTTGTTTGCAAAGCTCGAAATGTATAATCTTGGCGGCTCAATAAAGGACCGACTAGGACAGAACATTATAGAACAGGCGCTATTTCGCGGTGACATCAAGACAGGAGAAGTCGTAGAAGCGACTGCCGGCAACACAGGAATCGGTCTTGCGCTTGCGTGCCAGGCGCATGGACTCAAACTTCGCGTCTATGTTCCTCAGAAATTCAGCGTTGAGAAGCAGGATATTATGCGCGCGCTTGGTGCCGAGCTTGTTCACACAGCGACAGCAGACGGCATGCTTGGTGCGAGAGCAGCGGCAAAAAGCTATGCTGATGCGACCGGTGCATTTTATACTAACCAGTTTGAAACGTTAGATAATCCGGCAAGTTATGATAAACTTGCACGTGAAATCACGGACGCTGTCGGCACAGTCGATATGATAGTGGCAGGTGCAGGCAGCGGCGGAACATTTACAGGGCTTGCTGAACGTCTGAAACCAACAGGTACACGTACAGTCATCGTCGAACCAGTCGGCTCCATCTTAAACGGCGGTGCGAGTGGATCACATCGTACTGAAGGTATCGGCGTGGAAGTATGGCCGGAATTTTTAGAGCATAACTTAATAGACGCAGTCGAGACCATTAGCGACGATGCTGCATTCGCTGCAGTAAAACAGCTGGCAGTGCAGGAAGGTCTGCTCGTCGGCAGCTCGTCCGGTGCTTCCCTCACTGCCGCGCTGAACCAGGCACAAAACGTCAAAGGAAATGTCGTCGTCATCTTTCCGGATGCAAGCGACCGTTATTTATCACAGCATATATATGAATGAGGAGAAAAATGATGAAAAAGAAAACAATGATGATCCACGGGGGTCAGACAACAGATGAATTCACAGGAGCAGTATCTACTCCTATTTACCAGACAAGCACTTATCAACAGGACGGTATCGGTAATTTAAGACAGGGCTATGAGTATTCAAGAACAAAAAATCCGACGCGTTCAGCACTTGAGTCATTGATTGCAGATCTCGAGCACGGCACTGATGGTTTCGCTTTCGCTTCAGGCATGGCGGCTGTATCAGCGGCTGTCATGCTGCTTAATGCCGGCGACCATATCGTCGTCGGTTCAGATGTGTACGGCGGCACGTACCGCGTCTTCACAAAAGTGTTCGACCGCATCGGCGTCAAGTCGACTTTCGTGGATACGACAGACGAAGAAGCGGTCAAAGCTGCTATTACAGAAGACACTAAAATGTTATATATAGAAACACCGACTAATCCGCTGCTGAACGTCACTGATATCGAACGCATGTCGAAGGTCGCGAAAGAACACGGACTGATCACAGTCGTTGACAATACATTTATGACACCGTATTTCCAGAATCCGCTAGACCTCGGCGCTGATATCGTGCTGCACTCAGCAACAAAATACATCGGCGGACATAGCGATGTTGTAGCAGGGCTGCTCGTGACGAAAAATGAAAAGATTGCTGAAGATTTAGGCTTTATCCAGAATTCAGTCGGCGGCGTACTCGGACCACAGGATAGCTTTTTGTTAGTCCGCGGTATTAAGACACTTGCGCTGCGCATGGAACAGACAGAAAAAACGACGCTTGAGATTGTCGACTATTTGAACAATAATCCTCAAGTGACAGCGGTCTTCCACCCTAGCCAGTTGAGTGACAAGCAATTAGCGGTTCAGAAACGCCAGGCATCAGGATTCGGCGGCATGATTTCCTTTGACGTCGGTTCGAAGGAAAAAGCGGAACTGCTCGTTAAATCTCTTCATTACTTTACGCTTGCAGAATCACTGGGCGCAGTAGAAAGCCTGATTTCAGTGCCTAGTCAGATGACCCATGCCTCTATTCCACGCGAACGCCGACTAGAACTCGGCATTACCGACGGGCTCGTCAGAATTTCTGTCGGTATCGAAGACAGCGAAGACCTGCTGGAAGACTTAAAACAAGGCTTTGAAGCTATTCATTAAGGAGTGTTGATGATGCAGAAAATGAACGTAGAAAGTTTTAACCTAGACCATACGAAAGTTAAAGCACCATTTGTCCGTATCGCCGGAGTTAAAGAAGGTCAGAACGGCGATGTCATTCATAAATATGATATCCGTTTCAAACAGCCGAACAAAGAACATATGGACATGCCTGCGCTCCATTCACTGGAACATTTAATGGCAGAAAATATCCGTAACCATACAGACAAAGTCATCGATATTTCGCCGATGGGCTGTCAGACCGGTTTTTATCTGTCACTGATCAACCACGCTGACTATAATGATGTCCTAGTCATTCTGGAAAACACATTGAACGACGTACTGGCAGCGACGGAAGTCCCAGCGTGCAACGAAGTACAGTGCGGCTGGGCAGCAAGCCACAGCCTGGACGGCGCCAAGGCACTCGCAAGTGACATGTTAGCTAAGAAAGATGAATGGAACGTCATTTATCAGGATTAACATGATGATTGAGGTCTGCATTTTTATGCGGGCCTCTTTTTCTGGCCTTCAAACGGCTCCTGAAGGCCACGTTTCTGCAGTTTCTCAAATTCTGCTCATGATCTGGCCTTCAAACAAACAAGCACTAAAAAATCCCGCATCAGCGGGATTTTATTTATCGACAGAACTTTGTCCTGTAATATTGGAGCCTTGAATGAAGTATTTCTGGAATATGAAGAACAGGACGATGACCGGCAACAAGACCATCAGTGAGCCTGCCATCAAATAATTCCATTGCGTTGTACTTCGTTCTTTGAAGACTTGCAGACCGATCTGCAAAGTATAAAGATTTTCGTCATTAATATAAAGCAGTGGTCCCAGGAAGTCATTCCATACACCGTTAAACGTAAATATCGCAACAGTTGCAAGCGCCGGCAGCACAAGTGGCAGACCGATTTTTCTGAAGATGTAAAAATGACTCGCTCCTTCCATACGCGCGGCTTCAATATAGGACTTCGGAATGCCCATAAAGAACTGACGCAGCAGGAAGATGTTGAACGCACTGCCGAAAAATGCCGGCAGAATGAGCGGATAGTACGTATTCAACAGATGCAGTTTTGCAAACAGTACATACTGCGGAATGAGTGTGACAAATCCCGGTATCATCATCGTGCCGAGCACAATCAAAAACCATATCTTCTTGCCCTTAAAGTCGAGCTTCGCAAAGCCGTATGCAATAAACGCATTCACAAAGACATTAGCGACGACACTGATCAATGTGATCACGACCGAGTTCACCGCATAAGTCGTAAACGGTGCTGCTTTCCATGTGTTCATGTAATTCTCGAAATGCCATTCTTTCGGTATAAAGGTCGGTGTCCCGCCCATAATTTCTTCCATTGTTTTGAGTGAGGTTGCAATCATCCACCAGATCGGGCTCAAGATGACGAGAGACCCGGCTACTAGAAGAATAAAGTTGAACCACCGCCAGAACGGACTGACTTGGTTTCTCATCAGTTATCCTCGCCTCCCTCATAATGCACCCAGCGCGGCGCGAGTTTTAAATTGACTACCGTCAGAATGAGGACGAGTACAAATAAAATCCAGCTCATCGCCATCGCGTAGCCCATGTCAAACGCCTTGAACGCCTTCAGCCACATATACAGATTGTAGAATAGCAGTGAGTTCGACGGTGAACCCGCGCCATCGCTACTCATGACGTACGCTTCCTGGAATATCTGGAACGCACCGATTGTACTCGTCACAATATCAAAGAAGATAATCGGTGTAATCATCGGCAGTGTAATATTGAAAAACTTCTGAAAGCTATTCGCCCCGTCCATATCCGCGGCCTCATAAAGTGACTTTGAGACTCCTTGCAGACTCGCGAGATAAAGCAGCATACTGCCACCGACACTCCACAACTTCATGAAAATCAGCGATGGTTTCGTCCATTCAGGATCCAGCAGCCAGTTCGGACCATCGATGCCGATATAGCCGAGCACCGTGTTGACTAGTCCGGTTGATGGATCAAGCAGCTGCATCCATAATAAATACACGCCGACGCCTGACAGTACAGCCGGCAAATAATAGATCGTTCTGAAAATCCTCATGCCGGGAACATCCTGATTCATCATGAGTGACAACAGAATTGCGCCTACTGTTGTCAGCGGCACAGAAAAGATAACGAAGAATAACGTGTTCATCATAGACGTATAAAACAGTTCATCTTCCTTGAATAATCTTGAATAGTTGGACAGTCCGACAAAATCCATCTGTGACGTGATATTATAATTCGTAAAACTTGCATAGAGTGAAAAAAGAATCGGGCCTAGTGTAAACACTAGGAACCCAAATATCCATGGCGATATGAACAAGTAACCGGCCAGATTATCTTTATTTTTTTTCATGCTGACACCTACTTCTTGTTCTGTTCGACTAATTTCTCCACATCAGCTTGTGCTTTTTGCAGTCCATCTTCAGTAGATTTTTTACCTTGCATAATATTATCAAACTGCGGATTGACTAAGTTGAAGTAATCAGGTGCTGATACTGGTACTGGTGTGAGAATCGTATGTTCCATATTATCAACTGCCTGCTGATACGCTACTTTCTTATTACCTGTTAAATTTTTACCAGCGGCTTCGGCTGCTTTTTCATTTGCCACTAAGTCAAATGTTTGTTCAGCCCAGTACTGCTGATTTTTCTCGTTGGTCAGGAATTTGATGAAGTCATAAGCTTCTTCTTTATGTTTAGAGCCTTTAGGAATTTCAGCGACGAATCCGCCGCCCCAGCTTGTTGGCTCTTCGCCTGCTTTAGGAGCCGGCAGTGGTGCTACACCGTAATCGATGTCTTTCGCGTAATCATCCATCTGTGTCGCAAAACTCTGGTCTTTAATAATCATGCCGACATTTCCTGCGAAGAACGGGTTACCTTGCTGACTATCGAATTTAGCCTGGAATTTCTGTAATGTATCGCTGCCGTATTTATCCTGCCATTTTTTCAGCCAGTTCATCGTGTCGATGTTCTTCTGAGTATCGATAGAAACATTACCATCCATATCAATGTAGTTTTTATGGTTGGCATTAGTCAGCCAAATATCAGGACCGACTCCGAACAACGGATAGAAGCCGATTTTTTCATAAGTCGAACCATTTTTCTTATCGAGCATAGCTGAATATTTCTCTAACTCCTCCCAAGTTGTCGGCGGTTTGTTAGGATCAAGTCCCGCTTCTTTGAAGGCATCTTTGTTATAGAACAAAACGCGTGTATCTGTGTTATAAGGAATACCATATGTTTTACCTTCATGCTGCGTTGCATCCCACATCTCTTTTGAGAACTGGTCAGCTAAGTTGTCTTTTTCGACGAACGACGTCAGATCTTCTGCCTGATTTTTCATCCCACGAAGTGCTGTTGCGTTAATATCATTGATCACGACATCAGCTGGATTACCGGCAGCAATCGCCGCTAAGTTTTTCGTCCAGATGTCACCCCAAGGCAAGTATGTATGTTTCACTACGACTTTGTCCTGAGATTTGTTGTAGTCATCAATAATTTTATTCAGTGTCGCTTTACGCGGGTCAGAACCCCAGAATGTCCAGAATCGGATTTCTGTCTTGCCATCCTTACTTGCCTTTGTATCTTTAGCATTATTGTCACTCTTCGGCACTAATCCACCGCATCCTGCAAGCATCAAGACAAATACCATTAATAGACCTAACAAACGTTTCATACATTTTCCCCCTATTTTTGTATGCAAAATTGACCCTAAATAAAAAAGCAGTTCTACTGCTTCTTTACTATTAGAATCGAATAATGTTTACTGCACCGTACACGTCATCAAAATTATTAAGTACTTTCAGCTGTTCATCAACGATGTCTAATTTGTATTTACCTGTAGTTTCGTCAAGCTTTGCAATGTCTGCTGCGCTTGCCGCATCCTGTTTCTTGAAGTTAAATGTCACTGCATAGTCTTTCTGATCGCCGGTGCCATAGACTAAGTCACCGATGACTTTCACTGTGCCGTCTCCTTCAAACAACGCTTGATGTTCTTCAGGCATTGTGAAACGGAAAGTATAATGCGGTGTGTTATGCATTAAATGATTGTAGAGCACGTCGTCGATCGTATAGTCGATACGTACCGCCACACCTGATTCATCAGGGTTCACGTGAAAGTTCTTCAGCATAAAGTGCGGCATGTAAAACTCCTGACCGATATACTTGTTCGGCGTTTCACGTTTTTTGAACAGCTGCATATTCTGATTCCCTTTAACCTCCTGATCAGATTTCTTATCTTTCAATAATACAAATGCTGTAGCTCCGATTGCCAGTGCTCCAAGCAGTACGCCAAATGTACCTTTAGCTTTGCCGGAACGTCGGATCGGTTTCTCGTAATGATATGGGCAGCCCATTGTTGAACTCCTTTCACTTTTAAAATTATTACTTCTATACCCTTTTAAAGTGTTCTAATGCATAAACAATACAAAAAAAATTTGAAACATGGTAATCTATAATTTGTAACGTCAACGCCTGGAGGTAATTCATGATTTTTTCACGTACGCCAAAGACTGCTTGGCGCCCTTGGTTATATTTAGTGCTTTTCGTCTTATTGATCGGACTGATTTTTGAACAGTTCGTCCAGCTGCTTGTGGCACAGTTGTTTCCAGATATTTATAGTGTCCTGCCTTTCACACTGGATATTTTCTTTACGGAACAGCTGTCTCTTATGACCGGCATCCCGTCATGGGTCATCACACTCATCATCATCGGCATTCTGACCGCACTGATTTTCTGGGTCATTGAACTGCTCGCCCGCTATAATGAAATGCAGGAAGAACTATATATCGCTGACACTGTCGATCACGCACTCTATAAAGCCATCATGACCCGTCCGCAAGTAAAATATACTCAGCTGCCGCTTTTTACCGGTGACTTTATGCGCGACAACAAAGGAACACGTGCCGACATGCAGTCAGATGCATCAGCAGCTGAACGCTATCAGTTCATGCATTCTGCCTTGTACAGCCTGCCACTTGATGAAGTGTTCTATCTGAAAGATATTATCGTGAAGCGTGATGGTTTCAGAGGACTGAAGTTTTCAGCCGAAGCAGTGACAAACCGGCGCAACCTGCTCGTCAAAAAGCGCAAAAATTTCTTTGTGTCAAAACACGTGAATGACTATGCTGCGCTTAGTGATTTTATCAAATCAGAAGCGATGAAAAAATAGCTGGATGTTTAGCATTAACATTATTTACAATTAATTAACTGAAAATTAATCGCACGTACAGCCGTTTCCTAGTATGATGTCATTACGGAGATGATATCATGTTCAATAGAGAAGAACGCCTGCAGCTCATTGAAACTTATGGCAGGGAAGACGCCCTTGCCCGCTACAAAGCAGAAGCTGCTCTGATCACTTCAGAAGAATTGCAGCGTTATCAAGCAGAGATGAACACAGCTGACAAAACACGTCTGACTGATGCCATCTGTTTCGTAGACTACTGCTACACCAACCATCAAGAAAACTTCGATGACATTGTCGACTGGCTCCACACTTTAAGAGCCATCCAGCGTCAAATAGAAGGATAGCCAGCCCTCGCGATATGATGGGGGCTGGTTGTTTTTTTGTTATCTGATAATATAAGACTCCTGAAGGCCACGTTTCTGCAGTTTTTCAAATTCTGGTCATGTTCTGACCTTCAGACGGCTCCTGAAGGCCACGTTTCTGCAATTTTTCAAATTCTGATCATGTTCTGGCCTTCAGACGGCTCCTGAAGGCCACTTTTCTGCAGTTTTTCAAATTCTGATCATGTTCTGACCTTCAGACCTTAAAATTTCCCCTCCCACTTGAAATTCATCTTTTAATTCGTACTTGGTGGAATGATTATTGCCTGTTTTAATTGCATATTTCCTTAAAAACCTCTTCACTGTACTTCTGGAAGCGCTTGTCCATTCCATCGCATCCTGAATAGTGAATGTTTCCTGCTTAATTGCCATCATCTCCTGTAAATTGGCGAGCATCACTGCCTCCCGCTTCATCAGGTGACCGCATCGGCATATAATATATTTCTTGTTGTGATTTGTTCCATCCAGTAGTTTGCGGCACTTCATACATCTCAACCGCGCATCAATCTCCGCGTCATATAACTTCTCGCGTTTTTTATATGGATATTCTCCGAAGTGCTGCCCGACAAGCATCTGACCGACTGCTATATCTGCCTCAGTCGGTCGCAACGTCTTCAGATGACTGATGACATGATTCAGCTGCGCGGCAAAGACAATGTCGGGATCTCCGTCAAAGCCGATCAGTCTGAAGGTGTCATTGATAAAAATAATTCTTCCGGTAATTTTCCGGTCAATACCTGCTCCAGCAAGTGTCGTGCGCAGCAGATGAATCGCTCGCTTCAGCTGAGATCTCGGGTCTTTGATGCAGTGCGTGCCTCTGACCAGATTCCCAGCATCATTTTGATACACACCGCGATGATTCTTAATGTCAAAGACGAATAGCTGCCCTCCTGCAATGACAATAAAATCATACTGCACGAATTCACTGTCTTTCAGCATTATATCCCAGAGCACTACGGCATCCAGCGTTTCAATCAACTGATAAAACTGACATTCGCCGTCATAGCCGCTCTGATATTTTTTCAGCTGTCTATAGTCGTCATCATCCAGTACAACACGCGTGTCCAGTGCCTCAAGATAGAGAAATTCCTGATGTTTCGCATAGCTCTTCAGTAACAACGGCTCACCTCCGCCATTATAATAGCACGATGTGCCGAGTCGCGTTTCCGCCAGTCACTGCAGAAATTGAAATTCTGCCATATTTTCATGACGAAAACATCCTGTAACCTATACAGATTTTGATAAAAAAAATAATTTCATTAAAAAACGAGACCAAAATTCAGTCTCGTCAGTCTATTATAATTTATCCATTTCCTTCACTAACAGCCATTGCAGCGGCAGCCGGCCCCACAGCGCCCACCACGGCAGCTGTCTGCCTTTGAACTCAATATTGTTCACTGCCATATAGACATTCGCAGGAAATACGGCGATTAAAAACAGCTTCAATAGTCGCTTTGTCGCGGGACCCGGTTGACGCACAAGCAAACTCAACCCGAACAGCACTTCCACTACGCCCGACACCTGCACGATCAGCTTGCGGTACGGCAGCATCTTCGGCACAATCTTGCGAAATCCTTCCTCGTTCGTGAAATGCAGAATGCCGGCAACCGTATACACTGTGCCGTATAATAGTCGTCTAAACATCCATATTCCTCAAATAGCTGCGCCCGAATTTCGGCAGATCTACTTCAAAGTTGTCAGCGACAGTAGCACCGATTGCCGCAAAAGTGTTCTGTCCATCCAGCGCATGGTAATCCGTTATTTTTGGGCTGAACATTAACAGCGGCACATATTCACGCGTATGGTCCGTACCTGGTGCGGTCGGGTCATTACCATGGTCTGCGGTAATAATGACAAGGTCATCGGCACGCAGTTTCAGGATCAGTTCGCCTAACCGGTCATCAAATGCTTTGATGGCGTTTGCGTAACCCGCTTTATCACGGCGATGTCCATACAATGCGTCAAAGTCCACAAGGTTCAGGAAGCTCATACCTTCAAAATCCCGGCCTACGACTTCGAGCAGTTTGTCCATGCCGTCCATATTATCCTTCGTGCGGATGGCTTCTGTCACACCTTCACCGTCATAAATGTCATTGATTTTACCGATTGCGATGACATCCAATCCGCCGTCTTTCAGTGCATTCATGACTGTCCGGTCAAATGGTTTCAACGCATAGTCATGACGGTTCGACGTGCGCTTGAAGCTGCCCGGTTCACCGACATAAGGGCGCGCAATGATACGGCCGATCAAATATTTCGGGTCTTTCGTCAGTTCACGCACTTTCTCGCAGATGTCGTAAAGTTCATCAAGCGGAATAATATCTTCATGTGCTGCAATCTGCAGTACCGGATCAGCAGACGTATAGACGATCAAGTCGCCGGTCTCCATCTGATGACGACCATACTCCTCAATAATCTCCGTGCCTGACGCCGGCTTGTTCGCAACGACTTTACGACCTGATAACTTTTCAATCTCTGCTACAAGTTCATTCGGAAACCCGTCAGGATAAACATTGAACGGCTGATCGATATTCAGACCCATAATCTCCCAGTGCCCTGTCATCGTGTCTTTGCCGACTGACGCCTCGCTCAGCTTTGTATAGAACGCTTGGGGCTCAGCTACCGCTTCCAGCCCCGGTAAGTCTTCGATATTACCGAGTCCGAGACGTTCCAGATTCGGCAGTTTTTCACCGAATCCTTCCAGTGTATTCTTAAGTGTATGGCTTCCTGTATCGCCGAAGTCAGCAGCATCCGGTGCCTCACCGATGCCGACAGAGTCCATGACGATCAGATGAATTCTTTTAAATGCTTTAGTCACAAGACCACGCTCCTACTCTGTAATAATTGTATGAATCAACGCAGGTTTATCAGCTTGCGCGCTGATTTCAATGTTGTCATAAATCTTCTGTTTGACGTCTTCCACATCTTCACGGTTCGCATAAATTGTTACGAGTGACTCGCCTTCTTCGACCGTGTCACCGACTTTTTTTCTAAGCATCAGCCCGACCGCAAGATCAATTGTGTCTTCCTTCGTCGCGCGGCCTGCACCGAGCAGCATAGACGCGATACCGATCTCGTCAGCGACCATGCGGCTGACAACACCGCTTGATTTCGCGGGCACTTCAATCGTATATGCTGCCTGCGGTAACTTCGTAACGTCATCAACGACGCTGCCGTCGCCGCCCTGGTTTTCTAGAAACTCCCGGAACTTCTCAAGTGCTGCACCGTTATCGATGACTTCCTGCAGTTTCCGGCGTGCGTCGTCCAGGTCTTCCGCCTTCCCGCCTAATACAACCATCTGGCTGCCGAGCGTCATTACGAGTTCTGTCAAGTCTTCCGGTCCTTCGCCGCGTAGCGTTTCTATCGCTTCCTGAACTTCCAGCGCATTACCGATAGCAAACCCAAGCGGCTGGCTCATGTCAGAAATAATCGCCATCGTACGGCGGCCGACATTGTTGCCGATCTTCACCATAGCGCGTGCCAGACGTTCTGCATCTTCGTCTGTCTTCATAAATGCACCGGCACCTGTCTTGACGTCAAGAACAATAGCATCAGCACCGGCTGCAATCTTCTTACTCATAATACTGGACGCAATCAGAGGAATACTGTTAACCGTCCCTGTCACGTCACGCAGCGCGTACAATTTCTTGTCCGCCGGCGTCAAGTTGCCTGACTGCCCGATGACTGCGATTTTATGTTCATTGACGAGACGCGTAAATTCTTCTTCTGAAATTTCCACGTGGAACCCGTCCACTGCTTCCAGCTTATCAATCGTGCCGCCAGTATGACCGAGGCCTCGGCCACTCATCTTCGCAACTGGTATATCCAGTGCTGCTACAAGCGGTGCAAGCACGAGCGTCGTCGTATCACCGACGCCGCCTGTTGAGTGCTTATCGACTTTAATGCCATCAATGGCTGACAGATCGATCTGATCGCCACTTTCTACCATCACCATCGTCAAATTCGCCCGCTCATCATCATTCATATCCTGAAAGTAAATCGCCATCGCGAGACTCGATGCCTGATAATCGGGGATATCTCCATTCGTATATCCTGTAATGAAGAACTCAATCTCTTCTTTTGACAGTTCGCCGCCATCACGTTTTTTCGCTATAATATCTACCATTCTCATGACTTGACCCCCTTGAATGTTTGTAATAGTGAAAGTTATGGCGTGTAAACCTTATTTACACGCCACAACCCGCACTTCCAGTTAAAAAAATCAGACTACTAGTAATTGCCGTCTGTAGTCTTTCCTTGTAGAATCTGCACGCCTGCACTTGCACCGATACGCGTTGCACCCGCTGCAATCATCGCATCGACATCTTCAGTCGAGCGCACGCCGCCTGACGCTTTGACGCCCATATCAGGACCGACTGTCTCGCGCATCAGCTTGACGTCTTCTACAGTCGCACCTCCTGTTGAGAATCCAGTTGATGTCTTAACAAAGGTTGCACCTGCCTGCTTCGCAAGACTTGATGCACGGCGCTTTTCGTCGTCGTTCAAAAGACTAGTCTCGATGATGACTTTCGTCGTCACACCTGCTGCTGCCTCGACGACTGCTTTAATATCTTCAAGCACTAAATCGTCATTTCCTTCTTTCAGCGCACCGATATTGATAACCATGTCCACTTCACCCGCACCGTTGTGAATCGCGTCCTTAGTCTCGAACGCTTTAACTGCTGATGTCGTTGCGCCGAGCGGAAACCCGATGACTGTACATACGAGCACATCAGTTCCTGCAAGTGCCGCCGCGCAGCGTTTGACATGTGTCGGATTGACACATACGCTCATAAACCCGTGTTCCTTCGCTTCAGCGACCAGCGTATCAATCTGACTTGTTGTTGCATCCGCCTTCAATAATGTATGATCAATATATTTAGCTAATTCCACTTGTAACTCCTCCTTTATTCTCGCTTCAATTATACCTTAAATCGTACAATATTTATATTTTTTAGCAGTCGACCCCTTTAAAAAACTGGTATCCTCATGTAACGCATGACATGTTTTTCATATAGAGCATGTCTTTACCCGGAAATTCGGGGTATAATACATAAAAAAAAGGAGTGTCTTATGTTAAATAAATACGTTATCCCCGTCTTACTCGTCATCATCATGGCTGTTCTGCTGTTTACGATTGACTTATGGAAAAGTCCGGTCGCGGATCTGCTCAGAACAGATAACTACATCATCGCTATCATTGCTACTGCGATTATCGCTGGCATCATCGGACTCATCTACAGCCGCATTGCCTACAAAGTAGATAACGACCCGTCTCTTGAACATGCGGAACAGGACCGTCAGTCATTCAAGAAATTCTCGCTGATGAATATCGCATTGATCATCGCCTTTTACTTCGCGCTCGGCTCTATTCTGCTCGTCACGTTGAACCGTGCACCGATGTGGCTTGGAATCACAAGTATCATCGTGCTGATTTTCGCCGCTGTCATCCGATACTACGGTTACAGTATGATTAACAAATTATATCCGGAACGTGATCTGCCGAACAACTTCGAGTCAGACTTTGATGATAAGTTGATTGACTCGCTTAATAAGGAAGAAATGATCGTCATCTTTACCGGTCTTTATAATGCATTTAAAATGACGAATATCCTTCTGCCGGCCGCTATGCTGTTCATCACATTGTACGGCTATGCGACAGGTCATCCGCAGCACTTTGCGCTCAGCATCATCGCAGCAAGTGCGATTCTGATCAATATCATCTATCAGCTGACCGTCAGACGAATGATGTAACACCTCAAAAAAGCTCCGACCATCCCGGCCGGAGCTTTTGTTATTTCAGATTGTCCATATAAAGTTCTGTCACCTGCTGCTTGTAGGCATCATCCGGCATGAAATACCATAAGCCGTCATCCAGAATCTGACCGTTTCCCTGCAGCTGATACTTATCGACATGATCGAGTGTTGCGGCATAGCCGTTTCTAAGACCGGTCAGCTCGTCAAAGGTAATATCAGTGACGACATTTCCTTTTACTGTACCGAGTATGCTGTCAAGCTTTGTGACAGAACCGACACTCAGCACTTTTTTAGCAAGACCTTGAATCACCAGCTGCTGGCGCTGCTGACGACCGAAGTCACCGCCCGCACCGTCTTCTTTCCGGCTTCTGATGAAGGCAAGTGCCGCATCGCCGTCAAGATGAGCGGTCTCACCTTCCACAAAGGAATAGTTTTTGACGGTAAACGTCGCGTTACTTTTAACATCAATGCCGCCGACCGCATCGACCATTTCGTGCATCCCGTCCATATTGACCGTCGCATAGTAATCAACCGGCACATTCATCAGCTTCTCAACCGACTTCACTGCCATATCCGGACCACCGTACGCATAGGCGTGAGCGATTTTCTCATAAGTGCCCTTCCCTGCCATTTCGCTGTACGTATCCCGCGGGATGGAAACCATGACTGCTTTCTTAGTATCAGGGTTGATGCTGAGCAGCACGATTGAATCACTGCGTCCCGCATCTCCTGTCGCTAGGCGGTCCTTGTTTGAATCGACACCGAACAGTGCGACAGAAATCGCATCCTGCTGTTTAATACTGACATCTTCATTCCGCAAATCAGACTTCGAACGACCTTTAATCGGTTCATGAATGGCATCTGCTGTGCCTTTCACTTTGAAATAGGCATAGCCTGCGTAGCCCGCTATACCGATGATGACAAGTAAACTTAAGAGTACAGCCGGTAAAAAACATCCTATTTTTCTTTTCTTCATAGTTACACCTCAAAAATATTGTACACTTTTTATTGACCGGCTGCATCATTCTTCAGACTGATTATCAGCTGCAGACAAAAAATAATAAATACAGTATCAACAGCGATAAACCGGCAGCTTCCACTGCCTGCTGCCAGAACACACCATCCACGTCAAACAGAATCACCGTCAGACTGAACAGCGCATAAAATATTACCGCATAGCACAGACTGCCAAACAACCAGTTAGCACCAAGTATATAGATAAGAAAGAGTACAATCAGCACGCCGCAAAACAGACATTCAAAACTTCTGGCAAGCGCCATTTATTTCACCTCCTGTCGACATAACTATCGACAGCAGTCAGTGATACCGGTCAAAAATTATGAAAACGTATCACTATGAAACGAAATGGGTATAGTCCATTAAAAGGAGGCATTCCTCATGGACAAATTGACGCCTGACGAAATCGCACATCTCACTGAAGGAGATTTTCCGCACGACAAAGCAGACTGCCCGCATGACAAAGTGGTCACTATCGAACCTGAAGGAACGCTCTATATCTGCCTTAAATGCGGTATGGAGAGTACTGACTTGTCCGACTTCCGTTCACACTGATGATCTTTACGCCGCAAGGGACTTCTGCTCGTAGTAAGCGCGTTCTTCCTTGGTCATCTTTACGATCTTAAAGCCAGTGATGCCATAGAGAATAGAAATGAATGGAATGACGTAGTTCAGTATCGCATACGGAGCATATTCCATGACACCGACATTCAATGTCGCAAGAATAAATACACCGCACGTATTCCATGGGATGAAGACACTCGTCAACGTGCCGCCATCTTCCAGCGCACGCGATAAGTTCTTCGGATGGAGGTTCTGATCGATATATGCTTTAATGTACATCCGACTCGGCACGACAATACTGATATATTGCTCTGAACAAGTTGCATTCGTCGCAAAGCAGCTGACTACCGTTGCTGCAATCAATCCTGCTGTTCCTTTCGCTACTTTAAGAATTTGTGAGATAATGGCACTCAGCATGCCACTGTACTCAAGAATACCGCCGAATGTCATCGCCACGATGGTCATCGAAATTGTAAAGAACATCGACTCAAGCCCGCCTTTATTGAACAGCTCATTGATCAGCTTGTTATCTGATTTAAGCACGTAGCCTTCCTGCAATGTACTCGCTGCCACCTGTAGTGAATCGCCCTGAATTAACAGCTGCGACCCGAAACCGAGCACAATGCCGACTACCAGTGCCGGGACTGCCGGGACTTTCATCGCTACAAGAACGATGACGATGACCGGAATGAGCAGAAGCCATGGTGATATAGTGAAGTGATCCTGCATCCCCTGATTGATCGCATCAATCTTTCCCGTATCCATATGACCAGACTTGAACTGACGTCCGATGAAGAAATAAGCCGTCAGCGCAATCAGCAGCCCTGGTATGGTTGTGTAGAACATGTGCTTAATATGATCAAACAAATCCGTTCCTGTCAGTCCAGCTGCGAGGTTAGTCGTGTCGGATAACGGACTCATCTTATCACCGAAATAGCTGCCGGAAATCACTGCTCCGGCAATCATCCCCGCTGGAATATCCATACTGATTCCGATACCCATACCAGCAACCCCGACTGTTGCCATCGTTGACCACGAGGAACCGATAGCAAGTGACACAATGCCGCAAATAAGACAGATGGTCAACAGGAACATAGAAGGTGTAATAAGCTTCAGACCATAGTAAATCATTGTCGCTACAATACCGCCGCCAATCCATGCTCCGATGACGAGCCCGACCAGTATGATGATAAGAATGGCCGGCAACGCCAGTTTAATCCCTTTGTACATCATTTCTTCAATTTCTTCCCATGTAAATCCATGAGCATAAGCAACGATGGCAGCAAGAGCTGTACCAATCATCAGCGGTATATGAGGTGCCTGTTTCAGCACTACAACTGTGATAATCATACTTACAATCATAAAGACCAATGGAATTAATGCAGACCAAATACCGATTTTACGTTTCTCTCTCTTTACTTCGTCAGTCAAAATAGTTTCTCCCCTTAAATGATATCGCTTTCATCTCATTTTATACGAACATACTTTAAATGACCATAGTATATTTTTATTACTTTATACATCATTACGAATTATCTTCTCAGCAATACATTATTTCACCAATATGGCTGAATGTCCCTATACAATATATCGAATATATATACATATTTAATTAATCGCAAAACGTATATTATTTGATTTTATAATTATTTTTAAATAATGATAATTTCTCTATATAATTGTTTAAGATTAGTGGAATAAGGTATTTAATATTAATATTAAGAAAGTTTTTTTATACAAACATAAAATAACTTATTTAATTTTCAATTTAATCCACTAAATTCCATAATCAAAATTATACGATTTAATTCGTTTTATGTATAAAGATGATTATTAAGTCTTTCTGACTTTTTCAATCAGTCATGAGTTAGAACAGACAACACCTTAGTGTGATTGAAAGGGTGATAATAATGAAAAGAACTTATTATAATCCAAAAGTTATTATGATCTGTTCATTTATCGGGCTGTTCATCAGCCTATTGTATACAGGATTCAATGCATTATTCCAGGCACAGGGCAGAAGATCAGTGGAATTACTGCTCGTCTCAACACTCATCATCACGATGATCAACTACTCCGCGTGGGCTCTGATCTACCGGCATATGAGTAACAAACTGAACGATGTACTCGAAGAAGTGAGAAGCGGTGAATTCTCTAAAGAGACGATTCAATCAGCAAGTGACAGCCTGCTCAAGTTCAGCGATGAAACGGTTGAAACACTGGACGTTCTTCAGACCAATATATATGAAGACGAACTGACTGGTCTGCCGAACCGCGCTGCATTGATTCAGCATTTCGACACAGCCATTAAGACAAACCATGAGTTACTACACTACATCTGTCTATTTGACATTGATGACTTCAAAGAAATCAATGACACGCACGGACATGATACAGGAGATAACGTACTGACCACTATCGGTGAGCGTTCAAAATATATGCTGCTGCCTGGTGAGCGGTTATTTCGTCTGGGAGGAGATGAATTTGTCCTCGTGTCATCTATTAAATCTGACGAAAGGTACTGTCTCTATACGACAAAGCTAAACGCTATGTTCGTCAAGCCATTTGATGTATGCGGGCGTGAGCTATCTATTCACATCAGCTATGGCAGTAGTCAATACGGTCTTGACGGTACAGAACTCACCCAGCTGCTTAAACATGCTGATGATATGATGTACGTCAATAAAAACAGCAAGAAGCAGTTGGACATCATAGAAAACTAATCTGAAAGGAAGTGGGGCAATGCTTAAGACATTGATAGAATTCTGGTCTAACTTTGTATTTCTTTATCCGCTGTTAATGGCAATCGTCTGGCTGGCGGGCTCTATTATTTACTTCATCCGACGCGAACGGTCAGGCACAGGTGATATCCCGACTGATATCGACTGGCCACTGATCAGCATTCTTGTCCCCTGCTATAACGAGCAGGATACCGTAAGAGAAACAGTCGAGAATTTGATCCGACTTGATTATCCGAAGAAAGAAATTATTCTGATCAACGATGGATCGAAGGACAACACCGCAGGCATCATCATGGAACTTGCTGAGACATATGATATCGTCCGTGCGATTGACAATCAGGAGAACAAAGGAAAAGCCAATGCGCTCCGTCTCGGACTGTTCGCGTCACATGGTGAATATCTCCTCTGCGTCGACTCTGACGCGATCATCGATAACGATGCCCCGTATCATCTGATCAAACACTTCTTCCATAAAGGGGAACGGGTCGCTGCAGTAACCGGCAACCCGAGAATCCGTAACCGTGACACATTGCTCGGCAAACTGCAGGTCGTAGAATATGCCTCGATCATCGGTGCCATCAAGCGAACGCAGCGTATCGTCGGCAAGATTATGACGGTCTCAGGCGTTATTGTCGCCTTCCGTAAGAAAGCGCTCGTTGATGTCGGATTGTGGGATGTCGATATGATTACTGAAGACATTTCCGTCTCATGGAAATTCCATGAACGCTTCTGGGATATCCGCTATGAACCGCAGGCACTATGCTGGATGCTTGTCCCGGAGAAACTCGGCGGCTACTGGAAACAGCGCGTACGCTGGGCACAGGGAGGCCAGGAAGTCATACTCCGCCACTGGGGGGTCTTAAAAAGCTGGAAATACCGTAGACTATGGCCGATTTATCTCGAACAGTGGATCAGTATCTTCTGGAGTTACTCACTGCTATTTATGACACTGTACTACTTGATCTTCCGCGTCACGTCATTCCAGGATCTGCTCGTACTGCTGACATTCTCAGCATTCACGTTAACACTTGTCGCTATCATTCAGCTGACAGTATCTCTGCTCATCGACGCACGATATGACAACATCACCGCCATGTACTTCTGGATCGCCTGGTATCCGTTCGTCTACTGGATTGTCAACGCAGTGATTGCTATCGTCGCCTTCCCTAAAGCAATCAGATCAAGAATCAAAGGAGGTTATGCGGTATGGTCAAGTCCGGACAGAGGAAACAGAGAAGAAACGATCTGATCGTCAGAACGAAGAAGAACCCTATCCTTGAAACCGTATTGTTCATTCTATCAGCAGCACTCTGGCTGTACGTACTCTACGCCCTCATGTTCTTCATCACAGCATTCTTCAACCTGCCGATCGACGTCGTCAATATACTACGAATCGTCCTTAACTTAAAAAACGGTGATATCATCAACTTCAGTGCTTCACTTGCTTATTACACGATCTTCATCTTCGGTCTCCTCTATCTCTGGGGACTGTATAACAAGCTCCGTTACGGTAAGCTGAACCGCCGGAGCTATCCAGGGCCGACAACGAAAGATGAACTGATGGCGCTCGACTATATCCGTGAAGACATCTATGAGAACCTGCAGAACGCGAAAACCATCACATTCGCGCGTAATCCGATTGTCGATAAAACAGTAGAGAAACATGAAACTTAAAACTGTACTCACGTTTATACTGCTTGCGGGGATGGCATTCACGCTGGGGTGGTGGATCAACCACAACATTCGTGCGCATCAAGTAAAGCTGAAATACGATACACTCGAAACCGAGAACAGCTGCCTTGCGCTCAATTACCACCGTGTGAGAGAAGCAACGCTGTATAACAGAGTACTGAAGACCATATCGAATAACAATGAGCTGCGTAAATACAGTGTATTTGAAAAAGATTTCGAGAAACAGATCGTCTGGATGAAAGAACACGGCGCGACCTTTCTGACGCAGAAGGAATTTCTGCAGCACTACAACAAACAGCAGTTTCCGAAAGGATGCGTCTGGCTGTCGTTTGATGATGCCGACGTCACGACGTATAAAAACGCGATGCCTATCTTAAAGAAACACGACGTACCGGCGACAGTGTTCGTCATTGCAGGACAAGTCGGGAATCCAAGTTTCAACAACATCAGAATAGCGACATGGAGTCAGTTACGGGCGATGAAGAAGAGCGGCGTGTTCGATTTCGGATCACATACATATAACATGCATGAGCTGAAGAACAACCACTCAGTGTTGAACACAGCGAAACCGTCAGAGTTCAAAGCGGACTTGAAGCACAGCCGGAAAGTCATTAAAAAAGAACTCGGCGTCACTGTTGACACATTCGCGTACCCATACGGGGATGCAACAGATAAGATAGTGAAAACGCTGGAAGAAGCGGACTTCGACAATGCCTTTATTCTCGCACCCTACGCTGTAACAAAAGACAACTCGCCATACCTCATCAACCGGATCATGGTGGATGACGATGCGTTCACACACCATGTGAAAAAATGGGGCGGATTCACATCAACTAAACAATAACTCGGGGCGGCTGCCTCGAGTTATTTGCTGTCAGTCCATAAATTTAATAACTTTCTACTTATAGTAAAATAACAACTATTATAATTAGTTGATAACATTAACGAGTTCAGTTAATGACGAAGAGTTAAAGTTAATGCTTTCGTTATCAATTGATAAAGAAGCTTGATGAATAAGACCAGAAAAATTCTTAACTTCAAAACTTAAAAATCCAAAAGGAAAAAAATGTTCCGCTGTTTCAGTACTCTCCATTTAAGATACATTAACTTTAAAATGATTAATACTCACTTCCTTGATCATGTGTAACCTCCTATCAACGGTATTCAGTTATATATAATGATGATCACTAGTGTTGCATAAATAAAGACTGAAATTTCTGATATTTACTTTTCTTCGAAAATTTAAAATTTGAAAATACCTAAACAGAGGTAGTAATCATCCATTTTTTTACTTATATGATTTCGTGAATTCAGTGCGTCAATTTTTTATGGATCTCAAGGAACTGTCCCTTGGATTCTTCGAATCAGATGATTGCTTCTATTCCAGACAGAAGCCTTCAGTAACCTGGTAATCTGAAGGATGCTCTTTCTACTATTCGTTCTCAACTTAATGAGTAAGTTCAAGCAATAGACAA
>NZ_SCWB01000011.1 GCF_004359545.1 Macrococcus lamae
GTTATTACGTAATTACATCAGTAAAAAAATGGATGATCGCTACCTCTGTTTAGGTGTTTTCAATTTTTAAATTTTCGTAGAAAATAAAAGTTCAGAAAATTCTGTATTTATTTATGCAACACTAGTGAAATGATATCTAAAATTTAATTATATTATCTCATATCATTGCATATTTTATGACTTAAACAAATAAAGACTAATAATTTAATTCGCTAAATATTAAGTACTCCTTTTTTTACTTTTCTCTACGGTAAAAATTAAAAAAGTACATTCGTTTTGAATGTACTTAGTTTTATTTATGGTAAGCCTGCCCCTTCATAATTCTAAAACTTCTATACAACTGCTCAAGCAATATCACTTTCATCATCTGATGGGGGAAGGTCATTTTGCTGAAGGAGAGTTTGTAGTTGGATCTTGCGCTGACGGTCTGATGCAGGCCGTTTGAGCCGCCGATGATGAAGGTTAGGTGGCTTTTGCCGGTGTTCATGTTATTTTCGATGTGCTGTGAGAGTTCGACTGAATCCAGTTGCTTGCCTGCGATTTCAAGCGTATAGACATAGCTGTCGTCTTTGATTTTTGATAGGATGCGCTCCGCTTCTGTGTGCTTCGCGATTTCAATGTCTTTATCACTCATATTATCCGTATCTTTCTCGTCCTGCACTTCGATTAGCTCTATCTTCGTATAGGCACCGAGTCGCTTTACGTATTCATCCACTGCCTGCTTCCAGTACTTTTCTTTTAACTTACCCACAGTTATTAAGGTTATTTTCATATATATTCATCCTTTTTGTATGACTTATCCTAGTTATCCACAAGTTATTCACTTATTCACATTTCTCAATCCTTATTTTACACTGATTTAATAATTTATTGTAATTTTTATTTACATAAAGTCTGCATAAACATAAAAAAAGACGCCCATTTTACTGGACATCTTTATACATTGTGGATAACTCTCGTTTTACCCACAGAGTTATCCACTATTTTCTGTGAATTACTTGTAAAGGTTGTAAACTACAGTTCATAAATCATTGTCGCAAAGTCTTTATCCGTATCATACAGTACGACATCATTCCGCGTATCTATATCATGCTCGTTCAGCACTTGTTCTACACTCATACGGGCCAAATCCTTCATATTATTATCCCGTGACAAATGAGAGAGATAAATCCGCTTCGTCGATCCTGTAATCACTTCGCGCATCGCATAAGCCGCATCTTCATTTGAGACGTGGCCTTCGTCGCTGAGTATACGCTGTTTCGTCTTCCATGGATATCTGCCCATTCTCAGCATATCGACATCGTGGTTGCTTTCAAAGATGAAGCAGTCACTGCCATGGATCATGCCCTTCATACGGTCTGATACATATCCTGTGTCCGTAATCAGCGACAATTTTTTATGGTCGTTATGAAAGATATAAAACTGCGGATCAACAGCATCATGAGAGACGCTGAATGACTCGATATCGAATCCTGCGATTGATTTTGTTTCGTATGGGTTGAAGATGAATTTCTGGTCGGACGGTATATTTCCGTCTTTACGTTCAATGGCTTGCCATGTGTTCTCGTTCGCATAAACTGGCAAGTTGTATTTTCGTGCAAGTACACCGAGTCCTTTAATATGATCGATGTGTTCGTGCGTCACAAGTATGCCGTTGACATCTTTAATGTCACGGTCTATCTGGTTAAACAGTGCTTCCATCTTCTTGCCGGTCAGACCGACATCAACCAGCAGCGCCCCTTTGTCACTTTCGACATAAGTCGCATTTCCGGTTGAGCCGCTTGCCAGTACAGACATTTTTATCAACTTAATCACTCACTTCATTACTTCAATATAGTTTCTTCAGGCTCCAGTGCATCCACATAGAACGTTTCACGTTTTTTGTCATTATGAATGATAGCTACCTGCCACGTTGGTTTCAATACTTGTCCTTCAATATTCGGGCTGACGGAATAATAGCCAAGTCTGACTGCTGATACTTCATCTCCTGAGTGAAGGACATTCTGGTAATAGAGTGTCTCTATTGCCTCTTTCGGCTTAATGACCTGCTTCTTCTCGTTATTTTTACCGAGACCTATTTGCAGATCATCGAGATACGTCTGTTTGAACCTTTGAACTTGATGATCTTCATCATATTTAAAGACTATCTGTGCTGTTTCGTTATTCAGAATCGGGTACTTATCAAATGTCTGTTCATAGTAGATTCGTTTATTCTGACGATCAATGCCGCTAAGAATGTATTCCATACCATGAAAAGGTTTGTCTTTAATGAAACTGTCCAGCGACTCAATGATAGACTGAGCTTCTATTTCTGGAATAGTGATTGCTGCATCAACTTTATCGCTTAAAATAGTTGCTTTCTTTTTATCTTTAGTGTCTTTATGGAATACTTTGCTTCTTCCGGACACATAACTGAGCTTCACACCTTCTGTTGAAGGCAATTTCGGAAGCTTAATATTTTCCTTTTCAAACGATAGTGTTTCTTCGTGCTGTGTATCAATTGTATGCGACTGCTGCACTTTTTGATAGTAAATAAAGCCAAGACAGACATTCATTACGAGAAAGACAAAGATGAAGAGGGAGCTTGCATGTTTCCAGTCCACTATTTCAGCCTCCCATCTTCGAATTTCTTCCATTCCCCTTTATAGTTAACGTACCAGTTCGGTTCAAACAAGAGCGTTGACTGTATTTGCAGATCGCTCGGCTCAGAGATCTTCATCTCATAACCGATCAGTAAATGCGTTACTTCTTCAAACTGGTAATGTTTATTTGAAGCAAGTGCGAACCTTACTTGTTCAGCACTGGGAAGATTTTTAGTGGTTGTTGTTGACGGGACTGCGACGCTCGTCGATAATAACCCCCGGCGATATTCGTATATTTCTTTGTCTCCCCATGTCACGTTAATCTCCGATAACCCCGAGTTATTGAAAACAGGAAGTCCGCTTAAGAACATCTGATAGTCTATGGAATTATTTTCGTTATAAACAGAAAACAGTCGGTAATCATCAGTAAATCCACCGTGCTTGCTGATGAAACTGAATGATTTGACCAAATTATTATAAGGTTCTCGTTTAACACTGTCTGTCTGCGATAAGTTGTTATATTTATATATGGAGTTCTGGGTAATGGATACGACTCCTGTATTACCGAAGTAAGTTGTCGAGCCATTTTTACGAGTGCGCTCGATTACGTGTTCCTTTTCATCAAGCACTGCATTGTTGATATCTTCAACATTAATTCTATCAGCCATATAACGATAGGTTTTTGCATGCTTTGCATTCGACGGCGCGTAAACATTAGTTTTTTCGTCTGTTGTAATCTCATTAGTAATAATTCCTGAGTATTTAATCATCTGCTCATTATATTGGTTTAACAGTTTGTTGAACGGTTTACTTTCAGCATTCGTCTGCACTTTCAACATCTTCTTATCAGATATTAAGTAAAGTATCAGTTCGGAATGACTTTCACTGTCAATGATGAGTCGGTTGAACATGTTCCCATTTGTCAGCTTATTGTCTAAATCCAATACACTCGTCAAATACATCGCATTCGGCATATTGACCGTAAAGTCGAAAATGACATAACGATTAGCAATGTCACCTGATAGTTTGTTGTCAAGCAGCGACATTTTTTCAACTTTACTGCCCGCTATATAATTTGTCAGGTCCATAATGGCATCTGAATCAGATGTTCCTTGGACATTTTGTTCACTATAGGAAATGATCTGAAACGGCATGAAAATACTTCTGATATTATCGTTGTTTCTTGGACCGATTGTTGGTATTTTTTCTTCAATAGAAGATTCCACATTGGTCAGCTCAGGTGTATAATTCCATATTTTATATGTGAGAACGATGCTAGAAATAATCAGACTGAAAAGTATTAAGCTTTTCAAAACATCTTTAAACATCCCAATCACCATCATCCAATACTTCACAAGGAAGTGTGATATAGACTGACGTGCCTTGTCCTTCTTTACTGTTAGCCCAGATTCTTCCGTTATGAGATTCAACAATTTCTTTACTGATTGCAAGACCAAGACCTGTACCGCCCATGTTTCGTGTTCTTGCCTTATCTACACGGAAGAATCGGTCAAAAATCTTATCCACTTTATTGAGTGGTATACCAATCCCATTATCTTTAATTTGGATCGTCATACGGTTGAACAGCATATTCTGTTTCACGTGGAATTCTACCTTTTTTCTACCTTTTGAGTACTTCAATGCATTGGAGATGACATTATCGAATACTTGGGTCATTTTATCGGGATCGATTTCAACGAATATACCTGCTTTAGGAATATCACGAACAAATGTCGCATTTTTACCTTCTGACATCTCAAAACGATTGATAATCTTATGGATGAACATATTAAAATCAATGAGTTCTTTGCTTAACACTTCTCCTGAATTATCCATTTTGGACAATTGCAGCAGATCATTCACAAGACGTATCATGCGGTCCGTTTCTTCACGTGTCACTGTCAAAAACTGGGGTGCGAGTTCAGGATTTTGCCAAGCGCCTTCTTCAAGCGCTTCAATATAGCTGCGCATTGATGTTAAAGGTGTCCGAAGTTCATGTGATACGTTTGCGACAAACTCACGACGTTCATTTTCAACATGATGCTGTTCTGTCACATCGTGAAGAACGGCAATGTAACCATTGATAAACCCTGTATCCTGGATAATCGTGGAAAAACTCGTTCTGACAATCAGGTGTTCTTTCTCATTGACATCCATAATAATGCCGCCCGAATTGTCCTGCAATTCTTCCAGAGAATAATGCTCTTCAATTTTAAGGACGTCGAGCACGTGACGACCTTCAATTTCATCGCGGTTCATATCAAGCATTCTCAGCGCCATATCGTTGACGATTCGTACGCGTCCGCGTCTATCTGTTGCGATGACTCCGTCGCTCATATGCGTGATAACTGAATCCAGACGCCGCTTTTCACTTTCCGTGTTAGCTTGAGCTTCCTGGACACGTTTTGCCAGGTTATTGAACGTCAGAGCAAGTTCACCAATTTCGTCCCCACCATATACTTTTACACGGTTTGTATAGTTACCTTTAGACATTTCAAGAGCCTGATTACGCATATCAGCGATAGGTTTAGTAATGGTTCTCGCAATAAAGAACCCTAGTATTCCTGTAATGACAAGAGACAGCCCTGTTCCGATGATGAAAATCTGGTTGATCTTATCAAGCTGTTGATAAATAGTTTCTATCGTGGATTCCACATGGATGACACCGATGACTTTATCGTTGACATTGACTGTTTCATTCATCACCCAGACTCGCTCTTTTGTTGTTCCGACATTGCGCAGTTGAATTCGGTCATTGCCGCTGCCAAGTGATAGTGCTTTCTGTATTTGTGTATCATTATTCTTTTGAATCGACGGCACTGCGTTATTATTTTTACTGGAGGCGACAATTAGTTCGTCACTATTGATTACTCTAATTTCGTCTATATCAGAGCGCGACTCACCAATACCTGAACGAGAAGAATACTCATCAATAATATTCTGAATTTCACTTTCTGCGTTATCATTGCTGCCACTATCCTGATATGCCTTTTGAATATCATAATCAATCTGTTTGACTTGACGTGTAATATTATTCTTGAAGTTATCTGTCAGCTCTTTTTCAAGATTGTTCGTAAAATATAGACCGATGATCTGCATACCAATAATAATCAGCAGAACATAAATCAGTACGAGTTTGATATGGAGTGATTGTAGACGCTTTAAAAACTTCTTCATCATTTATTCCTGTGACTGCAGAAAATAACCCACACCACGTCGTGTGACAATATATTCCGGATGAGAGGCATCGTCCTCAATTTTTTCTCTTAATCTTCGAATCGTGACATCGACTGTACGAACATCACCAAAGTAATCATATCCCCACACCGTCTGGAGCAAGTGTTCCCGCGTCATCACCTGGCCGATATGCTTTGCGAGATAATGAAAAAGTTCAAATTCACGATGTGTCAGTTCAATATCCTGACCCCGTTTCTTAATGGAATAGGCATCTGGATAAACAGTAATATCCCTAATGACGATATCGTTTGTTTCTTCTTTTTCCTCAGACTGAGCCTGTGTATAATGACGTCTGAGATTAGCCTTAACCCGGGCAATCAGTTCTCTCGTGCTGAACGGTTTTGTGACATAGTCATCAGCTCCCAGTTCAAGACCTAATACCTTATCGATTTCTGAGTCTTTCGCTGTCAGCATAATAATCGGCATATCATATTTCTTTCTGACTTCACGACATACTTCCATGCCGTCACGTCCGGGCAGCATAATATCAAGCAGAACGATATCCGGCTGCACTTCATAAATTAATTCAACCGCATCATCACCGTCATAGGCTACGGAAACATCGTATCCTTCTTTTTTCAAGTTAAATTCCAATATATCAGCAATCGGTTTTTCATCATCAACTATAACGATTTTCCTCGACATTACATAACCTCTTTTCATAATAGAGTCTATAATTATATGCTACCTTTTAATTTAACATTTTTTTAGAAATTTTTCTATCAGCCATTCTCGGGCACAAAAAAAGATATGCATCAGATGCATATCTAGAAAAGCGGTCCCGACCGGGATCGAACCGGCGATCTCCTGCGTGACAGGCAGGCATGTTAACCGCTACACCACGGGACCTTAATATGATTTTAATTAGTGACCCCTACGGGATTCGAACCCGTGTTACCGCCGTGAAAGGGCGGTGTCTTAACCGCTTGACCAAGGGGCCTTAAATTTTCAGCACAAGATTGATTATAGCATGAGTATAATTCAGCTGGCAAGCGTATTTAGAAAATTTTTAGTATAATAAATAATATACATATTTAAACGAGAGTGAGGTGTATTTATGATCGATATTTCTCCAGAAAAATTACATAAAAAGCTCCCACTTCGGGAGAAAATCAAACGGTTCATCATGATTACAGCAGGTGCCATACTGATGGCCATTGCCCTCGAACTATTTCTTGTACCTAATCAAGTGCTGGACGGTGGTATTGTCGGTATATCCATTATGTTCAGTCATCTACTTCATCTACCACTTGGTCTATTCATCTTCTTATGTAACTTACCTTTTTTCTTCTTAGGTTATAAACAAATCGGTAAATCTTTCGCAATTTCCACTATATACGGCATTGTTGTACTTTCAATTGCAACAGCTATTCTTCATCCTGTTCCTGCGTTTATTGATGAAAAGTTTCTCGTCACTATATTCGGCGGAGCTATACTCGGTATAGGTGTCGGGCTTGTTATCCGTTACGGTGGTTCACTGGATGGCTCTGAAATACTTGCTATACTTATCAGTTCTAAGTCTCCATTTTCAGTCGGAGAGATCGTCATGGTTATCAACTTCTTTATTTTCATTGCAGCTGGATTCGTCTTCACGTGGGAGTCAGCGATGTATTCAGTGATTGCCTATTTCATTGCTTTTAAAGCGATTGATATTGTTCAGTTAGGGCTGGATGAGTCAAAGTCTGCCTGGATTATCAGTGACCATTATGAAGAAATCGGCGATGCTATCACAGACCGTTTAGGACGCGGTGTGACTTATTTATCAGGCGAAGGGGCATACACAGGCGAAGGTAAGAAGATTATCTTTGTCGTTATCACACGACTTGAAGAATATAAGCTTAAAGATATCATCAATCATTTTGATGACTCTGCCTTCGTTGCTATCGGTAATGTATCAGAAGTAAAAGGCGGCCGCTTCAAGAAGCGCGATATTCACTAATTACTACTCTATTATGATTAAATACAAAAAATCCTGAAACGATATCGTTCGTTTCAGGATTTTTTACTTGATAAGCATCACTTATTTCTTCCAGAGATCTTCAAGTAGATTCGTCTGATTACGGTCTGGTCCTACTGAAAAGATAGAAATTTTCACATCGCACAGTTCAGAAATGCGTTCCAAATAGCGACGGGCATTGTCAGGCAGTTCTTCCATTGACTTACATGCTGTGACATCTTCTTCCCATCCTGGCAGCTCTTCAAAGATAGGTTTACAGCGGTTCAACTCATTCAAATTCGCTGGATATTCTGTTATTTCCTGTCCATCCAGCTCGTATGCTGTACAGATTTTTACGGTTTTAAGACCTGTCAGTACATCGATTGAGTTAATCGATAAATCTGTAATACCACTTACACGACGTGAATGACGTAGTACGACTGAGTCGAACCAGCCGACACGTCTCGGACGACCAGTAGTTGTCCCGTATTCACGACCGACTTCACGGATATGATGGCCATCTTCGTCAAATAGTTCTGTCGGGAATGGACCATCGCCGACGCGTGATGTATAAGCTTTACATACACCGATGACGCGGTCAACGAATGTCGGTCCGACACCTGTACCAACTGTCACATTGCCAGCAATTGGATTACTTGATGTAACGAATGGATAGGTTCCGTGATCAATGTCGAGCATGACGCCTTGCGCACCTTCGAACAATACTTTCTCATCTGCCTGGAAAGCATCATCCAGCACTTTTGCTGTATCTGTGACGAATGATTTCAAGCGTTGTCCTGCGGCAAAATACGGTTCAAAGATTTCTTCAAATGTAAATCCTTCAGCACCGAACATTTTTTCAAATAATTCATTTTTAGCATTTAAGTTGTCCTGCAGCTTCACTCTGAATGTTTCTTCATCCAGCAGGTCAGCAACACGGATACCGATACGCTGAACTTTATCGACGTAAGCCGGTCCAATACCTTTTTTAGTCGTACCAATCTTGTTATCTCCGCGTTTTTCTTCTTCCAGCGCATCCTGCTTCAGATGGTAAGGCAGAATGACTTGTGCACGGTTAGATATGCGTAAGTTATCTGTAGAAACGCCGCGCGCATTCAATGCATCTAATTCTTTCAGTAACGCAACTGGATCAACAACGACTCCGTTACCAATCACTGATAATTTATCTGAATAAAAAATACCAGAAGGTACTAAATGTAATTTATATATTTCACCGCCGAATTTAATCGTATGACCTGCGTTATTTCCACCTGAAAAACGTGCAATCACATTTGCCTGTTCCGATAGGAAGTCTGTAATCTTACCTTTTCCTTCGTCTCCCCATTGTGTTCCAACTACTACGATAGATGACATCCTTGCACCTCCAAATTTAATCAACCTTAGTTATTCTATCAATGAATGATATAAAAATCAAACGAAATCCGAACGTTTCAAATGTAATTTTTGATAGAGCAGTCAAGATTTAATGGTTATTATTAAACAGCTGTAATCGTTGGTATATAAGAAATGATAACGATAATAAGAAAATTTAATATACAGACAAACCATATGAAGTCTATACAAAAATAAAATAAAAAACGTACTTTTTAATAATAATATTAAAAAAAGTACGTTTTTTAAAAAGTTGTTGCTAATATAATTATTACTAATCAGTAAATCAGCCTTCAAGGCCAGAATATTCGTAACTGATATCAGTGAATTTATTGTACTGTTTCATAAAGTTAAGCTTAACAGTGCCTGTTGGACCGTTACGCTGCTTGGCGATGATGATCTCAATTTCACCGTTCTCATCCTGCACGCCTGCATCAACTACGCCGTCTTCTCCGTCCTCACCATTACCGCGGTTATAATAATCATCGCGATACAAGAAGGCAACGATATCAGCATCCTGCTCGATTGACCCGGATTCACGGATATCACTCATCATCGGTCGCTTGTCCTGACGCTGCTCTACACCACGAGAGAGCTGACTGAGTGCAATCACCGGACATTCCAGTTCTCTCGCCAGAGCTTTCAGCATTCGTGAAATTTCAGATACTTCCTGCTGACGATTATCCGAACTTCTTGAACCCGATCCTTGAATCAACTGTAAATAATCAATCAGTATCATGTCAAGTCCATGTTCCTGCTTCAACCGACGGCTCTTCGCCCGAATGTCAGTAATACGGATTCCCGGTGTATCATCGATATAAATATTGGTTTTAGCAAGCTTACCGATAGCAACCGTAAATCGGTTCCAGTCCTCATTTTCCATCGTTCCGGTACGCAGACGGTTCGAGTCGACATTGCCGGTACTGCAGATCATACGAGTCGCAAGCTGGTCAGCTCCCATCTCCAAAGAAAAGATGGCGACAGAATAGTCATTATTATGAGTAGCCACTTGCTGTGCGATGTTGAGTGCGAATGCTGTTTTACCGACTGAGGGACGAGCGGCAATAATGATTAAGTCATTTCGGTTGAAGCCGGCTGTCATTTTATCAAGATCGCGATACCCTGTCGGTATGCCAGGTGTCTGCCCCTGGTTGCGGTCAAGTTCTTCAGCATTTTCAAATACTGTCTGAAGGATTTCTTTAATATATTTGAAACCGTCAGTTCCTCGTGAGGCTGAAATCTCCATGATGCGTTTCTCAGCGTCACTGAGCAGCGATTCTAGTTCAAGCTCATTATTATAGCCATCTTTAGCTATAGAATCAGCGACTGTAATCAGTTGTCGTTTTACAGCATCCCGAAAGACAATTTCGGTATAAAAATCAATATTGCGTGTCGTCGGAACAATATTGGATAATTCCAGCAAATAAGCTGGTCCACCTGCTTCATCAAGCGTTCCTTCTGCTGTCATCTGATTGGTAATAGTTACAATATCTACTTCAGAGTTTTTTTCAGCAAGCGACAGCATAGCTTGAAAGATGTGCTGATGATTCTTCCGGTAGAAGTGCTGAGGCATCAAACGTTCGAGCGTCGGCATCAGCAGCTCCGGATCGATCAATATCGCACCAAGGACAGACTGCTCCGCTTCTAAATGATGGGGCATCTGCAGTGATTGATTGTAGTCTTCCATCGGTGCGCCTCCTTCTAATGTTACGCTTCAGTCACATGGACTTTCAGTGTTGCGGACACTTGATGATGAAGTTTTACGGGCACATTGGTGTAACCCAGACTTCTGATACCATCAGGCAGGTCCATTTTTCTTTTATCAACTTTAATATCATGCTGCTGCTTCAATGCTTCTACAATCTGTTTTGTACTAACGGATCCAAAAAGTCGTCCGCCGTCTCCAGCCTTGGCTGTGACACTGACTTCAAGCGCTTCAATGCGCTCTTTTAACTCTTCAGCATCAATTAAAGCCTGCTCTTTATCTTTTTCTACACGTTTATTTTGAGCTTGTAACTGTTTAAGGTTACCCGGTGTTGCTTCAATCGCATAATTATTTTTAAGCAGGAAGTTATTTGCATAACCTACCGGTACCTCTTTGACTTCACCTTTTTTTCCTTTTCCTTTAACGTCCTGTGTAAAAATCACTTTCATTATACTTCACTCCTCGAAAATTGTTCTGCGATGACCTCTTCAAGCTGGTCAATCGCCGTTCCTACTGTCATATTAGTTAACTGCACGGCAGCATTTGATAAATGACCGCCACCACCCATTGCTTCCATCACAAGCTGAACGTTGATTTCACCTAGCGAGCGGGCCGATATTCCGATCATATCGTCACTTCTTCTTGCTACAACAAACGATGCCTCAACACCGTCAAGGCTGAGTAATTCATCTGCAGCCTGAGCGACAACGACTGGATGATAGATTTCATCGTCTCTACCGTAAGCTATCGCTACTCCGTCTCTGCCAAGTTCCACTGTTTTGATAAGTTCACTACGCTTTATGTACGTATCAATATCATCTTTCAGGAAGTGCTGACAGAGAATCGTGTCTGCCCCGTGGCTCCTCAAATAACTTGCCGCATCAAATGTACGAGACCCTGTACGCAGTGTGAAGTTTCTTGTGTCTACAATAATACCGGCCAGCATGACAGTCGATTCAAGACGCGTCAATTTGTGTTCTTCCGGCTGATATTCCAGCAACTCCGTCACAAGTTCCGCCGTGGAACTTGCATAAGGCTCCATATAGACAAGCAGCGGGCTTAAAATAAAATCTTCTCCTCGGCGGTGATGGTCAATGACTACTTTACGTGATGCTTTATTCAATATATTCTCATCAATGACCATATTCGGCTTATGCGTATCTACAACAACAAGTGTCGTCCGGTTAGTCATCAAGAGCCATGCTTCATCAGAAGTGATGAAAGTTTCATTCAGTTCTGGTTTTTCAGCGATTTCACCCATAACGCGGCTCAATGTGTCATCGATGTCATGATCATTTAATACTATATAGGCTTTCAATTGATTCATCTTAGCAAATCTTGCTACTCCGATGGCTGCACCGATAGCATCCATATCCGGACGTTTATGACCCATGATGATGACATTATCACCTTCAGCTAATATATCTTTTAAGGCGTGGGAAATAACCCGGGCACGAACGCGCGTACGTTTTTCCATAGGATCTGTTTTTCCGCCGAAGAAGCGCACACCACCTGCAGAGTTTTTAATCGCTACTTGGTCACCCCCACGCCCAAGTGCAAGATCGAGACTTGATTGAGCGAGTTCACCGAGAGCAATCAGATTATCAGCACCTTCACCGATTCCAATACTTAATGTAATCTGTGTTTTCTTCTCGCGACTCTTCTCACGTATAATATCCAGCAAGTTAAATTTCGTCTGTTCAATCTGCTTAAGGATATGGTGGTTCAAGAAAATGATAAACTGGTCTGAAGAATAGCGTTTGACAAAGACATTGTTCTCCTCAGCCCAAGTGTTTATGGCCGCTGTCATCATACTGTTCATTTCTGTTCTGTTGGCATCACTCATATTCTGTGTCAGTTCATCATAGTTATCAAGAAAAATCGTACCGATGACCGGCTTTGATTCCTCGTACAATTCATAAGTTTCTACTTTATCGGTAATATCCAGGAAGTAGAGGACATTTGTCTCCTTTGAGTATCTCACTTTAAACTTGGAGTCATTGTATTGTGCAGGGACTTCTTCAACACCTGTCACTTTCAGCTGATTAAGCAGATTTGGAAAGATTTCATTGATAGAGTCGCTTAAAATCGGACGATCAATTTTGTCATTAATAAAAAGATTATGCCATTCAACATGATCTGATTCATCAAGCAGCACGACTCCGACAGGTAGCTCTGTGATGGCATACGTCTTGCTTTTTTCAACGCGTGTTGCCAGCTGCTGAAAATACCTTTCGTTTCGCTGAATACTGTTTCTCAGCACAAACGCACAGACAATGATGATTGCTATAATGATACTTCCTGCAAGTAATGCCATTAAACGATGAACAGTAAATAACAGGACTACTAGAATAAGAGCAGCCAGACACATTACTGCGAAAGGAAATACAAGTGTCTGCCTATTATATTTACGATTCATCACGACACCTCACCATACATTATAGTTTGATTCTTGCTTTGACGTTAATAATTAAATCCAGCATACCTAAAAGCTGAGTCACCGGCGCCATTATAAAGGCGAAGATAAACATCAGTATATTGATAATAACAGGGGTACGTTTCACTTTAATAAAGAAACTGATCAGTGAAATTCCTTGAATAAATATAATCCATTCTAACACATACTGTAAGTTTGTTACTATGCCGAGAAGAACGACATCTTCAGGTGACAGAAACAATTTTATAAGCACAGCAATGACGTATATATACAGCGCGGTCTTTGGTACACGCCAAAAATAAAGCGGTCTGAACTCCGGAACTGCTATTTTTAAGTTTCTTAAGAGTGGCATTACAATCAACAAGCTGATTAAACTTAATAGAAAAGCTAACAGTACGATAACACCAGGAACCTGCAGCTGCAGCTGATCAAGAGCCGTATTGAACAGCTGGATATTTTCCCGGGAAATGTTGTCTTTCCCGAGCTCTGCTTCGACCATTGTCATATAAGAATCTTTAATATTGCTGAACCATTCCTTTGTCGTTGGCATTAAATCCATCAGCTGCATGAAAATAATTGAAGCAAGTGAATAGAGACTGAGAAAAGTTGTCAAAGCAAACAACATGTATTCTTTCGAAGCTCGGGCCTCAAGCAGTCGTCCAATTAAATAACCAGCGAGCAATGTTCCGATAATTACTTGAAGAGCAAATAAATCGAAAGCTATCAGTGAAATAGTAATCACTATCCCACTCATCAAATAGAAACCACGTTTATCTTTGCAAAATAAATAGACAGCCGGCAATAACAGAAACGGTGCCAGTATGAGAATAAGTCCAGGTAACAAGTCCATTAGTAAACCGACTAACAGCATAATGGCACTAATAACTATCGTTTTAATTAAATCCAATTTCAAATCTGAACACTCTTTCTCATATAATTTTCATAACGTTTCTATTTTACAACTTATGAGCCAATACCTCAATGTATGACCATTAGACTATAAACCATAAAAAAACACACTGTCTGTAAAGACAATGTGTTCAGCGCTATCAAATGACTTTCTATTCTTCAATTGCAAGTTCAATACCTGCTTCAAACTTAACATCTTTACCAACCATTACGCCGCCTGATTCAAGAGCCTGGTTCCATGTAATGCCATATTTCTCGCGGTTGATTTTTCCAGATACGATGAAGCCAGTTACATCTCCACCTGACATCGGATTTTTCTGGACGCCATTAAACTCTACATCGAACGTTTCAGTGTGAGTTACATCTTTAATTGTTAGTTCACCAGTTACAGAAGTTTCTGATACAGAAGAAGAAACAAATTTAATTTCAGGATACTGTTCAATGTCGAAGAAATCAGCTGATTTTAAATGGCCATCACGATCTCCATTATTTGTGTCGATAGAATCAACTTTAACAGCTGCTGTTACTTGAACAGTTGATAAGTCGTTGATATCTCCAGTTGCCTGAACATCGTAATCAGTGAATTCACCTTTTACTTTTGAAACCATTAAGTGTTTGATAGAAAATTCAATAGAGCTGTGATTTGGATCTAATTTAAAGTTTGTCATGGGTTAATAACCTCTTTCTGATTTGTGTTTTATTAATTCTATATTTAATATATCAGATATAATTAATATAGTAAAGTATAAATTTTATATTAATTTTGAAATTACAAAATTTACAAAGTTATAAAATTTTATACGGATAATTTATTCATTATCAATATCATTTATGTTATGTTATCAGAATAGTCTGATTACAATTGATATGGAGGTAATTATATGAGTACATCAAAGACTGAAAGCAAGGGTATTATGAATCGCTTTTTAGATGTCATTGAAAAATCCGGGAATAAGCTTCCTGATCCAGTAGTCATTTTTATTTCTTTATGCGGCATTATTTTATTTGCTTCCTTCCTTGCAGGAATCACAGGGTTATCCGCCAAAAATCCGGCTGATGGAAAAGTTGTCCATGCGGTTAATTTACTGACACCTGATGGTTTTGTCAAAATACTGACTAAGGCTGTAGAAAACTTTGCTGCCTTTCCGCCTCTTGGTCTTGTGTTAGTAGTCATGCTCGGAGTTGGTCTGGCAGAGAAAACAGGCTATTTTGAAACAGTAATGAAATCTACTATTGAAAAAGCACCTAAGAAAATTATCATTCCTGTCATCATACTTGTTGGGATATTGGGCAATTCAGCAGGTGATGCGGCTCCTATTGTTCTTCCTCCTATAGCGGCGATGGTATTCATCAGGCTCGGCTATCATCCAATTGCTGGACTTGTCATGGCATATGCGGCAGCTCTCGGAGGATTTTCAGCAAGTTTATTAATCGGCATGACAGATGCATTGATGGTTGCTTTTACAGAACCTGCCACTAAACTTATAGATGGTACAGTAAAAGTCAATGCAGCAATGAATTACTATTTCCTTTCAGCTTCTACAGTATTGCTGTTAATCGTAGCATGGTATATTACTACAAAAATTACCATTCCACGATTTGGTTCTTACCAAGATCCCGAAGCCTCATCAAACAGTAATGATGATATTACCCCACAGGAAAGAAAAGCGATGCATCTTGCTAATTTAAGCCTGCTGTTGTCTTTATTACTGTTTGCAGCACTTGCCATTCCACAGAATGGTCTACTCAGAAATGCCGAAACTGGCAGCTTAATTGAGAATTCCCCGCTAATGGCCGGAATAGTCCCTATTATTACCTTACTATTTCTTATACCAGGTCTTGTTTATGGTTTTGTTGCCGGTACTATGAAAAGTACTAAACAATTCGCTAGTATGCTTGGAGAATCTATGAGTACCATGGGACCATTTATCGTTATCGTCTTTTTTGCAGCACAGATGCTCGCTTACTTCTCATGGAGTAACCTTGGTACTATTATTGCCATTAAAGGAGCAGAAGCACTGCAGGGACAGAATGGTGTGGTTCTAATTCTTGGTATCATCATTCTATCTGCTTCTATCAACATGCTGATTGGCAGTGCATCAGCTAAATGGGCAATACTTGCTCCGATACTCATCCCAATGCTAATGCTTCTCGGATTTCACCCGGCATTCACTCAGGTCATATACCGTGTAGGTGACTCAATCACAAACCCTATCACACCGATGATGCCTTATTTGCCACTATTACTATCTTATGCTCAGCGTTATCAGAAAGATGTAGGCCTCGGTACATTAATTGCAGCGTTAATGCCATATTCAATTGGTTTTGCTATTTTCTGGTCTATTCTTGTAGTCATCTGGTATTTACTTGGTATTCCAGTTGGACCTGGCGGACCTATTCATTTGGAGGGATAAATAATGAGTTATCAAAATTATGAGGAAAGAATTATTCAGTATCGCAGACATCTGCATGCACATCCTGAATTATCATTTCAGGAGTACGAAACAGCAAAATACATTAGAGAAATTTTAGAAACGATGGAGAACTGTGAAGTTATTCATCTGACAGAGACAGGCACTGTTGGTGTGTTCAATAAAGGTCAAGGAAAGAAAGTAGGATTACGTGCAGATATTGATGCGCTCCCTATTGAGGAAGAACGAACAGAATTTGACTTCGTATCACAAAATAAAGGAGTCATGCATGCCTGCGGACATGATGGACATACGGCCATACTACTTGGAGCTGCTCATTATATTAATGAACATATAGATGAATTTCCTAATGAAATCCATTGTATCTTCCAGCATGCTGAAGAGCTTATTCCAGGTGGCGCAAGAGAAATGGTTGCAACAGGTCATTTTGATGATTTTGACTTTATATATGGTCACCATCTAATGGCTCTTCTCGAAGAAGGACTGATTGACATTAAAGAAGGTGCTGCAAGTGCAAACTCCGATGTCTATCAAATCATCATTCAAGGTAGAGGTGGTCATGCGAGTCAACCCCATGTAAATATAGATCCTGTGCTCATAGGTTCACAGTACATCACTAATCTTCAGCAAATCGTTTCTCGTCAAATTGATCCGTTTATGCCGGCAGTTATTTCTAATACTGTATTCCAAGGAGGTCAGCTTGCCTCAGCGAATGTAATCCCGGACAAAGTGACTCTCGGAGGTTCAGTAAGGACTACAACTGTTGAGACAAGAGAGTTGATTAAGCGTAATATGGAAAAACAGCTGAAAAATCTCTGTGAAGGTGTTGGAGCTAATTACACATTTAACTATACAGATGGATATGATGCTGTAATCAATGATCCTGATAAAACAGAATTTGTACGCTCAATTGCTGAAAATTTATATCCCGGTAAAGTCGTCAGAGAATTGCCGATGATGGGTGGTGAGGACTTCAGTGCTTTTTCCAATAAAGTTCCTTCTTTCTATGCTTTCATCGGAACTGGACGTAAAGAAGGAGAATATGATGTCGCTCATCATCATCCAAGATTCGCTCTGAATGAAGATGCTTTTGAGATAGGTTACAATCTCTTTATTGAAGTAGCAAAAGAATATCGTTAAACAAAAAATCGGTTGGAATTGAATATTCCAACCGATTTTTATTGTTTGCTGCTAATGGTATAACTTATTTAATAATAGTCTGTCCGCCCATATAAGGAACTAATGCTTCTGGTACGGTAATTGTGCCGTCCGCGTTCTGATAGTTCTCAACTAATGCTGCAAAGGTACGACCGACTGCAAGTCCTGAACCGTTCAATGTATGGACGTATTCGGTTTTACTGTTTTTATCGCGCTTGAAGCGGATGTTGGCACGTCTTGCCTGAAAGTCAGTCATATTAGAGCAAGAGCTGATTTCTTTATACGCATTATAGCTCGGCAGCCATACTTCGATATCATACGTCTTAGCAGAACCGAAACCGATGTCTCCTGCACATAATGCAATGGTACGGTAAGGGATGTTCAACGTCTGAAGTACTTTTTCAGCGTGCTGCGTCATCTCTTCAAGTGCAGCATAAGAGTTCTCCGGCATTTCAAAGCGGACCATCTCTACTTTGTTGAACTGATGCATACGAATCAGTCCTCGAGTATCACGGCCGGCAGATCCTGCTTCAGAACGGAAACATGCTGTCTGTGCTGTAAATTTCACAGGGAATAAGTCTGCGTCCATAATTTCATCGCGGTAGTAGTTCGTCAGCGGTACTTCTGAAGTAGGGATTGTATAGAATCCTTCTTTCTCAACTTTGAACAGATCTTCTTCAAACTTAGGCAGCTGTCCTGTACCGAACATTGACGCCGCATTAACCAGCTGCGGTGTCACCATTTCCTGATAACCGTGCTGCGTCGTATGCATATCTATCATGAAATTCATCAGTGCCCGTTCAAGTCTGGCACCATCTTTAGTGAGGAACACAAATCTTGCACCGGATACTTTTGCTGCGCGTTCAAAGTCAGCCATTTTCAGCTCGTCAACGATATCCCAGTGAGCTTTCGCCTCAAAATCAAAGGTACGCGGCTCACCCCATTTACGGACTTCTACATTGTCGTCTTCGTCTTTACCGGCAGGTGTTTCATCACTTACCAAGTTCGGCAGACTCACTAACTGATTACGCAGTTCTGTGCTGACGGTATCCAGCTGATCATCAATTGCTTTAATTTCTTCGCCGACTTGGCGCATTGCTGCAATAGCGTCATCAGCATTTTCCTTGTTGCGTTTTTTAAGAGCAATTTCTTCACTTGCTTTATTGCGATTTGCTTTCAATTCCTCCGTCTTCACAGTCAGATCGCGGGATTGTTTATCCAGTTCAAGAATTTGGTCAACGATTTCGGGATTGAATCCACGCATTTCCAGTTTCTGTTTGACAAAGTCAGGTTCACTTCTAAATAATTTGATATCTAACATGATGTTGCCTCCTAAAAATGTATTTTCGGTAACAAAAAAATACCACATCCCCATAAAAGGGACGTGGTATTACGCGTTGCCACCCTAATTAACAGCCTGAGCTGTTCACTCCATTAACATAACGGTTAGACCGATTACCCGCTTCATTCGGATAGATTTCATTTCCTGTATTCATCAGTTCTCACCAGCCACTGACTCTCTGAAGCATACGTTAGAAATTACTTATTCCCGGGTAATAGACTATTTAATTAATCCTATCTTATCAAATGAACTTTAGATGTGCAACTGAATCTGTTAGACTATCTGTATTCATATTAAAGGAGACTATCATGGAAACTATATCGCGCATCACTATTCCTCAGAGAGAAAATGAATCTCACAAAGGATATTATGGCCGGATACTACTGATCGGCGGCAATCAGAACATGGGAGGTTCCATTATGCTCAGTGCTCGTGCGTGTGTCTACAGCGGAGGTGGCTTAACGACAGTGGTCACCCATCAGTCAAACCACACGGCACTTCATTCACGCTGTCCAGAAGCCATGGTCAGTGACTTATCAGATATTAAGCGACTGAGTAAGCTTGTAGCAGATGCAGATTGTATTCTTATCGGTCCAGGGCTTGGTCTTGATTTCCAAGGAAATAATACATTGACATTCCTCTTCCAGCATATTAAAAACAATCAGACTGTTATCATCGACGGAGATGCTATCACTATATTAAGCAAATTAAGACATCCGCTGCCGGACTGCAACATTATCTTTACACCGCATCAGAAAGAATGGGAACGACTAAGCGGTATTGAGATTGATGATCAGACACCTGAACGTAATAGAGCGGCTGCTCAGGAACTCGGCGCTCAAGTCGTATTAAAGAAACATAATACTGAGCTATACTTGAATTCTGGTGATTACCGCATCGAAAAAGGGAATCCTGCGATGGCTTCAGGTGGAATGGGTGATACATTAGCCGGCATCATCGCAAGCTTCGCCGGCCAGTTTGAGATTGAAGAAGCAATAAAGAAAGCCGTGTTTATTCATAGTAAGATTGGCGATAAACTGGCACAGGATATGTATGTCGTTCCTGCCTCTAAAATTATCGACGAGATTCCTTATATGATGAAACATCTGGAAGAAGAATAGTTAATAAGAAAACCGGATAGACTTATAAGTCCATCCGGTTTCTATTTTATTTCATGAAAAATTACTCGTCTTCTTTTAAATGATCCATCGTTTCAACATCTTCACTATCTTCAAAGATGTCTTCATCTTCTGTCTCATCCACTGTATCAACTGTTCCAACTAAATGGCCATCTTCCGACTCGATAACTTCCTCGTCCGGCAATTCATCTTCAACAGAATCTTTGTCGACTTTCGCAACAGTTGCTACATGCTGTCCTTCTGTTAAACGAATCAATTTGACACCTTGTGCTCCGCGGCCGTTCTGCGAAATGTCATTGACATCAAGGCGAATGATCACTCCTTGGTTTGTGACAATCATCAGATCTTCAGCGCCAGTCACTGTAGAAATATAGACCAACTTACCATTTTTCTCAGTAATAGTCGCCGTCTTGATTCCTTTACCGCCACGGTTTGAAATGCGGTAGTCGCTTTCTTTCGTCCGCTTACCGTATCCTTTTTCAGTGACTATGAGTACTTCATGCTCATCATTTGAATTGATGACATCCAGTCCGATCACTTCATCGCCTTCACGGAGAGAAATACCTTTCACTCCTGTCGCTGTACGACCGAGCGGCCGTAGTGTACTTTCCTCAAAACGAATCAGAGAAGCATTCTTTGTACCAATAATCAGCTGTTTTGTGCCATCCGTCAGCCGGACTGCAATCAATTCGTCATCTTCTCTGAAACTGATTGCGATTTTACCGTTCTTATTGATACGAGCAAAGTTAGACAAGCTTGAGCGCTTAATCAGACCTTTTTTAGTCGCAAAAATAATAAAGGCATCTTCACGTTCCAGATTTTTCACTGCAATCATCGTACTGATGGTCTCATCTTTTTCAAGAGACAGGGCGTTGACGATTGGAATACCTTTAGACTGGCGTGACAGCTCAGGTATTTCATAACCTTTCAGTTTGTACACGCGCCCTTTATTCGTAAAGAACAGAACATGATCATGTGTTGAAGTCGTTACAATCTGACTCACAAAGTCATCTTCGATTGTATTCATTCCCTGAACACCACGTCCTCCACGATGCTGTGCACGGTATGTCGATACCGGAAGACGCTTAATGTAGTTATTGTGACTTAATGTAATGACAATGTGATCTTCAGGAATTAAATCTTCATCTTCCAGGTGATCAAATCCACCCACTGTAATTTCAGTACGTCTGAAATCGCCAAAACGTTCTTTGATTTCTGTAAGTTCCTCGCGGATAATATCAAGAATTTTCTCTTCGTCAGCAAGAATGGCTTTCAGTTCACCGATATAAGCAAGCAGTTCCTGATATTCCGCTTCAATCTTATCGCGTTCAAGTCCTGTCAGACGACGGAGACGCATATCCATAATTGCCTGTGCCTGACGTTCAGATAAGCTGAATTTAGTCTGTAAGCTTTCCATAGCCTGCTGATCCGTTTCGGATGAACGAATCAATGCAATGATTTCATCGATATGGTCAAGTGCGATACGTAGACCTTCCAACAGATGGGCACGGTCTTCTGCTTTCTTGAGGTTATATGCCGTACGTCGACGAATCACTACTTTCTGATGCTCAAGGTAGTAATAAACCATCTGTTTTAAGTTAAGTACTTTAGGCTTACCATCTACAAGCGACAGCATGTTCATACCAAACGATGTCTGCAGTGGTGTCAATTTGTACAAGTTATTTAAGAGAACATTAGCATTGGCATCCCGGCGCACATCAATAACGATACGCACGCCTTCTTTCAGACTTGTCTCATCTCTTAAATCTGTAATACCATCTACTTTCTTATCACGAGCGAGTTCAGCAATCTTCTCTACAAGTTTCGCTTTGTTGACCTGATAAGGAATCTCTGTGACAATAATCGTTTCTTTACCGTTTGGACGCGTTTCGATAATCGTTTTAGCACGCATCATGACAGAACCGCGGCCTGTTTCATAAGCGCGACGGATGCCACTGCGTCCTAATATCAATCCCGCAGTCGGAAAGTCAGGACCATGAATATGATCCATGAGTTCGGATACAGTAATATCAGGGTTATGACTCAGTGCCAGTACACCATCAATGACTTCGTTCAAGTTGTGCGGCGGAATGTTCGTCGCCATCCCTACAGCGATTCCTGATGCCCCATTGACGAGCAGATTAGGAAAACGCGCAGGTAGAACTGCCGGTTCACGTTCATTGCCATCATAGTTATCAACAAAGTCGATCGTATCTTTATTGATGTCACGCATTAACTCCATTGCAATTTTCGACATACGTGCTTCCGTATAACGCATGGCAGCCGCTCCGTCACCGTCCATTGAACCGAAGTTCCCTTGACCATCCACTAACGGATAACGGTAACTGAAGTCCTGTGCCATACGTACCATCGCTTCGTAAATGGAAGAATCGCCGTGCGGGTGATATTTACCCATGACATCCCCGACGATACGTGCTGACTTCTTGTACGGCTTATCTGAAGTCATCCCTTGGTCGTTCATGCCATATAAAATACGACGGTGAACCGGCTTCATGCCATCTCTGACATCCGGAAGCGCACGTGATACGATAACACTCATTGCATAATCAAGGAACGATTCACGCATTTCCGTACTGATATTTCTATCTTTTAAACGTTCAATATTTTCTGCCATCAAGGCGCCTCCTATACATCTAATGTTGCGTATTCAGCATTCTCCTCGATAAACTGACGACGATGTTCTACGACATCCCCCATCAGCATCTCAAAAGTTTCATCTGCTTCAATCGCATCTGTCAAGGTTACCTGCAGCATGCTTCTGTTTTCAGGATTCATTGTTGTTTCCCATAATTGATCCGCATTCATCTCGCCGAGACCTTTATAACGGGACAGCTGAATCTTTGGTGTCGGGCTGAGTTCTGTTCGCAATCGATCGAGTTCACGATCATTATAGACGTAATAAACTTTCTTGCTTTGTTCTACTTTATATAACGGCGGCTGGGCAATATAAATATAGCCTGCCTCAATCAGCGGACGCATAAACCGGTAGAAGAATGTTAACAGCAGGGCACGGATGTGTGCACCATCGACATCTGCATCGGTCATAATGACAATTTTATGGTAACGTGCTTTTGATATGTCAAATTCACCGCCGATACCAGTTCCCATCGCTGTAATCATTGCCCGGACTTCGTTGTTTCCAAGAATTTTATCAAGGCGCGCTTTCTCGACGTTCAGAATTTTACCGCGCAGTGGAAGGATAGCTTGTGTTTTTGAGTCACGTCCTGACTTCGCTGAACCACCCGCTGAGTCACCCTCTACAATATACAGTTCGCTGTCTTCCGGCGATTTACTTGAACAGTCTGCAAGTTTACCTGGAAGGCTCGCAACGTCAAGCGCTGTTTTACGGCGTGTTACTTCTCTTGCTTTTTTTGCAGCAAGACGTGCACGTGATGCCATAATTCCTTTATCGACAATAATTCTAGCGACTTGTGGATTTTCATACAGGAAGCGTTCAAAGTGTTCTGAGAACAAGTTATCCGTGATTTGACGGACTTCAGTATTCCCGAGCTTCGTCTTTGTCTGTCCTTCAAACTGAGGCTCACCGTGCTTGATAGAAACGACTGCGACCATACCTTCACGTACATCTTCACCGATTAATTTTTCTTCATTCTCTTTGATCAGTTTATTTTTAGTTGCATAGTTATTGATCACTCGTGTCAATGCGCGCTTAAATCCATCCTCATGCGTTCCACCTTCATATGTATGAATGTTATTGGCATATGATAAAAGGTTAGTTGCATAACCTGTGTTGTACTGAATGGAAATCTCCACTTCTACGTCAGTGCGGGATGCATGAATATAAATCGGTTCAGGGAATAGCACTTCCTTCGATTTATTCAGCAGTTCGACGTATGATTTAATACCGCCTTCATAAAAATAATCATCACTGATGATGTTATCTTCGTCACGTTCATCAACGATTTCTATACGAATGCCTTTATTCAGGAAAGCAAGCTCTCTAATACGTTTTTGAAGTATCTCATATTCATATTCAGTCGTTTCCGTGAAAATTTCTTCATCTGCTTTAAAACGGATCGTCGTGCCAGTGTGTTCTGTATCACCAATGACTTTCAAGTCAAAAGCAGGCGTTCCTTGATGATAAGTCTGATGATGAATTTTACCGTCTTTATGGACATAAACTTCCAGTGTAGAAGATAAGGCATTAACAACTGAAGATCCTACGCCGTGAAGACCACCGGACACTTTATATCCGCCGCCGCCGAATTTACCGCCGGCATGAAGGACTGTTAAAATGACTTCTACAGCAGGACGTCCCATTTTTTCATGCATATCAACAGGAATTCCACGTCCATTATCGGTCACTTTAATCCAGTTGTCTTTTTCAATGATGACTTTGATATGATCTGCAAATCCTGCCAGCGCTTCGTCAATACTATTATCAACGATCTCCCATACAAGATGATGCAAACCTTTTGATGCAGTGGAACCGATATACATACCAGGACGTTTACGTACCGCTTCAAGTCCTTCAAGTACTTGTATCTGATCCGCTCCATAAAGTTCTAAATTGTTTTCCAAAGATGGTCACCTACTCTTTATTAGTTTGAATATGCCCGTGATCGACGTAGAACAGTTTCGCCTGATCGATAGTTTCATGTTCTATTCCTTCGACAGAAGTCGTCGTCACAAATGTCTGTACTTTATGTTGAATTGTCGAAAGGAGATGTGTCTGCCTTGTATCGTCCAGTTCGCTGAGCACATCGTCCAGCAGAAGGATAGGATATTCTCCTACCTCTTCGTTAATCAGTTCTATTTCAGCGAGTTTAAGTGACAATGCTGTTGTTCGCTGCTGCCCTTGTGAGCCATATGTCTGAACATCGATGCCATTGATAGAGAATGTTAAATCATCGCGATGAGGTCCATACAGACTTGCCATACGTTCAATCTCCTTATCCATAGATTCAGACAATCTCAGATAAGTCGCCTCTGTCAATGCATCCAGAGTATCTTCCCGCTGCAGGCTGGATTGGTAATGAATATTCAGCACTTCTTCATTTTTAGTAATACCACTGTGAATTTCAACTGCCTTCTCTTCCAGCTGGCTGATGAACTGATGTCGACGCATCGTAAGTTTTGCAGCAAATTCGCTGAACTGCTGATTTAATACTTCAAGCATTGTACGGTCACCTTGCGGATTGAGCCTTAACTGCTTCAAATAATGATTTTTCTGTTTTAATATACGCTGGAAATTAGATAAGTCATTGAGGTAGACAGCTGAAATCTGACCGATTTCTATATCAATAAAACGACGTCTGATCTGCGGGCTGCCTTTAACAAGGTTTAAATCTTCGGGCGCGAAAAGTACGACGTTCATATGACCGATATACTGGGTTAACTTGCCTTGCTCCAGATGATTGGCCTTCGCTTTTTTACCCTTCGATGATATTTGCAGTGAAAGTGGCATGACGCCATATTTATATTCGAGTTCACCTTCAATCAACGCAAAATCTGCATCCCATTTAATGAGTTCTTTATCATGATTAGCGCGATGACTTTTAGCAAGCGCGAGACAATAAATTGCTTCAAGCAAATTAGTCTTACCTTGAGCATTCGCACCGATGAGAACATTCACTTCGTCATGAAATGATAATGTGATATGTTCATAATTTCGGTACTGTGTAAGCTTTAAAAACTTAAGCTTCATCGAACAGAAGGATAAGAAATCTTGAACTTACCTTCCCTTTCAATTTCAAGAATATCGTCCTGATGCAGCTTCTTTCCACGCCGTGCTTCTTCCTCGCCGTTCAACAGCACAGGACTATCCTGTAAATACCATTTCGCCTGGCCACCAGTACCTATAATCCCTTCAGCTTTAAGAAACTGTCCGAGTGTAATTTCATTGTCAAACTGTACTGTCTTTACCATCTCAGGTTCACTCCTATCCGTCTCAGTCATCATTTAATTATACCTTTTTTCGCCTAAAAAAGCATGTTTTTGAGCCAAAAAAGACACTTTATGACTATAAATAGCTTTTCTGTGACGGTATCAATAAAAAAGACCAGGACATTAAAAGTCACTCTTCAAAAATACTTCACATCATGCTTTCCCGGAGGAGCTGCATTTCATTTTCAAAGAAACTTAGACTTTTGTCCTAGCCTTTTTATTAATCTATTAAGTTCACTGGTTTTTTTACAAAAAGCATTAAAATTGTGATCATAAGAAATGCTGTTCCTGCAAGGAACGGAATGGTAATGAATCCTGCCCAGTTGATGTATTCAGTATTACATGGTACACCTCCGACGCAAGCTTTCATAGAAGAAAAACCCGGTATTTTCTGCTCCATGTAATGATAAATTGAAAAACCGAGACCAATGACTGAAAATGTTAATGCTAAATATTTAAACGGATAAAATTCATTCAGCGCAGCAAATCCGAGAATGACAACTAACGGATACATTAATATGCGCTGATACCAGCACATTTCACAAGGTACAAAGTGTTTAATCTCTGAGAAATACAGACTGCCAAGCATTGCAATAATGGCTATTACCCAGGCAATAAAGAACAGTTTATTATTGCGTGCCATTATTTCTTTGCATCCTCTATCGCTTTTTCAATTGACTCAAGCTTAAGCGGATCACTTAATAATTGACCGTTAATAATAACTGTCGGTGTCTGACTAATCATATATTTCTGATTTAATGTCACATCTTCGTCTACTGCTGCTGTTTCTGTTTTATCTTCAGCAGCTTTAACTATTTTGTCAACATCTTTCACACCTGCTTTTTCAGCTGCGTTTTTTACGACATCAGTTGTCAGCCATTCATCTGTAGTCGAGTGATTGTCGTTTGGCTGTGCTTCAAATAATGCATTGTGAAAATCCCAGTATTTCTTTGGTTCATTTTTTAGTACCGCTTCAGCAGCATGTGCTCCTGTCAGAGATTCTTCCCCGTGAAATGGTGTATTAATAAAATACATCTTCAGGTCACCATTTTTAATATATTTATCTACAAGTTTCGGCTGTATTTCCATATCGAAGTATTTACAGGCAGGACATTTATAGTCACCGAACTCGATAAGCGTAACAGGAGCATCTTTATCACCGAGCATCGGCTGACCTGTTACATCAATCTTACTGTAATCTGTACTGGTTTCAACATCTTTATTTGTAGTAGCAGCAGTATCGTCCGTCTTAACATCTTTCTTGTTAAACACGACCATTAAAGCAATGGCTGCGATAACAACAAGGGCGAGAACCATCGCGAAAATCATACTTCCTCTATTTTTCATCATTTTCTCCTTACTAGTAATGACTTTGATATAAAATCAAGATAGTATAAATTTTATACTATCTTGACCCATTTAACCACTATTTAATCATTACTATTCTGTGACAATGCTATTTCATTTGTAACGCCTGTCTGAAGTTTTTAATGAGTCCTTTACCATAGCTGAAAACACTACCTTTATAGACACGTGCTGCAAGCATAAGAAGTAGAATGACAGTGATGATACATATGATGATACCGATGATGATCTGTACGTCATTTGTTTCAGTGGATAATGTACGCAGCAGCATGACCATTGGTGTGAAAAACGGAATATAGCTTGTAATTTTGACAAGCATCGTATCAGGATTCGTCATACTGAAAATTGTAATATAAAATGCGGCTATATTAAGAAAGGTAATCGGCATCATTGCCTGACCAATATCTTCCACTCTGTTAGTCAATGCACCGACAATGGCAGATAAACTGATATTGATCAACAGGCCAAGCAGCATGAAAATCACGGCATAAATAATTACGCGTGTCGTTTCTCCTGTGAACTTAAGTCCCATATCAGTAAGAACACCCTTTAAATCAAATAAATACAGACATGCTAAAATGGTCAGCGCCAGTATAACGATCTGAGTAAGCGCAACAGCGATAATTGCAGCAATCTTTGCCAGAATGTGATTGACAGGTGAGACGCTTGTTACAATCATCTCAATAACGCGGGACGATTTCTCCATCGCAATATCAGTAGCAGCCTGGGAACCGTAATTAATAGTGATAAAGAACACAAGAAAAACACCGATATAGACGACAGCTGTATTCAATGCTTTGGCGTCGTCACTGAGCGATGTATTGTTATGCTCAGACAGCACTTTGTTTTCTACATCAGCCTGTGCATTCAGCTTGCTGACATCTGCTGGTGATAAGTCAAGAGACTGAGCTGCCCGGCTGCTCTGCAAGGCGGACAGCGTGGACTGGATAGATGACAAATCGTTCTCCCCAGCAGCTTTTTTTGTCAGCACATCTGCTTTTAACATGTCTCCCGCTTCAGTCAGATGAATCAGACGTTGATATTTATCATCCTCGACACCTTTTTTTCCGGCCGTATACGATGATTTCTTTAAATTCAGATTTTTATCAGTCTGCTGGTAAGCTTTTAGAAATGTCTCCTGCAACTGTGTATTGTCACTTGATATCACAGTAATTTCATTCTCACTGTGGTCGAAAAAATCAATGATTTTATCAATATTGCTGAGTGCGAGCAGTACACACATCAACAGTATGGTGATGAAAAGAAATGAACGGCTTGATACTTTTTTCCAGTAAGTCAGCCAGAATGTCGGAAGAAATTTATTCATGACGACGTCCCACCTTTGCAATAAAGATATCATTCAGCGACGGTTCCGCTACTTCAAATCTTGAAACATAACCCAATTGTTTCACTGCTTCAAAGACATGCGGTGCTACTGCCTGATCATTGATTGTCAGACGGACATCATTCCGGTTCTGTTTGAAGTCAAGTACTCCTGAAATTTCTTTTAGACTACTGAAATCGTGATCACCGGCAATGATAATCTCTTTTCTGCCGAAATCCTGTTTTACCTGTTTGATATTTCCTGATACTACGGTTTTACCTTTATCGAGTATACAGACACGGTCACACATCTCTTCAACATGTTCCATACGATGTGAACTGAAGACAATAGTGGTGCCATTGTCATTCATTTCCTTGACTGAAGCTTTCAGCAGTTCTACATTGACTGGGTCTAATCCGCTAAAAGGCTCATCCAGAATGAGTAATTTCGGTCGGTGGATAATGGCACCGATCAGCTGGATTTTCTGCTGATTTCCTTTAGATAATGATTCAATCTTCTTATTCATATTTTCCGGCACTTCGAATCTATCAAGCCAGTATTTAAGTTCCCGTAATACTTCTGCGCGTTTCATCCCTTTTAACTGTCCAAGATAATTAATCTGTTCTGAAACTTTTAACTTTGGGTTCAATCCACGTTCCTCCGGTAAATAGCCGATATGGTCAGTCACACTATAGTTAATCGGCTTGCCATTATAGGTAATTGATCCAGAGGTCTTTTCAAGGAGACCTAGAATCATACGGAAAGTCGTAGTCTTGCCCGCGCCATTTCCGCCTAAAAAACCTAGCATTTCATGTTCAGGAACCTGGATATTTAAATTATCAACTGCAGTAAACGTTCCAAACTGTTTCGTCACATTTTGCAAATCCAGCATAAATCAGCCTCCCTTTCTTCTTCATGTTAGCAATAATGGATGAAACTTACAAAACAAAAAAAGACGAATTTCATCTCTGAAATTCGTCATTTACGGTTATTTAATAAGTTCTGATTGGTAGAATCAGCTGGATGACATTTTCATCATCTTTCGGCTTAAGAATAAACGGTCGCATCGTCCCGAAGAACTCAACAGATACTTCATCGTTATCAATTGCTCGTAATGCATCCATCATGTATTTTGAGTTGAATGAAATTTTCAGCCCCTGACCTTCAAATCTTGAAGTTGCCACATCCTCTTTAACAGTACCAATTTCCGGAGATGTAGAAGACAGCTCGACCTGGTTTTGATCAGCTGACAGCTTAATGACGTTGTTGCCTCCTTCACGAGCAAGCAAAGAAGCACGGTCAATCGCATGGAAGAAATCTCCGTTATCGATTGCAAGTGAGGTTTCGTAGCTTTCAGGGAACAGACGTGAAGTGTCTGGATAGTTTCCTTCAAGTAGTCTTGAGATGAAGTTAATATGTCCTACTTTAAAAAGCACTTGGTTTGCTGCAAAGAAAATTTCAATCGTTTCATCGTCGTCATTAATGATTTTATTAAGTTCATTCAAAGCTTTACCTGGAATAATTGCATTAATGTTATCCACAGAAGCATTTTCAAGCTTTAGTCGACGTAGTGCAAGTCTATGTGAATCTGTTGCAGTACAGCTAAGTTCTCCGTCTTTAATCAGCCAGTTAACACCAGTTAACACTGGACGTGTTTCTGAGGTGGACACTGCAAAGTTTGTCTGTCTGATCACATTTTTCAATACTTTGATAGGCAACGTCATCGAGTCCTGTTCAGATACTTGCGGAAGCAGCGGATATTGATCCGGGTCAAGGCCTGAGACATTGAACTCTGACTGTCCTGAGGTGATTTTAGCCTGGAACTGACTGTTCGTTTCGATGATTACTGATGCAGCAGGAAGCTTTTTGATGATATCAACAAAGAAACGACCGGGTAGTACGATAGATCCTTTTTCTTCGATAGTCACAATTTCTTCATGGTTAATTTCTGCTGGAATTGTAATCTCGATAGAAACTTCTGAATCTGAACCTGTTAGTACCAGTTTATTATCAGAAGCATCGATTTTGATACCTGTCAGAATAGGTAGTGTTGTTCTAGGCGAAATCGCTTTTAACGTATCATTTAACTGTGTAATGAAATAATCTCTTTGGATAGTAAATTTCATAGTAGGAAAAACTCCTTATCGTCGTTTTATATATATTATATTATATCTTTTAAATTCGTAGTAATAGTAATAGGGGCTGTGAATAGGTGGATAACTGAGTTAAGCGTATGATACTAAAGATATCCACATGTGTATAAGTTGTTTGTAACTTATGACTCTTCATTCACATTATCCACAACTAACCGGTAATCTCTTTTTCCAGATTTTCTATCTCTTTTTTCAGTGCAGCATCATGTTCAATCTGAGTTTTAATTTTTTCATGTGCATGAATGACTGTTGTATGATCTCGGCCGCCGAATTCCTCGCCGATTTTAGGCAGAGAATAATCAGTCAGCTCACGCGCAAGATACATAGCAATCTGTCTTGGAAAAGCAATAGATTTTGTACGTTTTTTAGCTGTGAAATCTTCCATTCTTACATTATAGAACGAGCCGACAATCGTCTGGATATCCTGGATACTGATTTTTTTAGGTTTGTTTGTAGAAATGATATCCTTCAATGCTTCTGCAACAAGGTCAGGAGTCAATTCACGTTTAACCAATCTGGAATATGCAGTGACACGTGTCAGTGCTCCTTCCAGCTCACGAATATTGGATTGAATCTGACTTGCGATATAGAGCATAGCTTCGTTAGGAATTTCTATGTTCTCTTCTTCCGATTTCTTACGTAGAATAGCAATTCTTGTCTCCAGGTCAGGTGGCGTTACGTCTGTAATGAGACCCCATTCAAAGCGTGAACGCAAACGGTCTTCAAGCGTCGGAATTTCTTTAGGCGCACGGTCACTGGAGATGACAATCTGTTTGTTGTTCTGATGAAGTTCATTGAATGTATGGAAAAATTCTTCCTGCGTTGACTCTTTGCCTGCAAGGAACTGAATATCATCTATCAGCAGTACATCGACATTTCGATATTTTGATCTGAATTCCTCGGTTTTATTGTCTTTAATAGAGTTGATGAATTCATTTGTGAATTTTTCACTCGATGTATAGACGACTTTAGCATTTTCTTTATGTTCCATTACGTAATGACCGATTGCATGCATTAAATGAGTTTTACCAAGTCCGACACCACCATAGATGAATAGGGGATTATAAGCTTTAGCAGGTGCTTCTGCGACAGCTAAAGATGCTGCATGGCTGAAGCGGTTGCCGCTGCCGATAACAAATGTATCAAATGTATTATCGATGTTTAGTTGACTAGGCATAACTTCCTGTTCTTTACGGTTGTTAACGAGTTCAGGTTTAATATCCTCTGCAATGGTGTCTTCTCCAGAAACAATTTTTACTTCAAGTGTTTCTCCGATAGTTTCCTCAATTGTATCTTGAATAATAGTAATATAATTTTTGTTCAGCCAGCTGGCATGAAAAGCAGTCGGTGCTTCAATGATGACCTGACTATTATTCAGCAGACTGATCGATGTATGATTGAACCATGTTTCATAACTCGGCGTAGATAGTTTCTTCTCAAGATTTTCCAGGACCTTTTTCCAGATTGAATCGATTCCACTCATAGTGTGCCTCTTTCTTATAATATTTTTTCAGAAGTTATACACATTTACCCACTTTGTGTATAATCTTAAGCACAAGGTGTGAATAATTATCCACATATTATTAACATCATGTGGATAATTAAATAAAGGTTTATAGTTTTTCACACGAAATATAACAAAATATTATCAAATAAATATGATAATATCAATACATTTATAGAGTTATCCACAAAGTTATCATTACGCACATGCTTTTTTATACAAATATGTGGATTTGTGAGTAACGATAAGAATAATTGTGAGTATCTAAAAATTAATTCCTAATTATCCACAAAACAATTTTAAATAACTGTGGATAAGTGTATAACTCTTTTGTGACATATGACCTTTTTGGTAGTTGCAATGACTTATGTAATTTGTTATACTTCAGTAGTTATTGTCAATCACATACAAAGTGAAATATAGATGAATAGATTAATAGGAGGTGTCCTAAGTGGTAAAACGTACTTATCAACCAAATAAACGTAAACATAGTAAAGTTCACGGTTTCCGTGCACGTATGAGCACTAAAAACGGACGTAGAGTTCTTGCACGTCGTCGTCGTAAAGGCAGAAAAGTATTATCAGCTTAAGATCACTCTCGCAGTGGTCTTTTTTTTGTTTAAAACGAGGGTCTCATCTAGTATAATTGTATAAAATGCGAGCCTGGAAATGAGTGAAGGTAGTGGAAAAGAATTATCGGATCAAAAAGAATGAAGACTTTCAGACAATCTATAAGAGTGGCAGATCTGTAGCCAATCGTCAATTTATTGTCTATCGTTACGATGCTCATAAGCATGAACATTTCAGACTAGGCATATCAGTCTCCAAAAAGTTAGGAAATGCTGTCGTTAGAAATCGTATAAAACGTTCTATCCGTGAGAGTTTTAATAAACATAAGGCAGATATTGTTGCAGCAGATTTTATTGTCATCGCCAGAAAACCGGCTAGTGAGATGTCTGTAGAAGAGATCAACAGCAGTCTTGAACATGTCATGAAAATCGCTAAAGGATACAATAAACGAATTAAGTAGAAGGAGGCTATGTTTGTGCTGCAGAAGACGTTCACAGGCAGAACAGTGGAAGAAGCGGTTCAGCTTGGTTTAAGTGACATGTTTGTTACAGAAAACCAAGTTAAAATAGAGGTCATCAAGCCAGGTAAAAAAGGGCTGCTCGGATTCGGTCAGAGCGATGCAGAAGTGAATCTCATTATTATCGACCCTGAACTGAAGAAATTAAAGTCACTTGATGAATTGAAGCAGGACACTTTGCTAAAAGAACACTCTCAGCCGGCTCAACGAGAAGAAGCGAGCGATTTTGAACAGCGGGAAGAGCAGTTTTCAACAGATGCTCGCGACACATTAGCTGAAAACGCTGAAAAGACAGCGGATTATATCAAAGATATTATTAAAGCGATGAATATTGACGTTACATCTGAATGTCTTATAAACGGTAATAAAATAACGATTGAATTATTTTCAGCGGATGCTGCTCGAATTATCGGAAAACGCGGACAAACATTAAATGCCTTGCAAGTATTCGCACAAACTTACTTCCAGCATATTCAGAAAAGCTTCATCATCGTCACACTCGATATTGAAAATTACAGATTTAAAAGGAAAGAGACACTGCAGAAACTGGCACTGAACATGTCAAAAAAAGCTAAAGTGACGAAACAACCCGTTAAATTTGAACCAATGCCGAGCTATGAACGGAAAATCATGCATCAAATACTTGCTGAAATGAAAGATATAGAGACGTATTCAGAAGGAAGAGAACCTAATAGATATTTAGTCATTAAAGCTAAATAACGATTAATGAATTAACTCTAAAAACTTTTGTTTTTAGAGTTAATCTGTTTATTTAAAGCATATTCATTTTAATTTTTATCAGTTCGTTCTACAATCAACAAATGACTATTATGGAGGAGATACTATGGAGTTTGATACGATTTCGAGCATATCGACACCGATGGGTGAAGGAGCTATAGCTATCGTCAGATTATCAGGTCCGGAAGCTGTGACGATTGCTGACCGCATATATAAAGGAAAAACGGCACTCTCGGATGTTCAAAGCCATACGATAAATTACGGCCATATCGTTGATCCAGTATCTTCTGACATAATAGAAGAAGTGATGGTAGCTGTTATGCGTGCACCGAAAACATTTACGCGTGAGGATATCGTTGAGATTAACTGTCACGGAGGAATAATGACGGTCAATCGAATCCTTGAACTCACATTGTCAAATGGTGGGCGTCTGGCAGAGCCTGGAGAATTTACAAAACGAGCTTTTTTAAATGGACGCATCGACTTATCGCAGGCAGAAGGAATTATGGACTTCATCCGTTCTAAAACAGACCGGGCAAGTAAAGTGGCGATGAATCAAATAGAAGGCCGCCTATCGACAATGATTAAAGGATTGCGCCAATCAATTCTTGAAATTTTGGCACAGGTTGAAGTTAATATCGATTATCCTGAGTATGATGATGTAGAAGAAGCGACGACTCAGTTTCTGCTCAGTGAAGCAAAAAAAATTGATTCAGCAATTGACAGACTGCTGGCAACAGGCGCTCAAGGAAAAATACTCCGTGAAGGCCTGTCAACAGTCATTATCGGTAAACCTAATGTCGGTAAGAGTTCTATGCTGAACAACTTAATTCAGGACAATAAAGCTATAGTGACAGAAGTCGCTGGGACGACAAGAGACCTGCTGGAAGAGTACGTGAATGTTCGCGGCGTACCGCTAAGACTTGTAGATACAGCAGGTATTCGCGAGACAGAAGATATCGTCGAAAAAATTGGTGTGGAGCGCAGTCGTGAAGCACTGAAGAAAGCAGACTTAATATTATACGTTCTGAATTACAATGAACCACTCTCAGAGAGCGATTATCAGCTGGCTGAAGTCATCAATAATGAAGACGTTATTGTCATTATCAATAAAACAGACCTCGAGCAGCAGCTGAATCTGGAAGAAGTCAAACAGATGGTGGGCAATGTACCGATAGTTCAGACATCGATGTTATCACAGAGCGGTATTGACGCATTGGAAGAGGAAATCAGCAGAATGTTCTTCCAAGGGGAAGTTGCGGCTCAAGACATGACCTATGTCTCAAATGCAAGACACATCAGTCTCTTGAAACAGGCAAAACAAACCATTAACGATGCAATGATCGCTGCAGAGTCAGGCGTTCCTATTGATATCGTTCAAATAGACCTAATCAGAACTTGGGAATTACTCGGAGAAGTTATCGGAGAAGAAGTATCAGACAGCTTGATTGATCAGTTATTCAGTCAGTTCTGTCTCGGTAAATAAGGAGGAAATAAATTGGAACAATATGATGTAATCGTCGTCGGTGCCGGTCATGCTGGTGTAGAAGCAGGACTTGCTTCTGCCCGCAAAGGTGCAAAGACACTTATGCTGACTATCAGTCTTGATTCAGTCGCATTTATGCCGTGTAACCCGTCTGTCGGAGGTCCGGCAAAAGGAATCGTCGTCCGGGAAATAGATGCTTTAGGCGGTCAGATGGCTAAAACTATCGATAAAACGCATATTCAAATGCGTATGCTGAATACTGGTAAAGGTCCTGCTGTACGCGCGCTGCGTGCTCAGGCTGACAAAGTGCTTTATCAGCAGGAAATGAAGGAAGTTATTGAAAACACCCCTAACCTTGATATTATGCAGGGAATGGTTGAACGTCTGATCATTGAAGATAATAAAGTGAAAGGCGTAGAAACAGTGATTGGTACGACATATTATGCCGATGCAGTCGTGCTCACTACAGGAACATTCCTACGTGGTGAAATCATTCTTGGAAACATTAAATATTCATCGGGTCCGAACCACCAGATGCCGTCCATTAAACTTGCAGATCATCTGCGGGACCTTGGCTTTGATATTGTCCGTTTTAAAACAGGGACACCACCACGCGTCAACGGAGGAACTATCGATTATTCTAAAACAGAAATTCAGCCGGGTGATAATGTCGGCCGCGCCTTCAGTTATGAAACAACAGAATATATTTTAGATCAGCTGCCATGCTGGCTGACGTATACAAATGATAAAACCCATAAAGTCATCGATGAAAACCTGCATCTATCAGCGATGTATTCAGGAATGATTAAAGGGACCGGTCCACGTTACTGTCCGTCAATTGAGGACAAATTTGTCCGCTTTAACGACAAACCACGTCATCAGATTTTCTTAGAGCCTGAAGGACGCAATACGAAAGAAGTATACGTTCAAGGTCTTTCAACAAGCTTACCGGAACATGTTCAGCGTCAGATGCTGCAGTCAATTCCGGGTCTTGAAAATGCGGATATGATGCGGGCTGGATACGCTATTGAATATGATGCGATGGTACCGACTCAGCTCTGGCCGACTCTTGAAACTAAGAAAATTGACGGTCTCTTTACAGCCGGGCAGATCAATGGAACGTCAGGCTACGAGGAGGCTGCTGGTCAAGGACTGATGGCGGGTATCAATGCAGCTGCGAAAGTGCTGAATCACGAGCCTGTCATTTTAGGTAGAGCAGATGCTTATATCGGCGTATTAATTGATGACCTTGTAACGAAAGGAACGAATGAACCATACCGTCTGCTGACGAGCCGTGCTGAACATCGCCTGCTGCTTCGTCATGATAACGCGGACATTCGTCTGACAGAAATCGGACATACTATCGGGCTGATTACAGATGAACGCTACCAGAAGTTCCAGTTAAAACTAGATGCTATTTCCGAGGAAATGAACCGCCTTTCTAGTTACCGTATTAAACCGAGTGACAGAACACAGGCAATCATTGAAACGCGGGGGGGTACTGCATTAAAAGACGGCATTTTAGCAATCGATCTGCTGCGCCGCCCTGAAATGGATTATGCATCTATTATCGAATTGATGGACGAAGAGCTTGCAGTTGATTCTGAAGTAGCTGAGCAAGTAGAGATTCAGACAAAATATGAAGGTTACATCCAGAAATCTTTGCAGCAGGTAGAAAAAATGAAACGGATGGAAGGTAAGAAAATTCCTGAAAACATCGATTACGATGCTATTCATAGCCTGGCGACAGAAGCCCGCCAGAAATTGAAAGAAGTTAAACCGCTTAGCGTCGGCCAGGCATCACGTATTTCCGGTGTTAACCCAGCAGATATTTCAATTCTCCTTGTCTATATTGAACAAGGTAAAATCGCAAAGGTGAACTAGATGAACGAAGAACAATTTATTGACGAATTAGCTCAAAAAGGGTTTGAATTAACAGAAAAACAACAGAAACAGTTTGCAATCTACTATAAGAATTTAGTAGAGTGGAATGAGAAAATTAATTTGACAGCAGTGACTGCTAAAGAAGAGGTTTATTTAAAACACTTCTTTGATTCGATCACACCTAGTTTCTACTTCGACTTCAATTCAGTCGACACACTGTGTGACGTCGGTGCAGGCGCCGGTTTTCCGAGCATCCCTATAAAAATTTTATACCCACATATTAAATTGACAATTGTTGATTCATTGAACAAACGTATTAACTTTCTCAATCATCTGGCAGCAGAGCTGAACCTTGAACAAGTGAGTTTTATACATGACCGTGCAGAGACATTTGGTAACAATCGTTCTGATAACCGTGAAAAATTTGATGTTGTAACCGCTCGAGCGGTCGCCAGGCTATCAGTGCTCAGTGAACTGTGTCTACCTCTCGTCAAAAAGGGCGGACATTTACTAGCATTGAAAGGCGCGCAGGGTGAAACAGAGATTGAGGAAGGATTGTTCGCTGTCAATATATTAGGTGGCGAAATAGTAGCGAATCATCAGTTCACTTTACCGATGGAAGAAAGTACGCGTTTTATTGTCGATATTGAAAAACGCAGACAGACACCGAAAAAATATCCGAGAAAACCTGGAACACCGAATAAAGAACCGCTGATCAAGTAAAATGATACGACTTAAGAAAGTGAGCCGATTGTGATGAAAAAACCCTTTTCTAAATTATTTGGACTGCGAGATAAGGAAGAAGATGTAGTAATAGCGCGTGAACAAGGAAATGTTATCGTCCTACCGATAGAACGTATTGTGCCGAATCGTTATCAACCGAGACAAGTCTTTGATGAGGAAAAAATTCAGGAGCTTGCAGACTCTATTAAATCATATGGACTACTGCAGCCGATTGTTGTCAGACCGATCGAAGAAGGCATGTTTGAAATTATTGCCGGAGAACGACGCTTCCGTGCGATGAAATTAAACGGTACAGTTGAGACAGAAGTCATCGTTAAACCGATGAATGACAAACAGACTGCAGCGATTGCACTGATTGAAAATATTCAACGTGAGAACTTATCTGCTGTTGAAGAAGCAGAAGCGTATAAGAAATTACTGGATCTGGATGGTATTACACAGCAGGATCTTGCAGTTAGTCTTGGTAAAAGTCAGTCGTTCATCGCAAATAAGTTAAGACTTCTGCGTCTGACACAGCCAGTACTGGAAGCACTCAGCAGAGCGCATATTACAGAACGTCATGCGAGAAGTCTGCTGGCATTGTCACCAGAGCAGCAATATGAAATGCTCGGTATCATTAAAAGCCAGGGATTGAACGTCAAGCAGACAGAGGAACGCGTGAAACGTATGCTCGGCGGCGAAGATGTTAAACCTACACGTATCGCCTTTACACGTGACATTAAGCTTGCCTTCAACACAATCGGTGAAAGTATCAAAGCAGTCGAAAAAAGCGGTATAAAAGTAAAGCGTAAAGATACAGAATACGAGAATTTCTATGAGATTTCCATTAAAGTATTCAAAAATCCTGACAGTAAATAGATGACTATTATAAAAATACGGATAGTTCCAGAATAGAAACGGATTTTTTGTTTCTGTCTCTTTAGGAGCTGCCGTATTTTTTGTGTGCATGCTTCTGTTTTTAGGTTGTGCAGTTTATGCTTAAAATTGATATAATCGGTATTATGAATATGCCCGTAATAGAAACGAGGAGAGAGTTACATGAAAATTTTAGCGATTGCGAACCAAAAGGGCGGCGTAGGGAAGACAACAACGTCCGTCAATTTAAGTGCAGCTCTTGCAGCACTAGGTAAAAAAGTACTGTTAGTCGATACAGATCCACAAGGTAATGCGACAAGTGGTGTCGGTATAGATAAAAATAATGTGGAATACTCGGTGTACGATATGCTGGTTGAAGATATCTCTATTAATAAAGTTGTGCTGAAAACTGAACAGGAAAATCTCTGGATCATCCCGGCGAATATTGCTCTTGCTGGTGCAGAGATTGAACTGGTCTCAGCGATGAGCCGCGAAGTTCGCTTGAAATATGCTTTCAAAGAACTGGAGCAGGATTTTGATTATATTATCATTGATTGTCCGCCGTCGTTAGGTCTGCTTACCATCAACTCATTTACTGCTGCTACAGGTATTATCATTCCTGTGCAATGTGAATACTACGCGCTTGAAGGATTGAGTCAGCTGCTGAATACTATCAAGCTTGTTCAGCGACATTTGAATCAGTCGCTTGAAATTGAAGGTGTTCTGCTGACGATGCTGGATGCCCGTACGAATCTTGGTAATGATGTCATGGCTGAAGTCCGTGCGCACTTTGGTGAAAAAGTATATGATACCATCATTCCGAGAAACGTCCGTTTGTCTGAAGCACCTTCTCATGGCCAGCCGATCAATGTTTATGATGCTCGTTCTGCCGGCGCTAAAACGTACAATGAATTAGCAGAGGAGGTCATCAGTCATGGCTAGAGGTCTTGGAAAAGGTTTAGGTCGTGGGCTGGATGCTCTGTTTCAGGATAATAAGGGCGATGAAGTTGTAGAGCAACTGCGTTTAGATACAATTCGTCCTAACCCCTATCAGCCGCGTCAGGAATTTGAGGAAACAGCTCTGAATGAACTTGCTGAATCTATTAAAATCCACGGTGTTCTTCAGCCGATTATTGTCAGAAATTCTGTCAAAGGCTATGACATCGTTGTCGGAGAACGTCGCTATAGAGCGAGTAAGCTTGCCGGTAAGCACGATATTCCTGCTGTCGTTAAATCTTTGACCGATAAGCAGATGATGGAGCTTGCCATTATCGAGAACTTACAGCGTGAAGATTTAAATCCATTGGAAGAAGCAAGAAGCTATCAGCTGATGATGGACAACTTGAACTTAACGCAATCTGAAACAGCAGACCGGCTTGGTAAATCAAGACCATATATTGCTAATATGCTGCGCCTGCTAAATTTACCGGTTGACATTAAGCAGTTGATCAACGATAAGAAGATTTCAGGTGGCCATGGTCGTACATTACTTGGCTTGAAAGATGCTGAAACAATGCAGGCTGCCGCCGCTAAAGTCATCAGCGAATCGATGAGCGTCCGACAGCTTGAACAGTACGTAAAGTCACTAGGTGATCAACCAGTCAAGGAAAAACATGTTGCTGCAAAACCGAAGTTTCTTGTGAAACATGAGCAGTCACTCAAAGAACGCCTCGGTACTAAAGTTGAAATTTCTAAGTCTCGTAAAAAAGGTAAAATTGCCATTGAATTCACATCTGAAGAAGAATTCAACCGGCTGATAGAGTTACTTGAAAACGCTGGACGCTAATAGGTGACTTATGACTTATTTCAATGATTTTTTACAGGAAGTCGTTAAACCATTTACAGATCCCGTGCTCTGGACAACGATTGTTAAAAATATTTTCTGGGCTATAGTGACCATCATCTGTGCCATCATCATTATTAAATTCGCTCATAAATTTATTGAGCAGTTCTTCAATGTCAGAAGACGGTCCAATTTATCTCAGTCGGAGAAAAGAGATATTACACTGATTAAGCTGCTTCAGAACATCGCGTCATATGTCGTCTGGTTCATCGTCATAACGACGATTTTGAGTAACTTCGGCATTAAGGTGGAAAGTATTATAGCGGGCGCAGGAGTAGCAGGTATAGCTATTGGATTCGGTGCTCAGACACTTGTGAAAGACATAATTACCGGGTTCTTCATCATCTTTGAAAACCAGTTTGATGTTGGAGATTACGTGAGAATTAATACGACAGGCACAAAAGTAGCAGAAGGTACAGTGCAGTCTATCGGTCTCCGTTCGACACGTATCCGTTCATTTACAGGAGAGTTGACCATCCTGCCTAATGGAACAATGAATGAAATCGTTAATTTCTCAGTCAATAATTCTGTCGCTGTATTCGAAGTGTCCGTCTCAAGTGATGAGAATTTGGCGGAAGTTGAGCAACTGCTTGAACCTTATCTGGAATCACTCAGAGAAAAATATGAGGAACTGACTGCGATACCTGAAATTTTAGGTGTTGAAATGGTAAAGGCAGGAGAAGCGGTTATCAAGATTGCTGCTGAAACATTGCCAAATAACCATACAAAAATTGCGCGTCTGCTACGCCGTGATCTGAAGGGCTTCCTGGATAAACAGGGTATAAAAGCACCGGTACCACGTATGATTATGTACAATCAGCCGAAAGGAGGTCCGACAGATGAGCAGTAATTATCAGCTGAACGATATTGTTGAGATGAAAAAACAGCATGCCTGCGGTACAAACGCCTTTCGGATTATCCGACTCGGTGCTGATATTAGAATTAAATGTGAAAACTGCGGCAGAAGTATTTTACTGCCTCGACATGAATTCAACAAAAAAATAAAAAAAATAATTTCGTCTGGTGACGGAGCTTAAAGGAGAAACATATATGGCATTAACAGCTGGAATTGTCGGTCTTCCGAACGTCGGAAAATCTACATTATTCAACGCAATCACTAAAGCAGGAGCACTCGCTGCGAACTATCCGTTCGCGACCATCGACCCGAACGTCGGTATCGTAGAAGTACCGGATTATCGTCTCGACAACTTAACGGAACTTGTTAAACCGAAGAAGACGGTACCGACAGCATTCGAATTTACAGATATAGCAGGTATCGTCAAAGGTGCTTCAAAGGGTGAAGGACTGGGCAATAAATTCTTATCTCATATCCGAGACGTTGATGCGATCTGTCAAGTCGTCCGTGCGTTCGATGATGAGAACATCACTCACGTATCGGGTAAAGTAGACCCGATCGATGATATCGAAGTTATCAATATGGAGTTGATCCTTGCCGACCTTGAGTCAGTGGAAAAGCGTTATGCACGTGTACAGAAGATGGCTAAGCAGAAAGACAAAGAGGCAGTAGCTGAAGAAGCGGTGCTTTCCATCGTGAAAGAAGCACTGGAAAATGAGCAGCCGGTAAGAAGTATTGAATTCACGCCGGAGCAATTGAAAGTTGTGAAAGGGATGCATTTACTGACAGCAAAACCGATGCTTTACGTAGCAAATGTATCAGAAGACGATTTAGTAAGCGGCGATGAAAATGACTATTTAAAAGCGATTAAAAACTATGCTGAGAACGAAGGTTCTGAAGTCATTGTTATTAGTGCAAAGATCGAAGAAGAACTGGCGGCGCTTGACGAAGAAGATAAGAAGGAATATTTAGCTGATCTTGGAATTGAAGAAGCGGGTCTTGATAAACTTATCAGAGCATCTTACCATTTGCTTGGTCTTGCAACTTACTTCACAGCAGGAGAGCAGGAAGTACGCGCCTGGACATTTAGACATGGTATGACGGCACCGCAATGCGCAGGAATTATTCATACAGACTTTGAACGTGGATTCATTCGCGCAGAAACAGTAAGCTATGATGATTTAGTGGATAACAAAGGGATGACTGGTGCTAAGGAAGCGGGTAAAGTCAGACTTGAAGGAAAAGAATATTTGATGAAAGATGGAGATGTCGTACATTTTAGATTTAATGTCTAAGGAGGACCTATATGCAGCCTTTAAAACGGATTATCTATGGAATCAAGGTCATTACAAAGTCTGACAACAGCAAAGAAAAAATGTATCAAGTGACATACTATTACTTTGTCCAGGCAGTACTGCCTGACGAGCATGTGACTTTAAATGAGGACATCTATGACAAGATCAGCTATGCCGACACCGCCATACGCTACTTAGATATTATCAGCTGCGATGATATAGAACCTGGAGACAGTGATTACTATTTATATGAATATCTTTATAAGACGAAAGACACGAAGCTGTTCCATGTTAAAGATATGGTCGTCTATAAGTTGAATGAAGTATTGTACTAATGTTGTAATCTGTATTAATCTGTGCTATAATTTTCAATTGTGAGTAATGAAAATTATTCCTTGCTTTACTTAGTAAAGCCGCATAGACCATAAGGAGGTGTAATAGATGAGAACATACGAAATTATGTACGTTGTACGCCCGAACATTGAAGAAGATGCGAAGAAAGCGTTAGTAGAACGTTTCAACGAAATCTTAACTTCAAACGGAGCAGAAATCATCGAAGCAAAAGACTGGGGTAAACGTCGTTTAGCTTACGATATCAATGACTTCAAAGAAGGCTTCTACCAAATCGTACGCGTTAACTCAACAGACCAGGCAACGAACGAATTCGATCGTTTAGCTAAGATCAATGACGATATCATTCGTCATATTATCGTTCGCGAAGAAGAAAAATAATAACAGGTGGGGGCGATTGCATGCTTAACCGAGTTGTATTAGTAGGTCGTTTAACAAAGGATCCAGAATACAGAGTCACACCATCAGGCGTCTCAGTAGCCACATTTACGTTAGCAGTTAATCGTACATTTTCAAATGCGCAAGGAGAACGCCAGGCAGATTTCTTGAACTGTGTTGTCTTCCGTAAGCAGGCAGAGAATGTTAATAACTTCTTAAGTAAAGGTAGCTTAGCCGGTGTAGATGGCAGATTGCAATCTCGCAGTTATGATAATCAAGAAGGTCGTAAAGTGTACGTGACTGAAGTCGTCTGTGACTCAGTACAGTTCCTTGAACCAAAAGGTGCTAACCAGAACCGTCAGAACAATAGTGATGACTATTCAGGCTATGACTCAGGATTCGGTGGACAGACACAAGGTCAGAATTATCAATCTAACAACACTAACAACCAAAATCAATCCAATCAGAATAATAATGCATCAGCTGCGCCATCAAACAATCCTTTTGCTAATGCAACAGGACCGATTGATATCAGTGATGATGATTTACCGTTCTAAGATATTATTGTAAGGGAGGCAACAATCATGGCAGGTGGACCAAGAAGAGGCGGTCGTCGTCGTAAAAAAGTTTGTTATTTCACAGCAAACGGTATTACACATATCGACTATAAAGATTCAGAAATGCTTAAAAAATTCATCTCTGAGCGTGGTAAAATTTTACCACGTCGTGTCACAGGAACTTCAGCTAAATACCAACGTATGTTAACTGTAGCAATCAAACGTGCACGTCATATGGCTTTATTACCATATGTAAAAGAAGAGCAATAAGATATAAGACCTTGCTGACTTTTGTCGGCAAGGTCTTTTTACATTGTGCTGATATAATCCTGCAGCTTAGTCAGAGAAATGCCATTTGCCTCGTGATATTTGGCCGTATAGATCTGAGTGATTGCCAGGAATCTTTGCCTGCTGTCTTTAATCGTCTTTACAAAAAGGTTCATTGGTACTGGCTGGTCATCACGGAGACCAGGCTGCATATAGTAAATAGGGTATTTGTGATAATCGAACTTTTTATAGAACGGTTCTAGCGGACTATTACGATTCTCATCCTGTTCACATTCAAGCATAATAGACTCAAGATCCGTGTCGATGCTGGACATCCGTTCTTCAGCATAATTCATAAGCTTAGCAGCAATGTTACGTCCTCTATAATCAGGATGGACGACTAAATAGATGATAAATCCGATGTGATACTGTTTCTCCAGATGGAATGTAATAAATCCTACAAGTTTATCAGCAATAACCATACCAACAAAATGATACCGTTCATCTGACAGACTCATACTGTTAAGAAATACTTGTTCTGGTTCTCTAATATTAATAGGGAACGTTTCTCCGTATAATGCCATTGCTTCATCGAAGAAAGTCGATTTTGTAATATTAACAAACATTTTGATTCCCTCTCTATCGATATGATTCTTATTATATCATCAATAAATCTTCGTCTAAAAAATTAATACATAATATAACAAAAAAGTTGATTATTGATTTAACATTAAATATAATTTAAATAGTTGTGTAATATTATACATTAACTATCATTATACAACCACATACGCATTTCTAATTAAATCTAACGGAGGATGAGATGGACGACAGAATGTTAAGGATGATTCTGTTTCAAAATTGTCAGCTGCTTGAAAAACTTGATCCTAATAAGGCTGAACTTTATCAGCAGCAAAGCAGGATTTTAAAAGAAGGTATTATTTATGAGTATGGAATGATATTCGAAGAATTGCCGAAGGATGACGAATGTATTCCGCACGAGATAAGCGAAGAGGTAATAGAAATCATTTCTATGTTTTCGCATATTGGAAATTCTATCAAAGCGCAGCAGTTAATTTTACCGTTTTCTCATGTATTTCTTGGTTTTAATCGTAATGATGATAATGAATGGCACCATGCCCGTTATACTGAACATTATTTATCTGCCATTATTGATTCAGATGAAAGATTGGATTTAACTTTGTATTACTCGATGAAGAATAAGCCGAGTTGTCTTTATCATTATCGCCATATGTTAAAGGTCTATTCTCCCTATAAGGAAAAAACTTATCTATCCTTAAATGAGTTATATAATATTTTAAATCATTATATTTTAAAATAAAAAGGAGCTAGGATTAATAATCCTGCTCCTAACCTAAATGATCTAATAATACAGACGTCAATACGCCGAATGCAGTCACTAGACCGACTACTGCACCGCCATCTTCATACGCTTCTGGCATCATTGTCGCACCGATCATTGTTATAATGCCACCTGCTGCAAAGCTTGAAATAAATGCGAGTATTTTCGGATCAGCATGGTCCAGGAAGACATAACCACCTAATGCACTTAACCCTGCAATAACTGTTACCGCAATAAACAACATCAGTACTTTCTTTTTTGAATTTCCACTTTTAAGCATTCCTGTCGTACTAGATAAACCTTCAGGTATATTGCTAATAAAAATAGCGAGTAGTAACAGAAGACTTACTCCTTTACCACCGATTAAACTTGCTCCCAGCATAATTGATTCAGGGATTGCATCCATAACGGTTCCAATGAAAATACCAATTCCTGATTCATCGTTATTACTTTCTTTCTTATTCGGAATTTCAGACCTTTTACGATGTTTGCCGCCTTTACGGGAGATAATAGCTTCCAGCACTGTGAATGTGACAGCACCTGTAAGGAAACCAATGATCGTATTCATAATCTCACCTTTAGCAAGTGATTCCTGAAGGAGCTCAAAGGTTGCTGCACCAATCAATACACCAACACCGAATGCCATAATAAATCCTAATAATTTTTTAGGTATATGAACGACGAGACTGATAAGAGAACCTAATAAAACAGCACCGCCACTAACTAAACCCCAAACTAAAGCCATACCCATCAATTTTCCCTCCAAAAAAACCTCGAAGGAACCCTTCGAGGTTAGGTAGATTTAATGATTGAATTAACGACGGTCTAAGTCGTTATCGAAGCGGTCACCGTCTAAACGGTCGTTACCTAAACGATCATTGTCTACATGACGGTTGTTAGTGTCGTCAATGTTAACTTCTTCTTTACGTACTGTTTCAGATACGTGTGCTGTATCTTGAACACGGTTTTTCTTGATTACTAATTCTTCAGCGACAACGTTTTCTTTTTCAACGTTGATACGTTCTTCTGTTAATGGGACACGAATTGTATCGTTATCTAAACGGTCAAAATCCATATCTCCTTCTACTTTTTCGTCTACACGGCGACGTTCAATTGTAACTTCGTCACGGCTGACTGGTACATCAAATTCTTGACGTTCTTCTACAACATCTTTATCAATACGTACTTCACCAGTTTGAACTTGGTCTTTTCCTACCCGGATACGTTCTTCATGTAAGCGGATTTTTTCGTCATCTGATAAATCAGTACGGTTTTTAATATCTTCGTCGAACTCATAGTTACGGCGGTCGTTATTTACTCCATCACGGCCTCCTACTAAATTGTTGTCTAAACGGTCGTTATCTACTCTGTCAAAATCGTTAGTGTTGTTAAATTCGTTTCTCATGTCTACTCGTTCCTCTCTATTATTAAGATTACTTTCTCGGTGGTGCGATGAATACTGTGCATCAGTGTCTGATTCGTAACTTGATCGACCACTTAAACCAGTGGTACCATCATCAGGATGATCGTAGCTTTTTTCATTCAGCGTACGTCCAGTATTGCCTGTACTCAATGTTTCTTGACTCACATATCCACCTGCTACACCATTCGTTGAATTACGATGGCTGGCAGTTGAAGTGCTGTCATAAGCGTTGTTTGTGCTGGAAGTGTTATAAGTCGCATCATTATCTACATAAAGTAAGATATTGCCGCTTTCAACTTCTCTCACATACTGACTTTGTTCTGCATCTGATAAGTTTAACTTTTCAAATACACGATGCTGCGGGTCTTCACCTGTAAATAAGGAAGCCACTTTGTCACCAAATGAACCATCAGCGTTCTTGAATTGGACATCTGTATAATCCAATGCTGAACCTTCAAGCTTATTCTTCGAAATTACATGCATGTCGCGTTCTGCAACACCTTGTGATTTCAGGTTGTCAATTCTACTTAAAAGTGCTTGTTCGCTTGAAAACGATTCAATGTTCCTCATTTCAACGTTTACCTCCCAATTACTTTTAATGTGATTGTGATGCTCTAAGATGTCGTTGTAATTTTCTTGTGATAGTAAAGAAATACCCCTACATTTTAAAAACTAAACACTAAAAACAAAATAATTTGAAATTGTATAAATAAAAAAATATGTTTTTTACTATCAAATAATTTATAAGCCCTTATCTAATGCGGATTCCTTATTGATATCCATCACTAACTTTGTTATCATCATAAGGGTAAAAATAAATTAAAAATACTCATATAATATAAAGGATATGGCTTTAAAGTTTCTACCACGTCGCCGTAAATGACGTGACTATGAGTAATAAAAGATCAGCCCCTGTGCATTCTTATCATTGGAATAGGATGTATTTGGCTTTCTTTTCTTACTCACCTTTATTCTTTAATATGGTGAGTTTTTTTGTTGAGGAGGATTCAATTGGAATTGCTGCAGCAGAAAGTAAAAGAAGACGGTGTAGTTATTGACGGCTCAATCTTAAAGGTGGATGCATTTTTGAATCATCAGATTGATGCGCGTTTAATGAAAGAAGTCGGCCTGGAGTTCTACAATCACTTCAAGGAAAAAGAAATTACGAAAGTATTGACGATTGAAGCTTCAGGTATTGCACCGGCTATTATGGCGGCACTTGCATTCGATGTACCATGCCTGTTTGCCAAGAAAGCAGTGCCATCGACATTGACTGAAGCAGTCCATACGACAGACATTCATTCCTATACAAAAAACAAAACAAGTCATGTCGTTATTTCACAGAAGTTTCTCACAAAATCCGATAACGTTCTGATTATTGATGATTTCCTTGCTAATGGTGAGGCAGCTCTTGGTCTTTATGATTTAGTCACGCAAGCGGGTGCAAATTGCGCAGGTGTCGGTATCGTCATCGAGAAGAGCTTCCAGCAAGGTGCCGGAAGATTAAGGGAAGCAGGACTTGATGTCTTGAGTCTCTGCCAGATTGCTTCGCTTCAAGATAACAAAGTGACATTAGTAGGAGAAGAATCATGAAAAACTTACTACTCAGTATCCAGCACCTGCTTGCTATGTATGCCGGGGCGATTATAGTTCCTATTATTGTCGGTGGTGCGCTTCAATTCTCTCCGAAAGAGATCGCTTATTTAGTATCCATTGATATCTTCATGTGCGGAGTAGCGACATTCCTGCAGGTTTATAAAGGCATCGGTATTGGATTGCCTGTTGTACTGGGATGTACATTTACGGCAGTGACACCGATGATCATGGTAGGTTCAAAACATGGTATCGATGTATTATATGGTTCGTTATTTGCCTCAGGTATAATTATCGTTCTAATTGCCCCTTTTTTCTCACATTTAGTTAAAATTTTCCCACCTGTTGTAACAGGCAGTGTCGTGACAATCATTGGAATCACTCTCATGCCGGTAGCGATGAATAACCTGGCAGGTGGACAGGGGTCTAAAGATTACGGAGATCCACTCAATATCACTCTCGGATTGATTACTTTAGTCATTATCCTTCTCATTCATAGACTATCATCAGGTTTTATCAGATCCATTGCAATATTGCTCGGACTTGTTATTGGCACTGTCATTGCTGCATTCTTCGGTCTGGTTCATACTGATGCGGTAGTACAATCCAACTGGTTTGAATTGCCCCGCCCGTTTCGTTTCAGCGGCTTTAAGTTTGAGCTCGGTTCTATTCTGCTGTTTGTCATTGTCGGTATTGTCAGCTTGATTGAATCAACCGGTGTGTACTCAGCGCTCAGCGAAATTACGAAGACACCGATCAGCCGTAAGGATATTTCTAAAGGTTACAGAGCTGAAGGGATAGCTATTATTCTAGGTTCAATTTTCAATGCCTTTCCTTATACCGCTTATTCTCAGAATGTCGGACTCGTTTCATTATCAGGTGTTAAATCGAACAAAGTGATGTACGGTATGGTGGGCTTGCTGCTCATCTGCGGTTCTATTCCGAAACTCGGGGCTCTAGCAACCATTATTCCGTCTGCTGTCCTCGGTGGAGCAATGATTGCCATGTTCGGCATGGTAATGGCATATGGCGTTAAGATGCTCGGGGCCATCGATTTTACCAAGCAGGATAATCTGCTGATTATAGCGGTGTCTGTCGGTATCGGTCTTGGCATCACGACGGTGCCTGGAGCATTTGCTAAGTTCGGCGAAGATTTTGCATGGCTGACTCAGAACGGCATTGTTCTTGGAACATTTACAGCGATTATTCTGAATTTATTATTTAATGGTTTAAATAATGAACAAACTACAGATTATATGAAATAATGAGTGAATAGAAAAAACGTTTGATTTTAAGAATAAAAAATGGAGGTAGTCAGCATGTGGGAAACAAAGTTTCAAAAAGAAGGACTAACGTTTGATGATGTATTACTAATACCAGGTAAATCTGAAGTACTGCCGAATCAGGTCGATTTAAAGGTGGCTTTATCAGAGCATCTAAAATTAAATATTCCTATTCTTTCAGCAGGGATGGACACAGTAACCGAAGCAAAGATGGCGATTGCTATGGCTCGTCAAGGTGGACTTGGTGTTATTCATAAGAATATGTCTATTGAGCAGCAGGCAGATGAAGTACAGAAAGTGAAACGTTCAGAGAATGGTGTCATCACCAATCCATTTTTCCTGACACCAGAAGAGCGGGTATTCGCAGCAGAGCACTTAATGAGCAAATATCGTATTTCCGGTGTACCGATCGTCAATAATGAAACAGAGATGAAACTAGCGGGCATTATCACTAACCGTGATCTTCGCTTCATTGAAGATTACTCCATTAAAATTGATGACGTGATGACAAAGGACAATCTTGTTACTGCACCGGTCGGCACTACGCTTACTGAAGCAGAAAAGCTGCTGCAGCAGTATAAGATTGAAAAATTACCGCTTGTAGATGATAACGGAATCCTAAAAGGGTTAATCACGATTAAAGACATCGAGAAAGTGATTGAATTCCCGGATGCCGCTAAAGATGAGCATGGTCGCCTGCTAGTTGCAGCAGCAGTCGGTATCGCGAAAGACACCATCACACGTGCTAAGCACTTAGTGGAAGCAGGGACAGATGCGCTCGTTATCGATACGGCTCATGGTCACTCTAAAGGTGTCCTTGATATGGTCAAAGAACTGAAAACAAATTTTCCGGAAGTGACGTTGATTGCCGGTAACGTCGCAACTGCTGAAGGGACTAGAGCTCTCTTTGAAGCAGGAGCAGACGTCGTCAAAGTTGGTATCGGACCAGGCTCTATCTGTACGACACGTGTTGTCGCAGGTGTCGGTGTGCCTCAGATTACAGCGATTTATGACTCTGCAAGCGTCGCACGTGAGCTCGGTAAGACCATTATCGCAGACGGCGGTATCAAGTTCTCAGGAGATATCGTTAAAGCACTGGCAGCAGGCGGACATGCGGTCATGCTAGGTTCACTCTTAGGCGGTACAGAAGAAAGTCCGGGCGCAACTGAAATCTATCAAGGTCGTCAGTACAAAGTATACCGCGGCATGGGTTCACTTGGCGCAATGGAGCAGGGCTCAAAAGACCGTTATTTCCAGGATGACAAAGAAGCGAAGAAATTTGTGCCGGAAGGTATTGAAGGGCGTATTGCCTATAAAGGTGCATTGCAGGATACGGTTTATCAGCTCATTGGCGGCATTAGAAGCGGTATGGGTTATACAGGTTCAAAAGACTTACAGGCGCTGCGTGAAGAAGCGCAGTTCATCAAGATGACAGGTGCCGGTCTGAAAGAAAGTCATCCGCATGACGTACAGATTACTAAAGAAGCACCGAACTATTCTATCTAACTAAGGAGATAAACAAATGGAAATGGCATTTGAACAGGAGTTAATCCTGGTACTCGATTTCGGCAGCCAGTACAACCAGCTAATCACGAGACGTATTCGTGAAATGGGTGTCTACAGTGAGCTACACGACCACGAAATCTCAATCGAAGACATCAAGAAGATGAATCCAAAAGGAATCATTCTGTCAGGTGGACCGAACTCAGTGTACGAAGAAGGTTCATTCACAGTAGACCCTGAAATCTTCAACTTAGGTGTGCCCGTACTCGGTATCTGCTACGGCATGCAGCTGATGACAAAATTACTCGGCGGCTCTGTAGAACGTGCGAACGAACGTGAATACGGTAAAGCGATTATTACAGCAGAAACACATTCACTCTTCCATATGCTGCCTGAAGAACAGACCGTATGGATGAGCCATAGCGATAAAGTCATCAATATCCCGGAAGGTTTCCGTATGATCGCGAACTCACCAAGCTGTAAATATGCAGCGGTTGAGAACGCAGAACGTCAGTTATATGGCGTACAGTTCCATCCGGAAGTCCGTCACTCTGAATACGGGAACGATCTTCTTCGTAACTTCATCCGTAAAATCTGTCACTGTACAGGTGAATGGACGATGGAGAACTTCATCGATATCGAAGTGGAGAAAATCCGTGAGCAGGTCGGCGACAAGAAAGTATTATGTGCCATGAGTGGCGGAGTTGATTCATCAGTCGTAGCGGTTCTTCTGCACAAAGCAATCGGTGATCAGCTGACATGTATCTTCGTGGATCATGGGTTACTGCGTAAAGGCGAAGGCGACATGGTCATGAAACACTTTGCGGAAGGCTTCAATATCAATATCATCCGTGTCGACGCGAAAGACCGCTTCATGACTAAACTTGCCGGCGTATCAGACCCGGAGAAAAAACGTAAAATTATTGGTAACGAATTCATCTATGTCTTCGATGATGAAGCGTCAAAATTACAAGGTGTCGAATTCCTGGCACAAGGGACGTTATACACAGATATCATCGAATCAGGTACAAAAACTGCACAGACCATTAAATCACACCATAACGTCGGTGGATTACCGGAAGACATGCAGTTCAAACTGATTGAACCGATCAACACGCTCTTCAAAGATGAAGTACGTGCGCTCGGAATCGAACTCGGCATTCCAGAACACCTCGTATGGCGACAGCCATTCCCAGGCCCAGGTCTTGGCATCAGAGTACTCGGCGAAATCACAGAAGAGAAGCTGGAAATCGTGCGTGAATCAGATGCAATACTCAGAGAAGTCATTGCGCAGGAAGGCTTAGAACGCGACATCTGGCAATACTTCACCGTCCTCCCAGACATCCGTTCAGTTGGCGTTATGGGCGACTACAGAACATACGATTATACAGTCGGTGTCCGTGCCGTCACAAGTATCGATGGCATGACCAGTGACTTCGCACGAATCGACTGGGAAGTGCTGCAGAAAGTCTCAAGCCGAATCGTCAACGAAGTGAATCACGTTAACCGCGTAGTGTATGATATTACGAGTAAGCCACCTAGTACGATAGAGTGGGAATAGAATAATGAATTTAATAGACCTTACAGCCACGGCGGTTGTAAGGTCTTTTTGTGTGTTAGGCTATTAAAAAAGTAGCCAAAAAGTAGCGTAGTGTGAGAAAGTCTAACTATTTTATAGCATTTATTCTTGATATTGATTCATTATCTCAAGTTCAATTGCATCTGATTCCTTTTTCAGTTCATGTATATATTCCAGCTGATAATATAGTCCGTTCAGCTCATCGGCTACCAGGGAAAAAATCTCTTTTAAATTAGTGAGTGAGATGGTAACATTTTCATAAGTTTCAGCGTAGAAATATGTTTTTTCACTTTTGTTCATTGGATACCTTGAAAAATCCATGTGAGGACTTATCTTAAAAATTTGGTACTCATTTAATTGGCTGATATAGGAATTTGTTTGTTTAAATCTTTTTAAATCTTTTTCAATTTTATATAAATTTGTATGATTTAATAACTTCACAACAATACTCATTAATTCACTAATATTGTGTGAGCTAAATGGATTATTTTTAATATTACTAATGTGATCATTATCAGATTCGAGTAAATAAAAGTATGCAATTATTGATTTTAAACGCAACTCTATATAATGATTTAATGAAAATAATATTGGAAATATGAGGCTATCTGCCTTTTTATCAGAATTATCATTAATGCACTCATTTACTAGAATATTGGTGGATTCATAATATGCTTCACTCATGGTATCAAATAAACTTGGTCTATCCTTGAAAGTAAATCTCCAATTTAAAAAAGCGTGTTTATTGATACCATCATGATTATTAAAAATGTCTATCTTCATAATTATCTCCCCACCGCTTCTAATTTACTCATCATGTCTTTATCCATCTGTTCAGTAACATGACTGTATATTTGTAATGTTGTTTTATGATCAGTATGGCCAACACGTTCCATAATTGCTTTAAGTGACACACCTAATTGGCTAAGTAGTGATATATGGCTGTGTCTTAGCGTGTGAGTTGTTACGTGCTTTGTAATGATTTGTTTACCATCTTTATCTTTAATTAAGCCTACAGCCATCTGTATATTGCGATTGATGGATGATAGAGCCATAGGATTGCCATAATGATTAGTAAATATAAACCCTCTATCTTTGTACATACGTTCCCACTGTAAAGCTTTCTTGTTCTCCAGCATGACTTTACGCAAAATATCACAGCTTCTTGTTGTGAGTGATATTGTTCTATAAGATGCTTCGGTTTTAGTAGTATCTTTTACACCGTGGCCAGTACCATCATCTATCCAATGTATTGTACCGTCTATTTCTAATGTTTTTTTATCAAAGTCAATATTATTTGGCTGTATGGCCAAGCATTCCCCTACACGCATACCATTTAAGGACATAAACTCAACGATATAAGCCGTCATAATAAAAGATAGCTTCATATATCCGGCACGCTTTAAAGTGGCCATCTCGTTTAGTTTCTCAATGATTAGCTGTATCTCTGACATTTCTAAATAGTTTTCACGCTTTGCTTTAACTTCGTCTCGTGTTTTGGCTTGTTTAGGGATAACAACGTCATCCAGGTATGATATATCAGTTAGTTTATATTTCTTTTGTGTATGCTTCATGATGTTTCTAATGATACTCATAGCATCTTTAATGACTTTATGGCTTAAGTTGTCTTTACTTGCTGAATTAATTAGATCCTGGACTATCTCAGTATTCATATTCTTAACTAAGATGTCTTTATTGATGTTTCTTTTAATGTGTTTGATTTTATAGAACTTGGTTGAAATGGTTGATTTTTTACTACCGGAAACAGTTTTATAGTTGTCAAACCATTCATCACATGCCTTGTGAAATGTGAGTGTCTTAAGTGATTGAGGTGTCTTATCCGTAATCTTATGCTTAACTTTCTCATCTAATAGCTTCTGTGCTTCCCTCTGTGATGGCTTCGTATCCTTATTCATAACCACGGATACATATTTCTTCTTTTCAGTCAGAGGATCTTTATAGCTTTCATAAAAACGATATCTTTGTTTACCGTGTTTATCAATAAAGGGTACGCAATACATGGCCTAGTCCTCCTTATTTTCTTCAATCACATCAAAGTCTCTTAACATTGGGATTGCTTCAACATAAGTTAATAACTTTCTTTTCTCTTCCTGGGTCAATATTATGCTCTCTCTTTCAATATGGCCGAAATCATATTCTATATTTCTAGACATAACTACATCATTATCATTTTGAGAAAGTAACCAATAAATATTGTAATAAGGCTTATTGAGTACTTTAATCTGACTATTTGTGTCTGTATCATCTTTTTCTATAAAACCTTGTTCTAATAATTTTTCTTTGTCGGCACTGTTTAAATCTAATTTTTCACTTAATCCGTAAGCTATATAGATTTGAGCCGTAACACTATCGTTTAAATGCAATATTTCAGAAAAATTTTCAATGTATTTGGCAGAGGGGTTTGCTCTATTGTTTTCTACCATAGATATATAGGATCTTGAAAATTGCATGACCTCTGAAAGTTTGTCTAAAGTGAATCCTTTTTCTTTTCTTAGTTTCTTAAAAATGTTCATAATCATCCTCCTTTAGACTTCATAATACTGCCTATTAAATATATATTCAACAAAAACTATACTAAAAATAGTTAAAAATATAATTTTTATTGTTCATTTATGTTGACATATAAATCTAGCAACACTATAGTATAGTTATAACTATACTAATTATTAAATTAGATTAGTTTAAATTATTCTAAGGAGGTATAGTATGAAACTTAAAGCTAAAAGAAATGAGTTGAAAAGGGTTCTAGCTTTAAACGGTTACACACCTAATGCTTTTTGTGAAAAACATAAGGTATCTAAGACATTACTTTATAACATCTTAAATCATTCTGTGGAAGTATCAGCAACTACGGGCCGTAAAATTAGTAAAGGCTTAAAAAGAGATGTTAGTGAATTATTTGAAGTTGTGGAACAAAGACAAAAGGAGGTGATTTAAAAATGATGATCATTAAAACAATTTTCTATTCAGTGTTTAGTGTGTTAGTTGCAACTCAATTCAGTCATGAACACCATATTGTATATGGCACAACATTTTTTTTAATGCTTATGTTCTGTAGTTATGAATTATTGAAACATGAAAAGAGAGGGGGATATTAAATGAATAATGTAGTTGAAATGCAAAGGCCACATCCAAGTAATTCAGTGTTAAGTGATGACCAGGTAGCACCGGTTAAGATGATTTATTGTAAAGTATCAACCTTACCGAAGTTATTTAATATTTCAAAAGCAACGGCATACCGCTTCTTGAAAGAAGCAGATACATTGGATGAATTTAAAGATCGTATATGTGTGGATGTATCAGCAACTATGACCCTGGTACACATTGAGACATTTGAAGAATTTCTTAAGTTCAAACACAAAAAACATTATTGAGGAGGTCATACCAATGAAAAATGAAGATGTTATTCAGTATATTGAAGCTGTACAGATGAAACTAAGAGCAGTGTCACAACAGTCTTATACACATTTAGATGGAATTGATAAAGCCTTAGAAACTGAGTGGGTGAAAGAGAACGGTTTAGCCCTTTATTTAATGCATGAATTTAAGCAAGATTCCTATATCACTAACATAGTTATCAGTGACATCATAAAAGACGTTCAGAGTCTTAAAGAAATTATCACTAATAATAAAAAAGTCGATAGTGAACAGCTACCACACCGACACACTACCGACTGAAAAACCGCTTCAATGAATAAACATTAAAGCATAGTTATTTTAACACAATACAAACTTTAAAAGGGAGATTTGCTATGACTAACATGGAATTTTTGGCGGTTAAACTACTCAAGCTATTCCGAGGGGGAAAACCCAAAAAGAATAGAGGTGAACTCCCATTGTTGCAAATACAGACATTTATATGTAAAAAAAATGAACATCTTATTCACTTTGATAACCGTGTTAATACATTCATGCTACAGCCATGGTGTGATGTGCGAGATGTGAAAGTCAATTTCTACAATGAGAACGGTTATACAATTCACGTTGTTACAGTGATGTATACAGATACTACAAAAGCACATTATTAATTAATGAGAGAGGTGAAAATATTGAATGGCATTAACTAGAGATACTGAAATAATTAAACCTTTATTCGATAATGTCCCAGGTGAGCTGAGAACTCATGATAATTGGGTGTTATGGAAGAAAGTAAAAACGAAAAAAGGTGCTTATACAAAAGTACCTTACTACACCAAAACAAAAAAAGCCTCATCAACTAACAGCACTACATGGCTATCCTTTGAAAAGGCTAAGTCCCTATATGAAAATGGTGGTTTTGACGGTATTGGCTTTGTATTTGACGGAAAGTCAAAAATCATAGGTATTGATTTAGATAACGTTGATACTGACAAACTAAGTGATCATAAATTTATTGATAATTGGAAAGATAGAACATACACAGAATTATCACCATCCGGAAACGGTGTTCACTTATACATTATAGCAGATGTCCCCGGCCAATTTCATCCAGGTTTTAATAACAGGGATAACAACATAGAGGCATATAGCATGGCTCGATTCTTTACTGTTACTGGCCATGTGTTAGGCAGTGTAGAAGTAACAGACCAACAAGAATTGGCCAACAAGCTGTATAACAAGTATGGTACTAAATTAGAGCCTATGAACAATCTACAAGCTTTATTAGATATACCTGTAGATGACTCAATGGATGCTAAAGAAGTAATCAGACGTATTAAAAAAGGCTCTAATGAAGAAAAGAAAGACAGGATATTGACGTTACTTGATACAGGTGATTATCAGTCGCTAGGTTTTGAATCACATAGTAACGCTGATTATTCACTCATAAATGATTTACTATTCTATAGTGATCTAAATTATCAGTTAGTTTATGAAATGATGTCAGAAAGTCCACTGTGTGACCGTGAAAAATGGCACTCACCTAGACGGCATCCGCTTCAACCCGACACATACACATCATACGGATATTATTCTATTGTGAAATGTTGTGATCAGTATCTAACTCAAAATAAAAAGACATACAGCACATATCACTTAAAACGTGCTGAGGATGAATTTGAAGAAATTTCTGAGTCACAGGATGAGGATAATACAGAATGGATTAAACGATTAGATAGGCACAGTAAAACAGGTGCAATACTTAATTCAAGAAGTAATATGAAGTTGATTATATGCAACGATTCAAAGTTAAAAGATATATTCCGCTTTAATGAGTTTAGTAGTACTCGAGAGATAGGCAAAAAGCCATTTTGGAGGCTAACTGGTGACAATTCGGTGTATTGGACTGATAGTGATGACTCAGCCCTTAAAAACTATATCAGTACTGTGTATGGTGTCGAGGGGGATAACAGAATAAGAGACTTACTCAATGAAATATTCTATAGAAATACCTATCATCCTGTTGAAGATTATTTAGAAAGTCTTGAGTGGGATGGTGAGCTTAGACTTAACACATTGTTTATTGACTATCTAGGAGCTTCAAATACAGATTATATTAAACGAATATCTGAGTTGTCTTTTATTGGGGCGGTTAAGCGAATATATGAGCCTGGAAGCAAACATGACACGATGATAGTGTTATACGGCCAACAGGGTGTAGGTAAATCATACATCCTTAAGCGATTAGCTAGAGAATGGTTCAATGACTCAATTATTAAAATTTCTGACCGAGATGGATATATGGCTTTACAGGGTTCATGGATCATTGAATTTTCTGAGTTGGCCAGTTGGAATAAAAAAGAGGTTGAGGATGTTAAACAATTTGTGTCCTCGCAAGTAGATACTTATCGAGAGCCATATCAAAGGCATCAAACAAGAAAGCCAAGACAATGTGTATTTTTCGGTACTACTAACAATCGAGAGTTCTTAAACGACACAACAGGTGCAAGACGTTTCTATCCTATTGAGGTTGGTACTCAAGAAAGTAAATTCAATGTGTTTAGCGATTTAACCGATGAGGTGGTCAATCAGATTTGGGCTGAGGCCGTCGATAAATACAGATTAGGTATTTCTAATGTGTTAGATCCTACAAGTGATAAAGACATCATAGAACAGGCACAAGCCATACAAAAGCAACATACTGAAGATGATGGTCTAGCTGATAAGATTATTGCCTATCTTGATACACCGCTTCATGAGTTAGATGGCACTTTAGGAGATGTAAAAGAAGATGATTATGGGTACCTGGATAGAATCTGTTGGGAGATGGTTTGGGATAACATCATTTTCGGTAAAGGCATGGCCAATACCACACAAAAACGTAAGATAAATAATGCTCTCAACAGTATCGAATGGCTAGAGCCTAAAAGCTCCATAAGATTTTCAAAATACGATTTTACTAAGAAATACGGACATACTCGAGGTTTTATGGTGAATAGATAATTGCTTTAGTTTGCTGACATGCTAACACAATGCTTACAAACTTGCTGACGGTAAAAACCTACAGCTCGTTGGCTCTATCCTACTTGTAAGCATTGTAAGCAATTATATATAGGATATAAGTATATAGAGTAATAGGAATATAGGGGGCATACCTCCGTGTAAGATACACATGAATGGATAAAAAAGTTTGAAAAGTTTTGCTTACATCGAAAAAATGGCTCAAAACATTGGTATGACTGGGCTGAAGCGTAATCAATATTGTGTAAGCATTTTGCTACAAATAGCTAAAAACAAATAAAAATTAAAAGAAAGGCGGTAAGTATGACAAATTTATCAGAGAAACAAAAAAAATTTGCCAATGAGTATTTAAGGTGTTTCAATGCTACACAATCGGCCATTAAAGCTGGATACTCCCCTGCGTCAGCACGTACAACAGGTTACAGATTGTTGAAAAATGTTGATGTTAAGCAATATATGGAGGGGCTAAGGTCTGAAATTGAGGATGAAACGATTTTAACAGCTAAACAGCTATTAACTATTTTATCTGAGACAGCAGTCGGAAATTTAGAAGAAGAACAGGCACATGTTATTAAAGTGCCTCACTTTATCAAGAATGAAACAACCGGTAAAGATAATTTAGTTTATACAGAAAGGGTCGAGAAAGTAATGGTAAAGCCTAAAATGGCTGATCAGAATAAAGCTCGTGAATTAGTCGGTAAATATCATGCACTATGGACTGATAAGACTGTTGTGGATGATATGTCACAGGTTCATATCACAGTTGATTATGGAGATGGTGAGCCGGAATATATTGATTATGAATTAGATCCAGGCAATGAAAATAATAAAAACTATAATAATGAAAAAGGAGAAATTTAAAAATGACAGAATTTAATTATGAGGTATTAAGTAACACTGAACATATGACAAAGGTAAATAATGTGAAAGATGCAATCGCTACAGCAGGGCTTTTATTAATTAAAGGTTATAGAGTACATAGAGTACTATCGGACATCACACCGCTTCTAAGTACAGCACAAAATGAATATTCAGCACATTTGAGAGATTTGAAAGAGGATAAGCAAAAAGAACTTAAACAGCTGATCTATAATTTTGAAAGTGAAAAGAAAGTATATGATGATCCTCAACAAGAGGCTTTACACCGTCAAGACTTTGAGGTTAAGCTAAACGCTATGAGAGACACAGAAGTGATTGATTTCTTAATGAATGTTAACGCTGAGGACATCACACCTTATGAGTTTAATAGATTAGTAGCCACTGTGAACGATAAAGGCTTAGAAAGTACAGGATTACAAGAGAAAATCACTGAATTGAAGTATACAGTTACTCAGCCATATACAGCTAAACCGGAATATAAGCAATTAGAGAATGATATTACTGTGTTAGATAATATCCCAGTGAGTAATGATGTGCTTTGGTATCATACTGGAACAGATTTTAAACAGCTAGATGTTGAAAACACCTTAAATAAAGTGATTGATGAGTATAAAGATGTTGAGTATCGTATCAGTCCATCAGAAGAGGAAAATGTAAAAGCTAAAATCATCAGTAACATGTAATGATACTAAGTTTAACTATTAATTAGTGATGAGGTGGTTAATTGAAGCTTATACGACTGAATAAAAGTTATAACTATGTAATTGAGGAATTGACAATGGCTGAGGAGATCTTTTTAAGAGACTTCTCGCCAGTCAATATTAGAATGAAAATTTCATATTTAACTAATCAGATTAATGAGATGTATTATTTATCAGTAAGTCATCCTATACCAACAAACATAGGCATAGTTACTATTGGTTGTAGTGTGTCTGATTTAGCTTTATGGATTATAGATCAGAAAAACGCATTGGCACGATATAAAAAGAGATGTGACCGAAACATGAAGATATTAAGACAGTGCTTAAAGCGGTATACATTAGAAGAACAAAAAGAGATAAAAAGGTACTTAGCCACTGAGGGTAGGTATGGTGATATAGAATTAATGAAGCGTGTGAAAAAAGATTTATTTCAACTATCTGAGTATGAACGATTAAAACGACATAAGGCTTTTAAACAACAAGCCCTAATAGAAAAGTATAAACATGCTGAGAAGATTAAAAGAGCTTTGACTCTAAGCCGTGAGAGTGTATATGAAACAGTCTAACCGTGCACAACTAAGAAACTTTATCCTGGAATACCATAAAACTCATTCATTAACTCTAGAGAAAGATTTAGAATTGGATGATGATATGTTCTTTGATATAAATACTCCTGTAGAAGTTGATATGAGTACCGCTATGACTCAAATATCCCTTACAGGTGATTCAGTATACCTAAATACTCTATTAGAGAAAGTAGATCAGTACGGCACACTTAAAGAGCAATATATATTTCTGTGTTTGTTGCGTGGTTATGGTATTAATCGTACAGCTGAAATATTCAATTTAGATCCACGGAATATACGCTATAAATTTGATAAGCTACTCGATAAGATTTTAAAGCACTCTAATAGTGCAATTTAAGGCAATGATTGATATAATTGTGTTAGATACAGTATCAAATCAAATTTAGAAGTACAATTTTCTGATATGTTTTTGGGATAGCACTTTCACCGTGCTGAACCGCTCACCATTATGGTGGGTGGATTTTTTATGTTTATAAATGTGTCTAAATTGTGAACTTTAAAGATTTTGAATTTTTAGATATTTAGTTAATTTATTGTTTAAAGAGTAAATAAGGGTATATAATAAATAAACAAAGAAGAACGTACGTTCCGAAAAAAGTTAATGGCAAAAGCTTTTTGTCATATTAATACCGAATACAGACACAATCATGACAAAAGGCAGTTTGAATACTGTCTATTTTTGTGCTTGTATTCAGAACACTTGGAGCAGTTGTCGAAAGGGGGATATTATAATGAGAGAGTTAGCCAATCATATTCTTAGTGTAGCTCATAGAAGTGATAGTCCAATTACTAATTTGCAGTTACAAAAAATTATGTATTTTACATTGGGATTTATGATTCAAAATAATATATCAATAAATTTTGCTAGGGATATATTCGAAGAATCACCAATGGAAGCTTGGTTATATGGCCCTGTAGTACCTGAGATATATGAAACGTACAAAAAATATAAGAGTTCTCCTATACCAGACGAAGGAGAGATTTCAGAAATCTTAGAAGTCCCACAACTCGGATTGGTGATTAGGAATTTAATTGACATCAATCCTTTTATCTTAGTGGAAATAAGTCATGAGCATCGTTTTTGGGATCAACATAGAAATGCAATCGTACACACAAACGAGAGACCTCAATATACATTTGATGACTTAGTAGAGGCTTTTAATGGATAACAAATACACATTAAAAGATATAAAGAAAGAATGGAATATTGATGTAGATACTAATATTACTAATATTTCTCAAGTCATTAGAGATTCATATGAGAGTTATGTGAAGGATCCAGCTGAGTATAATGGTTCAGACATAAATTTTGAAGAATTACAAAGAAGTTGTGAGGGTTTACAGCCACAGTTGATTCCCTATTCAATATTGACAGAAATAATATTCAGAAATGATATGTCTGAAAATAATTTAAAAATCAAAGAAATCAGAGAAACTACCTATGCCGAAATACTTCAATCAAATTACGAAAAGTTTTTAAATGATAAATATAGTTTGAATTCTGATTCAAAAAATATAGATCCTTTTCAAAATAATAACTTTATTGAAAAAGAACTTGTTGAGCAAGATAAAGAAAAGATAATTATTGTTTATAAGATGATTGAACATATAAAACTCGCTATTTCTCAGAAAGAAGGGTTGTATGAAAAACAATCTATTGCTATATCTAGGTTAAATAGTGATATTGATGAGAATCAAAAAAAGGTAAAAAAGTTTGAAGATTCGATAAAAAAATTGTCTGATATAGAAAAATCTATAGAAAGTGTGTACCCTCAATTTGTAGCTATACTAGGTATTTTTACATCTATTATATTTGCGGTATTTGGAGGTTTTAATCAAATATCAGCTGTAGGTAAAAATTTACAAGATACTGAGATCACTAAGTTATTGATATTCTTACCTATGGTTATGTTGGGTATTATATTTCTAGTATTTATTTCATTTAATGCAATAAGTAAGCTCACAAATCTTCCTCTTTCAAGTTGTAAGTGTGAAGATAAAAAGAATTGTGACTGTCAATTTCACGAAAAGCATCCATCTATTTTCTATTCAGGCATCTTATTTTTTTATATAATGTGCATTGGAGCTTTATTAAGAATATATTCCATAAAAGACCCTAAAATCACTTTATCTTCTATGTTTAATGAAATAAATGGTGATGATGCAATACCTACTATTTTATTAAGTGTTTTAATCATTCTAGCAATTATAATGTTAACTAGGTATTTACTTAACGGAAGGGTAGAAAAACCAAAAGATACTATTGCTACTAAAGATATAGTTATTGTTGCAAGAAAAGATTTGTATACATTCACAATTATTAATATTTCAATTAGTATATTGTTTTTCTTAATTGTACTGATGATTATAAGAAGATAGCCAAAAAGTAGCCAACTTTTGATAAAAGTAGCGACACTGTGAGAAGTAAATCAGAAATAGAATGCTTAAACCCCTTGATACATAAGGTTTTGAGACTGTGAGAAATTACAGTTAGTGTAGTTCGGGATTGAGTGGGAATAGAAATGAAAAATCCTCTAGCCTTTAAGGTTAGAGGATTATTTAAATTATTATTCACTATCTTCTTTCGACGGCAGCGGATAGAACCCTGCTTTGAACTGCTGCCATAAGGGCTCTGGCAATTCATGTTTGTTTGGATCGTGTAAGTCGAAGTATGAGATAATCTCGTCTTGTCGTCCTTCTTTGATCTTACCTACAAAGGCATGATCGAGTAGGAGTTCTCTGCCGACTGCTATGAGTTCTACACCTGTATTAAGCGCTTCAATCGCATCATCTGCTGTGAAGATTGAACCGATACCGATTAAAGGCACACGACCATCGACCCATTTGTGCAGTAGTTCGATACGATTCTGTCCGGCATACTTACCTTCGTGTACATCGCCATGAATGTGCATGAGTGAAGCGTGCAGGTAATGAAGCGGCTTCTCAATCAGGCTTTTGATCAGCTGCTCTGTCAGTTCCATTTTAATTCCCGGGTTATAAGCTTCTTCCGGCGAGAAGCGGTAACCGATAATGAAGTGATCATTACCATGTTGTTTCACTGTATTCACCACTTCGTCTACTACTTTCGTTGCGAACAGGAACGGGTCTTTCCACTGGTCAGTTCGCTTATTGAAGTGAGGAGAGACAAACTGGTGAATGATATAACCATTTGCACCGTGAATTTCTACGCCGTCGAATCCTGCTTCAATGGCACGGCGTGTTGCTTCGCCGAATGCTTTGATGGTTTCTTCGATTTCGTCCGCTGTTATTTCTCTAGCAGAATGCGTATGCTTCTGACCAAAGCTTTTCAGTTCCATGGCACTAGGTCCTGCAACGTCGCCATCTGGTGTGTATTCGGGTAATGCCTGCACACCGCCATGATGAATCTGTACGATCGCTTTTGCGCCGTTCTTTTTCATGACAGCTGCAAGTCTTTTCAGACCTTCTATGTCGCTGTCGCGTGCAATTGAAGGCTGCCCTGGGAATGCCTGTCCAAGTTCTGTAACATAAGTCGCCGCTGTAATAGACATGCCGACGTCTTTTGAACGACTTTCCATATAAGGAATTTCTCGATCTGCAATCGTGCCGTCTTCATTTGAGGAAATATGTGTTAACGGTGCCAGCACGAAACGATTTCGTAGTTCTACACCATTGTTTAACGTTAAAGGCTGAAACAAATCTTTATATTTAGGGTTCATTAGTAAGTCTCCTTATATGATAAATAAGTTCTGTCGTAAAGCTTATTATATTGTAGTGAGTGAAAGCAAAACATTTGATTGTTAAGTCCATCCTGTCACAAAATTGTGCAATCTTCTGCTGATACTATATTAAGACTTTGTTGTATGATGGTCTTATAGAATGATAAGAAAGGTGATAGCAATGAACTCAACATACAAAAAGCTATTTGTATTTATTCTTGGACTGATTGAAATCATCGCAGGTTTTGCTGTATATAATACGTCAGTATTCGGCGGCATAACACTGGTTGCGTTAGGATTGATTTTCTTTGCAGTCATGTTCATGATCAACTTACGAGAAAAAGATCCAAAACATCCTTACATTTACTAGAACAACAACATAGATGGATAACGGATGCTCTTACAGAGCGCTCTTTTTTTGTTATAAATGATGCTGTGAAAAAATAATCTCAGTCTTCAGTTGTTTACGCGCTTCATAAGCATTGAGCGCTTTTAGCTGTTCAATTATTTTCTGTTGTAAGGTGAAGGCAAGTTCCTGGGTCGTGACTTTGGCAGAAAGTTCAACAATCTTCTGATCATCGATATCCCATTTCTCTAGCTTGATTTTATTGCCGTCGATTTTCCCTTTATGACGTTCGAATGCCACTGGACCGATTAACGTTGGGGTATCCATATTTGTCAGATAAGGTAAGAATGAAGCGGGCGTGTCTGTCGATAAATGGGTATGGCTTTCGTCAAGTGCGGGCAAAATATGGTCATCTACTGGTACTTCGTTGACATGCGTCACGCTCAATGTCTGCTTATTGATGCCATATTCAATCTCCAGCTCACCGTTAATGCCATCTGCTTCTGCCTGTTCAATAGCACGTTGTATGTCGTTATCCATGACAGGATAGCGTTTCTTATACTGAATCTCCAGAAACTCATCGTCTTCTGATTTTCTGATGCGTATCGTTACTTTATTGTGATAATTTTGTCGTTCCTGATGATCGATGAACTGCACGAGAAAATCTTCATCTTTCTTCTTAGCGCCGAATGCTGCTAGAATATCCTGATCGATATGGCCTTTATTGTCGAGTACTTTTGTACTGTCTGCGTATACTTTCACTTCATAGCGCATAACTACTTCCTCCATTTTTCTGTGTGTTTACCCTATAAACAAATATCTAATAGAAATTTTACGAATTTAATTGACAGCAATTAATAGATATTATATGATTGTTATTGTCTTATTTGGAGGAATACCCAAGTCCGGCTGAAGGGATCGGTCTTGAAAACCGACAGGGGCTTAACGGCCCGCGGGGGTTCGAATCCCTCTTCCTCCGCCATTATTTTTAAACCAAGACTAATATTTTGATATGCAGATGTCCACTCCAGGGCATCTTTTTTTTATGTCTGCTATAATATAAAGAAAATTCAGATTTTTAGAGGTGGCACATGAAAATTACAGCGATTGATATGAGACTTAAGTCATCCCCACTCAGTAAAACATTTAAAACATCGCTCCGAGTAGTGGAAGCGGTGGAAAGTTTGTATGTCTTTATCCATACAGATAGCGGTGCCATCGGACTTGGTGAAGCGGTGCCTACTCATGCGATTACAGGCGATACTATACCGGGTATTTGTGGTGCTATTCATATTATTAAAGAAAGACTGATTGGACAGGATATTTCTATAGATCTGCTGCCGGTTATTCAGCAAGCAATTATCGGGAATACAAGTGCAAAAGCTGCACTTGATATGGCGGTATACGATTTGCTGGCTCGTGAACAACAGCAGCCGTTATACGAATATCTTGGCGGAACTTATCAGGAGTTTGAAACGAGCTACACAGTTAGTCTGAACAGACAAGAAGAGATGACGGCAGATGCGCTGCAGTACAAAAATCTGGGTTTTAACTATCTTAAAGTGAAGCTTGGCGGGAAAGTCGAAGAAGATATTGAGCGCATTCAGGCAATTAGAGAAGCAGTTGGGGAAGATGTTAAGCTCGGCATTGATGCGAACCAAGGATGGTCTGTCAAAGATGCTGTTAAGTTCTGCCTTGAAATTGAACGTCGCGGCATCGGAATAACAGTCATTGAACAGCCTGTATTCAAACGAGACATTAAAGGACTCGCTGAAGTAAAGAGAAACACGAAAGTGCCTATCATGGCGGATGAAAGCTTATTCTGTGTCTATGATGCTAAAGAGCTCGTTGAACAATGGGCAGCAGATAAATGGAATATTAAGCTTATGAAAACAGGCGGTCTCTATGAAGCTCTGAAAATCCATCAGATTGCTTCTGTGCCGTGCATGGTCGGCAGTATGATGGAGTCGCATGTTTCTGTTACAGCAGCACTGCATCTGACGATGGCTATCAATGCAGATCAGGTAGATTTCGATGCGCCGCTGATGCTGAAGGAAAAACCAGTATCTGGCGGCATCCATTACGAGAAGAACTATGTCACGTGTAATAGGGACAATGGACTTGGAATAAATAATACGGCGTTATGGGAGGAACTTAAAGATGAGAAAAGTATGTAATGTCGCAGTAGGAACCGTCTGGTCAGCGCCGGACAAAACACGTGAAGTTGACGCAAAAGCATTAACACATCCAGCCGATATACAGCAGTGGCTGCTTGGATTATCGCTGGACGAAAAATTATCATTCAGTGAGGAGCTGAGTATCGATACACAGATTCTGTACGGTGAAGAAGTAGAAGTACTTGAAGAGCAGGACGAGTGGACGAAAGTTGCCTGCATTCATCAGGCATCTGAACAGCATGAACTCGGATACCCAGGATATATTCCTAGCAGTCAATTGTCAGATCCATTAAAAATTGATGAGGACAGTCGCTATGCACGTGTCATTGTGCCAAAGACGTTATCCTATAAAGATAGCGCGCCGCATATCGTTCTCAGCTTTAATACGACACTCCCAGTAATATCAGATTCAGAAGAATTTGTTACTGTCATGAGTCCGGATGGTCCACTAAAATTACGTACAGCAGACGTCGTTATTCAGCAGAACTACTGGCCGGACATTCAGCATGACTTTAAACAATTGTATAATACCGCGAGACAGTCTATAGATCTTGGGTATTTATGGGGAGGCATGTCGAGTTACGGTTATGATTGTTCCGGCTTCGTCTATCAGATGTACCGTCATATGGGTCATAAATTGCCGCGCGATGCACACGAGCAGTATGCAGTGACACATCCGGTAGAAAAAGATGAGCTGATGCCGGGAGACCTTGTTTACTTTTCGAGCAATCAGTCCATCGATTCCATTTCCCATATCGGTATTTATATTGGTGACGGCATGATGATTCATTCACCGCATACACCAAAAGCTATAGAAGAAATGACCATTAATTCAGGATACTACGAAACTATTTACGTAGCAGGGAGTCGAGTGATTGACTTCCAGTGATGATATCAACCAGCATCAGGCCGAATGAGTGAAAGGCCTGGTGTATTTTAATGGAGTCAGGATGATCAGTCATACAGACAAATAACAATACTTTGTCGTTACTTCTTATGATGCCGACTTCATGTCTGACATGATCAAATTCTCCAGACTTAGTTCCTATTTCTACAGCACTGTCATCAATATACAGACGGATTTTTTCCTTCAACTGCTGATGTTTCATAATGTTAAACATTTCTTCAAAATGCTCATGAGCGGTAATCATCTTTAATATACTCATCATATCATTAGCAGAAGTCATATTATCAAATCCTGAAAGCCGTCGTTCTGTATCCATCATCTTTCTATTCAGAACAGTATAAGACCAGTTATTTTCCATGAAATAATGATTCAATTGATTCATACCGATATATTTTATTAAAGTATTGGTTGCTGTATTATCGGACGAAATAATCATCAATGTCACAAGGTCGCGAATACAATATTCATTAACTGACAGATAAGGAGAAGGACCGCACCCTTCAATACGTGTATCCAGTTGTAGCGATCTATCCAGCTCGTCATATAGAAAAGTATAAATATATAACATAATAGGTAACTTAATCAGACTTGCTGAAGGAAACTGCATATCAGCTTGATAATCGCTGTATAGAACTTTGTTATCATCTGCTAATATCACTGCTTTGGTTTTATTCTCTTCAAAAAATAAATGCATACCCTTCATCCCTCCATGTTCTTTACTGATAAGTATAAATAAGTAATCCAAGTGTGACTAACATTTAAACAGTATATTTTAGTTTTGTAAACCTTTTCAGAAAACCTTTACATACTTGTATAGACAGATTACAATAAAGATAATCAAATTTAAGGAGATGACAGAATGGCAGTTAATAGAGATGATGTCAGACGTATCATTGATGCAATAGGCGGTAAAGAGAATGTCAATGCAGCAACGCACTGTGTTACACGTCTACGTTTAGCGTTAAATGATGAGAGTAAAGTCAACAAAGAAGAGCTGGATAAAATCGATCTTGTTAAAGGATCATTTGCAGCGAACAACCAGTTTCAGATTGTTATCGGACCTGGTACAGTAGACGAAGCTTACAAAGTATTCACAGAAGAAACAGGCATCGGAGAGAGCTCCAAAGAAGAAGTCAAAACAGCAGCAGCACAGAATATGAATCCATTGCAGCGTGCTATCAAAACACTAGGTGACGTCTTCATTCCATTATTACCAGCCATCGTTACAGCAGGTTTACTGCTTGGGCTTAACAATGTTTTAACAGCAGGCGGTTTATTTGGAGATAAATCATTAGTTGAAATGTATCCTCAATTGAAAGACTTAGCTGAAATTATCAATTATATCGCAGCAGCACCGTTTATTTTCCTGCCAGCTTTAATCGGTTGGTCGGCTATGAGAGTATTTGGAGGTAGTCCGATTCTAGGTCTAGTTCTTGGTCTCATTATGTGTCATCCGGGTCTTGCGTCACAATACAGCTTAGGTAACGCTGAAACTGGTGAATTGACAAAAATTCCGGAGTGGAATGTTTTTGGTCTCCATATTGAAAAGTTAAATTATCAAGGACAAGTTCTTCCCGTACTTATTGCAGCCTGGTTGCTGGCAAAAGTGGAACGTTTCTTAAATAAACGAGTTCATGATTCAATCAAAATGTTAGTTGTTGGACCTATTTCTTTATTACTAGTAGGATTCCTTGCATTTGTTATTATAGGTCCAGTTGCTTTATGGTTAGGAACTCAGATTACAGATGTAATACAGTTTATCTTTACTAAAGCAGGCTGGTTAGGTGGATTAATTTACGGTATCATCTACGCACCACTTGTAGTAACAGGTTTACATCATATGTTCTTAGCGGTAGATTTCCAACTGATGAATTCAAAATTAGGCGGTACGTATTTATGGCCAATCTTAGCAATTTCTAATATTGCTCAAGGTTCTGCAGCATTTGCCGCATGGTGGTTATATAAACGCCGTAAGATGGTCAAAGAAGAAGGCTTGGCCTTAACATCCGGTATTTCTGGGTGGCTTGGTGTTACAGAACCTGCGATGTTCGGGGTCAATATTCCACTGAAATATCCATTTATCGCAGCAGTTATCACGACAGGGATTGTCGGAGCCATCTTTGGATCACAGCAATTATTAGGTAGAGTTGGCGTTGGCGGAGTGCCAGGTATCATCTCAATCAACGAAGGTTTTCGTATGACATTCTTAATTGGTATGATTATTGCTATTGTGTTACCGATTGTATTAACTCTTCTCTTCTCTAAGTTCGCCAAGGAAAAAGGTGACGAAGTCGTAACTGAACGTGTTGTGGATTAACTTGTAAATACAAGTTAATTGTTATAAATTGAGAATATCTCAAAACGTTAGGAGTTTTTAAAGTGGCTGTTTCAGACTGGAAGAAATCAGTGGTGTATCAAATTTATCCAAAATCATTTAACGATACAACAGGTAATGGACAAGGTGATATTAACGGGATTATCGAGAAACTTGATTATTTAAAGACGCTCGGAGTCGATTATCTATGGTTAACGCCGGTCTATCGTTCTCCGATGAATGACAATGGTTATGACATCAGTGATTACTACGAGATTAATCCGGATTTCGGGACAAAAGAAGATTTCAAGCGTCTGCTGGATGAAGCCCATGCGCGCGGTCTTAAGATTATGTCGGATATCGTCATTAATCATACGTCTACAGACCATCACTGGTTTGTAGAATCTCGTCAATCTAAGGATAATCCATATCGTGATTACTACATCTGGAAAGATGGTATCGGTGATAACCCGCCGACGAACTGGGGGTCGAAGTTCGGCGGCAATGCCTGGCAGAAAGATGAAGTAACAGGTCAGTATTATCTTCGTCTCTTCGATGTGACGCAGGCTGATCTGAACTGGGAGAATGACAAGCTTCGCCGGGAAATCTACGATATGATCAATTACTGGATTGATTTCGGCATGGATGGTTTCCGCTTTGATGTCATCAACTTGATTTCTAAAGGTGAATACAAAAATTCTGAAGCAATCGGTAAAGAGTTCTATACAGACGGGCCACGTGTGCATGACTTCCTGCATGAACTTAATCGAAATACATTCGGTGACAGGGATGGGTTCATGACTGTCGGTGAGATGAGCTCAACAACACTTGAACATTGCATCGCCTATACAAAACCTGAGCGTCAGGAACTGAGCAGTGTCTTTAATTTTCATCATCTTAAAGTAGATTATAAAGACGGCGAGAAGTGGTCGGAGATGCCTTATGACTTTATTGAACTGAAGAATATTTTCTTTAAATGGCAGATAGGTATTCAAGCAGGAGGCGGTTGGAACGCTATCTTCTGGTGCAATCATGATCAACCGCGTGTCGTTTCACGCTTTGGCAATGATGCTACAGAAGAGAATCGTGTGAAAAGTGCAAAAATGCTGGCGATTGCGCTGCATTTTCTGCAGGGAACTCCTTACATTTACCAAGGTGAGGAAATTGGAATGACCAATTTGTATTTTGAGGATATGAAGCAGTACCGTGATATAGAATCATTGAATGCTTATCAGATTATGAAAGAGCGAGGTATTTCGGAAGAACAGGCGTTGCGCATTTTACAGCATAAGTCACGTGATAATTCACGGTCTCCTGTGCAATGGGATGATTCTGAGAATGCCGGCTTTACGACAGGTACACCGTGGATTGAAACAGCTAAGAACTATCAGACTGTCAATGTGAGACAGGCGCTTGCAGATAAAAATTCCATCTTTTACACGTATCAGCGTTTAATCGAACTGCGTCATGAACTGGATATCATGACTTATGGAAAAGTTCTGCCGTTGCTGGAGAAACATCCTGAATTATTCGCATACGAACGACAGCTGGATGATCAAACAGTGATTGTCATTGCTAACTTCAGCGACAAAGTTATTTATGTACCTGAGGATATAGCAATAGATGGCGACGTGCTTATTAACAACTATGAAACGTACAATAGAGCCCTCCAGCCATATCAGGCAGTCGCTATTAGAAAATAATTGCAAACACCTTGTTCCAAAACAGTCATTTTATGTTACGATATTTGGAAATAAGAGGTGACGACAAAGATGAATAGAAACAAGTACCGGATGATTTATCAGGAACTGAGCGGTAAAATCATTAACGGAGAATATAAACAGAATGAACAGCTGCCGTCTGAGAATTTGCTTGTAAAACAGTACAGCGTGTCACGTGAAACCGTGAGAAAAGCACTTAGTCTGCTGCAGACAAATGGTTTTATACAGAAGTTGAAAGGGAAAGGGTCAGTCGTCATCTATAATGAATCGATGAACTTTCCTGTTTCTCAGCTGATCAGCTTCGAAGAGATCAAAGAATCGCTCAACATGGATTACATCACCCGCGTTGAATCATTTGAAAAAGTATTTGCTTATGAACATCCTAGAGTAATGACAGCGTTGAACCTCACAGAACAGACAGAACTGTTCAGAGTGGTGAGAACGAGACGTAAAGGAGATAAAGTCAATATTATCGATACTGACTACTTCCTTGTAGACCTCATGCCTGTACTCACTAAGGAAATTGCTGAGCAGTCGATTTATTCCTATATTGAAAACAAACTAGGACAGATCATCAGTTTCTCAAATAAAGCTATTACCTTTGAACCTATGACAGAAACAGAACTTGAACTCTTCGGTGAAGTAACGCCGCCTTATGCAGCGACCGTACGCTCTATTGTACATCTGGCAAATGCACTGCCATTTCAATATAATATTTCGAAACATAGAGCGAGTGAGTTTAAATTTGTCGACTTCTCAAGACGTGCAGTGAACAAGAAATAGTAACACAAGAAAAGCAGAGTATTTTTCTTGCCAAATATTCGTTATATATAGTATGATAGATTCTGCCGTGCTAAGTGGGGAGTTAGCGGTTCCCTGTACTTGCAAGCCGCTTAGGCAAGACCGAATCCCTCTGCCGAGAGTAACATATTGTGAGGCCTGACCTTAACACGTGGTGTTGAGAAGACGGTCCGAGTCAATATAAGCCCATGAATCATGTCAGGTCCGGAAGGAAGCAGCATTAAGTGGTCACTTGTATGTGGCTGGGGCAGCCGTCTTTGAGCTGTCGATTGAGGTTCCGCTTGTGGATGTTAAACGAAGCAGAGGTGCACGGTATTTATATGATAAATAACGAAATGCCATATATGACAGGCCTGAAATTCAGGTCTGTTTTTTATTTGAAAATCTATAATCTGAAAAAATAGTATTAGTACATATTTGTTGTGTGAAAGTGGTATAGTAGATAGCGGTAGAGAATTACTCACAGAACGGGAGAGTTTTTAATGAAGTTTTGTAATTTGACGATTGATGAATTTGAATCATTTGTTAATGATGAATTCAGTCATTATACACAGTCTAGAGTACATTACGAGGGACGTAAGGCTTTAGGACTTGATGTACATTTAGTGGGCGTGAAAGAAGGGGAGAAGGTGCTGGCAGCTTGTCTGTTGAACGGGGCACCGAGCTTTAAATTCTTCAACTATTTCTACACGCATAAGGGGCCTGTTTTTGACCACCATGATAAAGAATTAACAGACTTTTTCTATAGAAATCTTACTGACTACTTGAAGCAGCGTAAAGGGTTATTTGTTTTAGTCGATCCTTATATTACACGCCACCTTCTTGATGGGGACGGTAATGTCACTGAGTCGTTTGAAATGGATGACATCATCGCAAACATGGAACATGCAGGCTATGTTCACCAAGGGTACAACATCGGTTACTCCAATGACTCTCAGGCGCGGTTTTTATCTGTGCTTGATTTAACGGATAAAACAGATGCTCAGCTGTTAAAGGAAATGGAATACAAGACACGCCGGAATATCAATAAGACGATTGAGATGGGCGTGCAGCTGCGTGATCTGGATGAAGAGGAGATGGATAAGTTCTTCAGACTGTATAAGATGGCTGAAGATAAGCACGGCTTCTCCTTATTCGATCTCGCTACGTTCAAGCGCATGAAGAAGATTTACGGTGACAATGCACGCGTTGTTATGGCTTATATTGACTTAAATGATTATTTGGCTCTTCTGAACGAACAGCTCGCGTCTAAACGCGCTGATTACGAGAAGTCAGCTGCAGAGCTAGCAGAGAAACCTGACTTCAGGAAGCTGAAAAATAAGACGGCGGAACTTGAGAAAGCAGCCATTCAGCTTGAGAAGAAAGCACGCGATATAGAAGCGTTGAAAGCAACTGATGGAGATGTTCTTGAGCTTGCGAGCGCGATTTATGTATTCAACAATCACGAGCTGTATTACTTATCAAGCGGTTCAAATCCTGCATACAATCAGTTTATGGGTGCTTACCACATGCAGTGGGAAATGATTAAATTTGCGAATCAGTTAGGACTTAAGCGCTATAATTTCTACGGAGTGACTGGTGACTTCTCAGAAACTTCTCAGGACCTTGGTGTAGCTAAGTTCAAGAAAGGGTTTAATGCGTATATTGATGAGCAAATCGGCGATTTTATCAAGCCTTTGAATCCTGTAGCTTACGCATTATATAAAAAAGTTAAGAAAAAATAATAGCTGTCATTAGAGATTGACCGATCTGGTCTTTCTCTTTTTTTGTTATGAAGCGGTTCTGTCTAATGGTATAATAGAGAGACTAAAACTTATGGAGGGGACGTCTTGAGTTATCAGGCTTTATATCGTGTGTTCAGATCACAGGCATTTGAAGAAGTGGTCGGTCAGAAGCATGTGACAACTACTCTGAAGAATGCTATAGCGAGAAGTAAGATTTCACATGCGTATTTATTTAACGGACCACGTGGTACTGGGAAGACGAGTATCGCCAAAATATTTGCGAAAGCCATCAACTGTAATGAGCGTCATGACGGTGAACCATGTAACGAATGTCCAAGTTGTGTATCGATTACAAGTGGCACGAATTCAGACGTCATTGAAATCGATGCAGCGAGTAATAATGGTGTTGATGAAATCCGTAATATCCGGGATAAAGTGAAGTATGCCCCAGGTGAATCGAAATATAAAGTATATATCATCGATGAAGTACATATGCTGACGACTGGCGCATTCAATGCTTTGCTGAAGACGCTCGAGGAACCACCCAGTCATGCCATCTTCATCCTGGCAACGACAGAACCGCATAAAATTCCACCGACAATCATCTCCCGCTGTCAGCGCTTTGATTTCAAGGCAATTTCAACGCCTGACATTGTTGAGCATCTGAGTTATGTGTGTGATAAGGAAGGTATTAAATACGAATTATCTGCACTGGAATTCATCGCTCAGACTGCTGAAGGCGGTATGCGGGATGCTCTGAGTATTCTGGATCAGGCGATTGCATTTGGCGATGAAAATCTGACACTATCGCATGTGTTGAATGTGACAGGAAGCGTCGGCAAAGAAGACTTGCGAAAGCTCACTGATGCTATTGTGACGTATGATGTGCGCCTGGCATTTGACCAGTACCATCAGCTGTTAAGTGATGGCAAGGAAGTGAATCGTCTTGTCAATGACTTCATCTATTATCTGCGCGATGTCATCGTCGATTTTGCAACAGGGACTAAAGGAGAAGGGCACATATACGAAGTAGAACTGCCTGTCATATACGAAATGATTGATAAGATCAATGATACGCTCGTTTCCATGCGTTTTGCGGTCAACATGAACATTCATTTTGAAGTATTGATAGTGAAGCTCTCTGAACTCGTGAAGTCTCATGAACATGGCGCAGGGGCAAGCACGCAGTATATTGATGCCCGGATGAAGGAATTTGAAGAGAAACTGGCGCAAGTGCAGCTGAATCCGACAGCTGCTGCCCCTTCTAAACCAAAAGCTAAAACAGAACGCAATGCCAACAAGTTCTCCGTTTCTCAGATTGAAAATGTCCTGGATAACGCAAACCGGGAAGATTTAACTTATCTGCAGGAAAACTGGCAGTCACTCATCGAGCACGTGAAACAGAATAATAGAGCACTGGTCAGTCTGCTGCAGAATTCAGAGCCTGTCGCAGCGAGCAGCACTCACGTATTAATTAAGTTTCAGGAAGACATTCACTGTGAACTTGTCAATAAAGGTGACGATAAACGTGAACAGATTGAGTCGATTGTATACACAATCATCAATAAAAAAGTTAAAATGGTAGGTGTACCTGATTCGCAGTGGCTGCAAGTCAGACATGACTATATTAAGCATAAGAAGCAGCAGACTGAAGTGAAACAGGAGCCGAAAGATGACATCGTCAAGACGGCAGAAGAGCTGTTCGGTAAAGACACAATAAATTTAATTGATTAATAGGAGGAAACAACGATGCGCGGTGGTGGAAATATGCAGCAAATGATGAAACAAATGCAGAAAATGCAGAAGAAAATGGCAGAAGAGCAGGAAAAATTAAAAGAAGAACGCATTGAAGGGACAGCAGGCGGCGGCATGGTCACTGTAATCGTCTCAGGCCATAAGGAAGTCCTTGATGTCATTATCAAGGAAGAAGTCGTGGATCCGGAAGATATCGAAATGTTACAGGACTTAGTACTGGCAGCAACTAACGAAGCATTATCCAAAGCAGATGATGTGACGGCACAACGCTTAGGTCAGCATACTAAAGGAATGAACATTCCAGGAATGATGTAATGCATTATCCTGCACCAATTTCACGGCTCATAGACAGCTTTATGAAACTGCCGGGAATCGGTCCAAAGACTGCGGCGCGTTTAGCGTTTCATGTGTTGGACATGAAGGAAGACGATGTGATGAATTTTGCGAAGGCATTGGTCGATGTAAAGCGTGAACTGACGTACTGTTCTGTCTGCGGGCATATAACGGATACGGACCCATGTTATATTTGTGCGGATAAAACGCGGGATCGCTCTATGATCTGTGTCGTTGAGGAATCAAAAGATGTCATTGCGATGGAGAAGATGCGTGAATATAAGGGGATGTACCATGTGCTGCAAGGTGCTATCTCTCCGATGGAAGGCATTGGACCAGAAGATATTAATATTCCAAGTCTATTGAACCGATTGAAAGATGAACAAGTTCAGGAATTGATTTTAGCGACGAATCCTAATATCGAAGGCGAATCGACAGCGATGTACATTTCTCGTTTAGTGAAGCCGATTGGCATTAAGACAACACGTCTTGCTCATGGGCTCCCTGTCGGCGGCGATCTTGAGTATGCAGATGAAGTCACGCTATCTAAAGCCATATCAGGTCGTACAGAGATATAGTTAATAAAAAGCAGTGATGCACTTAACAAGTGTATCACTGCTTTTTTTGTCTCTTAAAAATGTTACACGAGACGCTTTCTTATAGCACCTGATAATGTATCGACAATGATGACCATAATAATGATACCAATCAGAATGATGCCGACGCGGTCCCAAGTTCTTCCCTGTAATGCGAAGATAAGGGGGGTCCCGATACCTCCAGCACCAATTAATCCGAGGATGGATGCACTACGTAAATTGATTTCAAAGCGATAGAGCACAAATGAAATGAATGCCGGCAGTATTTGCGGAACAACAGCGAACATCAATGTCTTCGTCTTGTTAGCACCAGTTGCGGTCAATGCTTCAGATGGGCCAAGGTCCAGGTTTTCAATGTCTTCAGCAAACAGTTTGCCGAGCATACCGATAGAATGAATACCGACCGCCAGTACTCCGGCGAAGGCTCCAGGTCCGACGGCTTTGATGAATAACAGCGCCATAATGATTTCCGGGAAGACACGGATAACACTGAGAAAGAATTTGCTGACCTCTGACAGGAAACGATTGGAGATGTTACGGGCTGCAAGAAAGGCAAGCGGAATACAGAGCACTGCGGAAATAATTGTTCCTAGAAAAGCGATAGCAAATGTTTCAAGCAGTCCGCGCAGTAAGTCCTCACCTTCAGGCATGTAGACATAGCTCCAGTCAGGATGAATAATGCCTGACAGAATATTTGAAAGAATTTCCCAGGACTTTTCCTTGATTTCGATTTTTGGCATTCCACTGAACGCCCATATGTATATTGCAAGCAGCAAGATAATAAGGAGGATGGTTCTGATAATGGCAGGCACTGATGATTTAGGTTTTAAATAATCATAGTTCTTTGTCATAACAGTCTCTCCCTTACTTTCGTACTAGTGTAGTCAATAATCATTACAATCAGCAATGTGAATAGAATAATTGTTGTTACTTTCGGATATTCAAAGTAACCAAGTGTCTTATCATAGAACAATCCAATACCGCCTGCTCCTACGAGTCCGAGAACAGCTGCCGCACGGATATTGATTTCAAAAGTAAACAATACAAATGACAAGTACGGTGCAAGTGCCTGAGGTAAAACACCGAATGTAATCCATTTGTATTTGTTGGCACCGACTGCAGTCATCGCTTCAAGCGGTCCGTTATCGATGTTCTCGAGTGCTTCATAAAATAGTTTTGCTACGATGCCGAATGACAGTACAGTCAGCGCGAAAATCCCCGGTAATGCACCGATGCCGAAAACTGCTACAAATATAGAAGCGAGCAGCAGGTCTGGAATGGTGCGGATGATATTCAGAACGAAGCGGACAGGCATGTTGATCCAGCGTGACTTAAAAACATTGCTCGCTGATAAAAGAGCGACGGGCAGTGCTAACAGTGAACCGAACGTTGTGCCAAGTACCGCCATACGGATCGTATCAAGCATAGGTTCTATAATTTCAGAAAAATAAGACCAGTCAGGAGGCAGCATTTCTTTAATCAGATTCATCATTTCTGGTGCACCAATAGCTAGACTCTGAAAACTGAATTCTGTCTGGTAACCGCTCCAGATAATTAAAGCGATGAGTAATAGCAGAGAGAAGATGGTTTTGTAACGCTTAGCATGATTAATAGGAGTTGGGTTCATCAGCTGACCCCCGTCTTCTCGTCATCTTTTATTTCACGACCATATATTCTGCTGAAGGCATCATCTGTCGCTTGTTCTACTGGTCCGTCAAAGACAACGCGGCCTGCCTGCAGACCAATAATTCTTGTAGCATATTCGCGTGCGAGATCAACGAAATGGAGGTTGACGATGATGGTAATACCCAGATCTTTATTGATGCGCAGTAAGTCGTCCATTACTTGTTTCGTTGTTAGCGGATCAAGTGAGGCAACTGGTTCGTCAGCAAGAATGATCTTCGGCTCTTGTGCCAAAGCACGTGCGATTGATACACGCTGCTGCTGCCCGCCTGACAATTCGTCAGCACGGCTATAGGCTTTTTCAACAATATTGACGCGATCAAGCGCCTCAAGAGCGATCTGTTTGTCCTGTTTTGGAAACAATCCGAGCACCATCTTCCATGTCGGATGATAGCCGACGCGTCCTGACAGGACATTCCTGATCACAGAAGAGCGTTTAACAAGGTTGAAGCTCTGAAAAATCATCCCGATATTGCGGCGCATCATCAGCAGTTTGTTTCCTTTAGCCTGTGTAATAGACTCGCCATCGATAGAAATATCGCCTGACGAAATTTCATGAAGTCGGTTGATGGAACGCAGCAACGTTGATTTTCCTGCCCCTGATAAACCAACGATCACTACGAATTCTCCTTGGCTGACCTGAAGATTGACGTGATCCAATCCAACATGTCCGTTTGGGTACACTTTACTGACGTCGTTAAATACTATTTGACTCATAGTGACACTCCTTTATAGTAAAAGGCTAAACCCACCGATGTGAGTTTAGCCTTTTTAATAGCATAAAAAATCTATTCTTTGACCTTCTTATCGTACTCACGGATAATATCGAACTTAGAATCATCCGATTTCACATAACCTTCATGTGAATAAACTTCGCGGATAACTTTCTGACCTTCTTTATCTTTACCGATATTGATAAACGCTTCTGTCAATTTATCTTTCCACTCTTTAGACATATCTGAACGGACTGAAATAGTATCATTAGGAATTTTTTCAGTGAATTTGACAATTTCAGTATCTTTGAAAACGTTTGGTTGGTCACCTTTCACGATATTACGTGCATCCTGGAATGTTACCGCTACATCTACATCATCATTTAGTAAAGAAATAACTGCCTGGTCATGACCTTTAACAGTTGTTACTTCCATATCTTTTAATGGATCGATACCTTCTTTTTTTAATTCGACAGCAGGGAAGACATATCCAGCTGTTGAAGTAACATCCTGCATCGCGATTTTCTTATCTTTCATATCTTTAAGGTTTTTGATGCCTGAATCTTTTTTAACGATAAACTGAGATTTGTAGTAATCCACAAGTTCTTTTGTTGGTGTACCATCATCATTAACACCGTAACGCTGTGCCTGCAGTAATACGTCAGCAGCTTTTTGATCATGTGCTAATACATACGCAGTTGGTGGAAGGAAGCCGACGTCTACTTTTTTAGACTTCATTGCTTCAACAATCGTGTTGTAGTTAGTAGATACAGATACTTCTACTGGAATATCAAGTTCTTCTTTAAGCAGTTTTTCAAGAGGTTTCGCTTTAGCTTCAAGTGTTTCTGCATTTTGAGAAGGAACAAACTGCACTGTTAATTTATCAGGTTTGTAACTTTCTTTGCTGGATGAAGCTGTAGAATCTTTTTGATCTTCTGACTTTGTTTCTGTAGAACCACAAGCTGCGAGTACTGTAACTGCCATTAACGCAGGCACAGAAGTTTTAACGATTTTTTTAAACATGATGATGCTCCTTTTCCTTGTTTTGTAACGCACGAGTAAATAATAACAAAAGATTTAATGATATAGCTATGACATTACTGTAAATATTGTAAACTGTCACGTAAATATTGTAAACGGTTACTTATAATTTTTACATCCTGTTTATAGACAGTTAATACTAATCTGTTAAAAATAAATAGAAGGAGTCACTAGCTGAATAACGATTGGGAAAAGAGGAAAAACAATGATTAAAAAGACTGTTCTTGCAACTCTTGTCACATTAACATTTACAGCAACAGCGGCACAGGCTGAAAATTTCAGTGACCAGGCACCCATCATTAAACCGGTGGTAGCAAACGGTAAGAGTGTACTTGTTGATAATACCCACGGACAAACAGCCGGTGCGGCAGACTGGGTAATTGACGGAGCATTTTCTGACTTCGGTCAAGGTATCGCGGCGAAAGGTTATCAAGTTAAGGAGTTACGAAAAGGAACGCCGATTACTTATGAAGATCTCGTAGTTCATGATGTCTTCGTAATACCAGAAGCAAATATTCCTTTTAAACAATCGGAACAGGATGCCATCCTTAAATATGTTAAGGGAGGCGGCAGTGTTTTCTTTATCGCTGATCATTATAATGCAGATAGAAATTTAAACCGCTATGATTCATCAGAGATCTTCAACGGCTATCGTCGAGGTGCTTATACTGATCCGATGAAAGGGATGTCGACTGAGGAAAAACAATCAGCAAGAATGGCGGGTGTCACGAGCACGGATTGGTTGGCAAGCAACTTTGGTGTTAGATTCAGATATAACGCCTTAAATAATATTACAGCGACAGATATTGCAAGAGATGCTGGAGCATTCGGAATTACAAATGGTGTCAACAGTGTAGCAATGCATGCAGGGTCGACGATTGCTCTCACTAATCCTGATATTGCGAAAGGGCTCGTCTATTTACCATCTGGTTTAACATCGACAGACAAATGGGGTCCTGCAGTGGATCAAGGTGTCTATTTTGGCGGTGGTAAGGAAGAAGGTGCTTATGCAGCCATTAGTAAAGTTGGACTTGGTAAAGCGGCATTTATTGGAGATTCTTCTATGGTGGAAGATGCAACGCCGAAATATTTAAGAGAAGATAACGGTCAAATTAAGAAAACATATGATGGTTATAAGGAGCAGAACGACAGCACGTTACTTACAAATGTTATTGACTGGCTGGCTGAAGACGAAGCATATACATCTTTTAAGGAAAAAGGACTGACACTCGATAAAGCATCACCAATTTTACCTTTTGAAGTTCCATCAGTTTCAACCGAACCGGAGAGTGAGCCATGGTCATCTCCGGCAGCGACTTACAAGTGGTATGATGAATCAACTTTCAAGCAACGCAGTTATGGTTATAAGGCAGAAGCGGTTCCGGCACCACAGTCGGGCTACGACTTCGTTCTCCCCGAGATCACTAACGGCACATCGTTCAACGTAAAGCTGACTTTCAGCGGATTAACACCAAATACAACTTATAACAATCTTAAAGTCGGTATTTATAATGCTGGCGGTACACAACTTGGTTCTTTCTATATGAATGGACAGTGGAGTGCTACAGGATATAGTCCATCATTCACTATGACTACTGATGCCAGCGGGGCGGCTGTTACGACATTAACAGTAAAAACAACAAAGGGAATAACCGGTAGTGCCAGTATCAGATTGAAAAGAGGAACGTCTACTCTTTATACAGAAGCATTAAGCATTAAATAATAGAACATTACAGGAAAGCAGCGGTTAATTTCGGCTGCTTTTTTTATATGAAGTCATTTGTTATAATATGGAATAGTCAAAGGAGTGACGTAATGAATAAGCTGGGATTAGTATTAGAAGGCGGCGGTATGCGCGGCATTTACACGGCAGGAGTGCTGGATTTGTTTTTAGACAAGCAATTAGATTTCGATTATATTATCGGCGTTTCAGCAGGAGCTAATATGGCAGCTTCCTATTTATCTAAGCAGCGTGGTCGCAATCGGCAGGTCAGTCTCGACTTTTTAGGAGATAAACGATATTTATCCGTACAGAATTATATTAAAAATCGCGAAATGTTTGGCATGGATTTCATCTTTAATGAAATTCCAAGTATTCATGTGCCATTCAATATGAATGACTTTCTTCTATATGAAGGACAATATGTTGTTGCCTGCACTAATTGTGAAACAGGAGAGACAGAGTATTTTGAGAAGTCTCATTTACAAAAAGACCTATTGACCATATTAAGGGCTTCAAGTTCACTTCCTTTAATGGCACCTATTGTTGAATATGATGGTAAGAAGTTGCTGGATGGCGGTGTTACAGATCCGATACCACTACGTAAAGCCCAGGCTGATGGTATCAAGAATAATGTTGTTGTACTGACACGTCCAAAAGGATATGTGAAGAAGTCAGGTCGTCTTGCTAAATGGTTTAAAGTTAAAGGATATCCAAAAGTTGATGAAGCGATGCGTAGACGTCCGGCACGCTATAATGAAACGCTTCATTATGTCAATCGCCAGGAAGAGACGGGTCGAGTCGTGATCATCCGACCTTCAATCGATTTGAAAGTAGATCGTCTCGAGAAAGACAAAGAAAAACTTGATACTCTTTATAAGCTTGGATATTCAGATGCTGAAAAAGCTTTAGAAAAGATTGAGAAGCTAAGAAGTTTTAATTTATAATTGAAAGTGTAAATTTTATGCTTGTACAAGGGTTTAGAACCCTGTATAGTTATATCTTGTCCGGCAGAGATAAAAGCAACTCACAATAAAAAATTCAAAAAAAGAGTTGACTTATAATTTACGTAAGAGTATAATTAAATCTTGTTCGACAAAGATATAACTTAATACAAAAACTTGATTTTAAAACTTATTTTTAAAAAAGAGTTGACTTTCTAAAAGGAAGAGAGTATAGTTAAATCTTGTGAGACAAAAAATGAACATTGAAAACTGAATCGCAATATGTCAACGTTAATTCCAATAATTTGAGTACTTAGTACTTTAATGAGTGATTGCCATAAGCAATCAACGAGCTTTTATCAGACAAACTATTATGGAGAGTTTGATCCTGGCTCAGGATGAACGCTGGCGGCGTGCCTAATACATGCAAGTCGAGCGGACGGACAGGAGTGCTTGCACTCCTTGATGTCAGCGGCGGACGGGTGAGTAACACGTGGGTAACCTACCTGTAAGACTGGGATAACTTCGGGAAACCGGAGCTAATACCGGATGATATCTTCCACCTCATGGTGG
>NZ_SCWB01000012.1 GCF_004359545.1 Macrococcus lamae
TATGGCAATCACTCGTTTGACTGTACAAAGCTGCAAAAGCAGCTTCGCAAGTCTGACTAGCAATCAGAGATTGCTGTCATGCTTTGGAATTAACGTTGACATATTGCGATTCAGTTTTCAATGTTCATTTTGGGGTTCAAAATTCATTTTAGCAGAACTTTTATCTCTCTGCAAGAATTAAGACTACCTTATATACTATATAGTGTTTCATCCACTTATACAAGTATTAATTTTACACTTTCAAGCAACTTCTTAATCACTCGTGTTTCAATGTCTATGTCGTTTTCAGCGACTTTTATATCTTATCAAGGTGAGATATTAAAGTCAACACTTTAAATCAATTTTTTTCAGCTTTTTCAAAATGATGTTTATCTCAAAATAAAAGCCCGAGAACTTAAAGTTCTCAAGCTGATATTTTATAGAGTCATCTTTTCTTCTTCTTTGCAACTACTCTTGTATTTTTCACGGCAGCTTTCTTTTCCGGTACAATTTCGCCTTTTGCTACTTTGCGCGCATAGCGTTCCTGCTGCGATGCCTCATTATATTTCGGCAGTATAAGCAGCTGATAGGCGTTACAAAGTAAAAGCGGGAAAATTGTACAGTATAGCCACGTTGTATCTTCTACTCGCAGGAAAGGAATTAGTTCTACTGTTGTCATTACAATCATGAAGAACATTGCTGGAATAACAACATTGGTCTTTGTCATCTTTACTTTGAAGTAGCTGACAAGGATCGCTGCAATTAATATAAGAATCGGAATCCAGATGAACTGCTGAATATCACCTTGCTGTCTACCGAATCTAAGAAAACGGAAGTAGACAAGATCAAATAATGCAAATACAGTGATAACTGCCTGAATCGGATTCCATGCTGAACGAAAGATTCCCATACCCAGCTGATGGATAAATAAATAGCTGAAATATGCCAGCTGGCTGATTGAAGCAATCAATAGACCATATCCTATAAACCAGATAAATGCTGCTAAAAACTCACCGATCTGCCCTTTAACAAGATAAACCGTCAGACGGTCATAGCCGAATATCAGACTGACGAGCAGCGTTGATATCAGACCGATGAGTAAAGTCGTTCCGTAAAACTTACCTAAATTTCGAATTGTCACAACTGTGCCTCTCTTACTTCTCTGTTTTCTCTATGATCTTGGCAGCCATATTTCTATAGATAACGCCAAGTGGATGATCTGCTGCATACACAGACGGCGCAAAATCGTTTTCGTCCCAGTCCGGCTGAGCAAGGGGCAGCTGACCGATTAATTCTGTATTCAGTTCCTGTGCGAGTTTCTCCCCGCCCCCGCTTCCGAAGACGTACTCTCTATTCCCTGTCTCACGGCTTTCAAAATAGGACATGTTCTCCACTACACCTAAAATATCGTGCTTAGTATGCAGCGCCATCGCTCCTGCACGAGCTGCGACGAATGCAGCAGTTGGATGCGGCGTCGTCACAACAATTTCTTTACTCTTCGGCAGCATCTCATGAACATCAAGCGCTACATCACCTGTGCCAGGCGGTAGATCAAGCAGAATATAATCCAGCTCTCCCCACTCTACTTCCTGGAAGAAATTATTGATCATTTTACCGAGCATCGGTCCACGCCAGATGACTGGTGTATTTTCTTCTACAAAGAACGCCATCGAGATAACTTTCACTCCGAAACGTTCGACCGGTATTATCGATTCTCCTTTTATTCCTGGACGTTCTGTAATCCCCATCATGTCAGGTACACTGAAACCATAAATGTCCGCGTCAACAAGTCCGACCTTCTTACCAAGTCTGGCAAGTGCAACAGCAAGGTTAACCGAGACGGTTGATTTACCGACACCGCCTTTACCTGAAGCGATAGAAATGAACTCTGTATCCTGAAGACGACGTTCAATCTCTGAACCTGTCTGCCCACGGTACTGTTCAAGTGCTGCATCATCCAGCTGATCAAATCTAAGACCCACTGTTCGTGCACCATTTGCTTTCAATAATTCAACAATCTTTGTCTGAAGATCGAGCTGTGGCTGGCCGCCAAGCTTAGCGATTGCGATTTTAACGCTGACATGCTCTTTTTCTTCTTTTATAGATACTTCTTTAACACCGCCCGTCTCCTTCAGTGGAACATTGAGAATCGGATCAGCGATTTCGCCGAGAAGTTTTGTAGCAGCTTCTATAGTTAACACATTAAACGCCCCTTTAATTATTCATTACTATTAGAATAACAAAAAACCGCTGCTTTGTATAAATCAATTGTTTGACAATTTTTTAACTACTTTAGGATTGAAAGAGTATAATAAAGGCTATTAATAGACTACTAAGCACTTCAGGAGGACAACAATGATCTTAAATCATACAATCATGCAGTATTTCGAATGGCACACAAATGGGGACGGCAATCATTGGAAACGATTGAAGGAAGATGCCGCAACGCTTAAAGAACGAGGAATTGATGCTGTATGGATTCCCCCTGTTACTAAAGCAGATAATAATCAGAACCCGGGTTACAGTGTTTATGATCACTTTGACATCGGTGAGTTTGATCAAAAAGGCAGCGTGCGCACTAAATATGGCACGAAAGAAGATTTAAAAGAAGCGATTAAAGCATGTCACGATAATGATATTAAAGTTTACGTGGATATTGTAATGAACCATAAAGCTGGAGCTGACGAAACAGAAATGTTCCAGGTTGTTGAAGTAGATGGTGAGAATAGAACAGAAGTCATCTCTGAACCATTTGATATTGAAGGGTTTACGAAATTCACATTTCCAGGGCGCCAAGGCAAATACAGCGACTTCATCTGGAACTACACGCACTTTAACGGTACAGATTATGATCATGCGACCGGCAATACAGGTGTTTACCGGATTCTCGGTGAAAATAAAGGCTGGAATGAAAATGTTGACGATGAAAAAGGAAACTTTGACTATTTGATGTTCAGTAATATCGACTATAAACATCCGGATGTCCGCAATGAAATGATCTCCTGGGGAAAATGGCTGATTGATGAACTCGGAATTGACGGTATGCGTCTTGACGCTATCAAACATATTGAAAGTTATTTCGTCCGTGACTTCGTTCAGGCGATGCATGAACATACAGATAATAACTTTTACTTCGTGGGTGAATTTTGGAGAGCAGACGTGCAGACGAATGAAAGTTTTCTTGTAGATGCTGATTATTCATTGGATTTGTTCGATGTCGCACTGCATTATAATCTTAAAGAAGCATCAGAAGCCGGGGCTGCCTATGACTTAAGAACAATTTTTGACAATACGCTCGTCAAGGAAAATCCATTGAATGCAGTGACATTTGTCGATAACCATGATTCTCAGCCAGGAGAAGCTCTGGAATCGTTTGTCAAAGACTGGTTCAAACAAAGTGCTTATGCTCTTATTTTATTACGTTATGATGGTTTCCCTGTAGTATTTTACGGAGATTATTACGGAATTTCAGGCGACCAGCCTGTCGATAGTAAGCAGATGGCTATTGATCCATTATTATATATACGCAAAAAGAAAGCATTCGGTTTGCAGGATGACTATTTTGACCATGAAAATGTAATCGGCTGGGTAAGACGAGGGGCAAAAGAAGTTGATCAATCCGGCTGTGCCGTTATCATCAACAGCGGGACAGAAGATGCCGAAAAACAGATGTTCGTCGGCAAAGAACGTCAAGGCCAAGTATGGATTGACTATACCAATACACGTGACGAAGAAGTAATCATTGATGAAGAAGGCAACGGTGTATTCAAAGTGAACCCTGGCAGTGTTTCTGTCTATTGTCAGAAAGAAGATTAATTATTAAAACATACGGACATTTCTGTAATTGTGCTTAAGTGCAATTACAGAAATGTCCTTTTTTAATCATCATTGTTCTGATTCAAGTTCTCACTGTCGGGATAGAATAATTCAGTCAGTGCATAGAGTACGCTTATCACGAATAATATGACAAAGTAATTGATGTTAATATATTCATAATTAAGATGGACAAACAAATAAAATACAGATGTACTGATCAAGACAATAAATATATGAAACTTGAAACCATGGAAAAAAGAATGGTCCGGGTATTTTTTTTTCAGCTCATCGAATACAAATTCTATGAAAACAAGCAGAAAATAGCCTGAAATAATATAGGACCCATAGTAAAATAAATTATCCATAAAGCTCTGATTATAATTGAATTCAGCGAGTTTTAAATAGATTAAAATGCGACTCAAGCCAAATAAACCGAATGCGACCATCAGTATGAATGTAATGCCTGACAGCAGCACAATAGATGCAATAATCAGCAGTGTTACAAGCGTCCTGCCACTGACTTTAAAGCCTTTCACTCTATCCCTTCTTCCTGAATCCTTTAGAATTATTATTATAACACGATTAGAAATCCTCCGAATTACTAATAGATAACATGATTTAACTAAATAAGTAAAACTTTATTGACTAGAAAAATAACTAAAAAATACAATTTTTTCATGTTATAATATTTTTAATTATACATTTAGAGGAGAAACATTATGCACACTATTTTAGTGACAGGTGGAGCCGGGTATATCGGTTCACATACTGTTAAACGATTATTAGATGCTGGCTATAAGGTGATAGTGGCTGATGACTTGTCGACAGGACATGCATCCGCAGTTGATAAACGTGCAGTGTTCTACCAGTTAGATGTCCGTGATAACCAAGCGTTCGGCAATGTTCTTGATCAGGAACAGGTGGAAGCAGTTCTGCACTGTGCAGGTAAAATCGTTGTTAGTGAAAGTGTGAAAGAGCCCTTGAAATATTTCCATCATAATGTTTCGGGGTTGAATGAAGTACTTAAAGTTGTTGCAGAAAAAGGAATCAAAAAGTTCATGTTTTCTTCAACTGCTTCTATCTACGGCAATAACTGTTTCAATATCAAAGCAGTAGAAACAACTCAGGTAGCACCAACAAATCCATATGCAGCTTCAAAACATATCGGTGAACAGATGATTCACTGGGTAAGCGAACGCTATCAGATGAACTACGTGATTTTCCGCTACTTCAATGTTGCTGGTGCTGAAATGGATGCGTCAAATGGTCTACGTACGGAAAATCCGACTCACCTTGTCCCCTCCATTAACTTGACGCTGCTCGGTAAAAGACCAGTATTTGAGATTTTCGGTGATGACTATCAGACAGCAGACGGTACGTGCATCCGCGATTACATACATGTATGTGACCTTGCCCGCGCCCATCAGTTAGGCATGGATTACTTATTTAACGGTGGTCAGTCTACCGTGTTTAATTTAGGAACAGAGCAAGGTTATTCTGTCAAACAAGTGGCAGATACCGCCGAACGCATCACCGGCATTCCGTTGAATGTGAAAATTTCTGAGAGACGCAGTGGAGACCCTGATTTCGTGCTGGCCAATGCCGGGAAAGCCCGCGAAAGACTGGACTGGGTTCCGGAACATTCACTTGAAGAAATTATTCAATCAGACTTTCACTGGCGTAAACAATTTTAATCAAACTGTCCATCCGGACAGTTTTTTTATTTTCTCTCTTTTTCGTAGATGACGTCTCCGTCTACAACAGTCATGGATACTTCTATTTGATGGATCTTCAGCGGAACGACTGTAAACGGGTCGTCTTCCAGTATGGTAAAGTCTGCGAGATATCCTTCTTTGATGAGCCCGTTATCAGGACGTTCAGCGACATCTGCTGCAAGTACAGTATATAATTTGATAGCCTCAAATACGCTTAGCGACTCATGCACAGTATACTGAGTGTCATCATTGAATGGCCGGCGGTTCACTGCAGCATCAATTCCAACGAGTGGGTTGAACGTTTCAATCGGCGCATCTGAGCCTCCTCCGATTACAATTCCATGATTCAGCAGCGTCTTCCAGGCATAGGCATATTCAATCCGTTCATTCCCGACACGGTCAATCGCCCAAGGGAAGTCAGAAGTCAGAAACGATGGCTGCACATCGCATATAACCGGCAGCTGTGCCATCCGTTTCACCAAGTCTTCTCCAAGAAAACTGACATGAATCAAACGGTCACGTCCATTTATCGGCGGATATTTTTCGATCGCGTCAAGCACCATCTCACAGGCGCGGTCACCGATCATGTGAACCGCTACTGTTTCACCATAAGCGCGTGCTTTTCTGACTTCCGCTTCCAACTCTTCTTGTGTATAAATAGCGAGACCAGATGTTTCAGGTGCATCATGATAAGGTGCGCGGAATAATGCAGTTCTTCCGCCGAGCGCCCCGTCTGCATAGAATTTCATGGAATCGGCTTTTATCCAAGTATCGTAAGTATAACCTTCGGCAATCAGCTCTTCAAAAATAGAAGTATGACGAAGCAGGTTCAGTCTCAGCTGCTTCTTTCCTTTACCGAATGTCTTCTTATAAGCATTAAAGACATTGCGGAAATCATGATAATACCCGAGATCTTCTGTATGAATCGCGGTGAGTCCTGCGGCATGCATGGCATCTGCTGCACGTTCCATATGTTGACACAGTGATTCTTCAGTTTCATGAACGCTCGCATCAACAAACAGTTCCATAGCATTATCATGGACCCAGCCATTCAGTATACCCGCTTCACGTTCAAAACGGCCGCCTTCCATATCTTCTACGTTTTCTCTGATATTAAGCGAATCCAGTGCTGCACTATTGACAATTGCTGCATGGCGGCAAATTCGCTTCACCAGAACTTTGTGGGATGTCAATGCGTCCAGTTCCTGCCGCGTCAGCTTGTAGTTCAGCTGATTGTCATCATAACCCTCACAGATGAGCCAGCTATCAGGCGGCAGTTCCTCTGCTGCCTTCCTGATCTTATCTTTAACTTCATCGATAGTCCGGTCATCCCTGAAATCGATTCCCCCAAGAGCGATTCCCGTTCCGACGAGATGAATATGTGTGTCAATAAAACCCGGCAGCATCACTCCGCCATTAAGATCGATATAGTCCGCTCCCTCAATTTCAGGTATACGTTCAAATATTTGAACAATCCGGTTTTCTTCTACTCCAACTGCAGCAGCAGTCTTCTCTTCTGCTTCCATTGTATAGATCAATCCATTATGATAAATTTTCATTTTATTTCCCCCTAAAATAAAAAAGATATACTATCGCTAGTATATCTTTAAATGAAACTCATGCCTATAATTGAAGACCTAATGCTTCAAATGTGTTACCGCCGCGTATATCTCCTGATTCATAACCTTGCTTGAACCACTTCATACGCTGTTCACTAGAACCATGAGTAAATGTATCTGTATTAACGCGCCCCATTGACTGCTCTTGCAGCGTATCATCACCGACAGCATGGGCAGCTTTAATCGCTTCTTCAATATCGCCTTCTTCAGTAACGCCCATTTCCTGTTCATAATGAGCATACACACCAGCATAATAATCAGCTTGAAGCTCCATCGCTACAGAATATTTGTTATAATCTTTCTCGCTTAACTGCTGACGCAGGCGATTAACCTTAGAAGCGGTCCCTAACTGATTCTGAACGTGGTGCCCAACTTCATGAGCGATAACATATGCCATCGCAAAGTCACCAGGCGCCTGGAAACGCTGATCAAGTTCATCCATAAACGTTAAATCGATATAGAGTTTCTCATCTGCCGGACAATAGAATGGTCCCATTGATGAGCTTGCATTACCACAGCCGGTATTGACACCATTAGAGAATAGCACCATCTTAGGTTCTTCGTAAGTCAGTCCTTCTTCCTGGAACAGTTTATGCCATACTGTTTCAGTGTCTTTCAGTACAACACTAGCGAACTGTTCACGTTCAGTAGGAGCAGACTGTCCTGATTCATCAGTCTGAGTCTGCTGCTGTGTCTGCTGCTGATCCGGCTGACCGCCTCCTAAAATATCAGATAGGTCTCCACCCATCAGCATATAGATAATAGCAACAACAATCCCGAGACAACCGACACCGCCACCACCGACTGCGAGTCCGCGACCACCGCCGCCTCCGACATTTTCTACATTAGAGCTTCCCTGCCTACCTTGCCATTCCATAATGTGTCCTCCTAAAATAAGCTGTTAATTAATAACTTATTGTCTAATACCCATTATAGAATAAAATTTATCATTATTTCATAGAAAAATTAAATATGGCACTTGATGGCTTCTATTAAATAATCTGCGGCGCCGGTAGTCACATTATAATAATCTTTAAATCGTGTGTCGGCTTCGTACGTCATCATCAACCCGAGATGCATCTCACGGTTATACTTCGGCCAGTAATAATTAAGCCAAGCTTTATGAAGTTCTGCAATGTCCGCTCCAATTTTATCCGACGGCAATGCTTTCGTATGAACTGCTTCAGTCAGCAATTTTTTCAGCTGTGCGTCAATCGCTGATGCGTCGTTATATTCATCTTCAGTCAGCCCATTAAACTTTGCATTCGCTGCCTCGACAGCTGACTCTCCATACTGATTGCGGATTTCCTCTCCATAATGCTGTTCATTAAAATCGATTTGCTGTTGTTTAAACTGTTCAAATTTTCGATTAGTCATATGTTTTTCCTCCTTACTGATAATAGCGGCTTTAAGCAGATTAATCTGCTCATCCACTCTGTTTCTTTCCTTTTCAAGATGTTGCAGCTGTCCTTGAAGCAGTTCTAACGACAGTTCCTCATCGAGTGATTCTTTAATTCTTTCAAGCGAGAGACCGAGTCCTTTATACAGCATGACACGATATAAACGCTCCAAATCTTCGTCACTGTAATTCCGATATCCCGACTCATCTGCTTCAGGGCTAACCAGCCCGAGAGTATCGTAATACCGTAATGTTCTCTTCGTCAGGCCTGTCAGTTCACTTACTTCATTAATCCACATCTCATCACCTCCACCATTACTATAAAGGGTGACCTCGCGTTAAGGTCAATATATTTTGTGAAAAATAACGTAAAACGCCCGGTGATTCCTAGGCGGAATATCCAGAGCGTTTTATTTTAATATTATATCAGCAGTCATACTTAACGATCAAACGCTGATATTTTATCGATGGATGACAGGCCCTTCGTCACAAGATACTGACCACCCACATGTTTTTTTATAGTGACGAGTTCTTTATTCGTCTCTTCTCCGTAAACTTTCTGGACATAGTACTTAGTAATTGGTACCGTCAGTTTTTTTCCTTTATCCTTTGTCACGACTTCCTTTTTGACGAAGCGTTCAGGCAGCCAGATATGATCTTTAAATGATGGATAAATTTTAACATTCATCTCGTCACCATCGACAAGATTTGTTGATTTGCTCAGAAATCCTGTGTACTGGAACTTCGTATTACTTATCGGCTTGTCTTCCGGCTCTTCTGTCGTCGGTTCTTCAGTCACTGGTTCTACTGATTCATCGTGAGCCGTTTCTGTCAGTTTTCCTGTCTCCAGATGTTCGATCGGTGTTTTGCTGATTGACTCCAGCTGACCTTTATATATGTGATCATCAACTTCAGGACTGACAGCTTTTAATTTTAAGTTCGGTTCCAGGAACTGCATTTCGTAGCGGTTAGCTGCTCCATCAATATGGAGCGTGTCAACACTAAGCGTCACGACAGGCTGATCTTGTCTATCACTCGTAAATGCCTGGACCTGCTCATCATCGACTGCCAGCACTTCCCCGTCTGCACCTGCTTTAACTGTCAGTTCATCAATCTTCTTGACTATCTTCTTCTGTTTCTCTTCAAGAATGCTGATATTATTGTCAGCCTTTGTCAGTTCAGAATCCAGCCAGTTCAACTGCGCATCAATAGTTGCTGTTTCTTCAAAGTCTGCATCCAGCCGTCTGTCTTCATAAGCTGCAATCTGACCTTCTACCTGCTCTTTTTCAACCCGCTTATTATCGAGCTGCAATTCGATTTCCGTTTCTTCATTGTTCAGCTTCTGATCGACATAGGTGAACAACGGATCATCTTTTTGGACTGTGTCTCCAGTCTGCACATGCATCAGCACAGGTTCTTTCAGCGAGCCTGTTAAATAATAAAATCCAAGTTTCTGTCTGGCTGTTCCGTCGACAGTGATGACATGATTCTTCATACGCTCATCTATATCCAATGTATTATTCGCATTAATTGTCCGGAGTGCCATGTAAATACCACTGATGACAATGAGTCCAAGTATTACAATGATCAATACCACCGGCCAGAACCAGTTCTTTTTCATGACATAGCCCTCTACATAATTATTTTTATATCAGTTTATCAATAAAGAAATACGCTGATGTTAAGAACATATAAAATCTTTGTAAATTACTTGATGAGTCTATCGTCATCTGACTTGATGTGTGCATTGAACTCTTTCATATTCTGACGCTTCACTGACCGATGATAGCGATTTAACAGCAGCAGGAACAGCAGTCCTACCAGTAATGATACAAAGCCCATCCATGTCAGTGCGCCGCGTCCTCCGCCTATTATATAATAGTAGGCGAAATAAAAATTGATCAGTGCAATAACGCTCATTCCGATATATGGATACATGTCGTCACCTACAATACGCCGTTATCTTTTAGTGCCTGACGCGCTGTCTCGATACTGTCTTTACCTTCTTTATTCTTCAGCGGGCTGAACTCAGCTGCACGTTCAACCTGCAATGTACTAAATGTCTCAGCATGCTGGAAAATATCAAAGTAGAACTTTTCAAATTTCAGCGTCTCTTTCTTAACAACTTCAAAGTCATCATCGAGCTGGGCAAGATTTTTAATGGCTAAATGATAAGGAAGCTGCTTAAGCGATGCTTCTCTGAGAAAATCAAGACGGAAAATATGAATACCGATGTTGGCGTTGTTAAAAGTATTTTCCATACCTTCCGGCAGCTCAGTATACTCCATTACTCGTTTTTTTCCATTTGCCATAATCACTCGCCCGACACTTTCTCCTTCAAGCGGTGCAATGGTTTTTGTCGTCACGTCTGAACCAGACTCTACTGCTAGGCCGCATAGCACGGGATCCAGTACTTTCACAAGTACATTGTCGATATTATTTAAATAGACATGTGTAATTCCATGCTCCGTCATTGCATCGTATATACCTGTCGCAGCCATTGCCTCGAATACACCGCCGTTGCCATTCGGTGCTGTCAGCAATGTACTGCCTTCGTTTAGCAGCAGCTCCCCTGATGGAGAGAGCGCAACGATATTGGGCTGTTTAAAAAATGTGACTGCTGACTCCGGATAACCAAAATAGAGATTATTTGTGAAAAAATCGACTGTTTCATCATGATTAATATCACTCGTCATGATAAACCATTGAATGGTAATATTCAGCTGATTGTTTAACGTCTTCAGCTGACTTGCCTGCATTTCAAAAAGACTCATGCCATCGAATGAAAAAGTTCCTTTAGGACCTTTATGAGCGAGACGCGTCCCTTGTCCGCCAGCCATTAACAGTGCCGCAAACTTTCCTGCCTGAATCGCCTCAAGACCAAGAGTTTCAAGTTCCTGCACGCGTTCGGCTGTCATCTCATCTTTTACTTCAGTGACCACATCTGTCACTTCACCAGCCGGCACTTCGACATGACGATTGACATAAACCTCCTCGTACAGTGCTTTTATCTCGTCCAGATCAAGCGTACCCAGCTGCTGCTCAAGATTATTTTTCTCATTTTCAGACATCATGGTCATCATCTCTGTTATAAGATGATGATTATATTTTGGTAAGTCCTGAATGTTAGCCATAGAATCTCCTTTTAGTTACGTCAATAATTTCTTTTCTATTATAAGTGGATTATATCATTTGTGCATTATAAATGTATCCAGTCTACTGTCCGATGAAACATTTCAGTATAGATTAAATAAGCAGTCAGAACAGAAAAAGTTGTTGCAAGAGATAAATCGAGGACTCCTCCTGTTTTGAAAGTAATCGGTGTAGTGATCTTAAAATCGATCGGAAAGAACAAAGCTACACCGCGTGGGGTCATCATATCAAGCAGTATATGGCTCGCTATACCAATCATCGCACAAATAATGTAAGTAAAATCGATGTTGATCAATGTCATAACGACGGCTATAACTGCCATAAATAATAAGGAATGCGTGATTGTGCGATGACCGAAAAAGAAATTGATCAATCTGCTCAACAGTTTAAATTCCTTACCGACCTTACTTCCCGAATGACAGATATCCGGCAGAATACTGAATACGCCTGTAGTTCCGATGATCACTGCACTCGTTCCGATATCATGTGTTGTATTCAATGCATACGCTGTGCCGAGCAATATGCCGAACGCAGCATGAGTTTTTCCTGTCATAGCATGCTCCTATTCTCCAGCAATAAAAAAATCTACTTCTTATTACTAAAGAGTAGATTCTTATATGCTGGTATTAATGATTAAGGGGCGACGTCTGGTATCGGCGCCTCTGTCGATAGACCGCTTGGATCAATAGGTGATTCAGTCGATGCTTCTTCAACCGGTGGCTGTTCTGTCACCGCCTCTGTTGATGGCGCTTCTGTTGCTGGTGCTTCCGTGGCTGGTTCTACTGTCACCGCTTCTGTTGAAGGTTCTTCTGACTTTTGTACTTGAGCACAATGACCGCTCTGGCAGATGTAGCCTTCATTCGTCAAATTGTTCCAGGCTCTTGAATATTCTTCTGAATTCTCGATACGTGTACAATCTTTAGTTCCTGCCATACTTGTATCTGTCAGACAAAGTCTTGCCTGATTATATTTTTCTGTATCAAACTTGTCTTCTTCAATTGTCTTATCTGATTTTTTGCGCCCGCGTTCTTTAGCTGCTTCGATTTTTTTCTTTGCTTCATCTGCTTTATTGACTTTGACCTCTACTTTAGGTGACGAAGATTTCTTACTCTCAGTTTTCGGTTCGTTGCTGCATGCCGCCAAAAAGACAGTGAGACATAACACCAGCACTATAAGTTGTTTCATCGTTTCTCTCCTAACTTATACTGTATCTATTCATTATACTGATTATCGTGAAAATGTGAATTTATTTATAGTATACCGTATTATTTCTGTTATGATAATAGCAATACGTAAGGAGGCAGATCATGTCTGAACAACAAAAAGGAATTATTTTTGCGGCAAACAGTTACTTTCTATGGGGCATTCTTCCTTTCTACTGGCGTCTGATTGATGATATCAATGCCTACGAAATCCTCGCTCACCGCATTATCTGGTCATTTGTCTTTATGGTTATATTGATTATTATTCTCGGAAAAACGCGTGTCTTTAAAGAACAGACCATACAGTTACTGAAGAACAAAAAGGAAGCGGTCAGTCTGTTCGTTGCAGGCATTGTCATTGCCTTCAACTGGGGACTCTTCATCTGGGCAGTTGCGAACCATCATGTGCTGCAGGCAAGTCTCGGTTACTACATCAATCCATTGATGAGCATCCTGCTCGGTATGATTTTTATGAAAGAACGCTTTTCAAAAATGGAATGGACTGCTATTATTTTAGCCGCCATCGGGGTCCTCTATATGACATTGTCTATCGGCGAAGTCCCTTATATATCTCTGCTTCTTGCTATATCGTTCGCATTATACGGATTAATCAAGAAGAATGTTCATATGGACGCGATATTCACTATACTTCTTGAGTGCCTTGCTACTTTACCACTGGCACTCATCGGACTGTGGTATTTAAAGTCAATCGACATGAGCAACTTCGGTTACAACATTGACAGCGGCATCCTGCTGTTTTCAGGAATATTAACAGCGATTCCTCTTATACTATTTACTGCAGGAGCCACTAGAATTCCATTGTCACTTATCGGATTTCTTCAGTATATTGCACCGACCTTAATGTTCATCCAGGGCGTGTTCTTATATAATGAAGAATTCAGCACTGACAACTTAATTACATTTGCCTTTATCTGGGCCGGTCTTATTATTTATAGCTATACAAAATATCAGCAGTATAGAATACAACGAAGAAAACTCACCTCATGACTATAGGATTTCTACCAAAATACTTCAAATGCATTCAAAACAATTAAAAAACGGTTAATTTCATTTAATAGTACCACTTCAATTGTAAGCGGGTACAAAATGCAGTATATTTAAGCTATAAAAACGATAAGGATGTGTTTAGCAATGGCAATGAGAGTAACTAAGAACGATAAGGAAATCAACATTAAATGGCGTGTAGCAGACATCGTCATCCCTAATGAAGATATCGTCAGCGTTAAAGAAGACACTAATATTTACGCGAGTACAAACGAAGACGAAGCTAACGTTGTGAGAATCGGTTCTACTTTCGGCAAAACAAATCGCATTCTTTTAGACACGAAAGACAAACATTACATCATCTACACTCATAATGACAAAAAGATTTTTAACGAATTAAATAAATAATATGTGCCATCCTTCATGGATGGTTTTTTTGTTGCACTTTATCCATATGATTAGTGTTTATTATAAGGTCTCTGATACGATAGAACTATCAAAAGGAGGTTGGACATGGAAGATTTAACAGGTAAATCAGCATTAATTACAGGTGGGTCTCGTGGGATTGGCCGTGCTCTTGCTTTGAAACTCGCAAGTAAAGGCGTCAATGTCGCGATTACAGGACGCAACTTTAAGTCATTACAGGAAACACTATCAGCTATCGACAAGTACGATGTTGACGCGGCCGCAATCGTTGCCGATATGAAGAATAAAGATGATATTAAAGCAGCTGTTGACCATACACTGGAAACGTTCGGTCAGATAGATATACTGATTAACAACGCCGGCGTTATGGATCATGAATTGTTTTTAGATACGACCGAAGAGATGTTCCGTGAACTGCTTGAGACGAATGTTATGGGACCTTATCACATGATGCAGCAAGTTCTGCCTCACATGATTGAGCAGAAAACAGGTGATATCGTTAATATCGCTTCAATGTCAGCAGTGAATTCATCTGAACAGACAGCGGCTTATTCAGCGACGAAGTTTGCACTGGCAGGTTTGACTGAAGGTGTCATGAAAGAAATGAGAAAGCACAACATCCGCACGTTTACCATCAATCCTTCTGCCGTACTGACTGATTTAATTGGCGAGACTTCACTTGATCCAGATACAATGATTCACGCAGAAGATATCGCAGATGTCATCGTCAGTCAACTGCAGCTGAATCGCAGAGTGTTCGTGAAAACCAATCAAATATGGGCAACCAACCCGCAGCAGAAATAAAGCATGTAAAAATCAGGAGGACTTCAAATGTTTATAGTGACTAACCGCATTAAAATGAAATCCGGCTTTGCCGAGAAGATGGCACCTATGTTCACAAAAGGTGGCGCTATTCAGGAATTAACAGGTTTTATCAAGATTGAAACATGGTCTGTTCAGGGAAATGAAGAATTCGACGAGCTTCACGTCAATACGTACTGGGAAACATTAGAAGACTTCGAAGCATGGAAAACATCAGACGCATTCAAGCAAGCCCACAGCAGACCAGCAGGCGGCGGAGACAAAGGGGAATCACCGATGCTTGGCTCAGAGCTTGTCATCGCTAAACTAGAAACAAAGCTTGAGAAATAATAGAGATTGATTATTATATATGGAACGTGGCCTTCAAATACCATTTGAAGACCACGTTTTTATTGTTATTCAGTTCAATTAAAATATAATATGAGCCATCAATACGATGATTGGCAGAATAATAATAGTTCTGATCATAAAAATTGCGAACAGTTTCGGCAGACTGACAGGAATTTTAGAACCGAGTATGACACCGCCTACTTCTGATAAATAGATCAGCTGCGAGATACTTAGTGCTGCAACAACAAACCTTGTCAATTCACTTTTTACATCAACGATCAGAATAGCCGGCAGAAACATATCAGCAAATCCGATCAGAATTGTTTCTGAAGCAGCGACTGCTTCCGGTACGTGCATCAACTCTAAGATCGGTACAAACGGTGCACCAACCCATGTGAAGAAGTTTGTATATTCTGCAATGATAGTTGCGATTGTCCCGATACACATAACAACAGGCAGCACTGCAAACCACATATCCATTACTGTACGTGTTCCAAGCATAAGCAGTCCTTTTGCATCCGGACCTTTAATTCCTCGTTCAACTGCATTTTCAAAACCATAGGAAATAACGTTGTGTGTATCAGGTGTCTCTTCACTCAAGCGTTTTGTTGAACCGTTCGAATAAGAATCTGCAATCTGTCTAAGCGGCCATATTCTCGGAGTGATCATAGCTGCGACCAGGCAGGAAACAATGACAGTGAAATAGAAGTAGAAGAAGTGGTTCATTAAATCTACTTCTTTAGCAACGACGATAGCGAATGTGATTGATACAACAGAGAAACTTGTCGCTATAACTGTCGCTTCACGTCTTGTATAAAATCCTTCGTCATACTGCTTAGATGCCATCATCACTCCTACTGTACCATCCCCGACAAATGATGCCAGATTTTCAACAGCGGACCGACCAGGAAGTGTAAACAGCGGTCTCATTATACGTGAGAACATCGGACCGATAAATTCAAATAGACCATAATCCATCAATAACGGCAGGAATATTCCTGCAAAGAAAAAAACCGTAATTAAAGTAGGCAGTAAACCGTCATAAATCAGTCCACCCGTATTTTCGGTATTGATCCATGGCACGTTTAAATTGAAATAAACGATTGTCGCGAAGATACCACCAAGCAGTCGAATGAGCAGCCACACCCAGTTTACTTCGAACAAGTTTTTGATAAAAGGTGTTTTAGTCGATCGAGTTAATGAGAAATAAAACGTCAGTAAAATTGAAGCTATAATAATGATATAAATTAACGTCGGCATAAAGCTTCCGATTAATTCTTTGAACTTGCCTGCAAGAACTGCAACCGGTAAACTTGTCTCTCCGTCAACATGGAGCGGTGTCAGGAAGAGAAATATACCAATAAGCGATGCAATGATGAATTTCCACATTCCTTTTTTACGTTGACTTTCTGTATAGCTGTTCATAAATTCCTCCAAAAAAATATTCACTCTAAGTAATAAAAATACATTCACGTAAATTATGATAGCATAATTAAGTATTAATATTCATTAATTTAATTAAATATTATTTATCACTTGAAGTGTAGTTCATACACTGACCATGAATGATTATACAGAACTATGAAACCGTTTACAATAAAAATAAAAAAGAAACCGGATGGATTTAAAAATTCCAAACGGTTTACTATATAATATTTTAACTAATGGTATTACAAGTGCTCTTTTCTTAGTGCCTTGAGCAAAGAAATCATCATAAATATAATAACGAATGAAAAAGGTAGTGCAGCAATAATTAAAATATTTTGAAGACCTTGCGTTCCACCGGAATACATGACGATCCCCGCGATAATAGAAAGCAGCAATCCCCATGTCACTTTGACAATGGCCGGTGGATGTATTGAGCCTTTATCACTTAGCATACCTAGAACAAATGTTGCAGAATCCGCTGATGTGATAAAGAATAACGCTATGACAAATAATGTGATGAAGCTAAGTATACTTCCTAGCGGATAATGCTGCAGCATGGCAAATGTCGTTGTCTCCAGTGGGAATTTAGATAAGTCGATAATCCCTTTCTGCTGCAGATCTAAAGCGGATGAACCGAATACAGCAAAGAAGATAAAACAAACAAGAGCAGGGACAACTAATACACCCCAGATAAATTCTTTGATGGTCCGTCCTCGTGATACACGAGCAATAAAAATACCCACGAATGGAGCCCAGGCAATCCACCACGCTCAGTAGAATATTGTCCAGCCGTTGATCCATGCACGTTTTTCAGTACTCATCGCTTCAGTACGTAATGTCATATCCAGAAAGTTTGCGATGTAACGTCCTAATGTATCTGTGAACATATTAAGAATATACAAGCTCGGTCCTACAATAAATAAAAGCAGTAACAGAATAAATCCAAGCCCCATGTTGATATTGCTTAACATTTTAATTCCTTTATCTATCCCTGACCAGGCAGACCATGTAAAGAGTACGGTCGATACAATCAGTATAATGACCTGGACCATGAAATTACTCGGTACATTAAATAAATATTTTAATCCTTCATTGATCTGTGCCGCACCAAAGCCAAGAGTTGCCGCGACTCCCATAACAGTAGCAATAATCGCGAGTATATCAATGAGCTTACCGAGTGGTCCTGCCATGCGTTTTTCACCGAACAATGGAACAAGTGTCGCACTGATCAGACCTGGATACCCTTTATAGAAGCTGAAGTAAGCAAGCGCTAAAGCAACAACACCATAAACTGCCCAGGCATGAATGCCCCAGTGAAAGAATGAATACTGCATGGCTTCGCTGATTGCCGCTTTAGAGCCTTCTTTAGATTCTGGTGCAGATTTAAAAGCGTGGCTGATCGGTTCGGACGTCGTCCAGAAGACGAGTCCCATCCCCATACCTGCACTGAATAACATCGCAAACCATGACGGCAGCGAGAACTCTGCCGCTTCGTCCGGTTCACCTAACTTAATATCACCGAACGGGGAAAACAGTATGTAAATACAGAAAACAAGCATTACTGCGACAACGATCAAGTAATACCAGCCGAAACTATCTGAAATCCAAGTCGTCAGCTGTGCTGTCACAGTCTGCATGTTTTTCGGGAAAATCAGTCCCCATATAACAAATAGCGCACAAATGAGTGCTGAAACATAAAAGACTGGAGAGAATTTTCTCATGTGTGACCTCCTGTAAGATTTTTATATAGACAAACTACTTATTTCCCTATATCTACAGAAGTATTCAAAAAAAAGACAGGATTATTGACCTGTCTTCATTACACATGAGCTGTTTGTTTATAGTATAGATTTTTAGGAGCAATGTTTGGATGGAGATTAAGATTACTCGTTATCAACTGCCAGTCATTCTTATAATAGAAAGCATTAGCTCGTACATCATGAACATCTGATGTCAAATAATAGCGTCCTGGTTCAGCTGTCAGTGCCTGCAGTAACTTTGTACCGATACCATTCTGCCTGTCCCCCTGCTTAACTGCTAATGAAACAACTTCAAATGATCCATTCAGAATTTCCTGATTTTCAACAGAAATGAACTGATCAATCAGACCGCGGTAAAACTGCTCCGGACTACTCGTATAGCCAAAGAGAAACCCATTCACAGCATTTCCGCGCACGCTGACTAAACATCTGAATCCTTGGATTTCACTGTATTTCAACAGATCATCACACAGTTGACGCATCGTCCGCTTGTCATCAAAACTTGCTAGATGGAGTGCAGCAATTTCTTCTACATATTCCGGCAGTTCAGGTACTGTCAATTCCTTAATCATCACCATCAATCCCTTCGTCATATAAAAATACGATTAATCTTCAAAGATGATAGACTCAAGCATCTCAATTTCCTGCACACTGATATCTTCGCCAGCAATTCTGAAGTTCTTTTTCGCTGAAGTGAAATGTTCCTTCGCAGCGTCTCGTTTATCCTGTGCCGCGTTCAGTTCTCCAAGCGCCCGGTGAATTGAACCGATTCCAAGTGCATCCCCGGCAAGATCAGCAAGTTTAAGTGCTTCATTAAGAATATCGATTGCTTCAGGATAGTTTCCTTCCTGCATATACACATAACCCAGCTCATAGCGGTTAATGGATTTCAGTAAGTTGTCGTCAGGGAAATCTGAACTGATGATTTCTTCTTCCTGAGCGAAGTAATCTCTTGCTGCTTCAAACTCACTATCCATCCGTGAAACAATACCCAGCTCATGAATTGCAGCGTATTTGTCTTCAGCAGTATCAGCTTTGTCAAGCAGCTGCTGGTAAACTTCTCGTGCTTTGTCTAAGTTGAGTTTTAATGTATAGAAATAACCTAATGCATTTAAATATTGATTGTAATCTTTATCTTCTGGAGAAACGTCATTTTTCAGTAAAGCGAATAAACGTTCCGCTTCCCGTTCGTCTCCTTCATGAAACGCTTCAAATGCCTGGTCGATTCTTTCATTGATATCCATTTGGTGTCCACCCCGTTAATTAGTTGTTAAGTAAAGTTTAAACCGAGAAAAATTGAAAGTCTATTATAAGTGATAAGTTTAACAATAATTTGTGTATGATTGTTCTTCCCGCTACATTTGTTATAATCATCATACAACTAAGCGGAAAGGATTCTTATGTCTTATACTAAATTATTTACATTTATACTCAGTATTTTTGTTGTTGGAATGGTAGAACTGATGATTGCCGGTATTCTGACACTTGTCAGTGATGACTTACATATTTCAGAAGCCCTCGCAGGACAGCTGGTGACGATTTATGCCTTCACCTTTGCATTATCCGGCCCTCTCCTCGTCAAGCTGACCGAAAAATATAATCCGAAATGGGTGCTGCTGATAACGATGGGTGTCTTTATGACCGGTAATGCCATCAATGCAGCAGGGCCGACATTTATAGTCATTGTCATAGGCCGCATTATCGCCTCTGCTGCAGCCGCACTCATTGTCGTGAAATTACTGGCATTGACGGTCGTCTTAAGCAAACCGGAAGTCCGCGGTAAAATGCTTGGCCTCGTCTATATCGGATTCAGCGGTGCTAATGTGTTCGGCGTACCGATCGGAACTAAAATCGGTGAGATGTTCGGCTGGCGTGCGACGTTCTGGATGATTGTCGGTGTCAGTCTAATAGCTGCGGTACTACTGATGTTCCAGCTGCCTAATCAAATAACACCCGCTGCTGATGAACCAGCAGGAGAAACAAAATCAAGACTTCTTCATCCGAAAGAAGCAGCGAAATATATTTCAATTACCTTTCTAATACTAGCTGCAAATTCTGCCGTCTTCACATATATCAGCCCCATCATGATTAACGGCGGCTATCATTTATCAGAAGTATCCATCGCACTGTTCGTTGCCGGTATCGGTAGCATGACCGGTACAAGCCTTGGCGGTGCCATGACCGACAGACTCGGCAGCCGCACATGGCTCTTAATCAGTATATCAGTATTCGTTCTATCGGTTTTACTGCTTAACTTGACACTGCCTGTTTATTTACTGCTGCTATTCGTTATTCTTATATGGAACTTATCAGAGTGGGGAACAAACCCTGCCATTCAAATGGGAATCATCAATCAAGTCGAAGGCGACACGAGCCAGATCATGGCATGGAATATGTCAGCATTAAATGCAGGCATCGGATTCGGTGCATTGATCGGCGGCATACTCGTCGAATACTTTGCTCCATCATTCAGTACATATATTGCGGCTGGATTAGGAATTGTCTGTCTGCTGATTGCAATGACAATTAAACGGTGACAAGTTGTAAATACGGTCCACGTTTTGGTGGAATGTCTAAGTTTCTTGTTTTTCTGGGCCGCCTTTGATGAATACGGTCCATGTTTTGCTGGACTTCAATTACTTTAGACTTTCCCAGATCTTTTAGTCCGTTAAATATGTTAGAAGCAGTTCCCTATCTTCTTCAAATGACAATTTTATTTCTTTAAGTCTCTCTGAATCTATCCAGGCAATTTCATGTATTAGTTCATCAGGGTCATGCAAGGTTAAACTTCCACCAGTTATTTCAACCAAGAAGTATTGAACAGTTACTTTGAAATCTTTAATAGTCGTCTCTTTAGTTGAAAGAAACTGAACGATTTTTACAGTAAAGCCCGTTTCTTCATAAACTTCTCTTATGCAGCATTGTTCATACTGTTCTCCTTCTTCCAGTCCTCCTGAAGGAACAGTCCAAAGTTTTTCTTCATCCGGCGTTCCTTGAAGTACCATTAATATTTTATTTTCTTTTATACAAATACCTGCCGCTCCTTTGAACTCTTTCATAGTCGTCTCCTTTAAAAACATCTATAAAAATACACACTTCACGCTGAAGTGTGTATTTTTATCAGATTAGATATAGCCGTAATAACAGCGCGTGATGTTCGGCACCTGGACTTTGCCATCTTCTGCAAAGTTGTTGAACATCTCGGTCAATGCCTGTTCAAATGCCGGATAGTCTTCGTGAGATGGATCTAAGGAATAGCTCGCAGAAACACATCTACCGACAAATTTCTTCAATGTATAGTCAAGCGGATAATCGAGTTCAAATAATTCGAAATTCCCATCAAAAAAATCATTGATTTTTTCTTCCGTCTTGTCATCTCCAACGATAAAACTTTTAAAGCCCGGACAGTGTTCTTCAAATACTGAATGTGTCTGTTGATTGATGGGTGCATCTTCAATTCGTGAGTTCCATATAAGACAGACCGGACCGTTGCCCGCTAGAATACGTTGACATTCTTTCTTAAACTTAGATGTATCAAACCAGTGAAACGACTGAGCTGCTGTAATCATGTCAACACTGTTATCTTCCAGCTCGCTATGCTCCGCCGGTCGTTCGCTGATAGAAAGCTGACTGCACATTAATCCATCTCTTAATTCATTCGCCATAGCATGGTTCGGCTCAATAGCAAATACCTGACATCCAAGGTCCAGCAGTTTTTCAGTGAATTTCCCTGTTCCAGCACCGATGTCAGCGACGATGGTCTCTTCTGTCATCATAAACTGATCCTTCATAAACGCCAGCAATGCATCTGGATAAGATGGTCTGCCAAGTTCATATATTTCTGCTTTGCTTGTAAACAGCTCGGTGTTATCCATATCTGTTCCCCCCTTGCATAAAGCTAAATGAATTGCTGCATCAGTTGCCCCTTACCTTTTTCCATATCTATCATACCATAAGCCCCATTAATAATCGTCATCTGAGGCGGTTTATGTCCAAAGTCAACATCATACAATACCGGCACATTAAGCGCTGTCGCCATTTCACGGTAGACATCCTTATACTGATAGCTTTCTTTCATTTTCGGTTTACCGACACGGCTGAATATAATTCCTGCACAGTTATTAAACCACCCGGCATACTGCATCTGTACAAGTGACCGCTTAAAATCAACAGTATCCAGTTCGCTGTCATCAATATACCAGAGAATGGATTCGCCGTCTGTGTGCTGTTTTCTGAACTGCTTGATATCACCGTATTCCGTACCGATAAGATGGCGGATACAATCGATGCAGCCTCCAAGCATCCTGCCTTCCATGTGCATACCGGATACTCTTTCGCCTTCAGCGTCAAAACCTTTCCATTCTGTCTGTTCCGATAACTTAAAGACGATTGATGTCGGATGCTCATGGTCCCATTCTTCCTGATAGAGTTCTGAAGAGACTTGCCGGACAGTTTCACCCGCTCGAGTATTCAATACTTCAAACCATCTGCCCGTCACGTCGTCCATCTCTTCACCGCGAAGATCTACGATGTTCGCCATATGAGCTGTCGCTATACCAGTTTTCAACGTAATCGGCAGCATCACTGTTGAGATATCTGAGTAACCGGTGATCCATTTAGGTGTCAGTTTACTGAAATCCAGATGCTCGAGCATCTCGACTGCTAAATGCCCTCCCCATGGAGGCATGATGATATCCACTTCTTCATCGTTCATCATTTCCATCAGATCTTGAGCACGTTCTTCTCCGGAACACGCACGAGCATTCTCCTGCCCCCATATTTCATCCTTCTTCTTAATCTTAAAGCCGCGTTCTTCCATCCGTTTAAACGTCTCTTTGAATAAATCTTCTGTTTCCCGGTAAATCCCATTAGATACAGGTGTCACACCGATGACATAGTCAGGTGTCATTTCTGGATATTTCAAAGTCATCATCCTTTTTATCGTAATCGATCCTGGATAATGCCGACTGCTCCTAAATACGAATATGTAACGACCGGACCTACAAATTTAAAGCCACGTTTCTTTAAGTCTTTGCTGACTCTCTCAGATAATTCATCTTTAGTAGGAACATCCGCTTCCAGCTCATAATAACGGACAAGTGGTTCATCGCTTACATAAGACCACAGATAGCCAGAAAAAGAACCGAATTCTCTCTGCACGTCCTGAAATGCAGATGCATTGGTCACGACACTTTCAATCTTTGCCCGGTGTTTGATCATATCAGGCATCTCTAGAATCGTATTGATTGTGTTATCATCATATTTCACTATTTCAGCAACATCAAACCCATTAAATGCAGTTTCCATCGTTTTTCTTTTCTTCAGCACTGTTAACCATGACAGACCCGCCTGAAATCCTTCCAGAATCAGCAGCTCAAATAACAACCTATCGTCATGAACCGGCTTTCCCCACTCGGTATCATAGTATTCCTTCATTAACGGATGAGAATCCGCCCATGTAAAACGTTTCATAACTTACCTCAATTCTTTATTATTCTCCAGTGCCTCGCTCAGCAGCTGGAATGCAATTAGTAATAAAACAACAAAACTAAGTGGTACTATAAAGGTCCACCACGATGAATACAACTCTCTCATATGATAGCCTAGCAAAGATGATAATTCTCTTATTGCTGGTTTTGTCGGCGGTGAAGGACATCCTGCTCCAAAACAGACATCTGTTCCCGCAAAGAAAATCGCTAAAAATGTAATATGAGCCATGACCATCAGAGACTGATAGATTAATCTTGTGAACACTATCATTAACCGTGATTTAATATTTGGCATCACATGCTGAAACAGTATTCTTAATTTACCGGCTCCTAACACAACTGCTGACTCAATGAAATCGCGTCTTAAAATCTGTCGTATCTCATCTCTTATCACAATTAGTGTGGTCGGCAGAAGCACAAGCACCAGTACTATCGTTGAATAAACGACTCGCACATGAGTTCCGTAAAGAAAACCGTCCGGTGTCTCCATAATAACCGGCTGCAGTAATATATACGCAATGATTGCCTGGGGAATAAAGTAATAAGAGGTCAAAAAGGCATCTATTAAAAAATCAAAGTGACCTTTTCTAAAACTGAGCCATGCACCTATTACTGCTGCCAGTAAAAATGAAAGCACAGCAATACCTACCACAAATATCAGCGTAATCCTTAGACCGGACGTGCTTCGAAAAAAATATGATAGCCATCCGCATCTGTTCCGAACCAAATATCAGCGCCAGGCGGGATAGGACTTCCGGCTATAATTTCGCCTTTACCGTCTTTTAAATAAAATGTCTGCGGCACTTTCCTATTCAATAAATCAAAGTAAACAACGCTGATCATCAATGGAACTACAATTAGAGTAAGGGATATTATTAATTTAGCAGAATGTTTCATACAGAAACACCCGTCAACCGTTCAATTATAAATTTAAGACCGATAAACATGATATAGAGTGGAATAAACATCAATACTAAAACAGTCAACAGAATTTCCGGCTGATGATAAGTATAGAGAAAAGAAGTGGCTCCAAAAATAAAGAACAAAATTTCCATGACAAACAGACTGGACAATGTCATCCATACAACTTGTCTGAAGTTAATGAAGTAGACAGAAGCGATATTAGGCATAACATACTTAACTAAAATTTCTGTTTCAGATAATCCTTTTCCTCTTGCCATCATGACATAGCTTTCATCCAGCTCTTCTTCAATGGTCTGATCAAGAATTTTATAAAACTGAACAAACGGTACAATTGATAACAACAGGGCAGGCAGCAGAATAACATCTTTGTCCGCAGTAGATGCAACATCAAGAATGAGTATGCCACTATACTGATAAATCAGAATCACGACTAAAATAACGAGCGGCATAATGAAAATGTCCGGAAGATAGCCGAGTATTTTCACGATTCTGGAAAAGAGACGATTCACCCATTTAAAGCGTTTAGCAACACCAATTGATAGAAAGCTGGAGCTTATTGCTATTATCAGAGAAAGAATAAAAATAGCCATTGTATTTAACGGTATTTAACCAAGGCTGAAAAATGAAAGGAAATAAATCTCTTTCTATAAATCCGCCAGAAATCTTAAAACGAAAATCCTGAATATGAGCAAGATTTGAAAACAAGTGATTAATTCCATTCACATAATGCTTGAAGCTCAGCCCATCTGCAGTAAAAATTTGCGTAAACGTCGCTACAACAAAAAAAGAAATAAAGACAACAACTAAACGAATCATTCCTTTAAAAATATCTCTCATCATAACAGCCCCTCTTCCATTATATTATAAACTGAACATTCAGTTAATTATAAATTAAATGGAAAAAAAACCATTAAAAGCGGTTTACACCGCTTCTATGATTTTAGCTAACTTTTGATAATATTCTGCTGCGTGAGGGACAAAGTCTTCCATTCGGTACATCGCTTCCTCGCCGCTCATCACGCTCATTCCTTCCAGCTCATCCAGTTCCATGTTGAATAGCTGAATCAACAGATGTTTCTCGAAACTGATCAAGTCAGACACTTCATTGTCCTGAAAATTAATATGTTGCAGTTCCTCGTCTGTCACATGATATGTGTGAATATGAGCGAACTCACGGTCGATATAATGCTCTAATCCATCAATTTCAATTTCTGCCTGCACGATTTCAATGAACTTCAGTCGGTGAGTATCCGGCGTAATGCCGAGCTCTTCTGTGATTTCACGGCAACCATCTTCTATCTGTTCCTCGCTTGATAAATGACCGCCTACTGAGATATCCAGCATATCCGGAAAATCCTTCTTGTCTTCAGATCGGCGCTGGAAGTAAACGAAGTTCTCATCATAGAACAGACACTGGAATGTTTCATGCCATTCACCTGTCCGGTGAACCTCCTCACGGTCCATCACGCCTTTATACTGACGGTTACTGTCAACGATTGTTAATTGTTCTGTCATCCTTTGACCTCCTTAAAAATATTATCCTTTACCTATAAACTAATATTCCAATCGCTGTACCAGCTACTACAATAATCCATGGCGCTACTTTGAAATAATGCAGCATAATAAATAATAAAGCTGCGAATAAGATATCCAGCGGTGATTTGATTGTATGCATCATAATTGGATTAACCCATGCGGCAGCAAGTATGCCGAGAACGCCAGCATTGATTCCTTTTAATGCTTGGCGTATCAGTGTATTCTTTCTAAGCTGCTCCCAGAACGGCAGACAGCCGAGAACAAGCAGGAAGGCAGGCAGGAAAATCGCAAACATTGAGAATAATCCCCCTGCCATCCCTTTCATCACTGTCCCTAAATACAATGCAAATGTAAATAACGGACCAGGTACTGCCTGGGCGAATCCGTAGCCAGCGATAAAGTCGTCTGCTTTTATCATTCCCGGAACAAATTCACGTTCCAGAAGCGGCAGCACAACATGTCCGCCGCCGAATACAAGGAGACCGGAGCGGTAAAACTTATCAAACATCTCGAGCCAGTCATTTTTGATGACTCCAGTCAGAATAGGCAGCAGAAGAAGTATAGCTGCGAGCAAGATCAGGCTGATCAGTCCTGTCGTCTTAGAAACAGGAACAGTGAAGCTGTCCGTCTGATCGTCTCCTGATGCGTTAAACAGTGCGATTCCGACCAGACCCGAGACAATAATAATAGCAATTTGAGTGACTGCAGTCGGCAGAAGCAGACTCACTGCAAATGCAGCAACAGCTATAATAACAGCGGCTGTCGTTGTCATACTCGTCTTACCCATACCGATTAATGCATGCAATACAACTGCGACCGCGACAAGTTTTAACCCTTGAATCCAGTCAAGTGATATAGAGAATGCATCAACTGCATAGACGATTGCTATAAGCATAATAACCGAAGGCAGTGTAAATCCAAGAAAAGCAAGAATTCCACCGAAAATACCGCCACGCGTCATGCCGATCGCCATCCCTACCTGACTGCTGGCCGGTCCAGGCAGAAACTGACAGAGTGCCACTAAGTCCTGATACATTTTGTCACTGAGCCAATGTCGCCGTTCGACATATTCATTTCTGAAATACCCAAGATGCGCAGTCGGTCCCCCGAATGATGTTAGTCCAAGCTTCAATGCCACTATAAAGATTTCTAAGAGACGATTCATACTTTCCTCCTAAAACAATCATTACTATCATCATACTATGTTTCAAGAGTCCGCAATATTACAATACTATTGAGATATTGTGTAGTTACGTTTAATTAAAGTATTAATGGCAATAAAGTAGATTATATGAGTTACTAACCACCCTGTCACCCCTATTATAGTATGGAAAAAGAATGGTCTTACAGCAATCAATGTCAGAAGATAATAAAGACTGCAAGTCAGAAGCAGACAGATGATCAGCGTCGGCTTATATAACTGATGATATTTCCGGTAAATGATGCTGAGTGAATAGAAGATAACGATACCAATAATGATATGATAAGCCGTTTCTTCAAGGAACGATGGTCTTCTTCTGCTATAATCAATGATAAAATCGACGTTCAACAATAATAGCGTTAACTTTGTCCCAAATAATAAATCCCAGAGCACAGTCATTGCCAGCAAACCAGCAGCACATAGAACAGCGTATATAAGTTGCTTCATTTCTTGTTCTTCTTCCATTGATAAGGTTCGGAATGTAAAAGCCATGATAAGAATGCATAGAAAAATGGTAGAATCGCATATGGCAGTATTGTCCATACATCGCGAGTGTTTTCATTAAAAAAATCCAATAATAATAAACAAATCGCAAGAAAAATTCCTGGCAGTATATATTTTCTTTTAAACATAACGTCATCCTTTCTCACATATCGCTCTATCGGAATAGACATGATTCCGTCAAGAAATGCTCATCAGATTAAATTTTTTCTTGAAAATATGTGCGAACTTCTACATTATCTTATACAATAAGTAAATGGGTTATAGAAATTAAACGCTTACAATATAAAGTTGCATGCAATTTATTATTGATTTCAGAAGGAGGGATGTCATGAAAGACACTGTCTCTATTAAGTCGTATAAATACCCTAAAATTCCTCATATAGAATACGAAGGAAAACTCCTTGAAGAAACGCCTCACTACTGGCTGGTCTACTGTCCGAAGTTAAATGAACTCAAGCATTTCATCAATAATAAGATTTATATAACAGAGTATGCCAGTCTGCACTTCTTCTCTAAATATCACGGTTATACAGTTTCAATCTGTGTTGATGATGAAATGAAACCGATCAGTATGTTCTGTAATATTTCTACGCCCTGCAGAAGTGAGAGTGATAGTATTACTTATATAGATATTGATATGGATTACGTCAAGACAAGTGAAGGCTTATGGTTTTTAAAAAACCACGAAATGTATATGACCAACAGCAAGAAATATCATTATCCGATTCAACTGACAAATTTCGCTGTTGTCTCTTTACAGGAACTGAAAAACAATATCACGAACGGCGTTTTCCCGTTCGGCGTCAAACAATTTGATACAGTGAAGCACCTTATTGATTAAATAAGGTGCTTTTTTTAATGAGAGTGATTGTGTGCTACTTCTTCTTTATGCGTACATATGATGGATGCATCGTGCTGCGTTGTATTGCTCTCAATCTGCACGGTCACGTGATTGATATTTTGATGTTCCAGTTCATGTGCGATCCGTTCCTGAATGAATGTACTTTGTTGAATAGTCATCTGCCCATCCACAGTTATATGACAGCTCAGTGCATTCTGTCCGCTCGTAATACTCCAGACATGAAGGTCATGAAGTCCTTCAACCCCTTCAACCGATTGTATTGTGCTGATGACCTCATTGACATTGACGTTCGCCGGTGTACCTTCCATTAAGATGTGGACAGATTCCTGTGTCACCCGGTAGCCGCTGACTAGCACTAACACTGCTACAATGACACTCGCAATCGGGTCAGCAATACCAAGGTCAAAGAACATGATCAGCAGTGCAGCAATAATCGCTCCAACTGACCCGAGCAAGTCACCTATCACATGCAGGAAGGCTGCTCTGACGTTTAAGTTCTCATGTGTATCACCACGCATCAACAGCCATGCGACAAGAATATTGATGAGCAGACCGATGCTCGCGATAATGAGCATGCCGCTCGAGGCAACTTCCGGTGGATGCTGGAAGCGGCCGATCGCCTCATAGAATATGTATCCGGCAATAAGTATTAAAGTCACACCGTTAAAGACAGCAGCAAGAATTTCAAATCGTTTGTAGCCGTAAGTCTTCGTATAATTGGCTGACTTTGCGCCAAATATAAGTGCCAGCAGTCCGACGCCAAGCGATATGGAGTCTGAAAGCATATGTCCCGCGTCTGAGAGCAGCGCAAGACTATTGGTCATCCAACCGCCAAACGCTTCGATAATCATATAGACAGTAATGACGACAAAACTGAGAAGTAGTACTTTTTTATTTGCTGTATGTGCATGATTATGGTTATGTTCTCCTGCCATAGTGTCACTCCCTTTATGTTTATTAAATGCCGGCAAAAAAATTAAACCATGAGTATCATCCTCATGGTTCACTCAACATTTGTTAGCCTATATTATTTCAACCAGCCGCGCAGAAATTTTTCTACTTTTGAAGCTTCGTCCACTACATCTTTAATACGGTCGACTTTCTGCTGGTCAGTTACAAAGGCAGAGACAATGCCTGTATCGAGAATGGACTTGACTGAATCACTGATTGATTCTTTCGGTTCCTTACCATCAATCATCAACGGTTCATCCACTACTTCATTAATTTCTTTACTGCCCTTTTTATCAGATTGATTTTTCACAAGAGCTGTTGTTGTTGTCAGAAATACTGTTGCAAGTCCGCTGTATTTTTGTAGCTGGTTCAGTTTCTCAGTCACTTGATCACGACTTTCAATCTTTCTGACATACTGCATCGCATCTTTAGCAATATAAAAACCTGCTCCAATTCCAAATCCTAATCTCAACCACTTTTCCATGGATTATTCCCTCACTTTTAGATGTATGTATTGTTTATTTAATATTTTATTCTTTACCCAATAAATCGTTTCTTATAAGCATCAGGGCATCATTTTACATGATTTCGGTGCCAGGTGATGCCGATATTTCGCAATCATTCTGTACACTCCATCCCTTACTATACCTGGAATGAGTCGTCCAGTAGCTGCAAGTTTCCGGTAGCCAGTTACTGACAGAATTTCAATTATCGCCTGTGACTCAAAATAAATTTTATGATTTTCAACAAACATGATACTATCTGTTCGCTGCACAGGAAGTTTCTGAAAGAAGTTGGAATACTGATCAGCAAACATCAGCTCTTCATTTCTATCTAATTTAAGCAGCCAGCGGATCCAGTACTGACAGAATCCGCAGTCTCCGTCATATATCACTACATTCATTTGGATCACCTCTGTTAATCCATTATCTCATAAGCATGTCATGTTTTAAAATTTTGTGCAGTGGAATGATTATTGTAGTTACAAACTAAAGGAGCGATAACCATGAAAACTATTTATGAAACGACGGCCATCAATACAGGTGGACGCGACGGCGAAGCCTATACAGAAGACGGCAACTTAAAGGTCAAAGTAGATAAGCCGAAAGAAATGGGCGGAACAGCAACAACTGAAACAAATCCTGAGCAGTTATTTGCAGCAGGTTACAGTACATGTTTCAACAGTGCACTTGAACTCGTATTGAAAGCTGCACATAAAGAGTATGAGTCCAGTCAAGTTAAAGCAACTGTCCGTTTAATCGAAGATCCAGATGATAAAAACAGCTTTAAACTTGATGTAGATTTAGCAGCTGACATTAAAGGATTGTCTCAGGCAGATGCAGAGAAATTCATTAAGATTGCACATAAACACTGCCCTTACTCTAAAGCACTAAATGGCAATGTGAACGTGAACTTATCAGCAACAGGCACACAAGCTTAAAAACAATCCGGCTGGAAAATGACATTCCAGCCGGATTTTTTATTGCTATTCTACCCAGTTCCCTTGACGGAACACCGGCACTACTTTGCCGTCTCGAGTGATACCATCGATATCAAGTTCCTTGCTGCCGATCATGAAGTCAACGTGTGTCAGCGAACTATTCAGACCGACTGCATCGCGTTCTTCAGCAGACATCTCATTCGCTCCAGGCACTGGTCCTGGATAAGCTTGGCCTAACGCTACGTGACATGAGGCATTTTCATCGAATAATGTATTAAAGTAAAGAATGCCTGAATTCGAAATCGGTGAATCTACAGGTACTAATGCCGCTTCTCCAAGTCTTCTTGAGCCTTCATCAGAGTCAAGCAGCTCCTTAAGCACGTCATAACCTTTCTCTGCTTCAAAGTCAGTGACCACACCGTCTTTAAACGTCAATTTAAAGTTATCGATAATCTGACCGCCGTAGCTAAGAGGCAATGTATTGCTGACGACCCCGTTCACCCGGCGATAATCCGGAGACGTGAAAACCTCTTCCGTCGGCATGTTAACTTTAACTTCAAGATTTCCGCGGCTTTTGTGACCGCCACCCGCAAACTGTGAACCATCAATCAGACCAATTTCAAGGTCTGTTCCTGGGGCTGTATACTTCAACCGGTCAAAATTAAAGTCACTTAACCACTTCGCACGTGACTTCAAGAATTTACCATGGGCGTCCCAGGCAGCAACAGGGTCTTCCTGATCCACACGTACTGTTTTCAGTATATTTTCCATTAGTTTAGTAACAGCCTCTTCTTCTGATAACTCCGGAAAGACAAGTTTCGCCCATTCTGGACCAGGATAGCCGACGATGCACCATGGCTGATCGTGACGCATACGAGAATCACTTAATTCCTTAGCTACTTCGCGACCAGCGCGAGTCAGAGCTGCAATTTTTTCCGGGTCGGCATCTTTCAGGTTTTCAGGAGATACAGCATGAATAAACAGCATTGATACTTTTTCTTTTAAGTAATAGTCATTTTTTACTTTGATGTGCGGCGGCAGGTCTTCAATCGTCTCAATGTTCTGGTATTTCATGTGATCCTGCTGTATATTACTATCTGACAATTCCACAATTACTTTCTTCGCACCTAGTTCATAACTTGCTGTTGTGAACGCGCGAACTAGTTCAATCGCTCGAATATCAGACAATACTACAATCGTTTCACCGGGTTGCACATTCAGTCCGACTTTTGCTATGACTTCAGCATACTTGTTGATTTGCTCTTTAAATTGGTTCATCTCATCACCTCATCATTTTGTTAATTTATATTATATCGGAAACCGAATTAATTTGTAAATGAATATGCGAGGGTCAGCTGATAGTTTACTTGATTTTCATCCGCTGTAATCTTAAAGCATTCAATACGACTGACACTGAACTGAATGCCATGGCCGCTCCAGCTACCCATGGCGCCAGCAAGCCCAGTGCTGCAATCGGTATACCAATGACGTTATAACCGAATGCCCAGAATAAATTCTGCTTAATATTCCGCATCGTCTTCCGGCTCATGATCAATGCATCAGCAATACTGTTCAGGTCACCTCGTATCAATGTGATATCCGCTGTTTCCATGGCGACATCCGTCCCTGTACCGATAGCCATGCCAATATGCGCTGTCGCAAGCGCCGGAGCATCGTTAATTCCATCTCCGACCATGGCCACGGTCTGACCTTCTGCCTGCAGTTTTTTTATGACTTCAGCTTTATCTCCCGGCAGCACTTCAGCAATAACTCGGTCAATACTGATCTGTCTGCCAATTGCTTGTGCTGTTCTTTCGTTATCACCGGTCAGCATGATCACTTCAATGCCGAGTGATTTCAAACGTTGCACGGCTTCTTTTGATGTATCCTTGACGGTATCTGCTACTGCAATGATACCTGCAAACTGCTGATTGACAGCGATCAGCATAGCTGTCTTGCCGTCTGATTCCAGCATGTTCATCTGACTAAGAGCAGTATCATGTATCTCAACTGATTCCAATAGACGCTTAGTGCCGATAAGCACTTGCTGGTTATTAATGATAGCTTTAATACCATACCCGGGCAATGCTTCAAATTGTTCAGGCTGTGTAAGAGTTAGTCCCCTGTCTGCAGCCGCGTTGACAATTGCTTCAGCAAGCGGATGTTCCGACTGTCTTTCAGCAGAAGCTGCAAGTTTGAGTAGTTCTTCTTCCGGCAATCGTTCGCTGATGATATCAGTCAGAACCGGCTGACCATGAGTCACAGTTCCGGTCTTATCGATAACAACAGTCGTCACATTACCGGTCTGTTCCAGATATTCCCCGCCCTTGAATAGAACACCTGCTTCAGCAGCACGTCCGGAACCTGCCATGATAGACGTCGGAGTCGCAAGTCCTAGTGCACATGGACAGGCAATGACAAGAACACTGATTGTAATTTCAAGTGCCTGGGCAAAGTTTCCAGGCTGAACGATGAAATACCACATCAGTCCTGCGAGCAAAGCGATTGCGATGACAATAGGAACAAATACACTTGAAATCTTATCAGCAAGACGCTGAATAGGCGCTTTTGAGCCTTGAGCATCCGAAACGACTTTAATAATCTGAGCAAGTGCCGTATCTTTTCCAACTTTTGTAGCACGCATTTTAATAAAGCCGTTTTTGTTAATGGTCGCACCGTAAAGCACATCACCCATATGTTTATCAACTGGTAGACTTTCACCCGTCAGCATCGATTCATCGACTGCAGCGGATCCTTCTATCATCACACCGTCCACAGGAATCTTCGAGCCTGGTTTTATCAATACAATATCGTCTGTGATGACCTCTTCTAACGGAATTGTCATTTCTTCATCGTTACGAATCACAACTGCCGTCTTTGCCTGCATACCCATCAATGTTTTAATAGCACTGGATGATCTACCTTTGGCTCTCGCTTCTAATAATTTCCCGAGCAATATGAGCGTAATTAATACTGCACTTGTTTCAAAGTACAGATGTGCATGATGAGCAGTCATCATCTGATAGACGCTGTAAAAATATGCGGCTGACGTACCGAGCACGACGAGTACATCCATATTTGCGCTGCCATTTTTAAGTGCCTTGTATGCACCTGTATAAAACTGCCAACCTATGATGAACTGAACAGGAGTGGCGAGCAGCAGCTGAAACCATGGATTCATGAGAATGGCAGGCATCGGTAAAAATGACGTCAGACTAAAATGCCCGACCATCGTCCATAAGAGCGGCAATGATAGGACTACAGCGGCAATGAACTTAATCATTTGTCTGCGTGACTGCTGTTCTCTGATATCTTCAGTCTGCTCGTGATCCACTTCCTGAAATGCTCCGTAGCCTAATTTTTCAATTCGTTCAATAATCTTCTGAACATCTGTCTGGTCAGGATGATAAGAAACTGTCGCGTGTTCAAGTGCAAGGTTGACGCTCGCTGTGTCAATTCCGTCCATTTTGTTAAGGACTTTCTCAATTCGACTTGAACAGGCCGCACAGGTCATCCCTGTAATTTCAAGTTCTGTTTTGTCCATCATCTAATCATCACCTTTTATACCTCATAGGGGTATATTTTATTTAAAAAAGAAAGTGCGAGAATGTCGCACCTATCTGTTATTCATTTGTCGGAATGACTTCATAACCTTGGTCTTCGATAGCATCTTTAATATCTTCCACCGCTGCTTTTGTATCATCAAATCCTACAGCAACTTCACCACTCTCAAGGTTAACTGATACGTCATTGACTCCATCAACAGCACCTACACTTTTTTCTACTGCTTCTTTACAGTGATTACATGTCATGCCTCTTACATTTAATGTTTGATTAGCCATATTATTCGCTCCTTCATATATTTTAATTATTTTCTCATGAGTTTCTGCATCGTTACAAGTAATTCGTCCAGCACAACGTCATCGCCGTCATTCAATCGGTCAACGACACAGCCTTTCAAATGTCCTTCTAGTAGAATCTTCGCCACACTGTTCAGTGCTGACTGGGTTGCAGATAATTGAGTGATAATATCATCACAATAGACATCCTTCTCAATCATCCCTTTAATTCCCCGAATCTGACCTTCCACTCTGTTCAACCGGTTGACCATATCTTTTTTCACATGCTCCGGATGATGACTTTTTCTTTCTGTATCACAATGATCTGTCAACTGCATCACCTCCTATTACTTCTTCATAATACCCCCATGAGGTATATTTGTCAAACAGTTAGTTTCCTTATGAGATGCGAAATTTAATGCGAGTTTTGAGCCACAAACTGAAATGTGGCTCATATTCTATAACTTATGAATTGTTCACAATCTCATCTTTAAACTTCTTATAACGGTTATAACTTCTAAAGAAAACATAGGCATCTATAGCAATGACAATGAAAAATGACTGTCTCAGTAAAACAAATGGCAGTTCGAACAGAAATGCTTTCCAGAATAATGAACCTTTCATTTCCCAAAGTCCTGGCGTCAGAAACAACTCATTCAGTTTTGGATAATTAAAAACCAATATAAAGAGAAATATGAATATCATTGCGCTTGTATAGTTCATCATTCGTTTAAAATAGCTCAATTTTGATTGGTCATCTGAATTTAATTCGTCATTGCCATCAATGAGTTTCTCCCAAATATGCAGACCTTCGATTCGATTGCCCCTAATTAAATCCCATCCTAAGTCATGGTGGATCAACTTATACTCTGTGTAATCTTTGACTGTTAAATAATCCTGGTAATCGGTTCGAACGATATAAGCATCATTTGTTTCAGTAAATGTGTAATAGCACAAGGCAGATTTTTTATCTAGCCGGTAACCTTGTCGAAGTATACTGTTAATCCACTGTTCTTCTTTCATCGGGTCTAAAAATAATTTCATGATCCTCATTGCACATCCCCCATTTCATATATCTTTAATATATGTTGAAGCCGCTTCTCTTCATGATCCAGTACATCTAACCCTTCCTGTGTAATCTGATAAATTTTCCGTCGGTCAATCACATCTACTTGCTTGATCCACTTATGTTTAGCCAAGTTATCAATAGCACCATATAGTGTGCCCGGAGCTAAAATAACAGCATTTTTGCTTAAGTCCTGAACTTCCTGCATGATGGCATAACCATGTTTCGGTTGTCTTAAGACGAGCAAAATGTAATGCATCGTTTCAGATAAAGGTAATAATTTATGCTTCATAACAACACCTCTTTTATTTGTACTACTCAGTCTTACTATTCAGTTGAGCTTAGTAATATGATAACATGATATTGTATTCAGTTCAACTGAATATAAAAAATACTCATTAGTTTTCATCTGGAAACTAATGAGTATTTCATTTTATCGTTAGTTTTGAGTCATAAACCGAAATATGGCTCAATTTCGGATTAGTTTTGAGCCACAAATTGAAATATGGCTCAATTTTCCATCAGTTTTGGCCCACAAACTGAAATGTGGACCAAAACTATTGACGTTTCTGCACTGGCAGCCAAATTTCACTGTATTTACTTTCATCTGCATCATGCATTTTAGTAAACGAAATTTCGGGTCCATCAATTACTTTGTAATCCGATGAAGGGAGCCACTCCGCATAAATCATTCCCCATGTATCCTGCAGCGTTTGCGGAAATGGTCCGGTACTAGGAAATACAGCCCATGTTCCAGCCGGGACACTCAGTTGTTTCAATTCATCTGACGAAACTTTCTCTGCTGTCATAAACCCGATCATATGTGTCAGCTCACCTTTTCCTTCGAACCTTGTATCATCAAAGTCATAAGAGGCATTGACCACTTGCTTAGGATATAAATCATTTAATTCATTCATCGTCTTATATTGTGATGCAGTGATGCTCTTGGCAAGTTCTATGATTTCTGCATTTAACCCTTCAAATCGGATAGGTACTCGTTTAGTCACACCGACAATATTAAATGCATCTTTCTTTTCAATCCGCACTTCCATCGCAGCCACCCCCTTACATCAAATTAGATTACGCTTTCATTGTACATGATATTCTAAATCCATGCGATTAATCTAAAATCAAGCAGACTCTGATATAATGAAGTGAAATAATGTAATAACTCACGGAGGTGCTTTATGACGGAACAGATCATCATTAATAACGTCTCTAAATCATTTGGTAATTTCCAAGTGCTAACTGATGTCAATTTTGATATGGAAGCGGGAAAGATTTATGGTTTTATTGGTCCGTCAGGCGCTGGTAAGACGACGCTTGTCAGAATGATTGCAGGGATGGAAACTCCGTCAAAAGGCAGTATTTATGTGCTTGATAAAGCCGTTCCTGATATCACACTGCTGCAGTCTATCGGCTTTATGGCTCAATCTGATGCTCTTTATCCAGAATTAACCGGCCGCGAGAATCTCGAGTTCTATACCTCTTTATATTCTCTTAAAAGAACTACTGCTAAAGAAAGAATCAGCTATACTTCAAATCTGGTTGGACTGCAGAATGACTTGCACAAAAAGGTCAGTCATTATTCAGGCGGCATGAAACGCAGACTTTCACTTGCAACAGCATTGCTGCACGATCCTGACATTCTGATACTGGATGAACCTACTGTCGGGATTGATCCCGCACTCCGGAAAACGATATGGGAAGAACTGGCGAAATTAAAAGCGCAAGGAAAAACAATCATTATTACAACCCATGTCATGGACGAAGTAGAGCGATGTGATTATATCGCAATGATTAATGATGGCAGCATTCTGGCAGAAGGAACACCTCATCAACTGAAGCAGCGATATAATGCATATTCTTTCGATGACGTCTTTATCAATGCAGGAAAGCAGGTGTCACGATGAGAACGATGGGTATTGTAAAGCGAATTATGCTTGAAAAAATGCGTGACAAACGCACGCTTGCACTTCTTTTTTTAGCCCCACTTGTTATTCTGACACTCATGCATGTCGTCTTTGACGGTGATGCGAGAAATCCTGCTATCGGCGCTATCCATGTTGAACCTTCAATAGTACATCAATTTGAAGACAATGATTTCAAAGTGACTGTATATAGTAAGAATCCTGCTGACAATAGAAAATTTATGGAAGATCACAAACTTGACGGCTTGGTTATAAAAAAGGGTGACCATGTGACAGTCAGTCTGTTGAATGATGACCCAGCTATTGCCAGCCGCATCCGCCTCACAGTGAACCAAGCATATCAACAGAAAACTCAGAGTACACTCGTTGATGATATGAAAGCAAAAATAAAGGATTTAGCAGAAACACTGGATAAAATCCCTTTCAGTCCTACGAAGAACATCACATTGAACGATCCTAAGAATACGAATGTCAAAACTGACTATATATACGGGAGTAAAGATACATCTGCCTTTGACACATTTTCACCAGTTCTCATTGGATTTTTTGTTTTTTTCTTTGTGTTCCTGATTTCCGGAATCGGTTTCTTGAAAGAACGCACTTCTGGTACTTTAGAACGTATGTTGATGACTCCAGTAAAAAGGCTTGAGGTGACATTCGGTTACGTCATCGGCTACAGTCTCCTTGCAATCCTACAGACCATCGTTATCGTTCTATTTGCTGTATTTGTACTCGGCATCGCAGATCCTGCATCCATATGGAAAGTCATCATCATCAATCTGTTCATCGCACTTACCGCCTTATCACTCGGTCTGCTGCTATCAGCCTTTGCAAGATCAGAATTTCAGATGATTCAATTCATCCCGCTTGTTATCGTGCCTCAAGTTTTTCTGTCCGGTTTGTTTCCGCTTGAAACAATGGCCGGATGGTTGCAGGTACTGGCAAGATTCATGCCGCTTTACTACGCGGGTGATGCCTTGAAGAAAGTGATGTACAAACACTGGTCACTTAGTTCAGTCACTATAGATCTCGTCGTGCTTGCTCTATTCACGTTAATATTCATTACGCTCAATGTTTTTGCCCTTAAGAAATACCGCAGAATTTAAGCGTCTACTCTGGATTTATTTCAAATTGACATATTTTTTATAAAATAACTGTATAGATTACTGGACAAAGTTGAAATGATGTTATATACTAAGGTTAATTAAATCGAACGTTTAAAAGGCAACGCATTCACATGGTACAAAAGTAACGTGGTTTGTTAATACTTTTGTAACGTGTGAATTTTTCTTTTTGAGAAATTCAGATTTAGTAATAATTATTTGGAGGTCATTACACATGACACAAGGTACAGTTAAATGGTTTAACGCAGAAAAAGGTTTCGGTTTCATTTCAGTTGAAGGCGGAGACGACGTATTCGCTCACTTCAGCGCTATCGAAGGCGACGGCTACAAAACATTAGAAGAAGGACAAGCTGTTGAATTCAACATCGAAGAAGGCCAACGTGGTCCTCAAGCAGCTAACATCGTTAAATTATAATTTTAACATTCAAGGACTCCTCAATTGAGGAGTCCTTTTTTTGTCTAAATATCTTCCAGTTCATCTGCGAGCGGCCTAAAGAATATAGTGACAAGACTTAACAGACCATAAATAATAAACAGCAATTGAAAACCCAGTGATTCCAAAATAAAACCGGAAAAGAACGTTCCGAGAAACTGTCCTGCTGCCAGTGAAACAAATGTCACTATGATTCCCATTGATGGAAATTCAACGTAAAGGCGCGCACTCCAAAATGCATACACTCCCATACTAAAGACATAGACCAATCCGAATAATAAAGTTGATATAGCCAATAACAAGACATTTTCGCTTAGTATAAGCGATATATTCGCAATAGCGAGTAACAGCCCCGTAAAAATATGGATCTTAGTCATTCCGAATCGTTCAAGTGCTCTTCCCGCAAAGCCGCCGAGCAAGCCACCGATTCCGAGAACAACCCAGAACAGACTGGTCCATTCCTTATAGTCCGTCTTAAAAATATAAGACTGGAAATAAGTCCAGTACGCTGCTGTACCGATTCCTAGCAAAATAGTTGATAAAATCAGTTTTCTGCCGTAGAAAATGTGATGGAGATCCAGCTTGTAATTAAGATGACTCATTTCTACATAAGGAAGCTTCTTATAGTTGACGAGCACGATGAATAAACTCAATAGAATGAACGTCAAATAACTGTAGCGCCAGTAACCTTTAAATAAAAAGACAATGATTCCTATAATGATTAGACCTAGACCAATTCCTGTATTGATCCAGGCGTTACTTCTGTCCTGATAACCGTAAGTAATTTTCTCTTTGATGATATAGCCGAACGGTGCTGTAGCTACACCTGCTGAGTATCCAAGAACGATGACTCCTGCCCCAAACAGTAAATAATGAGTGGACAGCATCAGCATCATCAACCCCGCTATTGTCAGTCCCCCTGAAATCAACAGATCATTTCTCGGTTGAAACTGCTTAAATATAGTGTAGACAGAAATGATTCCGAGACAGTAGGTCAAATAAGAAATCGAAGACACCATCCCTGAAATTTGATTAGTCATTTGCAACGGCTCGTTAAAATAAGGCAGCAGCAGACCATAGCTGAATCTTGAGATGCCATACGCCATAGCGATAAAGATAATACCTGTGAAGACAATCTGTTTTTCCTGTTTCATAGCATAGACTCCTGAAAAATTTGTCGTAGCGTATTTACCCGTTCTATAAAAAATAAACCTGTCAATTAATGACAGATTTATTTTAGGTAAGTCTCATCTATTACTCTGACCCATATTAAATGATCATCATTTTTTCCCCAGTAATCTTGAGCATTATAGGTCGGTTCCCCAAATTTCCTGCACCATTTGACTTGAGCTGTCTTGTACCCGCAATCCAGGCAATAATGAGTGATTCCGTTCTGCTTCATGTCTTCACGGACATGGTCAATCAGCCGGCTTCCTATTCTATTTCCTTGATAATCAGGATGTACATATAACGTTCCGATCTCGAATGTTTCTTTCAAAGCATCGTGTGTTATTTCGTTGATCATCTGATTTGCTTTGCCGTAAGTAATGCAGCCGATAATACGCTCGTCAAGTTCTGCTACAAAAAACTTCTTTTCCTGACCTTCCGTGTCAAAATCTGACTGCAGATAGTGAATTTTAGTCTGATATTCTGCTGCTTTGTCTTCTTCATCACTCAAGTTATTCAACCGGAAAGTATCATCAATAACTGTTCTGAATAAATGTTGTAATTGTTCTTTATCATGAAGTAATGCTCTTCTGATTTTCATGGAACACCTCATTTAAGTCATAATGCTTATTCTCCTGTTTCGCTGAATCGCTTAATGCGTTCTCCAATTTCATCCCTGACGCGCTGGAATACTGACCAGTCCTGCCCTGCCGGATCCTCAAAGCCCCAGTGCTCTGTTCTGACATGGGACGGTGTCACCGGACAGACATCTTTCGCGTGGTCGCATAACGTTACGACCAAATCTGCACTATTTAATACTTCCGCATCAATCTTATCAGATGTCTGCTGCGATATATCGATACCGACTTCTTTCATCGCCTCAATTGCTTTCGGATTAACTCCGTGTGTTTCTATACCTGCTGAGAGTACATTCCATTCAGGTAAATATTTTTTACCAAATCCTTCTGCAATCTGACTGCGGCAAGAGTTACCTGTACAAAGAAAGTATATCGTTTTTTGATTGTTTTTCATAACCATTCTCCTCTTAATTAAATATCAACATCGATAAGTAAAGACCGACTAATGTCATAAATAGCACAGGAATCGTAATGACAATACCCGTTTTAAAGTAAGTCCCCCATGAAATCTTGACACCTTTACCGCGCAGCACATGAAGCCAGAGCAATGTTGCGAGGGAACCGATAGGCGTGATTTTTGGTCCAAGGTCACAGCCGATGACGTTGGCGTATACTAGCGCTTCTTTTAGTAATCCTGTTGCCTGCGATTGATGGATTGCAATAGAGTCAATAAGTACTGTCGGCATATTGTTCATGATGGAAGATAACACTGCTGACAGAAATCCCATACCCATCACAGTACCGAATAAGCCCGTATCAGTAACCTGGTTGATCACTGATGCAAGGACGTGAGTTAACCCTACATTCTTCAGACCGTATATGACAACATACATACCGATTGAGAAGAAGACGATGGCCCACGGTGCACCTTTAATGACTTTTGCTGTTTCCACAGCTTTACTGCGACGTGCGATTAACATAAATACAAGAGCAATCAGTCCGGCAATCAGTGAAACCGGTACATGTATCATGTCACTGACTAAATAACCGAGCAATAATAAAGCGAGTACAACCCATGATAATTTAAATAACTTCTTGTCTTTGATCGCTGATTCTGGTGTCTTTAACTTCGACGGATCATAGTGTTTCGGTACTCGTTTACCGAAGTACAGCCACAGTACAATAATACTTGCGATCAGACTGAAAATATTAGGAAGAAACATATGCTTTGCGTATTCCAGGAAGCCGATATCAAAATAATCTGCTGATACGATATTCACTAAATTACTAACAATGAGTGGAAGGCTTGTTGTATCTGCGATAAATCCTGAGGCAATGATAAACGGAAAAACCATCTTCTCGTCAAACTTCAAATGACGGACCATCGCCAGAACAATCGGTGTCAGAATCAATGCCGCACCGTCGTTTGCGAAAAATGCAGCAACGACTGCGCCGAGCAGACAGACATAGATGAACATGAGCAGTGAATTCCCTCGGGCGAGACGTGTCATGTGCAGGGCCGCCCATTCAAAGAAGCCGATCTCGTCAAGAATCAATGAGATCAAGATGACAGCGATGAAAGTGAATGTCGCATTCCAGACAATGCCGGTGACATCTCGGACATCATTAAAATCAACGACACCGAACAGCAGTGCAAGAATCGCTCCTCCGATTGCTGAATAGCCAATCGATAAGTTTTTAGGCTGCCAGATGACAAGTGTTAAGGTAAGCAAAAATATCATTACAGCAATCCACGTCATCATCCACAGCACCCTTCACTGTTAATTTCGGCGCAAACGCAGCGTTCACTTTCATTGAATAATTGCTCAGTGAACTGCAGCACAGCAGGCGTCTTCTCTTTGTTCAGCGAATACATCACTTTCGTACCCTCTTTCCATGACGTCACAAGATCTGCTTCCTTCAACTGCTTCATATGATGAGATAAGGTCGGCTGCGTAACTTTGAAATGTTCAAGAATATCACACGCACAAAGCGGTCCGCATGATAATAAATCGATGATTTCAAGCCTGTTTCTGTCTGACAGCACTTTGAATAAAGCTGCCATTTGTTCGTAATTCATAGTGATGCTCCTTATATAGATATTTGTCTATATAATAAACTAAATATAGATGACTGTCTATATATAAAATAAAAAATTATCTTATGCAGTCTGTCATTTACCGCATAAGATATAGTTAATTGTTAATGAATCCTAAATCCACTGCCATCCGCCAGGCATTGATCCGGTTCTCTGCGCCAAGCTTTTCAATAATAAGAGATGTATAATTTCTGACTGTCCCGTCGCTTAAAAATAACTGGCTGCTGATTTCCTTGCTTGATAACCCTTCACCGATCAATTGTAGAATTTCCTGCTCTTTATCAGTCAGAGGGTTTTTAGTGAGCATCATCGGCAGAAGTTCAGGACTATATTCCTTCCCGCCTGCCATCACTTTTTCGATGGTTTCTATCAGCTCATCAACTGAACGTTCCTTCAGGACATAGGCATCTACGTTTAAGTTCAATGCCTTCTCAAAGTAGCCTGGACGCTTAAATGTCGTGACAATCACTACTTTACAAGGCAGCTGTTGATGCTTAATCGCTTGAAGTACGTCAAGACCTGTTACTTTCGGCATCTCAATATCCAGCACTACAATATCATATGTCTGGTCCAAAGTATCCAGTGCTGCCTGACCATCCGCCACTCCGGTGACACTCTTAAATTTACCGCTGATCGTCAGCAGTTTGACCATCGCTTCACGCAGCATACTCTGGTCTTCTGCTAATAATAGTTTCATAGAATCACTTCTCCATCTCTATATAAACTTCAAGTCCCGGTTCCATGTCATTATACTTAACAACGCCGTAAAGTTGCTGAACTCTCCGGCTGATACTCTTTAATGCCATCGATGAATGAGATAATCCAACACCATCGTCTCTATAGACAAGCGATATTAAATGGTCCTGCTCAGCCAGTTCACAATAAACATGTGCAGCTTTACTATGTTTAATAACATTGTTGGTCAGCTCACGGATCAGCATCACTAGTTCATTCATCCGTTCTTCTTTAATATCGATAGATGCGAGGTGATAGTCAAACTCAATCCCGGCATCACTCAGTAATGCTTGAGACTGCTTCAGCTCTTCTGCAACAGTGGTCTGCTGTATGTTATCAACAATTGATCTGACGGAAAATAATGATGACTTTACAAGGTCATTAATTTCCTTTATTTCTACTTTTGCCATTGCTGCATCATAGTCGACTAACTTCTCTGCAAGCTCTGATTTAACGGACAGCGTGCTGAATAACTGACCGAGAGAGTCATGCAGATCTTCTGAGATCCGGTTTCGCTCAAGCTGTCCTGCCATCACTGCAAGTTCTCTGTCCTTATCATTCAACTCCTGCTGAAGACGGTTCTGTTTCGCAAAAAAGTCATTCGAGAGCAGCATCACACCAGCCAGTACTATAAAAGGGAGCAAGGTATAACCGACCGTCAGATGATTCAACTTAATAATCAGAAAGTTTAAAATAAATGAGCCGATTAACAATACTCCATATTTAGAGATAATTTTCTGATTTAAATTGTATGAAAGTATACTAACCGGAAAGAAATAAAATAAAATGCATCCCGGGTCGATGAAATAAACAAAGTAGCTGATCGATAGAATCAACAAAATCCACATTGCCAGCTGGTACTTTTTCTTTCTTTCAAGAAAGAAATACGCACATAAAACATACAATCCGATAGCCGTCCAGTCTGCGATTCCATCAATAAGATAAGTCGGATGAAGAGCTTGTGATATAGGATATATCAGGAAAATCAATGCAGAAACATAATTTGCAAGATGGACGCCTAACCGTTGATTCATTAAATCACTTCCGTTCGTTTTCTTATCACTAATGTTAACATAACGAACGCCAGACCATAGAGTAATAATATAATAATGGAATGGTACGGATAGTGACCAGCAAACTGACCTGCAGCGATGTTTTTAAAGTTATAGGTCGGCATGGCATAAGCGATCGGTTTCAACCATGCCGGAAATGTAACAACCGGAAACCACAGACCACCGAGCATTGCGAGTCCGAGATAAAGAAGGTTCGCAACGATGGATACTTTCTGCGCATCTTTAAAATGAGCAAGCAGTAAACCAAGTGTCAGGAAGATCGTCCCACCGAATAACAGTGCGACATAGCTGATAATCCATTCTGAGACTGTCATGTCTACTCCTTTGTAGAACTTGCCGACTAAAAATACGATAAGAATAGAGATCATATACATGATCATGATTTTAATCACTTTGCATAAATAATAGATGAGTGGATTCAAAGGTGTTCTGAATAGTGCACGGCTCCAGCCTTCTTTCTTGTCATTGATCATTTCAACAGGAAATGTGAACAAGGCGAAACTCGTTAAACTGAATGTCGTCATTGACAGCATATAGTCTCTGACATAAAACTTCTGCATCTTCTCTGTCGGCATATCCATCATTGAAGAGAAAATAATGAAGAAAATCACCGGCAGCAGGATAGAGAAAAAGAAAATACTTTTTCGTTTCGTCACATCAATCATCTCGTATTTCATCATCGCTTTAAACTGTTTCATGAGAATCCTCCTCTACGGCTTTAAATATACTGTCCAGCAGTGATTCATTGCTGATTTCAATGTTTTGAAGTGACACTTGATGATGCTGCAGCACATTGATCAGCTGATCAATATGCAACGTTTCGATGGTCATATATTGTTTATCCACTTTAATATGACGACTGAATGGACGAAGTTCATCCAGTAAATATTCGAAGTGTACAGGCAGCATGACTTGCTTTGTCATATTTTCACTGCGGATAGCTCTTGGAGTGCTGTCTCTAATAACTTCTCCTTTATGGAGCAGTACGATTCTGTCTGCCAGTGATTCAACTTCCTCAATATAATGTGAAGTAAAGAGAATCGTCTTTCCTTCAGACTTCAACTGCTGAATCAGCTCGTAGAACCGCTTCCGTGTCGACGTATCCATCCCGGTCGTCGCCTCGTCCAGGATAATAAAGTCAGGATCCCCCATCAATGTCAGTGCCACATCCAATATACGCTTCTGACCACCGGATAATTTATCCGCCTCTGTCTTCATCAGTGTCTCATCAAATAAAGTCATCGATTTAATTGCTTCAATGGATAAAGGTTCTGAATATAAGTTTCTGAACAGTTCAATAATCTGATAGGTCTGCATATGCGGCGTGAAATAACTTTGCTGGTAAAGGACTCCCGTTTGGTTATGATTTCTAATCAGTTCCTGTCCTTCAATCGTCCCGGAAGACACTTTCTTATTGTCCAGCAGCAGATCAATTAACGTTGATTTACCTGCGCCATTCGGACCGACCAGAGCCACGACATCACCTTGATTGATTTCAAGATTAATTTCCGATAAAATTCGTCTGCCTTTAATTACTTTAGAAACATCATTCAGTTTTATCATGTTCATTCCTCCTTAGGTCCATTAAACAGCTTTTCTAACGTGAAACACAGTCACATCTGTCACCATTGTTATATGACATTTGTCATTACGTGATTGCACGATAAAATATGTAGTACAATGTAGACAATAATTAAATATTCTGGAGGCTGCTATGAAAATCGAACATGTTGCGATGTATGTCTGTGAACTGGAACTGATGAAGGATTTCTACTGTACTTACTTTAACGCCACAGCAAATGACAAATACTATAATCCGAAGACTGGTCTTGAAACGTACTTTCTGTCATTTAAGGAAGGGGCAAGATTAGAACTGATGACACGCCCTGATATGGGAGAAGACCATGAAGGATTGTGGCACCTGGGATTGACGCATCTGGCAGTCAGCCTCGGCAGCAAGCAGGCGGTCGATGAGTTAACTGAACAACTCGTGACGTCAGGCTGTACCCTGGTCAGTCCACCTCGTACCACAGGAGACGGATATTACGAGAGCTGCGTTAAAGATCCGGAAGGCAACCAAATTGAACTAACGACATAAAAAAAGAGGACGCATCAGCATCCTCTTGAAAATTTACATGACAATAACATTGAACAGATGACCGTCAGGGTCTTTAAAAGCAAATCCATAGTAACCGTGTGACTGTCGCGGCTGTTCCAGTACTTCACCACCAGAACGCTCCACATTAACTGCCAGTTGATCGACTTCTTCATTGCTTTCGAGATCAAACGATACAATAAATTCATTGCCATCATCAGTATCAGTGAACGACATGCCTGTTCTCGACTCTAAAACACTTTTGTTGAAGAACATCAGCATCTGACTTCCTACTTTAAGCCCTGTCATATTATCATCAGAGTTACCTTGATGAAATTCCAGACCGATGCCATTATAGAAAGCTCTCGTTCGCTTAATGTCTGCGACAGGAATATTCAACCAGTACGATTTCATCAGAAGTCCTCCCTACTCAGCACTGGCCATCCAAGACACACCAAATGGATCAGTGAAACTTCCATAAAGATTTGTCCACTCAGTCGGACCAAGCGGCATCGGAATTTTACAACCTGCTAGTTCGGCTTTCTGGAACAAATCTTTGACCCGATTGACCGCTTCCTCGTCATTACCGTCAAATATAAAACAAACCTGCGCACCTTCGTTATTAATGTCCCGGTTACCCCAAGTATCACTTGCCATAAACGTCTTATCCAATAAAGTAAAAGAAGCATTCATAACGAAATTTTTTGCTACCTCTTCAGGCATCTTATATTCCTCTGGCATGTCTTTAAACATTTCGCTATCGCCCATCACCTTTTGAACATTTGTCGCGCCTAACTTCGTCTCATAAAATTCTAAAGCCTGTAACGTGTTTTGATAATTGAAGTACGGAATGACATTGAACATTGAATATCCCTCATTTCGTTTTATGTTGACCACTGTTATTATAATATATAATTAGTAATATAACGAACTAATTATATATTTATACTAAAATAGTCTGATGAACTATCCCATTTGAAAAGAATAATTTATTTTACTTGAAGGAGATGAAATTTGATAGCGTATATGCTATCATACATTATGAAGAAAATTGAATTTCAGTATGCTAAAGATAGTAGAGGCAATGAATATTTTTTTGATTTGTTAGATAGCTTACCTGACAAACAGAGAGTTGCTCTTGTCACTCTTATTAGTAAAATTGAAAAATATGGTCTTCAAGAAGCTATTAAAAATCAATGGGTAGCAAAACTTGATAAAAACTTATATGAGATAAGAAGTAAACAGGGAAGTAATATTCAACGAGGAATCTACTTTCATTTAATTAAAGATCAATATGTTATCACACACGGATTCACTAAAAAGACTCAGAAAACTCCCCAAAAAGAAATTAATAAAGGTAAATTAATAAGAAATAAGTTTATACAATCCTATAAATTAAAAGGAGTGGATAATAATGAGTAGAATTGATGACTATATGAAACAGGATATTAAAAAAAATCCTCATTTAAAAGAGATGTACCAATTAGAAGATATTAAGTTAGAAACAGCCGTTCAACTTGTGAAACTTAGACAAAAGAAAGGTTTATCTCAAAGACAACTCGCTCAATTGATGAATAAACCTCAATCTACAATTGCCAGAATTGAAAACGGCGAAATGAATCCGACAATATCTTTATTAGCAGAAGTCGCCAAAGCTACTGATACAGAATTAAAGTTTGAATATATCTAGATTTATTAAGTTCTGTGAAAACAGAGCTTTTTATTTTGTATTCTCAATAGACTCTTCATAGAAGTACCATCTAAATCAAAGTCTATTATCATTTTAAGAAATTAAATGTTACCTATTTTAGCAATATCTCCATTTCCATATCCATGTATGTTTTAATTAAAGTATCTATTTATCAAGGAGATGGAGTTATGAATTTAGGTCATTTTTCATTGAGTTTAGAAGTCAAAGATATTTATGCTTCTCTTGAATTTTATAACAAGCTTGGGTTCAAGCAAATTATGGGTAATCTCGACCAGAAGTGGTGTGTGATTAGAAATGGAGATTGTACAATCGGGTTATTCCAAGGAATGTTTGACAGTCATTTGTTGACGTTCAATCCGAAGTGGCATTCAAATTTCAAAGAAGATGCGGATGCCCCTGATATTCGTGAGATTGAGTCTGACTTGCGCGCAAATGGCATCGAACCTGTGAAATCATTTGAATATGATAGTCAAGGTCCCGCTCACTTTGTTATAGAAGATCCAGACGGCAATACTATTATGTTTGAGCAGCATTTTTAACTTTTAATCGTCAGGAGAGATTGATTTTGATTTACTTTTTATTCGCATTACTGATAGGCATCGGTGTTCCGGTGCAGACTGCTGTTAATTCTCGGCTTCGGAGTTATGTGCTGTCCCCATTTGTCGCTTCTTTTATTTCATTCAGCGTGGGTACTTTGCTGCTCGCTGTCATGACATTGCTGACAAAACACACTTTATTATTTAACGCAGAATTATTTTCTACCGCCCCTGTCTGGGTAGGACCGGCGGTATGCTCGGTGTTATTGGACTGACCGGTAATATTCTGCTGTTCCCAAAACTCGGAGGGGTGCAGACTGTGCTGCTGCCGCTGATGGGTCAGATTATTGCGAGCATGCTGATTGATACGTTCGGCTTATTCAATGCACCGCAGCAACCGTTCACGTTGCTCCGTGGTGTCGGTATATTAATTCTGATCAGTGGTCTGATCTGCATTGTCGTTCTTCCAGAGATGCTAAACAAAAGAAACAAGCGACCGTCTGTTGAAACATCAGGCGTCAAATTGCCTTATCAATTATTCGGTATCTTTGCCGGCATGCTGATGGCGACCCAGTCTGCGATTAACGGTCATCTCGGCATCATTCTTCATTCACCGATTCACGCTGCTTTCATATCATTCATTGTCGGCATGACGCTGTTATTATTAATTATTACGTTCGCCTTAAGAAATGTTACGAATATCCGGCTTGCTTTCGGCAGTGGTCGTCCGTGGTGGATCATGACAGGCGGTCTTATAGGTGCCATGTTTGTGCTTGGTATGGCAGCTTTAGTACCAATCATCGGAACTGGTCTAGCTGTTGTAATCGGTCTGTTCGGACAAATTCTCTGCAGCGTCCTGATTGACCGCTTCGGTTTACTTGGAGCTAAGCAGACGCCTGTCACAGGCATTCAACTGCTCGGTATTTTGTTGATGGTTCTCGGTGTCATTCTTGTCAAAGTCTTCTAAAATTAGACTTGGCTAGTCTCTTTTAGTATGATGAAGTTAATTAATCGTTATTCAGGAGGACTATTAATGAATGAATATAATGAAATAGAATCCTTTTCCGCCGAGGACCGCATGCTCGGCATGCTTATCTATGCTTCCAGTTTCTTTGCGCCAGTCGTAGCTCCCCTGCTTATCTGGTTATTGAAACGTGAACAGTCACCGTTTATCGATATCATCGGTAAGGATTATCTGAACTTCCTGATTTCATATAGCATATGGGGATTCATCGCAGGTATTCTGTGTTTTGTATTAATTGGTTTAATCATATTACCTATCATTAGTATACTTGCTTTTGTCTTCACTATTGTCGGAGCAGTCAAAGCGTTCAATGGTGAGTTCTACCTTCCACCGTTCTCCATCAGATTTTTACACTAAAAAGCATCGGACCGTTGTCCGATGCTTTTTAACGTATTTTTAAATGATGGTTGATATCATCAACATATTTTTTATTATATAATTTTTGCACGTACCAGATAATAAAGTATACGATAATGAAGATAATGAAAAAACTCATAATCGCTCCAAACTTCAGAGGGAACCAGCCGGCAAGTATCGCCAGTGGAAAAAAGAAAATGATAATTGTTAAGAAGTGTGTAATCGTCATCCTCGTAATACTCCAATCTCGCTGTTTAAAGATCAAGTCAGCATATTGAAAGAGTATACCGATCAGACTCCAGATGACAAATGCGACATACATCACCTGAAGCTCTGTAAAGTGCTCATAATAATAACTGCCCATAAAGGAATCAGGTGCCATCGGGTAATATTCACCGTCCGGCGCAAAGCTTGAAAATATAATAGACATCAAGTTGCCGACAAACTGTCCTGTCACTATTCCGTATATTAATCTTTTCATATTTCTAATCGCTCCTTTATCGCCTTTAAATAATGGCGTGATGAATAAGTATGTTCTCCCTGCTTCATAAAAATTTCTATCATCCCATTGGAGTTGACATGAAGATAATCGATGAACTCAATATTGATGATTTCTGATTTTGAAATTCTGACAAACCGGTGATCCATCATTTCTTCAATTTGATATAATCGCTGCTCCAGTCTTAATTTCCTGTCATTTGTGAGGAGCGCATATACTACTTTATTTTCCACAATAAACTGAGTGACGTGACTGACATTAATCGGATAGACGTCTTCTCCGTCTCTGCCGTATAATTTTTTGACTGATATCATGTCCTCCAGCTGCCTGATTATCAGACTAAGTTCAGGCGTCAATGCACGCGTATGAATCGTAATCGTTTCCTCCTTAATCTCAGGATTTATATTCAGTTCTAATCTCATGACGTCACCTCGTTTATCGTTTTAATCGATCAGATGCTGATTGTGTCCCTCTAATAATTTGCTCGACACCAAGAGCTTGACCTATCCCCATCGTTGGCATATTGATATACACATTTTCAAATGCTCCGTCTTTAATGACATATGTTTCATGATAGAAACCCACTGCATCATTATTCTTCAACCTCTGATGAAATGTCTTCCAGGCTTTCAGATGTTTGGGTCCCTTTGCATAAACCATTAAGTCGTCAGGCGTCTCCCAGTACTGGACAAGTAATGTCGTCCTGAGTCTAAAGAAACTTTCCATGGACAAGCAGCCAAGTTCTTTATGAGATTCCAGTTCGCGCATCATCGGGTACATGGCTGTTAAAACAGGCAGCCATCTATGTACTGCCCTCACTCGATTAATTCTCATACCAATGAGAAATACTGTTACACTTTCCTGCTTTCTGCTCGTGTATCTACCGTTTAGTACTGACATCGAATCCCTCCTGAATATGTTCTTAACCTTATTAAATCAGAAACGAGGGAGTAATTATATACTTTAGGACTAAGCGGTCATGTAGACTTACTATGTGGTAGATTGTAATGCATAAAAATAAGACACGACAAATGTCATGCCTTATTTACTATTGATTAACCTTACTCTGCTTCTCAAGGAAACGTTTAAGTTTTTCTTTATCCTTGCTCATCTGTTTAACATTGATATTGAAATCTTTATTCAATTTCTTTTCGGTAAAATGATAGGTTTTATCAGGTGTTTTTACATCGACATAACCGAGATTGTCGATTAAACCGACTGCCAGCCCGCTCACTTTTTCCAAAGCTTTCTTTGATGCTTGGTCATTGACTGATTTGTAATCAATGATGAGTCCATAGGGTTCCGTTGTCGTCTGTAGTTCTATCGTATAATCTCCGTATTGCTTCGCTCCCGCTTCTTCGAGAATGTGTATCACTGCATTATTGTCACCGGTATGGGCAGTTTTCAAATCCCACAGTGCATCTGCATCTCCTGCTTCTGCGTTACTACAAGCACATAGCATGGCTATCATTATCAATAAGCTAACTATCTTTTTCATCGACACGCCTCCTCAAAGTTATCTTTATTATAATTTGTGAATACATATTCATCAATATTGAATTAGCTAAAGAATTTTATTTCTATTTGCTGTTATTTTATTTATGATGGAATTAATGAAATTATTGGAGGATCAGTTATGAGTAACCAGTTAAAAGGGATTGTTCTTATTATTTGCGGTACTGTATTCTGGGGGATAGGTGGTACTGTTGCCGAAGTGTTATTCAAAGACTATGGATTGGACGTCAATGACTATGTCAAATTTCGTCTCATCGTCAGTGGACTGTTGCTGCTGCTGCTTGCGCTGATCAGAAAACAACCGGTCACTGCTCCTTTCAAAAATAAATGGACAGCACTTCAGATGCTGGTCTACTCTGTCTTTGGTATGCTCGCTGTCCAGTACACTTATATGGCATCCATTCAAACAGGTAATGCAGCAGTTGCAACTCTTCTTCAATATTTATCTCCTGTGGTCATTCTCATATTTTACGTTATAAGCCGGAAGAAACCGTTTCGTCTGCAGGATTTAACCATTGTAGCGATCTCGATGTTCGGTACTTTTTTATTACTGACAAACGGCAGCCGGCAATCCTTCGAAGTCGCACCTCCTGCTGTCATATGGGGGCTGCTCAGTGCTACCGCTGCCGCTTTTTATATTATGTATGCCGGCAATCTCTTTAAACATGCACCGTCTCTTGTGATTGTCGGATGGGCGATGCTGATCGGAGGCTTCTTCATGTTTATCCTTGATTTCAGCTGGTCATTCAATTTTACTGCACTTGGTGGCCGTGGATTGCTCCTGCTCTCAATTTCCGTCATTGTCGGAACGATGCTTGCATTCTGGCTGTATTTAGAAAGTGTCAACTATATCCAGGCAGAAATTGTTGCATTACTCGGCTGTCTCGAGCCGCTGACCGCTGTGATACTAAGCGTAATCTGGTTGAATGCTTCATTTGGTATCATGCAGTTCATCGGTATCCTAATTATTTTCAGCATTGTCATATATTCTTCACTCAATAAAGCGAACAGTAAAAAACTCTCCTGACTACTACTTGTCAGAAGAGCTTTTTACTTTAATTATTTTTTCAGATCTTTCTCTGGTAATGTATTATGCAGTGATTTTGGTGGATTCTCGAGTTTCGGAATCTCGCCTTCGAACGGAATTTTTTCTACATACTTGAACTCACCATCTCCTGCAGGCGTCGTTCCTTCTGCCCAAGAGCCAAGACTGCTTTCTTCAGAACTTGCTGAATGATTAAATAAAGAGAAAGCAATATCTGTACGCTCCTGTGAGCGATCGAAAGTTGACGGAACAATCTTGCCTTCTGCTGCTTCCAGTTCAGCGATTGCCTGCATCCATAAGTTCTGGTGGAAAGAATCACGCGCAATAAGTACTGCAAGCATATCTTTCAGACCTGGATCATCTGCCATCTCATAAATGCGGACTGCCTGGATACGTCCTTGTGACTCAGCATTCAAGTTAGCACGGAAGTCGGCAAGTAGATTACCGCTTGAAATAATATAGCTGCCCATCCATGGATTGCCGACACTGTCAGCTGGACGTGCATTAAGTCCTGAGACAATCGCATGCTGCGGATTCATTCCCGCTAGAATTGAGCCTACAACAGGATCCTTCGCTGCTGCTTCCTGATGTTTAATATCTGTGCCTTCAAGTAATCGGCCGACCATCGTTGCAAGCATTTCAATATGTCCTAATTCTTCAGTACCGATATCTAATAGTAAATCTTTATATTTTTCGTTACCTTTTCTTACACCCCAGCCTTGGAACAAATACTGCATCGCCACACTCATCTCACCGAACTGTCCACCAATCAATTCTTGGACCTTCTTCGCCATCAACGGATCTGGTTTCACCGGTTTCGCTTCGAACTGTAAATGTTTATCATGTAAGAACATAAAGTATCCTCCTAGTTTGGATTAGTCGTACCTTTATCTCTTACCTTCTCTATTTATTTATAAACATTCTACATTTAGTTTCGCTATTAAATGTCATGTTTTTCATAACAAGTTCACTTCACTGTCATATTTAATTTAATCGGTTGTTTTTATGACTCAAGTGGTTTTACCATGATCACATCAATCTGCTCATCATCTCCCATGAAGAATGAATGAGCACCTTGTCTCACAAATCCCATTCTTTCATAAAAAGCGATTGCATTATCATTATGTTCCCAGACGCCGAGCCAGATTTTTTGTTTGTGATGATAAAGCGCAAGTTCTACCGATTTATCGAATAAGTATCTGCCGAGTCCGTTACGATGAAATTCTTTCTTTAAGTAAATGCGCTCGATTTCAAGCGCATCATCGCCCAGCGTCTCTGTCTGTGCATCGTTAATGTTTACCTTTAAATAGCCTGCAAGCTGCGCGTCTTTATAAACAAAGTAAAACTCAGAGTCAGGGTTCTGAAGCTCTCGAGTCAATTTATCAAGGTTGTAGGCAGATTTCAGATAAGCAGTCATATTCTCTTCTGAATTATGCACGTCAAACGTCTCACGATATGTTGTAATACTAATCGTTTGAAGTGCTGCTGCATCGTCGACGGTTAATTTTCTTAAAGCTACTGTCATCTTCATCACCCTTTTATCAACGTTTGATTTTAATTTAACTCACTCACTGCGAAGTAATTGCCTTCAGTGTCCGCAAAATTAAAAACTTTCATGCCTGGCATTTCCAGTTTCTCACCCACAGTCACTCCTTTTGCTTTCAAATCATTATAAAGAGCATCCACGTCCGCCGTCTTAAACATTAAAGATGGTGTTTCAAGACTGACTTCAGGACTGAATTTCTTAATGAACGCTTTGTCAAACAACACAATTGATGTCTGGTCAGCATTTATTGTAGCAGGAGCCATTTCGAAAGATTGATACCCTTCTGGCAGCTCTTGCTGGTTGACTATCTTAAACCCTAATTGCTCTTGCCAGAATGCTACTGACTGTTCCAGATTTTCTACATATAGCATTACTTGATGTAAACTTTGAATCATTCTATCACCTCATTATTAGTATAAAATCAATTAGCTTTCACCTTAAAATCCTTTTTCAATAAAGCGTAACGGTTCATATCACAGAACTGATCATTTCTATAAACATCGTCTTTGTCAGTACCGACAATTGTGAACCCAGCATTCAGTGCGACTTTATTACTTCCTTGATTACCGACTTCGGCAATTATAGTCAGTTTGTTAAGTCTCATGTACTGAAATGCAATCTCACATACTTTAGTGACACATTTCGTTGTAATTCGTCTGCCATTATAGTTTTTGTCCAGCCAGTAGCCAATCTCAGCTTTCTTATTATTCCGGTCAATATTATGAAGATCAATTGTTCCGACTAGTTGTTCATCATAATAGATGAGAAATAATCGTCCGGTTTCAGCAGCTTGTTTTTCAAGCATCATTTTGATGTACAGTCGTTCATCTGAGACTTCTTTTGTCATATCGACGAAATCGAGAAACTCTCGTAAATGTTCTCGGTTATTATCCAGAACATTGAATAAGTCTTCTGCCAGAAAAAGTTCCGGTTGAACTAACGTAATATGGTCATCAACAGCCAGTTTAAAAATAGTCATGTGTTCTCCTCCTGCTGAAACAATAAATTTTTCTCATTATACCGATATTTATTTTGATTGTATAGGCACAAAATATGGGCTGAGAAAATGATGACTGCTTTCTTTTCTGCTGGATAAGTATGTCTTACCGAACTCATCAAGTAAGCCGTGGAATTCTTTGGCGTCTTCGTTAGTAAAATGGTCCGGCAGTGCGATTTCTTTCTTGAACTTATTATAATTCTCCGTATTGCTGTAGCCGAGATTTCTGTATAATCTCCGTGTATAGCTGTCAGGAATAAATTCGATTCTGCCGAATAGATAGACGAGCAGAACGTCTGCTGTTTCGGGTCCGATGCCATGAAGTTTTAACAGCTCGGCTCTCAAATCCGGACCGAACTTTTCAGAAATCATGTCGTAGTTAAAATCATGTAATCCAAGCCAGGCAAGTACAGTTGCGATGGCTTTCGCCTTACTTTTATGATAACCGCTCGGTCGTATTAATGTTTCTACTTCGTCAGCTGATAACTTAGCGAGTGCTTCATGTTTGAATGCTGTTGCTTTCTTTATGTTATCGAGTGATCTTACAACATTATTCCAGTTGGTATTCTGCACTAATATAGCACCGATCATCATTTCAATGTCATTGTCAGCCGGCCACCAGCCTTGCGGACCCATATGGTGATAGAGCAGTTGATAGAGTTCGTCTGTCGTCATCATTATGATTCCCTTTCGATATGGTCTCCTAACCATAATAGAATTGCCTTCAATATTTGATCCTGCTTTTTGTCATCCAGTAGCAGATGTCGTCCTCTTTTCACAAGGTGCATTGTCTTATCTTGTGAACTGATGGCTTGGATGAAATCTTCGCTGCCTTTGTATTTTGCTGAACGGTCTTTTGTGCCATGCAGCAGTAGAACCGGTACTTTAATTTCGTGATAACGCGCGAGATTTTCTCTTGACGTTGTGATGATGCTGTCTGCTGAAATCCACGGTAAGTTCCTTGACACTAACTGCGTATCCTGGTCCAGCTGTTCGATGCTGTCTTTTTCAGCCGTCAGTTTTTTAGTGCTCTGCGTGGACACCGGGATACTTGCTGTCGGCTTAGTGTTTCTGAAAAAATGAACGATGATACGTGCCAGAGGATTTGTGCGATGCTCAAGCGAAGGAGACAAGAGCACGACACCGTCTACTCTTTCTTGGCTATCAAGCAGACTGGTCACAGCGACCAGTCCACCTAAAGAATGTCCCAGAAGAAAAATAGGTAGTGGCTGCTGCTTTAATTGACGTCGTGCTTCATTAAAGTCCTGTACTGCCTGCGCCGCATCCGTGCTCCCTCTATTTCCCGGGGAATCACCGCTTCCTCGCATATCAAATGCATAGACAGAAATACCTATTTCAAGAAGATGTGGAATCAGCTGATTATTCTGATCTACAAATCGCTTTGCATAATCACCCCAGCCATGCTGCAGCAATATAACTGCCTTTTCTTTCGGCGCCTTCCAGTGATAGCCTTTAACTCCTGTTCCAATGTCCCATGGTTCGCTGGCTATCTGAAAGTGAGCATCCTTAGTTTTGTTTGAATCGTAATAATGGCGATAAATTATATAAATAGCACCTGCACTTAATAGCGATAGTTGCTTATAGTTCATTATGTCACTCCCTTTTTTAACTGTTATAAAAAAATCTGAGACAGTAACGTCCCAGATTATTGTTTGTTATAGTTTGAAAGCGAGAACTTCAGTATGACAATTACGAATAATGAATCAGGCGTTTTGAAGATGGTCTTTCAGTTCATCATCTGTTAACCGATATCTGCCTTGATGATGCTGTTCAAACGCATAGCCAAGCTGCAATACTTTTTCGTCCTCATTCATTTCTGCTGTAATCGTCAGACCGTGTGGTGCGCCGTCTTCATCCAGTCCTAATGGAATAGAAATTTCAGGATATCCAGCGACTGCTGTTACAAGTGTTCCAGCGTAGTCGAGGTAGGCAATACTGTCCAGTTGATACTTATCAATCAAGTCATCGTAATGAGCAGAAGCATTTTGAATCATTTCATCAACGACTGCCTGGTTATGCTCAGTTTCAGCAGCTGCAACAACATGTCCTTGACCGTACTTACCTCTTACAGATAAATCTTCTTTGTTATACTCTATCAGTTCTTCAAGTGTATTGAACGGCAGCTGGTGTTTTTTAGCGTAAGCCTGCACATCTTTATTGAACTCTGCGTTGATGACTATGATGTTGTCGATAGTGTCTGTATCGAATTCAATCTCTGTTACCTCTGCGCCGGCCTGTCTCAGTGATTCAATTGCCAGCTGTGTCATTGCGTGATTATCCTGCACAACGCCTATGCGTTTACCATCAAGATTTGCCGCTTTCACATCATCTGGATCGATACGATTTAATCGGTCTGCAACGATTGCATTATAACCATAAACTGCGTCAATGACGTTTTTCGTCATCGGTCCAACCACGTCAAGTGATGTGGCAAGCGGAAATACACCTTCACCTTCAGTCCGGTGGATACTCGGCTTAAATCCGACAATAGATGTATAAGCTGCCGGTGCTACGATAGAGCCCGTCGTTTCAGTGCCAAGCGCCAGTGCGCCGATATTAACCGTCGTACTCGTTCCAGCGCCAGAACTTGACCCAAGGGGTGAAAGTTTAAGCGGTTTATATGGATTTAATGTCTGACCATGCTTCGAACTGTAGCCACTCGGCATTTTAGGTCCCATATAGTTGGCAAGTTCTGACAGATTCGTCTTCCCAAGAATGATTGCACCTGCTTCTTTCAGACGTTTCACGACGTCAGCATCTTCAGTAGGAATATGCTCTCTTAATATATGAGTTCCGACACTCGTAATCATATCGTCAGTATTAATATTTTCTTTCACTGTAACAGGTATGCCAAATAAAATCCCTTTTTCAACGACAGGAGAGGCATCACACTTGCGAGCCAGATTCATCGCTTCCGGATTGATTTCTGATATACCGTTAATACCATTTTCGCTTTGATCGAATGTCAAAATACGGTCGAGATAAAATGCCATCAGCATCTCATAGTTTAATTCGTTTTCTCTGATAGCTTCCTGTATTTCTTCAACAGAACGGTCGATGATAAAATCCGCCTTTGAACGTACAAGTTCAAGATTCACATCTTCAAGCTGTTCTTTGACCGCTTTGACGAGACGCTCTCTATTGTACATAGCGTATGATGCTTTAGCTGTCTTAGGTTCTTTTTTTCTTGCTATTGTTACTCCAACAGTTGCTATCAGTGCTGCAATGCCTACAGCCGTACCGATGATTATATTTTTATTATTCACTTGTGTTCCTTCTCTCTTATCATAGTGGTCTTTATGTATTCCCTAATAATGGTGTGTCAATCGTTGTTATAGGGATGCAGTGCATTTGCCTATCACGTTTTTACTTTCTTGAGAGGCAAATCCGTTTGCCTGTCACGTTTTTTCTTTCTTGAAAGGCAAATCCGTTTGCCTGTCACGTTTTTGTTTTCTTGAGAGGCAAACCACATTCACTTAATATCTATCCAGAAACGTCTGCTCTTAACACCGCTTTCCTGGAGATATGATTGATCTTCAACACCACCGTTATTCAGAATCACTTGGGCTGATCCTATATTTTCTTCATCACATGTGACAAGTGCACGTTCTACACTAAGCTGCTTTAAAAACTCGAGGCATCTCTTCAAAATCTCAGTGGCATATCCCTGCTTTCTGAAACTCTGACCGACTCCGTAACCGATATGGCCTCCAGTATTCAGTAAGTCTTCTGTCAATGTATGCCGGATATTTCCTGCGCCGACAATTACACCATCAACAAATAGAAATAATGTCGTATTCTTCACCCAGTCATTACCGCTTTCCCGAAAATCAAGTGCATCCAAAAATCGATCAAAATCGTTAAACTTATAATAATTGGTCGCGCTCGGCACTATCATGTCCGGTTGTTCCCATTCACTGATGTATTTCATAAATGCTGCTTCATCTTCCTTAGTCAGACGTCTGAATTCAATCATTATGCCCCTCCTTATCCATATCTTTTAAATCATCATACCATTCATTAGTCAATTGTCAGATATTTATATTATAATGGCAACTAACAATAGTGAAATGAGTGATGACGATGATCAGATTTGATAACGACTATACAGAAGGTGCCCATCCTTTAATCCTTGAAGCACTGATGAAGACAAATACTGAGCAGCTGCCGGGTTACGGGATGGATGATTACTGCAAGATTGCGGCGGATCATATTAAGCGGCACTGTGATAATGAAAATATTGATGTGCATTTCATGGTCGGCGGCACGCAGGCGAATACAACGATTATTTCTTCTATACTGAGACCACATCAAGCAGTCATTGCAGCAGATTCCGGACATATTGCGGTTCATGAAACCGGAGCGATAGAATCAACGGGTCATAAAGTCCTTGAACTACCGAACACGCAAGGAAAAATCAGCGCTGAACAGATTGAAAGCTATGTGCAAAATCACTGGGATGATCCAACCCATGAACATATCCCGCAGCCGAAACTCGTATACATTTCACAGCCGACAGAATCCGGGACGTTATATTCCAAGCAGGAAATCAAAGCAATCCATGACGTCTGCCAGGCAAGAAACTTATACTTTATGATTGACGGTGCCCGTCTCGGCTACGGAATGGTCTCTAAAACCAATGATGTGAGCTTGAATGATTTGACAAATCTCTGCGACGTCTTCTATATCGGCGGCACAAAAGTCGGTGCAATGTTCGGTGAGGCGATTGTCATCAGTCATGAAACGATTAAAGAAGATTTCCGCTATATTATGAAACAGCGTGGCGGAATGCTTGCAAAAGGACGATTCCTCGGCCTGCAGTTCAAAGTGTTGTTTGAAGAAGATTTATATTTTGAAATCTCCAAACATGCCGTTCAGATGGCTGAATTGCTACTTAGTGCCTTCAAGGCGAAAGGAATCGCACTCAAATATGAGTCGCCGACGAATCAAATCTTCCCGATACTTCCTGAGGATAAAATCAAAACATTGAACGAAAAATATTCGTTCTATACGTGGGAAGACGCAGGAGACGGCAATAAAGTTGTTAGAATATGTACCAGCTGGTCAACTCGTGAAGAAGACATCAAGGCATTCATTGCTGATTTATAAAAACTCGTTAAAAAATCCTCTTCAATCAGGCACTTGAACATGACTGATAGAAGAGGATTTTACTTATTTAATCTGCTTTTTCATTATGAATCCCGGATGACGTGGACCATGGATGGGTAGACCCAGTTCAAAGCCTTGCTTAATGTACATGTCCTTTGCTTTAGCGTTTGGTTCATCAACAATCAATGTGATCCATTCAACGTCAGGATAATAAGTGTTCACAAACCCAGGCAGTGCCTGTAATGCAGCTGTTGCGTAACCTTTCCTTAAATGACGGTGATCTGTCGAGAATGAGCTGACATAAATATAAGGCTCAACTTCGAAGCTCTGTCGGAATTCACTATCGGTATCCAGCACAAAGAAGACAACTGCTTCTTCGTTTTCATTCAATCCTAAAACAAGCTGCATCGAAGTCTCGGTCTCTGCTTCCTTCATTTTGACAGCGGGCGATTTAACGAATTTCAGCTGCGCTTCAGTCAGTTCATACTGATTGAGTTGATCGATCATCGTTTCATCATATTTAACTAATTTCATGTTGCTGCTCCTTTAATAGAGATGAATGGTCATCGGAAATGGTCCAGTCTTCTTTCATCAGCGAAAAAATCCAGTCGTCATGAATGATATCATGATTGCCTTTCACACAGTGCCGCAGTGTGCCTTCATGAATGAATCCAACTTTCTCAAGAAGGTGCTTTGAGGCAACATTCCCTTTAAAAACCCTTGCTGAAATAATGTCAGTACCATTCTCAAAGAGGTGTGAAATCAGACCCACCAGCGCTTCCTGCATATACCCTTTCCCTGTGAACGCTTCATTCATATTATAGGAAATCATTTGACTATTAACGTTATACCTAAGAGAATCATGAAATGCGTCCATCATTCCTATCATCGTATCGTCTTTCAAACAAATCGCGTACATCGTTTCTTCTTTAATTAAGTGCTCCAGTTCTTCTCTTGCTGCATCTTCTGTTAATTCAGGCATTGGATTATAGTTAAGAAATGGCTCGCTGTTACGTATAGTAATAAAATTATCAAAATCACTACTGACAGGTCTTCTAATCATCAACCGTTCAGTTTCAAAGATTGTCATAAGGTGTGCTCCTTCTGTACTTTATCAATCATTGTTTTTATCATACTATACTGAATAGTCATTAACAGTACAATTAATAACATCATGTATTTTAAACTATATAAAAAACTACTCTCAGTTGAGAGCAGTTCTTGTCAATGACGATTCAAATGTTTCTCAATATAAAATGCTGATTCTTCAATTGATTTATACTCGGTATTGATAACAGTCGCATTCAGCCTCTCAAAGACTTCTTCTGCGTAGATCAATTCTTCTTTGATGCGCTTCAAGTTATTGTAGTCAGCAGGTCCTTGCAGACCAAGCACTTTCACCCGTTCTGTACGGATGTTCATGATGTAGTTCGGTCCCGCTGTCAGTCCGAAGACTTTCAGATTTTTCTGCTTGAACAAGGCATCTGGAAGCGGTACTTCAGGAACAAGTGGAATGTTCGCAATCTTATAGCCTTTGTTCGCCAGATACATGCTGAGCGGTGTCTTCGATGTTCTTGATACCCCGACAATAACCGCATCTGCTTCACTTAAATCAGTGAAGTTCTTACCGTCGTCATACTTCACTGAGTATTCCATCGCTTCGATACGCTTGAAATACTGGCTATTAAGTTTTCTGAGGGCACCACTTTCCATTAACGGCTCAATCGATGTCTCACGCTGAATAATCTGAATGAGACCGGACATATAATCCACATAAGGGACACCATGTTCAGCAGCGAAGTTTAAACCTATCTGATTGAGCTCCTGATTGACGAGTGTCGTCACAATAATCGCATGATTATCTTTAGCAAGCGTCAGTATATTCATGAACTGTTCCTGGTCTTTAATGAAAGGAAATTTCTTGATGGTCGCTGAGTCTAGTGCAGGAAACTGCGTCAATGTGGCGTGAATCATACGCTGAGCCGTTTCACCGATGGAATCAGAGATAACAAAGATTTTTAAGTCATTATCGTTCAACTTCAGTCCTCCTACTCATCTGTCACCTGACTCTGTGCCGCTGCAAGCATAGCACCTGGTACACGGAATGGTGAACATGATACGTAATCAATCGCCAGCTGATTGAAGAATTGAATGGATTTTGCGTCGCCGCCCAACTCTCCACACACACCGATTTTGATGTCCGGCTTTACCGCTTTTGCCTGTTCTACAGTCATCTTGATCAGCTGCCCAATACCATCAACGTCAAGTGTTTGAAACGGATCGACTTCAAGAATATGACGGTCGACGTATTCACCGATGAATTTACCGGCATCATCTCTTGAGAAACCATATGTGAGCTGTGTTAAATCGTTCGTTCCAAAGCTGAAGAAATCACATGCTTCAGCAAGCTGTCCAGCAATAAGACAAGCACGTGGCGTTTCAATCATCGTTCCAATGAGATAGCTGACAGATGTGCCTTCCTGTGCTTCCAGTGCTTCAACTTTCGCTTTAATCACGGCTTTCAGTTCCGTAAATTCTTTAACCGTTGCGACCAGTGGAATCATAATTTCCGGATGACATTCGATGCCTTCAGATTTTAAATGCATCACGCTTTTAATAATTGCTTCTGCCTGCATTTCGTAAAGTTCCGGATAAGTGATGGCAAGGCGGCAGCCACGGTGACCGAGCATCGGATTTACTTCCTGTAATTCCTCGATTCGTTTGTTCAAGGCATCTATAGTTATATTCAGCTGCTTTGCAACTGTATTGATTTCCTCTTCAGTATGCGGCAGGAACTCATGTAGCGGCGGATCCAGCAGACGGACAATCGTCGGACGTTCGCCGGACAATCTGAAGATTGCTTCAAAGTCCGCTGTCTGGTAGCCAAGAATCGTATCGAGCGCGCGTTGGCGGTCCTGCTGTGTCGAAGAAAGAATGAAGCGACGCATTTCAACGAGTCGTTCGGCACCGAAAAACATATGCTCTGTTCGTACTAAACCGATGCCTTTTGCCCCGAAGTCATAGCCTACTTTAATATCTGCTGCTGTTTCTGCATTCATACGGACGTCAAGTCGACTTGCCTCTTCTGCCCAGTTCATAAACTGCTCGAACTCTGCACTGTGCTCTGCACTCACCGTCTCAATTTCTCCTACATAAACACAGCCAGTCGAACCATCCACTGACACGACATCTCCTTCTGACAACGTGCCTCCGGAATAAGTGACGCGTTTTTCCTTCGTACTGATATCGAGGTCTGAACAACCGGTCACACAGCATTTACCCATACCACGGGCAACGACCGCTGCATGAGACGTCACGCCACCGTGCGTAGTAATAATGGCTTCTGCGGCAATCATTCCTTCAATATCTTCCGGCGACGTTTCAGGACGCATCAATATGACTTTTTCGCCAGCTGCTGCCTGCTCCTTCGCATCAGCTGCAGAGAAGACGACCTTACCTGTTGCAGCCCCTGGACTTGCCGGCAGACCAATGGTTGAAATGGCTGCTGTCTCTGCCAGTGCGCCTGGATTGAATGCCGGGTGCAGCAGCTGATCAATCGAGCGAACCTCGACTTTTGAGACTGCTTCTTCTTTAGTGAGTACGCCGTCACCTACCATATCTGCCGCTATCTTCATCGCAGCCTTTGCTGTCCTCTTACCGTTACGAGTCTGAAGGATGTAAAGTTTCTCATTTTCAATCGTAAATTCAATATCCTGCATATCCTTGTAATGCGACTCAAGACGTTCTGTCACTTCAATAAACTGCTGATAAACGGCAGGCATCTGGTCATTCAATGTTGAAATCTTCTGTGGCGTACGAATGCCTGCGACCACATCTTCTCCTTGCGCATTCAGTAAGTATTCACCATATAACGTGTTTTCACCGGTTGATGGGTTACGCGTAAATGCAACACCTGTCCCACTACGTTCACCACTGTTCCCGAATACCATCTCCTGGACATTGACAGCTGTTCCGATATCATGTGGAATCTCGTTTAACTCCCGGTAAACACGCGCACGGTCGTTATTCCAGGATTTAAATACCGCTTCAATCGCTTCGCGAAGCTGATCAAGCGGATCCTGCGGGAATGCTTTGTACACTTCTTCCATATAAATATCTTTGTAGTATTTACAGATAGTCTTCAGGTCGTCCGCTGAAATATCAGCGTCGCTCTCGTAACCATGTTCTTTCTTAAACTCGTTAAAATAATCGTCAAATGCCGCCATCGGAATGTTGTAGACGACTTGACCGAACATCTGCAGCAGACGACGATAACAGTCATAGGCAAAGCGAGGATCATTCGTGACTTGAGCAAGCTTCTCAACGTTCTCATCATTCAAGCCCAAATTTAAAATAGTATCCATCATCCCAGGCATCGAAATCTTTGCACCACTGCGGACAGAGACAAGCAGCAAGTAGTCATCAGAAGAAAAAGCTTTACCCGTCGTGTCAGATAAGCGTTTCAGCTGAGATTCAAGTTCAGCAAGCAGGCTTTCTGACAGCTTCTCTCCTTGATTTAAGTACTCAATACACGCTTCAGTCGTAATTGTAAAGCCATTAGGTACCGGTAGACCGAGCCCCATCATCTCTGATAGATTGGCACCTTTACCTCCTAACAGATCTTTCATCGACTGACTGCCTTCTTCAAACGCATAGATATACTTAGTCACTACTCATCACCTCTAAAATTTAATGTGTTATACTATTTAAAAATTAGTATGACATATTAAAATAAAAATGACAATCAAAAACTGAATAAAAGAAATTTACTATCTTATCCTTAAATCAGATTCCTGCAGTTTGATTCGCCGAGCTGTTGATTCCTTGAAGATAGCTTCCATCTTCTCAACATCATCTTCTTGTATCGCTATTTTCAGTTCATGGAATGCTTCTTCAAATCGTTCCATGTAAGTGACGAGATGATCTTTATTGTTCATGAACAGTTCCGGCCATAGCTTCTCATTCATGTTAGCAATCCGCGTTAAATCTCGGTAGCTGTCCCCGATGAATCGTATCGTTTCATGGGAACGGTCGTCGCTGTTGATTAGTGCGACAGCGATAGCGTGTGTCAGCTGACTTGTATGAGCAATCATTTCGTCATGTGTATCAGGATCTGTTATTGTCACACGTTTGAATCCTAAGTTTGCTAAAAATCCTTTGAACCATTCTATGTTTCGAGGATTGTTCGCATCTGTCGGTGTAATCACATAATTCGCTCCTTCAAATACGCTCGCATCAGCATATTCAAATCCACGTTTCTCACGCCCGGCCATCGGATGACCGAAAATAAAATCCACTTGCGATGGTATGACATCCCTCATTGATGCGATAACAGTACGCTTAACACCTGTTGTGTCAGTAATGATAGCTCCATCCTTAAACTCGTTCTTGTGAGTCCGGACATATTCTTTCATCACTTCAGGATAGAGTGCAAAGATAACAAGATCAGCTTGCTGCAATACTGTTTTATTCACCGTTTCACCATAGTCAATAAACCCTTGGTTTTCAGCCAGCTTCAATGTTTCCACATTTGTGTCTATCGCCATTATGTAATGCTTGTTGTCATGATGGCGTATTGCTTTAGCAAAAGATCCTCCAATTACACCGAGCCCTACTATCGCTATTTTCATATTGTCACTTCCAATTATTTTAGTGATTTAAAGCGTAATAATATTTCTTCAAAGAAACCATTAATCATCAGCCCTTGACGCCACCTTCTAATGCGCCACCTTTAATAAATCGTTCAGTTAATGCATACATCACAACAACAGGTAATGCTGTAATCAGTGAGGCAGCCATCATACGACCCCATACATAGTCCGGAGTGCTAAATAACGAATTCAGACCAATCGGCAATGTAAATTTCTCTGTTGATGATAAAAAGATGGAAGCGAACAGAAAATCATTCCAGGCTACCATGAAGCAGTACACAAAGACTGAGACAATTCCTGAAAACGCTAAAGGCACTATAATCCTGAGTATAATCTGCATCCTGTTCATACCATCAATCATCGCTGCTTCCTCAATATCTTTTGGAATCGTTTCGAAATAACTTTTCAGCATAAATATAGCGGTCGGCAACGTCTGCACAACCATTGTGATTACTAGCGAAGTTCTTGTGTCGTAAATTCCAAGTGACGCAATAATTTTAAAGAGAGGCACTACAATGAGAATGCCTGAGAACATATAGACCGTGTAAAAACTCGCATTGATTTTCGTTCTTCCTTTAAAGTTGAGACGGGCCAGAGCATACGACCCTAAAATCCCAATAGCAACCGCAATTAAAGCTGCTGTGACCGCAACAATCAAGCTGTTTTTAATATAATCCACGAAAGGAAAGACATCGGGATTAAAAATATCTACATAATGCTGTACTGTGAATTGGCGAGGGATAACGGTTGGCGATGTTGAGATGGCCTCGCGCCTACTTTTAAACGAAGTCATCAGCATGATCCAGAAAGGAAATAAATTAATAGCAAGGATCCCAATAACGAAAATATAAGTCAGTATGTTTTTAACCTTCTTATTTTTAGCCATTATTTAAATTCACCCGCTTTCTAGTGATAAATATGACAAGTGCAATAATCAAGAACAATATGACTGAAATAGCTGATGCTTTTCCTAGATCATTAAAGGCAAAGGCAGTCTTATAGAGATAGATTCCTAATATATCAACTTTATTTGTAAGTAGATAGACATCTGTAAACATGTAAAACATCCAGATAGATCTTAATACTACAACTGTAGCGAGCACAGGCATGATTGACGGCAGCGTCACATTTTTAAATTTCTGCCAGCCGTTTGCACCATCCATATCAGCAGCTTCATATAAATTTTTATCGACCGTCTGTAATATAGCGAGCAGAGAAATGAATGCATACGGATAATAACGCCAAATGGCAAACAGCACAACAAGTATAAAACTTGATACAGGTTTATCAAACCAAAGAGGAGCTTTATCAAGTAGATGAAGTTTATCTACTAGCAAATCATTAACAATGCCGTAACCATTATTGAACATGTACTTCCATGCAAAAATCAGAGAAATGGAAGGCGTCACATAACTCAGAGTGATCAGCGAACGTGCTGTTCCTCTGAACTTAAAATCCCGGTTAAAAACTAAAGCTACCACTAATCCTAAAAACGTACTTCCGATGACTACAAGTGCTGTATAAGCGATGGTCAATCCAAGCGAGACGTAGAATGATGGATCCTTTAATACATCTACGTAATTCTTCAAACCGATAAACTGTGATTTTAAGCGCGCGTTCAAAGGAACATCTAAAAAACTAATTTGAATGTTGGACAACATTGGGTAGAATACGAGCACAATTAACAAAATTAAACTCGGTGCAAGTAACGCCATAGCAAGCGTTGCTTCGGAATTTTTAATCGACCGCTTCATTAAGGTCACCTACTTTTCAAGAGATTGTTGGGCTTTCTTTAGTGCAGTTTCAGGTGATTGATCGCCTACTGTAACGTCGTTCACTGCTTTTGAAATAGCCCCTGAACTTGTAATGTCACCCATCTTCGTATAGTTTTTATTACCTACCAGACCGAATACCTGCAGCTTGTCAAATGACTGCGCAATTTCTTCAGATAGATTACCAAATGACCCTACTACTTTATTGGATTGATAGGTTTTACTTTCCACTACTTTCTTATTGACTGGCTGAGCACCGCCTGGTGACATCAGCACCCATTTTTCCATATTGTCTGTTTCCGACAAGAATTTCACAAACGCCTTAGATGCTTCTTCCTGTTTTTTTGGCAGACCTGAAGAAATAGTCAAACCGGATACTGTACCATATACCGCTTCTGACTTGTGAGTAGGAATTGCAAATCCGATGTCCTTTGATTTCTTTGCTTCGTAGACAGTTGGAAGAATATAAGTTGAGTAAATTGCCATAGGCGCAGAACCATTCATGAAAGCATCCTGTATTTCGGTGACATCATTTGAGCCGGGCATCGTATATGCTGACAACTGCTTATAGTATTCAAGTGCCTCTGTCATTTCAGCTGTATCAATCGTTACTTGTCCCTTCTTGTTAAGAACATTTGCCTTATTTGATAACGCAAACTGAGAAAATGCCTGCTCTGACATTGTGCTGTCTGCAGTTGGCATCGCAATACCATATTCCTTCTGTTTCGGATGATTAAAGTGCTTTGCAATCTTCATAACATCATTCCAGTCATTTGGTTCGCTGAATCCTGCTTCTTTCAACTGATTCTTGTGATACCAGATACCCTGTACCCAGCCGCTAATCGGTGCAGAGATGTAATGATGCCCATCTTCAGACTTAACCAGTCTTTTAGCTCCTTCATAATAATCCTCTTCATCCGCCGAATTCATGACTTCAGTGATGGCCTGCTTGTCAATCAACTCATCCTTATCCATCACTTTGGCGAAATCCTGACTTGCTTCTATCACACTTGGTAATTTATTTGCACGTGCTAATGTCACGACCTTCGTATTATAGGCATCCTCTTCAACGGGAATTTGATCTATCTTAATATCAGGATGTTCCTTTTCAAAGTCAGCAACTAATTCATTGATGACTTTCAGGCGATCCTGTTCAATAGAAGAATGCATGAATTCAACAGTGGTCTTTCCATCATCTTCGCTACTGCAGGAGGCTAATGTCAAAGGAAGCAGACAGAGAAAAGAACTATATAAAAACTTTCTTTTAGCCATATTACACTCTCCTTTAAAAGCATTTTCTACCATATACCCTAACATCTAAAAAAAGTACTCCTCAACTAAGAGAAATACTTTTTCCTGATTATTAAGGTGTTTCGTGTTGAAGTTCGCGTCATATATCATAGATGTTATGAAATTTGTTTCTATTTCGGTTAAAATAACATTAATCCTACAGGAGGTAGCCTTATGATTATTTCAAGTTCACAAGGATTGTATTTGTCGAGAAAGAATCGATTAAACGAGTCATTCCAAAGAAATGATGATGTTTTTAAAATAATCATTAATTGTTCTCACCATAACTTATATAAAGTAGAAAATGATGAAATTATTTTTGGCCGAGATAAATTTCTGACCCTGTCTCCTAATACGAATCATCAGCAGCTACTAATCAATGACGAAAAAATCCTCATTGAAATCAAGCCGCATCTTGTTCAATCAATCGCTAGTGATTTAAGTAGTTTCCCATCTATGTTTTATCTGCCGGTTGAACATTCAAATGAAAAATATACCAATATTCAACGACTTGTCCATTTAATGAATCAGGATATCGACCTGAACTTAAAGCAGACATATCTTGATTCATTTATCACTCGATTAATCATTGATAATATCATTACCACTGATACCTTTAATAATAAAGAAACAAAATATTTTTCTGAATTTATTGCATCAAACTACACCGAACAATGGTCTCTTGAAGATTTAGCACACGCTCTTGGTTATAGTAAGTACCATTTAATTAAAAAGTTCAATCAGTGTTTTAATATGTCTCCAATCGAATATTTAAATCATAAGCGAATTGAAAGAAGCATTGCACTCCTAAGAGAAACAGAACTAACTTTTACAGAAATCGCCTACTCTACCGGGTTCAGTTCTTACAAACAGTTCAGTTCATGGTTTAAGCAGTTGACGTTTTTGTCGCCGAAACAATTCAAAGAAAAGTACAGCCGTTATAATCATTAGTAACGAACATGCTAAATAAATGATAGAGATAGAAACATAGTTATACAAAAAGCCGAATACTATATAAGAAATGGTGTTAGCAATATATAACAGCACTGCATTAAAACTGAACGCTCTAGCGTGCATGGGTTCTGAAACTTCTGACTGTATTAAGTAAGCACGTGTCATACTGGATAAAATTAATCCAGCACTGATAATAAATAAAGAGATGATAATACCTACTGGATCATGCCATACACTCATCAGCAGGAATCCTGCTCCCCAGACAAGTGTACCGATTAAGTATGTTTCAATAGATTGTTTCTTAAATAATAATGGAATGAATAAATTTACAACTATCCCAAAAATGCTGTAGAGTCCTTTGTAGAACGCATAGTCCGATTGCACGTGATCTGAACTTTCTTTAAGCAGCAGTAAAAATCCTATATCAAAGATCCATGTATTTAAAAAAACTATGAGAAATGTCACAGAGAATAACTGCTTGATAATTAGTTGAGTTTTTAAATAGCTGTAAAACTCTAAAAGATCGTCTTTTACCTTTTTAATACTCTTCGATATGTTCGTTTTAGTTTCATTGACGTTTAATAATAGAAGACATATCAGACTGATGATGTAAGTCACTAAATCAATGATAAAGAAAATACCGATATCAGCAAAAAGCAGTATGATGCCACTTATAAACATTCCTACAATGGTCGTCGCTCTAATCGCGATATCATAATAAGAATTAGCAGTAACACGTTCTTCTTCAATGACTATTTTAGGAAGTAATGCACGATGAGCCGGATTAAAGAAACAGCCTGTCATACTCAGCAGTATAACAATAGCTATTAAACTCATCAGATTGATTTGATGCAAATAATAGAACACGATCAATAACACTAATAAAGGAATTCTGATTAACTGCATGACGATTAGTAAATGTCGTTTAATATACCAGTCTGCAACTACTCCGCCGATTAAACCAAAAAAGATATAAGGCATTGTTTCTACCGCTCCGATATAAGATGTTAACTGACCTGACTTCGTCATATTATATGCCAGAAAAATAATACCGAAGTCAGTCAATACAGTTCCCGCAGTAGAAACACTGCCACCAATCATATATAGAAGAAAGTTTTTATTTTTGAAAGAATTATTCATCATCTCACCTCTAGCTAAATGATAAATAACTAATACAAAAAATAATGTCCCTATATTGCTTGAAACAAAGCAACTTAGGGACATTATTTTATTCTTCAACCTGCTTGTTCTAATCTTTGATGCCTCAACAGCAGCAAGCCATTTAATATCACTAGTATGGTCGACCCTTCATGGAACAAGACCGCTGTCGGTAAGCTTAGCAAGCCGAATATATTAAGGATAACAAGGATAACGATGACTGAGATAGAGAAGACGACGTTCATCTGGATTGTGCGACTTAGTTTCTTACTAAGATTAAAACTATGCAGCAGTTTAGACAAGTCACTTTTGACGATGACGACATCTGCTGATTCCATTGCGACGGACGAACCGTTTCCCATAGCGATACCGATATCAGCACTTGCTAGTGCCGGCGCATCGTTAATGCCGTCACCAATCATCCCGACGACTTTGTTATTGTTCTGACTGTCTGTAACGTATTTGATTTTATCTTCCGGCAGACATGACGCAATGTAATGATTAACACCGACTTCTTCCGCAACTTTCTTCGCTACTATTTTGTTATCACCGGTGAGCAGCGTGACATCGATATTCTGGTCACGGAAACCTTTGACAGCTACTGCTGATTCTTCTCTTATCTGGTCTGACAGTGAGAAATAGCCGACGATAGTTTCTCCTTTACTGACTAGTATCGTCGTATAACTTTCTCCTGCTTTATCCTGATAATGATGAGGGTCTTCAAACTTCTCAAATGCAGAAGGTTTACCGACTCTGATATCTCCTTTTACCAGTCCTGCACCTGCCGCTTCTTCCACAGGTTCTTCTCTCACTGAGTCTAGATTGATATTCTTGAAGGCAGCGACCATTGCTCGTGCAATCGGATGGCTCGACTGCTGTTCCATATAGACGACTTCTTTTAAGTTTGCTTCATCGATTTCATAGTCCGTCACTTTAAATTCGCCGATAGTCAGCGTTCCTGTTTTATCGCTGTATAAGACGTCCATTGCGCTAAGAGCTTCCATTGCAGCACCGCCTTTGAACAGGACACCGTTTTTAGCACCGTTACTGATTGCACTTAATGTCGCAGGTGTCGCCGAAGCAACGAGTGCACATGGACTCGCTACAGTCAGCAGCACCATTCCTCTATAAAATGCCTCCTTGAAATCCAGATGGTTGAAACTATAGAGAATAAAAATAAAAACAGGAACAGCAATTAATACACCGATAACATATTTTGCTTCGATACGATCGATAAACTTAGAGACTCGAGAAGGTCTGCCCTGTGCTTCATCAACCATGCGGATAATATTAGAGAATACCGTTTCACTGCTTAATTTATTAACCTTTAAATAAAATACATTGCCTTCATTTATGGTGCCGGCAAAGGCTTCATCACCTTTTTCTTTCTCAACCGGTACTGCCTCCCCTGTCAATGCCGATTCATTGACCATTGAAGGGCGGTCGATAAAGCCGTCAATCGGGATTTGTTCACCTTTTGACACGACAACCATATCACCGACAACCAGGTTTTCAGTCAGTACTTCTATCACTTCGCCATTACTTTTTAATACATGTGCTGTATCAGGTACTTGCGACATCAGTTCAGAGATGGCGTTTGTTGATTTATTCGTCGCATAATCCTCAAGTACTTCAGCAGCTGCAAAGATTAACAGCAGAACCGCGCCTTCTGATTCATAATTGATGATAACAGCTCCAATGGCTGCAAGGATCATCAGTAAATCAACATTCGGTGATTTATCATGAATTGTCTCTGAGACAGCCTCTTTCGCTGCAAAGAAACCTAGAAAGAAAATAGCAATATAGAAGGGGTAGCGACTTAAACTTTCGTTGACTGCCGATAGTATAAATCCTAATATCGTGAATAATATTCCTATAACCAAAAACTGACCTTGGCGAGTTTTTGACAAATAATTAATCATACGGCTTTTCACCACTTCTTATTTATAATAATTATAATTTAATATAAAACTTATTTTAAAATAAGTCAATTAATTGATAATCCAGCTCTCTAATTGAGAATAGTTTTCATGTTCAGATTCATTTTGTATATAAAATAAGTGTCCGGGACTTCATGTCCTGGACACTTATTTTAACTCACATCTTTATACAGCTTTTTGGGTATGAATGCTTTTGCGAACAAAGCGGCGAGTATGACGATGACAAAGTTAATACCAAATGTCGTCAGTGCTCCCCATTCAATGCCCATCTGTCCTTTAAATATAGTAAACAAAGAGACGAGAATCGCTATACCAAATCCTTGACCAAGTGTTGATGCCATCTTAAAAATAGCCGATGCAATACCTGTTTTATCTTTAGGAAGCGAGGATATTGCTGTGTCCAGTGCAGGTGTCGCAAATAAGCCGACGCCTGCACCAAAAAATACAAATCCGACCGCTGCTACAATAATATAAGTCCAGCCATGGAGAAATGTCAGTGACATTAATGCTACTCCGACTGCTAAAAGCAATGGTGCCATGACAAGAGCTTGTTTTGCTCCGTATTTTTTTATGCTTTGCTCCCCTACTTTAACGAGCAGTAAGAGAAAAATGACATATGGCAGAGTGACAATACCCGACTGGAACGGTGACAGTCCCAAGTTTGACTGAGCAAATATATTAAACACTGCAATAGATCCGACCGACATATTTAGCAGAAAGTTACTAGCGACTACTCCTGTATATGATTTATTGCCGAACAGGGAAAAATCAATGAACGGCGTCGTCTGTTTCTGTTCATATATATAGAAGATAATTGCACCTAAGATGACTATTGCCATCATAGCTAATGCTGGAATGCTTAACCATCCCATCGTGTTACCTTGGGTGATCAGTATACTAAGCGCTGCTAAAACAATCGTAAACAGCAGTAAACCAATCAGATCAAATCGTCCTGACGAATCGATTTTTGGAAGCTCGATGTTCTTCAGTCTAATCAAGAGGATGAGACCTAAAACTGCAAATGCAATAGAAATGATAAACACCAATTGCCAATCAAAATATGTTGAAATGAGTCCTGCAAACAAGGAAGCGAATCCGGTTCCACCAAACGCTCCTATTGACCACCAGCTAAGTGCATTTCGTCTCTTATCTCCTTCAAATAGAAGACTGAATAATGATATAGTTGACGGCATCAGTGAAGCAGCAGAGAATCCTTGAATCACACGGCCGGTCAACATAATATATTCATTCGTTGTCAGAATTACAAGTAATGAACCAACAATACTAAGTATAATACCGATGAAAATCATTTTGGCAGGTCCAATTCTGTCTGATAAATTACCTGATGCTACCATAAAGATACCAGTAATCAGTGAGGTCAGACTGATTGCCAGATTTAATACTCCTTGTGTCGTATGGAACGTGTTCTGTAAATCATTGCTTAAATTCAGAAATGTCTGGGCAAACAACCAGTAAGTCAAAATAGATAAGACTACACCAAGAATAATTAAATTTCCTGAGCGGTTGTCTAGTTTTTGCGGTAAAGTCTTCATATGCTCAACCACCCTTCTTATCAGTTTATTTTCTTTTTTCTACTACAGTTCTACCCTCGAATCGAAAAAAGTAGTCGCCTTTTATCAGTAAAAAAACGTATCTATGACAGATACGCTTAATAAAAATTATTCACTTTTCATCATAATATGTTCTTTCGGTCGATTTGTATAAACTCCGCTGACACCATATGCTGATAGCCGGTCCATTTCCGTTAAATCATCTACTGTATAGAATCTGACCAGTAACCCGGATGATTTTAATCGTCTGACTTGTTTCTCTGTCGCATCTCTATAGTGAATAGAAACAGAATCAGCGTATGATTTTATGTGATCAAGATCACTGTCAGACAGCTGACTGATGTCTCCTTTCCAGATGGATTGGTTGAGCGGCAGACCAGGCGCTAGTTTCTTGAGTTTTTTAAGTGAGTCGGAGGTAAACGATTCAACAACGATCCTTCTATTCTGAAGATAAGGTGTCGCAAGCAGTCCATGGTTCTTCAATGACTCAAAAACTTTCTGCTCCATTCCATCATATTGTTCCGGCACTTTCATTTCTATGTTCAGCTTCATTCGATGACCATACCTCTCAAGAACTTCATCAAGTGTTCTAATTTGCTCTCCTTGAAATTCAGCTCTTGCACGCTCTGGAAATTTATCATTGAACCAGCTGCCTGCATCCAGTGTCTTTAGCTGTGCCAGTGTTTGATTTCGAACTAATCCAGTGCCATCAGTCGTTCTTTCCAGCGTTTCGTCATGAAAAGCAACAAGCTGTCCATCGCGTGTCATCTGCAGATCAATCTCAATGACATCTGCCTGCTGCCTCATTGCTAAATCATATGCCGCAAACGTATGCTCCGGCGCGTCAAAGCTTGCGCCGCGATGTGCAATGGTCAAGGGTGCTGTCACTTCTGCTTCAGTCGTTAGAAAAGGTGAAACAATTAATACAGAAAATAAAAGAGCGATTGATTTTTTCATGTCTATCCTCATTATTTTATTTTTTGTTAATTGATTCTGTTAAGCACGTTCATTATATCAATGAAGACTGGACTTCCGGACGGCTATTACGATATTAACAAACACTTTGAATTCTTCATGCTTCCTCAAAAAAATTTACAGTTACAAGAAAAAACACACTTCTCATTCGTGAGAAATGTGTTTTTGTGATGCCTCCACCCAGAATCGAACTGAGGATTCATCATTACCATTGATACGTTATACCACTTAACTATGGAGGCGCGACTATCTACTAGTCTAAAGAATTCAAGCGACAGATTCAACTACTTTTTTTATCGCTGGGCTAATTAATGGCACTTCTATAACTATTGACATTATTTCATTTTGTCTCCTCTAATTTTACACTTTTCCATGCTATGATAAGTATATTATTAATCAACGGAGTGGTTATATGAATTCAACTGAACATCGACAGGCAATTAAACTCGCCTTCCCCCCTACAATACCTATTATGGCAGGCTTCTTATTTTTAGGTCTGACTTATGGCATCTACATGCATTCACTCGGTCATCCCCCTTACTTCGCCGTTGTAATGGCCACATTCATCTTAGCAGGTTCTATGGAGTTTGTAGCCGGTGTTCTGCTTTTAAGTTCTTTTAATCCGGTAAGTGCCATCTTAATTACGCTTGCTATTAACGCACGGCATTTATTTTACGGCATTGCGATGCTCGACCGGTTTAAAGGAACAGGACGGAAGAAATGGTATTTAATCTACGGAATGTGTGACGAGGCCTTTGTGGTCAATCAGACGATAAAAATTCCGGATGGGTACAACAAAGGATGGGTTATGTTTTATGTGACCTTATTTATTCATTCCTACTGGGTCATCGGTACAACACTCGGCAGTGTGCTCGGTACGTTTATCACAATTGATTTGTCAGGACTTGAGTTTGTGCTTGCTGCGTTATTTTTAGTCATTTTTCTCGATCAGTGGCTGAACGGCAAACGAACACCCGCTTCAATCGGACTCGTTGTCTCAGTGATTTGTCTGATGATCTTCGGCAAAGATTTCTTTCTGCTGCCAAGCTTAATCATCATTGTTGCCGTACTCTATTTATTTCAGCGCCCTTTAAGGAAGACAGGTGAATCATCATGACATTATCCCAGCAACTCATCACTATTTTGATCATTACTATCGTCACACTGCTGACGAGGTACTTACCATTCTTTATCTTTAAAACAGATAAAGAAATTCCACCGCTGATTCAATATTTCGGACAAATACTCCCGCCGGCTATATTCGGACTACTCGTTGTGTATGCACTCCGTGATATTGAATGGACTTCCTCTGCACACAGTATCCCGACATTTAGTGCGATTATTGTGATACTTCTACTTCATCTCTGGAAACGGAATATGTTAATGTCTATCGCAGCAGGAACGATATGCTACATGATATTTATAAGATTATAAAAGTTGTGACTTTAGCAGACTTCATAGTTCTGGACCGCAAATTCTGTTTGCGGTCCATGTTTTCCTATTTTTAATCCTTTTGTTATTTTTCTGGCCCGTAAATCCTGTTTGCGGACCATGTTTTACTTTTTTTCATCTTTTTGTTCTTTTTCTGGCCCACAAATCCTGTTTGCGGGCCGTGTTTGTTGTAAGAATCTATTCTTCTTTAATCTCTTTGATTATCCGAGCCGGTGTTCCAGCTACAATAGTGTTGGCCGGTACATCTTTTGTTACTGTTGAATCGGCAGCGACAATCGAATTTTCACCTATTTTCACTCCTGGAAGGACAGTGACATTTGCACCGAGCCAGGCGTTTTTCTTAACTGTTACAGCAGCGACGTTCAAGCCTCTTCTTTTTGCAGGATCGACAATATGATTGACCGTAATTAATCTTACAAAAGGTCCAATCAATACATTATCCTCAATCACAATGCCTCCTAAATCAACGAACATCACATTTTGATTGATAAAAACATCTTTTCCCATCTTTATATGCTTACCGTAATCGGTATAAAACGGCAGTGAAATAACAACAGACGCATCAATCTTTGAATTCGTAATCTCACTCACACGACGACGAACTTCATCCGGTGCATGATACCCTTGATTAAGCTCCAGCACAAGGCGCTCATTGTCCGCCTTATTCACATGAATTTCATCATACAGCTCACTTCCTGGTAAAATCTCTTTCCCTTGCAGACGTTCGGCTAAAGACATTGAAAACACCTCTTTTTAAATTATAATAATGATATTCATTGGAAATTAAGAGAATTATCCCTCTAATATTATTTTAAATCAATTGATAGAAATTAATTATCTATTCCGTATCACTAGTGTTGCATAAATAAAGACTGAAATTTCTGATATTTACTTTTCTTCGAAAATTTAAAATTTGAAAACACCTAAACAGAGGTAGTAATCATCCATTTTTTTACTTATATGATTTCGTGAATT
>NZ_SCWB01000013.1 GCF_004359545.1 Macrococcus lamae
CCTTTGTATTGGATTTGGATGTGTATTACTACCTCCAACCATTATAAAGGACTTTTTTTGTACAGAAAATAAATTTTTAGAATATTCCATTTAAAACCGTAGGTTGAAATATTTTTATGCAACACTAGTGATTCAGAATATTTAATATATACGTTTCACTTTCTAGCACAGTTAAATTATTTTTTAATTTTGTCGTGCTCTATGTTTATATCTTTTAAAAAAGGCTATTAGTATAAAAATGATACTAAAAACTAAATATAAAGGAGTGGGCATGATGCCAACAATTTTATTAAAAGCATCTCATCCAACTTCATATGTAAACGACACAAAATTTCAATTGATAGACGAAAAAGAGAAGTATATTTGTTTAAATTCATATAGAGACCAATCTAAAGCGGTCGCTAAGAAGACTAACAAATCACATGTCATTAAGCTAGAATTCATTTATCCGGATGAGTATACTGAGACTATCGTTATGAAAGCAGATTAAAAAAGCATCGGAATTTTCCGATGCTTTTTCCATTGATTAATTTTTTTGTTCCAGGTCGTCACTTAACCGTTTCATTCTAGTTTCCAGTTCTGCAGTAATCTTATCAATTGCTTCACTTTTCTTGTGATCTGCGAGAAAAACTTCAGGGATAATCGGCTCACCGAATTTGATATAAGTTTTAGCCCCCGGTTTAAACAGTGCTTTAAACGTAGATACGCCTTTATAACTTGCAGGGATAATGGGAGCTTTTGCAAGAACAGCAATAGTCGCTGCTCCCCGTTTCACTGGAGCACCTGCCTGTCTTGAACCAGCCGGAAACATGCCGATTGTTTTTCCTTGATTCAATAATTTGACAGGGATTTTTAATGTCGATGGACCAGGATTTTCACGATTGACTGGAAAGGCATTCGTATTCGTGAAGAACCATTTCAGTAATTTATTTTTAAATAATTCCTGCTTCGCCATATAATTGATTTCATTCGGATAAACAGCAACTGCCAGTATAACAATTTCAACCATACTGTTGTGAGTACACGTTACAACGTAGCGCGAATCAGCAGGTAGATATTTTTTATCGATTACTTTAACTTTCCTCAGTAATACTTTCAACACAAAATATAATATGGACGCTATCGGCTTATACATTGAGACACCCCTATTTCAACAATCTTTTATTACGTTTATATTTTAACATAGCGTCAATAAAGATAAGAGATAATTTTATTTGATTTTCATTATATTTTCATAATCAAATGTTAAAAATAGTTATCAGCAATTTAAAGAAGAAACGTTAAATGGAGGTAAAGATATGACTATTAATGAAGAACAAGAACATATACAGAAAGCCTTGCACCCGACACCATCCGCTCCCGTGAAAAGAAAAAGTGTGTTCCCCTACGCTCTGCTTGGTGGTGTTCTCGGCTCAGTGCTAACTGTCGGAGCCATGCAATTACCACTGTTAGATCAACATAACGACAATGCAGGTACCGTCACGACAGTAAACGATAGTAAAGACAGTTATAATGTGTCGAAAACTTCTAATCAGAAGAATCTTGCAGATATGATCGATCAAATTTCTCCAGCTATTGTTGGTGTTATCAATATGCAGAAAGCTGACAGCAGCAATCCTTTTGCACCCGCTCAAAGTAAGGAACAGGAAACAGGGACAGGCTCTGGTGTCATCTATCAGGCAGATAACAATGCTTCTTATATCGTAACGAACAATCACGTTGTAGAAGGTGCAACAAACATTAAAGTTCAGCTCTCAACCGGAAAACAATACGATGCAGAACTGATAGGTACAGATGCACTGACAGATATCGCCGTATTGAAAGTAAATAATCAGCTGAATATTAAACCTGTGACTTTCGGTGATTCATCAGGCATCAGAACCGGTGATACTGTATATGCTATCGGTAATCCACTTGGCCTTGACTTTGCTAACAGCGTGACAGAAGGGATTGTCAGCGCTAAAGAACGGACAATGGATGTTTCAACGTCAGCTGGAACTTCTTCTGTTAAAGCGATTCAGACAGATGCGGCCATCAATCCGGGTAATTCAGGCGGTGCTTTATTAAATGCCGGAGGACAATTGATTGGTATCAATTCAATGAAAATTTCTTCAACAGAAGTAGAAGGTATCGGTTTCGCTATCCCATCGAATGACGTTAAGACGATTATTGAACAGATCGTCAAAAACGGTAAAGTCATTAGACCATATATGGGCCTTGCGTTAACAAGCGCTGATTCTATACCGACACAATATTTAAATGAACTCGGAATCGATTCAAATAAAGGCGTCATTGTTGCTCAGACAGACGATTATGCAGGAAAAGTGTTTGATGAAGGTGACTTAATTACTGAAGTAGATGGAGAAAAAGTTGCTTCAGACAGTGAGCTTAAATCTTATATTTATCAGAACAAAAAAGCAGGTGACACTGTTAAATTTACGATTATAAGAGACGGCAGCACAAAAGAAGTAGAACTCACACTGCGCAGTACAAAAGATCAAACTAACTAAAGACCAGCAAAAAGAGCAGATGCATTTGCATCTGCTCTCTTTTTAGAAGCCTCGTCCAGCACCGCCGCCGCCGAAACCGCCGCCGCCAAATCCACCACCGAAGCCGCCGCCATCTCCGAATCCTCCTGAAGAGAATCCGCCGGATGAAAATCCGCCGCCTGTCGGGAAGAAGATGACTGGTCCTAAACCGCCTCTTCTACGACCACGTGGACCGCCACCGCCGCCTCCTCTAAAGAAGATAGAGAAGATGAGATACAGGAAGAACAGTGTAATCAATATTTGGAAGACACTGAAAGAACCCCCTGTCGACTGTGGCTGCATCGGTTCATCACGTGTGAATTTACTGCCATCATAACCATAAGAGTCAGCAATTTCCTGCCAAACTGCTTTGTAGAGCTTAGTCATTGCCTGACCATACAGCTGCTTTGATTCAGCACTCTGGCCTTTAGGATCTGCTGCAACTGCCTGACGTAAATCGGGCATGGCATACTGGTCAATCAGCGCACCGACTTTAGCATCGTTCAGTACGCCTTCAAGTCCGTAACCGACCTGCACTTCTACACCTCGGTTTCTAAATTCATTACCATTATCCAGGTTCAGCAGAATGACAATTCCATTATCCTTATCTTTCTGACCGACACCATATTCACGACCCGCACGAAGTGCATAATCGCCGCGGTTCTCCTGACCTATTGAAGGCATAGTCATCAATAGGATTTCTGCAGTCGTACCTTGCTCCAGCCGTTCACCCAGCTCATTGATCTCTGACACTTGAGTGCCGGACAATAATGATGCGTTGTCCTGTGTGTATACAGGTTTTTTAAGCTTAGGTAGAGGTTCAGCTGCATTCGCCCCGTTCAGCGGTAACAAAGCACTGACTAAAATCGCGAAGATTAACGCGATTTTATTCATTAATTATTGTCCTTTTTATCTGAGTTGAAATCAACATTCGGTGCATTTTGTGCAGCACTATCTGCTTTAAAGTAATCTTTCTCATCAAATCCTGTGATACCAGCGATGATGCTGCCAGGAAAACGTTTGACGACTTTATTATAGTCAGTCACGACATCATTATAGTCACGACGCGCTACAGCGATACGGTTCTCTGTACCAGCAAGTTCATCGCGCAGTCCAGTGAACTGTGTATCTGCTTTCAGTTCAGGATATGCTTCACTGATAGCAATCAAACGGCCTAACGCTGAAGTCATCTCTGCATTGGCTTGAGATTTCTCTTCGATTGATCCGTTCTGAGTTGCTCCTGCTAATTTAGAACGTGCATCCGCTACAGATTTAAAGACATCTTCTTCATGTTTTGCGTAGCCTTTCACTGTTTCTACCAAGTTAGGAATTAAGTCAAGACGTCTCTGTAAGTTCGTATCGATATTAGCCTCAGCTTTTTCGACATCCTGCTCAAGATCAACCAGTCTGTTATATGGACCGATCATCATACTTCCCAGTAATAATAAGACACCTACAATTGCAATAATAGGTATTAAAAGTTTTCTCATGTAGTTTGCTCCTTTATTATTTAATAGTCTACCTTATACACACTACCCAAAAAAGATTGGTTTTAACCAATCTTGACGTTAATTATAAGTGACCATGAAATACTTTTTCTTGCCGCGTCTGACTATAGTGAAGGCGTTATCAATTTTATCTTTAACGCCCACTTCGTAATTGACATCTGTCTGCTTGTCACCATTGATTGAAATCGCACCATTTGTAATATCCTCACGGGCCTGACGTTTACTCGGAGAAATGCCTGCTTCTACAAGCAAGTCGACCAAATTCGTCGCATCTTTGACAGTAGACTGCGGTACATCTTTGAATCCTTCACGAATCTCTGCTGCAGACAGCGATGTCAAATCACCTTTGAACAATGCATCAGTAATACGGATGGCATCGTTCAAAGCCGCTTCATCGTGAACAAGTGTCGTCACTTCTTCTGCAAGCTTTTTCTGAGCGAGACGAAGATGGGGTTCTTCGTTGACCGATTTTTCAAGGATATTAATTTCATCATGTGATAGGAAAGTGAAGTATTTCAAGTATTTGATGACGTCTGCATCCGGTGTGTTGATCCAGAACTGGTAGAATTCATAAGGAGAGGTCTTTGTACTATCAAGCCAGACAGACCCACTTTCAGATTTACCGAACTTCTTGCCATCTGACTTTGTGACAAGTGGAATCGTCATGCCATAAGCTTCTACTTCACCGTACATCCGGCGCATCAGTTCGATTCCAGATGTGATATTCCCCCACTGGTCAGAACCACCGATCTGCAGTTTGACGTTGTGCTTCTGATTCAAATGTCCGAAGTCGATGGCCTGAAGAATGGTATAGGTGAATTCAGTGAATGATATTCCGCCTTCAAGTCGTGACTGTATACTGTCTTTAGCAAGCATGTAATTGACACCGACGTGTTTACCATAATCGCGAAGAAATGTCAGCAGATCAATTTGTCCGAGCCAGTCTTTATTGTTAACACGCAGCGCTCCGTTGTCACCAGTAAAATCAAACAGCTGTTCCATCTGTTTGTTAATACCGTCAACGTTTTTCTGAACCATTTCCGGTGTCTGCAGCACACGTTCATCTGTACGACCAGATGGATCACCGATCATTCCAGTTCCACCGCCGATCAGTACGACCGGACGATGTCCATGCTGCTGAAATCTTTTTAACGTCAGAAATGGCAGCAAATGTCCAATATGAAGACTGTCAGCCGTCGGATCTGCACCACAGTATAGACTTACTGACTCTTTGTTCAGTAATGCTTCTATTTCTTCCGGATGTGTCTCCTGATAAATCAGGCCTCTCCACCGTAAATCTTCTAATAATGCATTCATGTATTGTCCTCCTCAATGTGATTACTTAATGAAAATAAAAAAGCACCGATACGTCGAAACGTAAGGGTGCTTGAATGCACGGTACCACCATACTTATGATTGCTCATCACTTGTCCGATGAAACGGTCATCGTCCGTCAGACTGTTCTGTAAGGTGTATTCATAAATGTTATTTCATCAGTTTCCAGCACCACTGACTCTCTTTAGAAATTCATCATTTATTACTTGTCCTTTAGTCTGAACACTATATAATTATGTTATTAGTTTAATGTTTCACTTCAACTACGTCAAGTGTCTTGATATGATATACTTTAAATAATGTGGGAGGCTGTAAATGGCAAATTATAAGCAAATTTCTTCTCGGGCGAAGAATACATACACTAGTAGTAAAACAAGGTTGAAATCCATTGATTGGACGCCTTATGTCATCTTTCATACGATTTACCATACAGCAGCAAATGTCTTTTTCTTCTTTATTATACTGACGATTCTGCTGATTTCGCTGCTATCGGGCTTTGGGGCCGGTTATTTTGCTGCACTGGTCAAAGATCAGCCAGTACAAAGTGACGCCGCGCTGAAGAAATCTTTGAATCAGATGACAGAAAGTACAACTGTCTACTTTGGCACAGGTCAGTCACTAGGCAGCTTAAATGCAGATACACAGAGACAGGTTGTGGATTACAAGAATATCAATCCTCATATCGTTGATGCACTGGTAGCAACAGAAGATGAATACTTCTATGAACATAACGGTATTGTACCTAAAGCCTTCATTAGAGCATCAGCACAGGAAATTCTAGGTGCTAGTTCTACTTCCGGCGGCAGTACACTGACTCAGCAGCTGATAAAAAATCAGCTGTTATCCAATGAAACGTCATTTGAACGTAAAGCGAAGGAAATGCTGTTGTCATTCCGTGTTGAAAAGTCACTGACTAAAAATGAAATTATGTCTGCATATTTGAACGTCGTCAGTTTCGGGCGTAATACAAATGGTCAGAATGTGGCAGGTATTGAAGCAGCAGCACGCGGTGTTTTCGGAAAACACGCGAAAGACCTAAATATTGCACAAAGTGCATTTCTTGCTGGACTCCCTCAAAATCCTTACACTTATACACCATTTATGACTAATGGCAGTTTAAAGAGCGACGAAGAACTGAGCTATGGATTCAATCGACAGCAGTACGTACTGACAAGAATGCTCCAGGAAAAGAAAATCACTCAGAAAGAATATGATCAGGCTAAAAGGTTTAATTTGAAAAAATCATTCGAGGAACGTGTCGCAACACCAGCAGATAAATATCCATTCCTGATTGAAGAGGTAGAACGTCGTGCGATTGATATCATGAAGTACATTCTCGCTGAACAGGACGGAATCTCCAAACAGGAAATCAATGAAACACCTGTGTTGAACGATAAATATAGCCAAAAAGCAGACCGTGCTCTAAGAAACGAAGGTTATTCAATCGATACGACCGTCAACAAGAAAATCTTTGATGTGATGGATGAAATTAAAAGTAATCCAAATTATTATTCATATGATAGACAAGTACAATTGAATGGTAAGATGAAGACACTTCAGCACGAGGTCGGAGTAATGCTGAAAGAAAACAAGACCGGTAAAATATTAGCATTTGTCGGTGGTCGCAACCATGATAAATCACAGAATAATCATGCCACACAGACAAAACGCTCTCCCGGTTCTACGATGAAACCGCTGCTGACATATGCGCCAGCAGTTGAATATGGTGTTATCACGCCTGAAACAGTGCTGTTTGATAAAAAGTTTGATATTAACGGTTATTCACCGGAAAACTATGCGCGGAAAGAATATAATCAAGTGACAGCAAGAATTGCTCTTGAGAACTCATTCAACTTAAGTACGCTCCGACTCTATTCAGGAATACAGGACAGACAACCGTGGAATTTCCTTGAAAAGATGCATATGAACATTCCATATACAGAAAAGTCGAACTTATCATTGCCGCTTGGTGCGACAGATATCACACTTGAAGATGATGTCGATGGCTTTTCAACGTTTGCTAATAAAGGGAACTATCAGGAAAGCTATCTTATCGAAACGATCCGTTCCAGAGACGGTAAAGTCATCTATCAGCATAAAGCAAGACCAGAACGTGTTTTCAGTAATGCGACGGCATATATTATGACAGATATGCTAAAAGGCGTCCTGGATACGGGAAGTGCTTATCAGTTAAAAGGGGCATTTCAGTATAACCAGCAGTGGGCAGGAAAAACTGGAACAGCTCAGGATGCAACCGACAGCTTATTCGTTGGCTTTAACCCTGTTGTGACAATGGGTATATGGATGGGCTATGATAAGCCGACAACCTTTGATGAAGAAAATCATTACCAGCTGACTTTATGGCGTGACATCGTCAATGCAGCAACAGCGGTAGATCAGAAACAGATGGGTGTCGATAAGCAGTTCGAACAGCCTGCTTCAGTAATAACAGAAGAAATCTGTCAGTTCACAAACAGCAGAAAAGGAACTTGTGAACCTGGAGAACCGGTCAAAGCAAGTCTTGTCTCTAATCAAACCGATGTATCACAGAAAACATTGAAATCGCAATCAGTGCTGGACCGCCTAGGTATCAGACTGGATGGTAAAACAGGAGATAAGGTTTCAGTGAAACGGCCAGTGGCTGACTCTTTCCCTGAATTATCCGGAGTCAATACATCTGGTGCGAAAGACAATAAAAAAGAGACACCGGCAACAATAACGAATGCCAATCAATAAAAGAGGAAATCCTGTATAGGATTTCCTCTTTTATTTCGGACTTTTCTAGAACAACCCGACTGCATTTCCATTGGCATCGATATCCATGTTGAGCGCAGCTGGTTGTTTCGGCAGGCCAGGCATAGTCATAATATCACCAGTCAGCGCGACAATGAATCCTGCTCCTGTTTTAGGAATCAGCTCCCGGATAGTGATCTCAAAACCTGTAGGACGTCCAATTTTTTTAGGATCATCTGTAAATGAGTACTGAGTTTTCGCCATGCAGACAGGATAATTGTCCCAGCCGTTATCTTTAATAGTATTCAGCTGTTTTTTTGCACTGTCAGAAAAGACGACATTATCTCCGCCGTAGATTTTCTGAACGATTGTCCGGATTTTTTCTTCTACTGGCAGCTCCAGTTCATACAGTGGTTTGAAGTTCTGTTTCTCGGCCAACACTTCTTTCACTAGTCTCGCCAGTTCAACACCTCCGGCACCACCTTTTTTCCATACTTCCGTCAATGCCATTTTGATGTTACGGTCAGCACACCAGTTTCTGACAAAATCAACTTCTGCTTCTGTATCAGTTACAAAGGCATTGAGTGCGACTACCGGTTCCACTCCGAACTGTCTCAAATTCTCAAGATGTTTCTCTAAATTGACGATGCCTGCTTTTACGCCATCAACATTCTCTGCTTTCAACTGATCTTTCGCTACACCGCCGTGCATCTTCATTGCACGGATGGTTGCTACGACTACAATGGCAGCAGGTTCAAGCCCTGCACGTCCCGCTTTAATATCCATGAATTTCTCCGCACCGAGATCAGATCCGAAGCCGCTTTCTGTAACTACGATGTCTGCAAGACGACGTGCCGTATTCGTTGCAATGATGGAATTACAGCCGTGTGCAATATTGGCAAATGGTCCGCCGTGGATTAATGCCGGTGTTCCTTCAATCGTCTGTACGAGGTTCGGTTTAATCGCATCTTTTAAAATGAGTGCAAGTGCGCCTTCTACCCCTAAGTCCTTGACCGTGACCGGTGATTTATCATACGTATAGCCAATGGTAATCTTCGCGATATTCTCTTTTAAGTCATGAATATCACGGGATAAACAGAACACTGCCATAATTTCACTCGCAACTGTTATGTCAAAGCCATCTTCACGCGGCACACCTTTGAACGGTCCGCCGAGTCCGACAATCACTTCGCGCAGTGTGCGGTCATTCATATCCATCACTCGTTTCCATGTAATACGGCGGGGGTCTATATTCAATGGATTACCGTGATAAATATGATTATCGATGAATGCGGCTAGAGCATTGTTTGCTGTCGTGATGGCATGCAGGTCGCCATTGAAATGAAGATTGATTTCCTCCATCGGCAGCACTTGAGCATAACCCCCACCTGTTGCACCTCCTTTCATGCCGAACACAGGACCAAGAGAAGGTTCCCGCAGTGCCACCATCACTTGATCACCGAGCTGTCTGAAAGCATCGCTCAGGCCGACAGTCACTGTTGATTTTCCTTCTCCTGCGGGCGTCGGACTCATCGCAGTCACTAATACGACTTTACCTGAAGGCTTCGCATTAATTTTTGCTGTATCAATTTTTGCTTTATAGAAACCATAAGGTTCAACCGCTCCAAAAGGAATTCCTGCTTCTTCTGCAATAGAGCTAATCGGTCGGATTCTGGAACGCTTCGCAATTTCTAAATCTGATAAATATTCAGTCATCACCATTCTCCTTTTCTGAATCATTGTTGTATTTATTCATGTACTTTCAGACAAACTGAGACACCTTGGCACTGCCAAGGTGTCATACCTTTACAAGTAGTACTTATTTGATTAGTCTTCCATCGAGCTTAAGTCACCTGTCGGTAAGTCAAGTTCCCATGCTTTCAGTACACGTCTCATAATCTTACCTGAACGCGTCTTCGGCAGCTTATCTTTGAATTCAATTTCTCTCGGTGCGGCATGTGCTGCAAGACCATTTTTGACAAAGACTCGAATTTCCTCTTTCAGTTCATCGGTCGGTTCATATCCTTCGCGGAGCGCAATAAATGCTTTGATAATCTCTCCGCGTATAGGATCAGGTTTACCGATGACCCCTGCTTCAGCAACTGCCGGATGTTCAACGAGTTTCGATTCCACTTCGAAAGGACCGACACGTTCGCCGGCAGTCATAATGACGTCATCTACACGGCCCTGGAACCAGAAGTATCCGTCCTCGTCCATATAGGCTGAATCTCCTGAAATATACCAGCCGCCTGGCAGGAAATATGATTCATATTTCGGATGGTTGTTCCAAATATCTCTCATCATGGATGGCCAGCCTTCTTTAAGTGCGAGGTTACCCATACGGTTCGGAGGCAGTTCATTTCCTTCGTTATCTACGATGGCAGCCACAACACCTGGAAGTGGCTTACCCATAGAACCTGATTTAATCATCATACTTGGATAGTTGACAATCATATGAGCTCCTGTTTCAGTCATCCACCAAGTATCATGAATTCTCTTGCCGAATACTTTATAGCCCCATTTGATGACTTCAGGGTTCAACGGCTCACCGACTGACAATACATGTCTTAAACTTGAAAGATTATAGTTCTTGATCAATTCGTCGCCTGCTCCCATGAGCATTCTGAATGCAGTCGGAGCTGAATACCATACTGTCACTTTGAATTCTTCGATGGTACTGTACCAGCCTTCAGGTGAGAATCTTCCTCCTGCAATCACATTGGTCGCACCGTTCAGCCACGGAGCGAATACACCGTAGCTCGTACCTGTCACCCATCCAGGGTCAGCAGTACACCAGTAAATATCATCTTCTTTTAAATCGAGGACGTAGTGTCCGGAAATATAGTGCTGAACCATTGCATATTGAACATGCAGCACGCCTTTTGGCTGTCCGGTTGAGCCGGACGTATAGTGCAGAATTAAGCCGTCTTCTTTATCGAGCCACTCTATATCGAACTCATCAGACGCACCTTCAAATGCTTTGTTGAAATCAATATGATTTTCAGCGACATGATCATCAACGATAACGATATGCTTTAAATTCGGCAGTTCGTCAACTGGAATACGTCCGACCAGACTGTTTGTTGTGACGATGATCGACGCCTCACTGTTTTCAAGTCTGTCTTTTACTGCTTTCTCCATAAATGCTTCAAATAACGGCCCGACAATGGCACCGATCTTTAATGCACCGAGCAGCACAAAATATAATTCAGGGGAACGCGGCATAAAAATAAACAGTCTGTCACCTTTAGCAACATTTGTCGTCTGTTTTAGTACATTCGCAGCTTTGTTCGACTTCTTCATCATCTCTTCAAATGTATACGACTCATTTCTGCTGGCATCCTTATAATAAAGAGCGACTTTATCGCCTCTTCCATTTTCAACGTGGCGGTCGATACATTCGTACGCCATATTCACTTGACCCGTGTCGTGCCAGGAGAATGCCTGCTCCACTTCTTTCCAGTCAAAGTTACTGTAGCGTTCATCATAATTCTGTAAATTGTATTCTCCTGGTTCTACTTCATATATCTCTGTCTTCATCATGACATCCCCTTTTGTATACGTTTTCAATGCTACAATGTTATTATATAATAAATCAAATGAATTTTTCAAAAAAATTAGAATTTTCAAGGAGACAGGCATGGAACATACTAAAACATATTACCGGCATGACCATCATAAAGATGATAGATATATTATCGTCGAAGGTCCAGTTTCTAGTGATACGCTGAGTCAATATACGTTCGATGATGGTCTTGTCGCATTCAGAAGACCACCCGAACAGTTTGAAGCCGTCAAGGAAATTGCCGACCTGCCTGAAGGACGCATCATCATCTGCCGGGATGGAGACAACATTATCGGTTATACAACTTACTTATATCCTGATCCGATGGAACGCTGGAGTGAAGGTAATCTCCCCTTTCTGCTTGAACTTGGTGCAATCGAAGTATCACTTAACTATCGCAGTCTTGGTCTCGGCAAGGAAATGCTGAAGCTATCCATGCGGGATGACCAGGTTGAAGATTACATCATCATCACGACAGAATATTATTGGCACTGGGATTTGAAAAATACAAAGCTGAATGTTTTTGATTACAAGAAAATCATGCAGAAGATGATGGCAGCCGGTGGTCTGGAAGTGTTTGCAACCAATGATCCTGAAATCACCAGTCATCCTGCCAACTGTCTAATGGCACGTATTGGCAGCAGAATTACAAACGAGCAAATCGACCAGTTTGATAAGATCAGATTTACGAACCGATTCTTTATGTAGGAGGAACAGCGATGTTAGTTGAACGAATTATGACCAGCCCATGCCTTACGATCAATGATCACCATACTATTGAGCAGGCGCTTGAACTTATGGCGCAAAAAGACATACGGCATCTGCCAGTTGTCGATGAAACGATGAAAGTTCTCGGAATTGTGACAGACCGTGATATTAACTTAGCACTTCCTTCCATACTGGGAGAAGAAGACTCAGCAGCACATCTCGCTATGCCCGTCACCCGGATTATGCATAAAGATGTCGTCACTTGTCATCCACTTGATTTCGTCGAGGATATCGCAGTCGATTTCTATGAACTGAAAATAGGCAGTATTCCTGTCGTACAGAACAATAAATGTATCGGTATTGTTACACAGAAAGATATGTTGAATACGTTTCTCGAACTGACTGGTGTGACTGCACCAGGCTCAGCGATAGAAGTAGCAGTTCCTGATCAGCCAGGTATCATGCATGAAGTAACAAAAGTATTCAATGTTAATAAAGTCAGCATTGAAAGCATCCTTGTCTACCGGGACCGGACCAACCCAGGCTATAAGCTTGTACTCATCCGTATGCAGTCTATGAATCCGACAAAAATCATAGCTGACTTGAACGACACGGGGTTCAGAGTAAGAACACCGCAGAACAGCGGCCTATGAGTAAATATGTCTACTCTAAGGAATTGCTGAACTATAGATTTTCTGATAGTCATCCATTCAACCAGATGCGGCTCGTGCTGACAACTGAACTGCTGCAGTCGCTCGGTGTTCTGGATGACAAAGATATGGTCCCGGCAAGAAAAGCAACAGATGATGAATTAACACTGGTTCATACAAAAGATTATGTGGAAGCAGTGAAACAGGCTGGACTCGGCACACTCAGCCAGGCAAAGTGCGACAGCTATGGTCTTAATACAAATGACACACCGAACTTCGAAGCGATGCATGACAGCAGTGTGTGGCTTGTCGGAGCCACTTTAACTGCCTGTGATATCGTGATGACCGGTCAGGATCAGACAGCATGTAATTTAGGTGGCGGCCTGCATCACGGCTTTAAAGGACGTGCTTCAGGATTCTGCATTTATAACGACAGCGCAGTTGCTATAGAATATATGAAGCAGAAGTACGGTGCACGAGTGCTTTATATCGATACAGATGCTCATCACGGAGACGGTGTCCAGTGGTCATTCTATAATGATAATCAGACGTTCACCTACTCAATTCATGAAACAGGCAGATATTTATTTCCGGGGACGGGCGGAATCAATGAAAAAGGTGAAGGGGAAGGTTATTTATATAGTATGAATCTGCCGATAGATGCTTATACGGAAGATGATTCGTTTTTACAGTGTTTCAAGGAAAGCGTGGAAGTCGCATGCCGCTTCTTTAAACCGGATGTCATCATCAGTCAAAACGGCGCAGATGCCCACTATTTAGATCCATTGACGCATCTTCACTGTACCCACCGAATATTTGAGGAAATCCCAAGAATCGTGAAGCGGCTGGCCGACACTTACTGTCGCGGCAGATGGATCGCAGTCGGCGGCGGAGGCTATAATATCTTTCAAGTAGCACCCCTTGCCTGGAGTCAGGTCTGGCTTGCCATGAAAGATATTCCTGCTCCGGAAGGAAATCTCCCTTCAGACTGGCTGAAGAAGTGGCAGGAGAAATCGAAAATGACACTGCCGGAGACTTGGCATGCCGATGAAGCAGATTATCAGATTATCCCACGTCGTGCTGAAATTACGGAGAAAAATGCTAGAATGGTTGAACGGATCATTCAGCATTACGAATGATGACTATTAAAGTGTTAACAGCTCAAAAAAAGAATCCAGAACAGATTTAATCATGTTCTGGATTTTTCTTATTGTCACTGCTTTATTATTTCGTTGTGCCTCGATAGTCAATATGATACGGAAGAATGACCTGGTTATCGTCAATTTCTTCGTCATTCATGAATTTCGTCAGCAATCTCATCCCGACCGCTCCAATATCATATAGCGGCTGCATGACACTTGATAATTTAGGACGGACCATCTGGACAAGTCTTGTATTATTGAAACTTACAATCTGTAAGTCCTCCGGTATAGATAGACCGGAATCCTGTGCCGCATGAACAAGACCAATAGCCTGCTCATCACTAATACAGAGAATCACTTCCGGTTTCAACGCCTTCAACTGTTCAAATGCTTTTGCTCCGTCAAGATACTGTTCGTTACCAATATATACGGCTTGATCATCAATATCAATGTCATTTGCTGTCAGCACTTCTTTCATCCCAGCCATTACTTCATGACGTGCTTTCTCTGAATAACCACCACCGACAAATGCAAACTGTCGTGCTCCATCTTTGACCAGTTTTTCCGTAACTTCACGACTTGCTGCACGGTAGTCAATATTGACTGCCGGCAGCGAACTATCATTATCTTCTGTTCCAGATACGACAACTGGTACTGATGATGTTTTTATTAATCCCGCTGTTTCATTGGATAAAGTTCCTCCAAGAAAAATGATGCCATCAACCTGCTTGCTCAGCAGATTATTAAAAATCTCACGTTCTTTCTGCGGATCATTGTCTGAATTGGAAATAATCGTCTGATACTTGTACATTGTTGCAACGTCTTCCAGCCCACGTGCCAGCTCAGAATAGTAAATGTTCGAAATATCAGGAATAATAACACCGACTGTTGTCGTTTTTTTGCTGGCAAGTCCTCTTGCTACAGCATTCGGACGGTAATTTAACCGTTCGATCACTTCATTGACACGGTCACGCGTCGCTGGTTTCACATTAGGATTCCCATTGACCACGCGTGAAACTGTTGCCATTGAAACCTTTGCTTCTCTTGCAACATCATATATAGTGACTGTCATAGCTTCCTCCTGTAATCGTTTTCTCTACTATTCTAACACGTTTTCATTTGGTTTTCATAATGTTTTTCACCGATAAAGTTTTCTTGCCTGCTCAATTTCCTTGTAGAACAGATCGAATTCATTCAGATCCATCTGCTGACCAGCATCGCTGAGTGCGACAGAAGGATCCGGATGTACTTCAGCCATCACCCCATCTGCTCCTACAGCAAGAGCTGCTTTCGCCACTGGGAGCATAATGTCTTTTCTGCCAGTAGAATGAGTGACATCAACAAGAACAGGTAGATGTGTGCCCTGTTTTAATATTGGCACTGCAGAAATATCAAGTGTGTTTCTAGTCGCTTTTTCGTAAGTTCGGATGCCTCGCTCACAAATAATAATATTGCTGTTACCACTCGCATGAATATATTCAGCGGCATAAATCAGTTCCTCGATCGTTGCTGAAAGACCACGTTTTAACAACACCGGTTTATTCGAACGACCCGCTTCTTTTAGTAGTTCGAAGTTATGCATATTGCGTGCACCAATCTGATAAATATCTATATATGGATCAGCCATTTCAAAGTGATGAGGGTCAACTACTTCTGATATGACTGCTAAATCGTATTTTTTATTGATTTCTTTAAGAATTTTTAGTCCTTCTACTCCAAGTCCCTGGAAGTCATATGGAGATGTACGCGGTTTGAATGCACCGCCTCTAATAAATTTCTGTCCTTTTTCGACTAGATTCTCTGCAACTTGTTCAACTTGTTCATATGATTCAACTGAACATGGACCGAAAACGAATATTTTTTCATCACCGCCAATTACTCCTCCATTGGCTGTTGTAACAATAGTATCATCAGATTTCAGTTTTCTAGATACGTAGAGATGTTTCTCATTTTCAGATTTTTGCAGCTCGGTCGAAGCTTTAAAAATCTCTTTGAACAATTGCTTGATTACATTATCATCATAGGGACCTTTATTTAAATCCTGGAGCTTATTGATCATTTCTTTTTCGCGCATTGGATCATAAATCATTGTGCCGGCTTTACGTTTTTCCAGACCAATCTGTTTAGCAATTTCTCCTCGCTCAGATAATAAGTCTAATATAGCAATATTGATTTCTTCGATGCGTTCTCTTAACTGGTTCAATTCAGACATATGATACACCTCATGACTTCAAATTATTCTATCCCATAAAAAAAAGTAGGGCAAGAATTCACCCTACTATAATATCACAAGCCTAAATAACTTTTAAAATAAACGCTTATTTTTTGTTATTGTTTTTGTTATTTGTGTTACCAGATTTATAATCAGTTTTGTTAGTATCTACTTTAGTATTTGGATTCACTTTAGTAGAATTATTATTCGTAGAAGCAGTGTTTTTACTTGTGTTTAAATCTTTATCAACAATTGCCACTGGTTCTTTTAAAGAATCATCATTTACTTCGTCTTTAATCGCACGACGTTGTGCTGCTAAAGCATCTGTGTCAGTTTCTACTTTAGTAGTAACATGACCTGTTGACTCATTATAGCCTGTTGTTTTTTTATCTTCTTTTTTGTCCTGAGCTTTATCTTTAGCGTCTTCTTTAACATCTTGAGCTTTATCTTTTACTTCTGCTACTTTATCAGCAGCTTTTTCTTTGATTTCGCCTGCTTTTTCTTTTAACTGATCAACTGCTGATGGTTTATTGTCCTCTTTATATTGATTGCCTTTTAAATAAGAACCTTTAAACTCATCTTTATCGTAGTCTTTTTTCTTGTCCTTTTTAGGTGCAAATAATAGACCAAGTAATGTACCTAAAGATACACCTGCAGTGAAACCTAATGCAAAGTCACGTGTAGAATAGTTAGTATCTTTTACTTCATATTCTTTTAATGTGTTTGCACTTAAAGATCTGTTATAAGTGTTATTGTTGTTTGGATAAGCATTAACATCTTTTTCATGAGTATTTACTTTGTCGTAAGAATTAAAGTTATTATCTTTGTTAAAATTATTATCTTTGTTGAAGTTGTTGTCTTTATCAAATGTTGTCGTTTTTGTATCAACGTCTAAAGTGTTATTAGTGTGTGTTTTGTCAAAAGTATTAACATTTTTAGCTGTGTCGAACTTGCTATCTTTGTTGTCTTTACCAAAATTACCGTTTGTTAAGTCTTTATTGTTTGTGTTTGTCATTATAATGACCTCCTAATTAAAATTGGGAATATACTTAACTTGTTATAGTTAGTATATTCCCACTTATTTGAACTTTAAACGTATAATATTATTTTAAATCAGAATTATTATCTAATCCGGCTTTAATTTTAACCATATCTACGTCGCCGCCATTAGTTGTATCTTCATTATAAACAGTACGTGTTGTTTCTTTATAGACCGGCTGGTTAGCGAAATTTACTGAGTTACGACGCTGTTTACGCATTTCCCATTTATCCACTACTTCCATTAATACATTTGACCATTTAACCACTTGAGCGATATTCTCATGATTATTGGCAATGTTATGAGTCACAGAATTAGTGACACGATCTACTGAACTATTCAGATTCTGTACAGAACCACCAATACCTTTTACTGCATCTACTACAGTATTCAGACGAGCTGATTTATCCTGTACATCCTCAGCAAGTCGATTGGTCTTATGTAATAAATCTGTAGATTCACGAGTGATCCCTTGAATCTGTCCTTCAACGCCGTCTAATGTTTTAGCGACATGATCAAGATTCTTCTTGACTGATAATAATACTACTACGATACCGATACATAGAACTAAGAATGCCAGTGCCGCGATGATACCGGCGATTGGAAGTATCCATTCCATATAAAACCCCTCCTATTTAAACTGTCTGTTTTTACTACCTCATTTTACCCTGCTATTACAGTTTAAAACATATTTGAACTATTGCAATAGATTTTCATAGGCTTTCTGAATTTTCTGGATGTCCCCTGCTCCCATGAAGATAATCACATCATTTTTGTAGCTGTTTAGCACTGCAACACTATCTTCATCAATGCGCTCCGATTCAGGTATCAGTACTGCAAGGTCATTGATTGTCAAATTACCTGATGTTTCCCGTGCTGAGCCGAAGATCTCACAGAGAAAGACTTTATCAGCTGCTTTCAGACTGTCAGCAAAGTCCTGAAGAAACGTTTCTGTACGTGAGAACGTATGAGGCTGGAATACTGCAACGATTTTTTTGCCCGGATACTTCTTGCTGGCTGATTCGATTGTTGCGCTGATTTCTCTTGGGTGATGTGCGTAATCATCGATAAGAATCTGATTGTCTTTCTTCTTCTCAGTAAAGCGACGCTTCACCCCGCCAAATGTTTCAAGCGCTTCTTTAATGTTTTGGGTATCAAGCTGCTCAAGATAACAAACAGTAATAACTGCAAGGGCATTTAATACTTGGTGGTCTCCGAACATCGGTGTCTTAAAGCTGCCATATAACTGGTTGTCGATTATTACATCAAATGTCGTTCCGGTATCTGTAGATACGATATTTTCTGCTCTGACATGGTTGTTTTCTCCAATACCATAGTAATAAATAGGAATATTTACTTCAAGATCCTTTAAATGTTCGTCATCGCCACATGCGATGATTCCTTTTTTAACTTTACGGCTCATCTCCTGAAAGGCATTGAACACATCACTCATACTCGCAAAATAGTCGGGATGGTCAAAATCAATATTAGTGATGATAGCGTAGTCTGGTGAATAGCTCAGGAAATGTCTGCGATACTCACATGCTTCAAAAGCGAAGTACTCACTGTCAGGCAGTCCCATTCCTGTTCCATCTCCTATTAAGTAAGACGTCTTCTTATCACCGTTCATGACATGTGATAATAGTCCGGTTGTGGATGTCTTACCATGAGAACCCGTTACTGCAATAGAAGTGTATTCATTCATGAACGTTCCTAAAAAGTCATGATAGCGGAAAAAATCTAAATCCAGTTCTTTTGCTCTGACAATCTCAGGATGGTCGTCACCGAAAGCATTACCGGCGATAATCGTCATTCCTTGATGAACATTCTGTTCATTAAATGGCAGGATTTTAATTCCTTTATCGCGCAGCGCAATCTCCGTGAAGAACTCCTTCTCGATATCAGACCCTTGTACATCATGTCCCATATCGAACAGAATGTGTGCGAGCGCACTCATGCCGGCTCCTTTAATACCTACAAAATGATATAACGTCATTGTCTACACTCCTATTGTTGTTTTTCTGTCATTAACACTGTTCTCGGTTTAGAGCCGTTTGCCCCGCTGATATAGCCGGCATCTTCCAGACTGTCGACAATACGTGCGGCTCTGTTATAGCCGATCTGGAATCTACGCTGCAGCTGAGACGTTGAAATCTGTCCCTCTTCCTGCATATAATCAATCACTTCATCAAACAAATCGTCCTGAGGCAGTTCGTTCATCTTCGTTAGAAGCTCTTCCTGCTGAAAGACATAGTTTGGCTCACCTTGATCTTTTATATATGCGACGACTTCGTCTATTTCTTCATCGGATACATAGCAGCCCTGGATACGGATTGGTCTGTTCATTCCATTGCCCTGATACAGCATATCACCATTGCCGAGCAGTTTCTCGGCACCGCCATTATCCATTACAGTGCGTGAGTCGACAGCTGAAGACACCATAAAGGCGATTCGTGTCGGAACATTGGCTTTGATCAGACCTGTAATAACATTGACGGAAGGACGCTGCGTCGCAAGTATCATATGAATACCTGCCGCACGCGCTTTCTGGGCAATACGTGCAATAGAATGTTCTACTTCCTGTGGCGCCATCATCATTAAGTCAGCCAGCTCATCAATAATGATAACAATTTTAGGTAGTCGTTTGTCATATGGTGACTTCTGGTTATAGGCAGTAATATTTCTGACATGAACACCGGCAAACGTCTTGTACCGTCGTTCCATCTCTTCGACTACCCACTTCAGACTTTCTGTAGCTGCTTTGACATCTGTAATCACTGGTGCCAAAAGATGAGGCAGGTCATTGTATGGTGCAAGTTCCACCATTTTAGGATCGATCAGCAGCAGTTTCAGTTCACTCGGATTGTTACGATATAACAGCGACAGTAGAATCGCATTGATGCTGACTGACTTCCCTGATCCCGTTGCTCCGGCAATCAAAGCATGCGGCATTTTTGCGATATCCATCAGCATCGGCTCGTTGTTGATTTTCACACCAAGCGCGACCATCAACTTGGATTCAGCAAACTTGAACCGCTTAGAAAAGATGACTTCACTTAAGTTGACTTTACGCGTCTCGATATTCGGCACTTCTACACCGACTCTCGATGTACCAGGAATAGGTGCTTCAATACGAATGTCTTTTGCTGCAAGCGCCATCTTGATATCATCCTGCAGATTGGTGATACGACTAACTTTAACACCTTTTTCAACTGAAAGCTCATATCTTGTGACAGAAGGACCAACCACAACCGTCTCAACTTTCGCCGGCACATTGAAGTGATAGAAAGCTTCGTCCAGCTGCGCGCGCTGTTCTTCTACCCATTCATGTGACTCGCTGCTTTGTTCCGGCTGTGCAAGAAGACTCACTGGTGGCAGTAAATAGTTTGGGCCTTTACGCTTTTTGTCCTTACTTGGGGCAACTGCGTCTTTTACTTTCTGAGTGACGGTCTTCGTTTGTTCGGACTCGACTTTATCCGGCGTCACAAAGCCTATCGCTTTTTCAAGGAGTGATGGTTCCGCTGACAAGTCATTGTCCGGCGTCACTTTATCGATGATTTTGCCAATGATAGAAGGTGGTTCTTCAACAGTATTTTTATCCATCAGTCTTTTTTTGTCAGACGGTGTCATAACAACATTGAATGGTGTCGTCTTGCTCACTGTTGGTCGAAGTGTCGGTTCAAGAGAAGGAATTGGTTCTTCAACAACTTCAGACACCGCTTCTTCAATAACATCATCTAGTTTAGGGACTGCCATGTTTTCCTGCAGCATCTGCTCAATCGACTGTTCTTCCTGAGGAATAGTCTGTTCAGTGGATTCGATGATTTCCTCATTCTCGATGATTTCTTCTACATCGATAAAGTCTACATGGTCCGTATCGTCTGGTGTCGGCTCGTCAATAATAATGGAACGTTCTTCATGCAGTTGTGGTAGTTCAACGTCAACTGTTTCCAGCTCTGCTTTCACTTCATGCTCAGGCTGAAGTGAAAGCTGTTCGACTTCCGGTGCTGATGAGTAGATGATTTCCGGCTGTTCAGCATTTTCCGGTTCTATTGCAGACTTATTCTCGGCTTCGTCCTGAATTTTGAGCTGTCGCCTTTTTTCTTCGAAAGCCTTTTTAGCTTGGGCTTTCTTCTCACGTTCTCGTCTGATTTCTGCCACGATCTGCGAAGCATAGACATTTTCTACGTTCACCATATTATCCTGCTTACGATGAGTGGGTGTTTCAGGTTTTATGCTCTCAGGTTTTTTTCCAGTTAGCGGCGTAATGACTACTTTGCTGTCACTCGCCTTTAAGTTTCTGCGTGAGCCGTAGATTGCAGAAGGTACTTCACTCGCTGTAAACTTGGGTTTATGGACATCTGATTGTTTAGCAGGCGGTGTATAGGACGGGTTATAACGGTCAGTCACTGCCTGCGTTCTTTGCATCGTTACTTCCGCGTCAGCTCGTCTTGATTGTCGTTCTCGTCTGTTGTTGAAATAGTCATCGTTGACAAAATCGCTATGTCTTGGCTGTATATCAACCGAATTTTCTATTGGCGCCTGCTCTTTTTTCATATCTACATCGATAGGAAATCTGAATTTCCCTCTCGGTCTTCTGTATATCTCATCATGATTGTCTTCTTCAAGTTTTATACTCTCACTATGACGCTGTTCTTCTGAAGGCTGAGGGTCAGTGGGTTGCTCTCCAAATATTTTGTCAAACCAGCTCATATGCTCACACCTTTAACCTTGTTTGAAAAAGTCAGTACCAGGTACTGCTTCTGCGTCCAGCACTAAAATACCTTTTTTCTCTTCTGAGTCTGTGAGACCAAGTTCACGCTCTGAACAGATCATTCCGCTTGATGCGACACCGCGAAGTTCAGCATCTTTAATGTGCATACCGCCCGGCATGACAGCTCCCACTTTAGCGACGACGACATTTTGTCCTGCTGCTATATTTTTAGCGCCGCAGACAATCTGCAGAATCTCTTGTCCGACATTCACCTGACAGATATTTAGTTTATCAGCATCAGGATGCTTTTCCATACTGTCGACATGACCCACAACAAATTTAGGAGACAAATCTACTGACAGCGGTTCAATTCCTTTAGTCTTCAGCACATCATTGATAGTTTCCATCGTTGCTTCATCCAGTTCAACAAGACCGCTGCTATTAAGTTTCAGCTCATCATTGACGTTAAAAACATTGTAGCCGACAATATTTCCGTCCTTTTTAATTGTTACGACATCGCCATTTTTTTCGTATTCAAATGGTTCTTCCACTGATTCGATGGTGATCAGTAATACGTCATCTATTTTTTCATTGTAAAAGATATTCATGTCATTTCTCCTTGTTATCGTTTTCAAATTTTTTTCGGTTTTCTTCCAGGCGGGCAATCGCTTCCTGATTGCGTTTCATATTGTTTTTTCCGAGAATGAACACAGGAGTCAGCAATCCGTCTGCATATTGAAATGACAGTGAAGTGATTGGCACGAGACCATTGCTGAAAAACTGCATCATCATCTGAGCCATGACATCATAGCCGGTTTCATTTTCGATATCGGCGATAATCAATACATCTGCATGAGGCGTTGCGACAAGCAGCTCACCTTTTTTCTCACGGTCAAACTGCTGCAGCAATGCTTCGTTCAATATTCTGGAGGCGTCGTAGCCATCATTTGAATTGAAGAAGTAAAAGGTATTCCCAGCAACGCGGTCTTCCTTGAACTGTGCAGGCAGCTTCTTCATATTGAACAGCGCCTGCTCTTTCATATGGTCTTCTGTAATGATCATCTCACTCAGTACTTGCTCATCGATCAGACGGTAGGTTGAACCTAAGTCAAGAGCATAGTATATGTTAGTCTCTGCAGTATGCTCTGTAATGACAAAAGGCACTCCTTCTGCTTCTTTCGGAAAGCTCGTCGACCTGATAACCGGCATAATTTTCATGTCTGTTATCATTTTATCTGTTTCATCTGCCATCGCATTAATTGTTTCATTGATATAGTAGAGAACTTCATCGATAATTTTTCGTTCCTGCTGCTTATATTTAGCAACTAATGGAGCAAGCTTGATCGTCAGTCCTTTATGATTATCGTGTCGTTCGACTCGTAATGTCTCTTCCTTACGGTCAAAACTCCATGTCATGAGCTCAGAATTAAGCTCTGAGGTAATGGCGTCCCTTATTTCAAACACATTCATCAATAACACTCCTCAATTCTTGTATTATTTATTGTACAATAAAACCACGATGAGTGATAGTATCCCATCGTGGTCAGCTGCTACAATGAATCGATGAATTGATTGACTTCTTCTTTAGTCTTTTTGTCTCTTGAGACAAATCGGCCGGTCTCTTTTCCTTCATTGAAGGCGATAAAACTCGGAATCCCCATGACATCATATTGGACGGCAAGGTCCATAAATTCATCTCGGTCAACAGAAACAAACTGATAATCAGGATGTGCTGCTTCTATTTCAGGAAGTGCCGGGGCAATAAAGTGACAGTCAGGACACCATCCCGCTGTATACATTACAATCGAAGGTTCTTTAATCAGTTCTTGAAAATCCTGTTCGTTATTTAATTTAATCATATGCTCTCTCCTGTCATAATTTGCTGGTCTCCCGGCTTGATAATCCGGGCATTTTTCATCATTCTGTAAACAAAGTAACTGATGAGTCCAGGCAGCAGAAAATGAAATAACCCGATCTGCAGCCATGTAGTAATAGAAGACCCCATCGTCTTAATCGTCATAATCTGGCCGACAAATCCACTCGTACCCATTCCTGCCCCTGCAGCTGCATTTTTCATCGGCCAGAACATCGTCATGAGCGGTGCTGTAATAATGCTTGCGATAGCAGGAGGGACAAGGATGAACGGATTTCTCATGTAGTTTGGAATCTGAATCTTACTTGTCCCGATGCCATGAGCAATCACTCCCTGTATACCATTATCCCCGTAACTTGTCACTGCGAAACCAATCATATGACAGCAGCAGCCAATTGTAGCAGCGGCGGCGGCAGTTCCTTCAATATTCAACATCAAGGCCAGGGCAGCGCTTGAAATCGGACTCGACAGCGTGAGACCGAACACAAGCGCAACAAGTATTCCCATAAGAAACGGCTGCTGCGTTGTTGAAAATGTGATAAATTCGCCGATACTTGCCATTAATGTGGCAATGAACGGCCCGATTAACTTAGCAATCAGACCACCTATCAACAGTGTCAATAGCGGTGTCAATAAAATATCGACTTTAGTTCTGCCGCTGTACAGACGACCAAGCTCAGTTGTTACAAGAGCGACAACATACGTGCCGGCAGCGCCCCCGAGTTCATACCCGTACATACCTGTCACAGCGCTCGAGAAAATAACAAGCGGCTTCGCTCCGAGTCCGTAAGCGACACTGACCCCTACAGCAGCGCCAGTATACTGTTTTGCGAGCTTCCCGATTTCCAGCAGCAGACTCGTATCAAAAAATGGTTTTAATTCAGTTCCGGCAGTTTCAATAATAAGACCGATAATCAGAGAACTGAATAGACCTAGTGCTAAAAAGCTCATACCATCAATAAACCAACGCTTTAAATAAGCTTTCATCCCCTTCACCTCATCATCAGTATAGCGGAAAAAATTAAGAGAAACATTAACAATTTACAATTTTAAATTTTTGATTGCTATCTGAATGATGTAGAGAAAATATAATTTCACGCATTTAAGAGAGATTAAATGCGTGACAACAAAAAACCAGGCATCAGCCTGGCCTTATTTCTGTTCGATAATATTTAAGAATCGTTTCAAAGCATCACTTTTCGGATGGTTGAAGATCTCATCAGGTGTACCGATTTCTTCAATACGACCTTCATGAATAAATGCGATTTTACTTGCGACGTTTTTTGCAAAATTCATCTCATGCGTGACAATCACCATTGTCATCCCTTCACGTGCGAGGTCTTTCATAACGTCAAGTACATCCATGACGAGTTCTGGATCAAGTGCTGACGTCGGTTCGTCAAACAGCATGACTTTCGGGTTCATCGCAAGTGCCCGTGCAATACCAACACGTTGCTGCATCCCGCCGGATAGTCCCGCGGGATACTGATTACCAACTTGCTCAAGACCTACTTTACGCAATAAGTCGAGACCGATTTTCTCAGCTTCTGCCTTAGACATTTTCTTGACTGTGACCAGTCCTTCAATGACATTTTCAAGTGCCGTCATATGCGGGAACAGCTGATAGTTTTGGAATACCATACCTGACTTCTGACGTACTGCAATCTGACTCCGTCGATTATTATTGGAATAACTAACTCCGTCTACAATGACCTGACCGGACGTCGGCAGCTCCAGTGCATTGATCATCCGCAGCAGCGTCGTTTTACCAGACCCACTACGTCCAATCAATACAACTACTTCTCCGTTTTCAACTGACAGATCCACACCTTTTATTACTTCTTTATCGCCAAAGCTCTTATAGATATTAATAAGCTCAATCATATCGTATACTTCCTTTCAAGACGCCGCTCATACATTCCTTGAAGCACCGAGATAATGAAACAGACGACCCAGTACATGGCAGCGACGAGTAAGTAAATAGACAGAAACTCATAAGAGGTTGCAGCGACTTCCTGTGCTTTACGGAACATCTCTGCCACAAGAATAAATCCTAAAAGCGATGTATCTTTGATTAAGCTTAAAAAAGTGTTCCCTAGAGACGGAACCGAGACTCGTATCGCCTGTGGCAAGATAATTCTGCGCATTGTCATCCACTCACTCATTCCGATAGAGTAAGCTGCTTCGCGCTGCCCTTTTGGAATAGATAAAATACCTCCGCGAATGATTTCAGAAGCATAGGCACCGACATTCAGGCTTAAACCGATAACAGCCGCAACTGCAGACCCAAGTGTCAACTGCTGATCAGGATCACCGGTAATTAATCGTCCGATTTCAGGAATCCCATAAAAAATGATAAACAGCTGAACAATCATCGGCGTTCCTCGAATAATTGAAACATAGAAACGCGCGATAGTCTGTAAAAAAACATTGTTAGATACACGCATTAAAGCAGTTGCCAGAGCAATGATCAATCCTAAAATAAATGTCACTATTGTAATCGGTATTGAAAATTTAACTAGACCTTCCAGCATCGGCAAAAATGCCTGCTGAGCAGCATTTAAAGCATGCTGCTGTTCTTCATTAAGGTTTTGAAACATCGTCACCAAACCATTTCTTACTGATCTTAGACAGCTCGCCGTTATCTTTCAACGTTTTCAATGCTTTGTTGATGTCATCGATAACAGACTGATCAGTTTTCTTAGTAAATACAAACGCTGACTCACTTTTCTCTGCATCGCCTTCAATGACTTTCACGTCAGCTGATTTCTTCTGTTTCAAGTAATCCAGTACTGATAATTTTTCATTAAATGTACCTTCCACTCGGTTGGATAATACAAGTTCCATCGACTGATTGAAGCCTTCCACTTGAGTGATCTCAGCACCATGGTCTTTTGCAATTTTACCGTAGTTAGATGTTAACGTCTGTGCGAGTTTCTTTCCTTTAACGTCGTCGAATGATTTAATGTCGTCATTTCCTTTACGTGTCACTAGGACAGCACTTGTATAAGTGTAAGGTTCTGAAAATTTGTATTTTGCTTTACGTTCATCGTTAATACCAACCTGGTTCGCAACAGTCGTAAAACGTCCGGAGTTCAGTCCTGAAAACATTGAATCCCACTGTGTTTCTACAAATTTAACTTTATAACCCGCTTCTTTAGCGACTGCTTCTGCTACTTCTACATCATAACCTGTCAATTTGTCCTGCTTGTCATGATAGCTGAATGGTGCGTATGTCCCTTCAGTCCCGATAGTTAATACTTTCTCTTTCTTTGCTGAATCTTTCTTTGAATTATCATTGTTCTGCCCGCATGCTGCCAAAACAAAAATCATTGCTGCCAATATCCATAAAAACTTTTTCATCTTTATACCACTCCTATTCTTATCGTTCCACTCGGAATAATATTAATTGTATCTGAAACCATCGTTTAGTCAACTAAAAGATTTTAGACATAGTCAAAACTTGAATTTTTTCTGTAATCTAAGATAATGAATATAAGGAAAAGGAGGTTTCCCATGAATAAAAAATGGTGGATTGGTTCCTCAATCGTCGTTGCTGCTTTAGTCGCCGGTTATCTGTTCAGCAGAAGATACAGACTGATGAATCCTGAACTGCTTCTTGAAGATATGAAAAAGAAATTCAATGGCGTTGAATCATCTTTCATTGTCTATACCCCGGAACGCTACAAAAAATTCGGTGTTGAGACACAAGTTTATCGCGGCGGCGTTACAACTAACTTTGATAATTATAAGGAAGAGTTTGAATTTATTGTCGATGCTTATACCGGACAGTTGATTGACTGTGTTGAAATGACTCATGAAAATTAGTAACCAGGCAGAGTGATCTGCCTGGTTTTTACTTGAGGAATATATTTTGTGTTAAATGCCTGAATGATCATTTTCACGCATTAAGAAGAATCTATTTACTCGAAACTTTTTTTGCTTCGACTGAGAGTGAATCAAACGCCTGCTTCATTCTGCTCAGCCCTTCTTTTAAGCGTTCACGGTCGCAAGCTAGGTTCAGTCTGAAGTGAGTACTTTCACCGATTTCATAAGTACTGCCGATACCGACAGCAATCTTCCCTATATGCTGAAGTGCCTGCTGGACGGTCTGTTCGTCGTGTCCGCTCTTACTGAAATCAATCCACATCAAAAACGTTGCATCAGGGATTCGCACGTCCAGTGCATCACTTAACTCGTCATCAACAAATTGTTTAACCATCTGCATATTTTCTTCAATATACTGATTCACTTCATCGACCCAGTCGGCGCATTCCATATAGGCTGCCTGTACAGCGCAGTTGATCAATGGATTTGTACTGCCTAGTCCGTAGACTGATATGAGCTTGCGATTCAGATCGAGTGTCAAGTACCGATGTTTTGTGATATAGAAACTATGCGGCAGTCCTGAAATATTGAAAGTTTTACCGAGACATGTAACGACGATAATTGGGCTGTCCGGTTTCATCCAGTTAACCAGTGTCTGATGCCCATCTGGATGTCGGACAAAATCCATATGTATTTCATCTGCAATAATAAATACATCATGTGCAGCACAGATTTCCACGACGGTGTCGAGCTCTTCTTTAGTGAACACTTTACCTGTCGGATTGTGCGGATTGCACAATAAAAAAATTTTGTTCTCCGGCTTTTTACATAACGATTCAAAGTACTCCATATCCATGGTATAGTTCAACCCATTATCAATCAATGGTGCTTCTATAATTGTTCTTTTATTTCCTTCAATCAGATTGATGAAATTATTGTAGCTTGGTGTATTGATGATAATCCCGTCACCAGAGTGAGTCAATGTTCTGATGACCTCTGTAATTGTGAACAGAACGGTCGGTGCATAGTGCACGTCACTGTTCATCACCTTTGCATTGAAACGTGTCTGATACCAATGCTTAACAGCATCATAGAAATGATCTGTATTCCACTTCGAATAACCGATTACTGGATGGTCGAGCCGCTTTTTCATAGCTTCAATAATAGGCTGCGGCGTCTTGAAATCCATATCTGCAATCCAGAAAGGCAGCAGGTCATCATGATCATAAATCAGATCCATTGCATCGTATTTAATGCAGTCTGTTCCTGCTCTATCTATCTGCTCATCAAAATTATACACTGACGACCGGCTCCCTTCTCATTTCCTCGATGATTTCTCCCCCATCGAATTTCACCGCAAAGTGACGAACATCGTGATAGAAGATATACCAGGCATCTTGATAGCATTCAAACAGCTCTTCTTTCTGAAAAATTGAATCCATTGGATAATCATCATAAGCAGTCACCCATAATGGATTGCGGTGTGCAGTAGTCGGCAGCAGGTCAGCCATGTGAACAGCGCGTTCACCACCATCTTTAATTTCTATCACACTGTGCCCTTCGCTATGACCGCCTGTATGGATCATTGTGATGCCAGGACAGATTTCAATTTCGTCTGTAAATGGTTCCACCATTTCTTCTATACCTTCGTAGTTCATTTTCCAGTAGGTTGCTTTGCTGCGGATATTAGGATTTCTCATTTCGTCCCATTCTGACTGCGATGTAATGATTTTTGCATTCTTAAATACTGGTTCGCCTGTACTTGACGTCAGCCCAAGTGCATGGTCAAAGTGCATATGACTCATCATAATAACATTGATATCATCTGTCGATAGATTCAGTCGGCTAAGTTCATCAGCTATATTACTTTCAAAGTTGACACCGTAGTTTCTTTTCCGTTTGTCATCAAGTTTCCCGTTACCTACCCCGCTGTCAATCAGCATGTTGCCATATTCCGACTGTATTAGGATCGGGTATGTCACAAGCGGCACCTGATTATTATCATTATGAGGGTACTTCTTCTGCCAGAGCGGTTTTGGTACAACACCGAATGTCGCACCGCCGTCCATCTGTGTGATACCGCCATTTAACGGTGTCAATTTAAACTTGCCTATATTAAGCATACAAATTCCCCCATTCCCTTTTATTCTACATGAAAATTCTGAATTGTTAAAACACAAAAAATCCTGGAAATTATCCAGGATTTTCTTGTGTTGATATTATTTAAACGTTGCTTCCAGCCGGTTAATACGGAATCCTCTGTTAGAGAATTTCTCTTCATATTCCGTCTTGATATTATCCTCTGGTTCATTAGTATGTAAATCCAGGTTGATATTCTTCAGTTTCATGCCGAACTGACTCATGCTTTCAAGCGAGAATTCAAATAAATGCTGATTATCAGTCTTAAAATGAATTTCTCCGTCTTCTGCCAGTACCTGTTTGTACAGCTTTAGAAAATTCTCATGTGTCAGGCGGCGTTTTGCGTGTCTTGTCTTCGGCCATGGGTCTGAGAAGTTCAAGTAGATGCGGCTGACTTCACCATCCTGGAAGTATTCAGGCAGTTTTTCTGCATCCAGTGTCAACAGCCTTAAATTCTCTATGTTCTGTTCAACCGCTTTTTCAACTATTCGGATCATGACATTTTTATCACGTTCAATACCGATATAGTTAATATGAGGATTGTGTTTTGCCATCTCTGTAATAAATCGTCCCATGCCACTTCCGACTTCGATATGAATGGGCTGGTTGTTGCCAAACCAGTCAGTGATCTGCTGCTTTCTTTCATCACCGATACTGACAATCGCATCATGATCAAGCAAATATTCTTCTGCCCATGGTTTATTGCGCATTCTCATTAATTGTTCTCCTTATATAAAACGATTCATCATCAGCACGTCATTTAAAAAATAAAGCCATTCGTTCATGTCCTGATAACGATTTTTCTCTTCATACCACTCCACCATCGCAATAGCCTGGATAATGGTATACCATTTCATACGTTTCCTTAAATCAAGTGTATCTTGTATTCCGTATTTACTTAACCATACAGACCACTCGGCGGGTTCAATATATGTATATAGAATCATTCCGATATCAATCGCAGGATCTGCAATCATCGCACCTTCCCAGTCAACCAGGAACAGTTCATCCTGTTCTGACAGCAGCCAGTTGTTGTGATTGACGTCACCGTGACAGACAGTATAGAACGCTGAATTCATATTCGGCATATGTTCTTCCAGATATAGCAGTGACTTTCTGACTACATGGTGGGACAGAACGTTCCTCGATAATGAGGAGTTGATTTTTTTCAGCAGCATCGCTGGATACATCGGTTCCATCTCAAGCCTTTTTAACATATTGAGCAGCGGCGTCGATTTATGGATTTTTCTTAACATCAGTGCCACACGATTGGATTTCATTTCATCATGCATTAATGACCTGCCGTTTTTCCAGTGCTGTGCTGTTACTACCTCACCTGTCTCAATTCGTTTTGTCCAAACAAGTTTCGGTACAATGCCTTCAGCTGAAAGCGCCGCAAGAAAGGGACTGGAATTTCGTTTCAGGAATAGTTTTCTGCCATCCTGTTCAGCCATATATGCTTCGCCTGAAGCACCACCTGCCGAATCCAGTGTCCATCCTAATTGATAGAAATGTTCCAACGTGTTCACCTCCATTTTCGAAAAAAGAAAAGGCTCGAGATATAATCAAGAGCCTTATCTATACTACACGTCGAGTAGTGACTTGTTTAAATTTTAAACCCTTCTACTTTGGAATTCAAGCGGAAAAGTTACTCAAAATCTATTGACATTTTGCGAAGTGCCTTGCAGCAACGTTCCAGCGGAGAAATTATTTTATCATCTTTATTTTCGTTTCAAACGCCTGCTGTAACTTTTTAACTATAGGTCCTGGTTCGCCGATCACTTGATCATCGATCTGATTGACAGGTGTGATTTCAAGTGTTGTGCTGGAGATGAACACTTCATCAGATGTAAGAAGATCATCATGGCCGAATGTTTCTTCATGAAACGGGATTGCAAGTTCCTGTGAACATTCTTTGATCACTCGTCTTGTAATACCATTTAAAATTAAATTGTCAGCCGGATGAGTATAAATGGCACCGTCTTTAACTCTATAGACATTGCTTGATGCTCCTTCGGTGACTACGCCATCTCTAATCTGTATCGCTTCAACTGCTCCAGCCTGAACTGCCTTCTCCTTGTTCAGCACATTAGCCAGCAGGTTAAGACTCTTAATATCACAGCGCAGCCAGCGAATATCTTCAGTTGATATCGTCTTTACACCGTTCTGCATTCCTTTGAGTGGCCGCTCAGCTGTATAAGTGTACATCAAAGTGACAGGTTCTGTTGCAGGTACCGGAAATGCATGATTACGTGCTGCAACACCGCGTGTCAACTGAATATAGATATTACCGTTAACAAGGTCATTCCTATCAACCAGCTGTTCGCAAATTTGAATGTAATCATCTACTGACTTCGGTGCAGACATCTTAATTTCACCGGCACTACGCACTAATCTTTCAAAGTGCTCGCGAGCAGTAAACAATCTACCTTCGTATACTCTGACTACTTCGTAAACGCCGTCACCAAACTGATAGCCCCGGTCATTGTAGTCAAGCGATACAGCATCGTCATGAAATTCACCGTTGTAGTATATAACTCCCATCTTTAATCCTCCACACAAACAGCGTGAATGGCTTCCAGATAAATAGCGGTTGCATCAAATAACTGCTTCTTCGTCATATATTCATTTTTCTGGTGCATCAAGTCGACTGAGTCTTTGAACATGGCACCGAAAGCGACGCCTTTTTCCAGGTTACGAGCGTAAGTTCCCCCACCGATTGTATAAGGCTCAGTCATATCACCTGTCTGATTGCGGTAAGCGGTCAGCAGCTTACCAATGAATGGGTCATTTTTATCCACATAGTGCGGTTCCTGGTGCGTATTCACAACAATGTCAAATCCCTGTTCTTTAATTTGATCAGTAAAACCCGCAATTTCTGTCGTGAAGTCAAACCCAGTTGGATAGCGCAGGTTGACACCGTAATGTCCGCCGTCTATATCCGTATAACTGATTACGCCGATATTCGTCGTCAGTCTACCCATCTCAGCGTCTTCAAACGCCATATTCATCTTCTCACCGAAATGAGATTCGAATAAATAGCGGTCGCCGAGTGCAACAAAAGCCTTTGCTTTTTCGTCCAGTGACAATGTATTCAGGAAGTTCACTAAAAACATACCTGCATTGACACCGATAGATGGATCCATGCCGTGGACTGATTTTCCTTCAATCTGAAGGAGCAGACTGCCACTGACGACAGTTGCTTTGCCGGTCAGCTGATGATCATGCAAATAATTATCAAAAGACTGCAGCACGAAATCCATTTTTTCTCTGACAGCAAGTTTCGCCTCAGCAAAGTCCGGCACCATATTATAGCGCTCACCGGCATTCAGTGCTTTCAGTTCAACTTCTGGTGCTGTAACATCCTCTTTAGAACTGTTCTGAATAATATCGAATGTTGTAAGACCTTTTTCTCCGTGAATCAGTGGGAAATCTGCATCTGGTGCGATACCTAGGTTCGGCATCTCTTCGGTCTGGAAGTAACGGTCAGTACACATCCAGCCTGATTCCTCATCAGTTCCAACAATCAAGTGAATTCTTTGCTTGAAATCAACATTCATATCTTCCAGAATTTTTACTGCATAGTAAGCAGCGATAGTCGGCCCTTTATCGTCAAGTGTTCCACGAGCAATAATCTTATCTTCTGTTTCGACGGGATTAAATGGATCAGTATCCCACCCACTGCCCGGTGGTACCACATCCACGTGGCATAGAATTCCAAACAATTCACTGCCTTTGCCCATCTCAATGCGACCGGCGATATGATCGACATCTACATGTTTAAAGCCATCACGTTCCGCGAGTTTGTACATGTATTCCAGTGCTTCTCTTGGACCCGGCCCGACAGGTGTTTCTTTAGACATCAAACTATCGTCTCTGACACTGTTGATCGCCAGTAATCCTTTTAAATCTTCTACCATTGCCTGTTCATATTCTGCAACTTGTTCTCTCCAATTCATATAAATCCCCCTATCGTCAATACTATTATCTTACATGAAAAATCGGTGTTTTAAAATGAAATAAACAAAAAAAGCTGTCTATAGTAGACAGCTCGAAATCATTACTTTAAAAGATCGCGATCAGTGACGGTATGAATATTATTAACTCCACCGCCGCCTTCATCATCAAAAGTAGCTACTTGCTCATGAGTATCTCGTTGAGTTTTAGGAAAACGTTCATTGTTAATGCTATTGTCGCTTTTTACTGTGTCAGCTACTGTTTTCTTCACTTTTTCAGCTAAAGTTGGTTTAACACCCGGTGAATCAATATTTGATTTCTGGACTTTATTCAGTACACGGTCAAGATTTTCTTTCTTGGAGAAGTAGGCTGCCGCTGCAGTACCTCCAATAACTAATGCTGCTCTTAATAATCCTGCTTGTTTCGCCATAGTTAAATTCCTTTCTTATTTGAAGAAGTTGAATTTTTAGCTTTGTCGACTTTGTTCATTACACGGTCTAAATTCTCTTTCTTAGAGAAATACGCCGCTGCTGCAGTGCCTCCGATAACTAATGCTGCTCTTAATAATCCTGCTTGTTTTGCCATAGTTAAAACACCTCTTTTGTATGATTTGTATTTAAAGTATACCCGGCGTTTTAAGTATTAAACCATATTATTTAGTTTTAACAAGATTGATATCCAAATTATTTAGTTTTTTATACTGACCTGGAAGAAGCGTTGCATCAAGTGTCAGTTCTCCCATTTTAATACGTTTTAAATAAGTGACTTTCATATCGACCGCTTCAAACATCCGCTTGACTTGATGAAACTTGCCTTCCTGTATCGTCACTTCTATCTCACTGTTAGTATCGGCAGACAGCACCTTTAATACAGCAGGCATCGTTTGATAACCATCGTCCAGCGTCAGGCCAGATGCAAACTGTGTAATGGTCTGAGCTGTCACAAAACCAGCAATCCGAGCGAAGTATGTCTTATCGACATGTTTTTTCGGACTGAGCACATCATGACTGAACTGACCGTCATTTGTTAAGATCAGCAGTCCTTCTGTATCTTTATCCAGCCGGCCGACCGGATGCAGTGCATAGTGCTGATAGTCAGGTATGAGATCGATGACAGTCTTGTGGATCTTATCTTCAGTCGCACTGATAACACCTGCGGGTTTGTTCATCATCAAGTAGACAAGTGGTTCATAATGAACAATTTCGCCGTCAATAGCGATGAGGTCATCGTCTGGACTGATTTTAATATCCGACTTCCTTACTGTTTCATTGTTTACAGTGACCCGCCCTTTTCTGATCAGATGTTTGACTTCCGACCGTGTTCCATTGCCGGTATCTGCCAAAAATTTGTCCAGTCTCATGCTCATCTTACTTTCCTAGCAAGTTTTGCTACACGTCCGCCAAGATATTTTTCTGCGAGGCCAGTTCTCAGTGAAATATACCCATAGAACAAACCACCGACTGCTGCACAGATGATCAGAATAATCAGTGCATCCCATTTATCTCTGACGCTCAAGAATTGTATCAGACCAAGATAGACTATTTCTACAATTAATACCATCAATAAGCTGTAAAGAAGAATCTGCGAAATTTCCGTAACCGTTGAGCGGAATTTGAAATACGCATATTTTTTAATCACGAGTAGATTACAGATAATTGCAACAGTCAGTGCAATCGCCGTGCCAATGACTGCGCCAACCGTCCCAAACATAACGATAAGCGGCAAGTTAATGACTGCTTTAATCACTAATGACAGAATGACTATCCAGACCGTCATCGCCTGCTTGTCAATTCCTTGCAGCATGGCGGAAGTAACGGACAACAGAGCGATTAATATTCCGACGGGTGCATAGTAATATAGAATATGATTGGCCATCGAATCGAAACTATAGAATGAAGTATAAAGTGGTGCAGCAAGTACCATGATTCCGAGCGATGCAGGAACCGTCAAAAACATCAGCAGCCCGATTGACGTTCTGATCTGATGATGCATTGCTCTTATTTGTCCAGATGCATGGGCCTTCGTAATAGCAGGAACGAGACTGATCGCAAAACCTGACGCAAGCGACGTCGGAATCATGACGAGTTTATTCGTTGTTAAGTTCAGCATCGTCAAAAGCGAATCGTGCATCTCTACTGGGACTCCAGCCATATCAAGCCCTCTATTATGAGTGAACTGATCAATGATTAAATATATCGGGAAGCAGAGACTGACGATGACAAACGGAATACTGTATAGCAGAATTTCCTTATACATTTCCCGGTAGCCGACTTCGGTTTCTGTGTGATCCTGTTCGATCATCTGATCGATATGAGGTTTTCGTTTCCGCCAGTAATACCATAAAGTCAGCAGTGCAAATACAGCACCAATCGCAGCGGCAAATGTCGCCACTTCATTGGCAAGCAGAATATTGCCGCCCATATACCTCATGACGAGAAACGCACCGCCAAGAAGGAAGATAATGCGGGCAATCTGCTCAATGACTGTAGAGACAGCAGTTGGTCCCATGGAATCATAGCCCTGGAAAATCCCTCTGAATGTTGCAAGAAACGGGATAAAGATCACGGCGAAGGATATGACACGAATGATTTCAGTGATGTCCTTAACACTCCAGGCATCTGTTCCTGGAAGCGGATTATGCTTGGCAAGTGTTGCTTCAGCAATCATCGGCGCCAGTAAATACAGAATAATAAAGCCAAGTATCCCGGTCAGTGACATGACGACAAGACTTGACTTATAGAGCTTCTGACTGACTTTATAAGCACCTATCGCATTGTACTTAGAGACATATTTTGCAACGGCAAGCGGTACTCCAGCCCCGGCAATGACAAGCATGACAGTATACGGATTATAGGCATAGTTATAAGGTGCGAGATTTCTTTCTCCACCGATAATCGCATAGAATGGAATGACATAGAGTATTCCGAGAACCTTTGTAATAAATATGCTGGCTGTTAAAATAAATGTACTTCTCACCAGCGAACTGCTTTGTGACATATTTTCATCCCTAACTCTCTAGATTTAAACTAAAGATATCTTATCATCTTTAATTGCGATACACTACTTTTATATGAAAAACACGACAAAAAGGAGACTCATATGTATCAGACAATCGTTATCGGCGGCGGGCCGAGCGGACTGATGGCAGCTATCAGCGCAAGCATGTCAGGCGACCGCGTGCTATTGATTGACAAAAAGAATCAGCTCGGACGGAAGCTGCAAATATCAGGCGGTGGACGCTGCAATGTGACCAATCGTCTGCCGTACGAAGAAATTATTAAACACATTCCGGGTAACGGTCGCTTTTTATACAGCGCATTCAGTACATTCGACAATGAAAGCATCATCGCATACTTTGAATCACGCGGCGTCAAGCTGAAAGAAGAAGATCACGGTCGCATGTTCCCTGTGTCAAATAATGCTAAAGATGTTGTCAGCACGCTCCTTAATCATCTGCAGGAAAATCATGTGGATATCAGAACAGATGTCAAAGTAGAATCATTGCTGTTATCTGACGGCAGAATTATCGGCGTGACAACAGACAGCGAAGATATTCCTGCAGCTCAGATTATTATCGCTACAGGTGGGAAAAGCGTTCCGCAGACGGGTTCAACAGGAGACGGCTATGTCTTTGCTGCGCAGGCAGGTCATACCATCACCGAACTGTTTCCAACGGAAGTACCCATCACTTCACGGGAATCATACATCAAATCTAAAGTGCTGCAAGGATTGAGTCTACAGAACGTTGGATTAAGCGTGTTGAAGAAAAATGGCAGACCCGCTATCACTCATCAGATGGATATGCTGTTTACGCACTTCGGTATTTCAGGTCCGGCTGCACTTCGCTGTTCGCAGTTCGTTTACAAAGAACAGCAGCGACAGAAAAAGCAGGACATCATCATGTCAATCGACAGTTTTCCTGAACAATCGCCAAGTGAATTAACTCAGCGGGTCACTCAGTTATTGAACGAGGCACCTGACAAGACGCTTAAAAACAGTCTTAAAGGCTTAGTGCAGGAACGTTGGCTGCTCTTTTTGCTCGAGCAGGCTGATATAACTGCTGACCAGACGGCACATCACGTAAAGAAAGAGCAGCTCAGTCAGTTTATTCAGCTTCTGAAGAACTTTACATTGACAGTGAACGGCACATTATCAATTGATAAAGCATTCGTTACCGGAGGCGGTGTGTCGGTCAAAGAAATTGTTCCGTCAACGATGCAGTCCAAGCTTCATGACAACCTCTATTTCTGCGGGGAAGTGCTGGATATCCATGGTTATACAGGCGGCTACAATATTACGAGTGCGCTTGTCACCGGTTATGTAGCAGGTTACAACTGCAGAACACAGTTAACGTCTCATTAAAAAAGCGATCGGCTCTTGTGAGCTGATCGCTTTTTAGCTATCTTTCTATTGCTGCCATCCCGCCTAAGACATTATAAGCATTGAAGTCATGTTCTCTTAAGTATTCTGTGACTTTCTCGCTTCTGACGCCATGTGCACACAAAATATAATATGGCTCATTCACTTTCAACGTATGCATGTTATCAGGAATATCATTCATCGGAATATGAATCGCCGCATCCAGCATTCCCACCTGAACTTCAAACTCTTCACGAATATCTATGATGTTTGGATTCTCACCTTGTTCCAGCTTACTCAGCAGTTCTCCAGCTGTTATTTCGTAATCCATATATCCTCCTAGTTCGCAACAATATTAACTAATTTATTTGGTACTGCAATGACTTTACGTACTGTTTGACCTTCAATCGCTGTTTTGATCTCCGGAACGTCTAGCGCCAGTGCTTCCATCGCTTCTTTGTCCGTATCCTTAGCAATCATTGTCTTCAGTTTCAGCTTACCGTTCACTTGAATGACAATTTCAACTTCATCATCTATAAGTTTACTCTCATCATATGATGGCCATTCAGCATAAGTGATCGTTTCTGTATGTCCGAGTTTTTGCCATAGTTCCTCTCCGATATGCGGTGCAATCGGTGCAAGCATCTTCACAAATCCTTCAACATACCCTTTGTTGATGGTGTCCTGTTTGTAACACTCATTAATGAACACCATCAGCTGAGAAACGGCAGTATTGAAGCCTAGAGTCTCGTAATCTTCTGTCACTTTTTTTACAGTCTGATGGTAGACTTTATCAAGCGCAGGGGTGGCATCTTCCGTTACTTTTGCGCTGACTGTCCCCTGCTCAGTAATCAGCAGACGATAAATACGATCCAGGAAGCGACGTGCGCCGTCCACCCCCGTTGTACTCCAGGCGATAGATGCCTCAAGTGGCCCCATGAACATTTCATAAAGTCTCAAAGTGTCTGCCCCATGAGAGTTCACAATTTCATCAGGATTAACGACATTGCCTTTCGATTTACTCATTTTCTCATTGCCTTCACCGAGAATCATGCCCTGGTTGACAAGCTTCTGGAACGGCTCTTTCGTGGACACGACACCGATGTCATAGAGCACTTTATGCCAGAACCGTGCGTACAAGAGATGCAGCACTGCATGTTCTGCTCCCCCGATATAGAGATCAACCGGCAGCCATTCTTCAAGTTTCTTCGGATCAGCTAACGCCTCATCGTTATGCGGATCGATGTAGCGAATATAATACCAGCAGCTGCCTGCCCATTGCGGCATCGTATTTGTTTCACGGCGTCCTTTCATTCCAGTCACAGGATCCGTCACATTGATAAAATCTTCAATGACAGCGAGTGGTGATTCTCCCGTACCAGACGGCTTGATTTTATCCGTCTTCGGCAGCATGAGCGGCAGTTCTTCTTCCGGAACAGTCGTCATCGTACCATCTTCCCATGTAATGACAGGAATCGGCTCACCCCAGTAACGCTGACGTGAGAACAACCAGTCGCGCAGCTTGTAGCTGACTTTCTTACTACCGATATTTTTCGCTTCAAGCATTTCAATCGCACGAGTAATCGCATCTTCTTTGTTCAGACCATCAAGCTCACCTGAATTGATATGCGGACCGTCACCAATGTATGGCTCACTTGTCACGTCGCCGCCTTCAACCACCGGGATAATTTCAAGGTCAAACTGCTGTGCGAATTCAAAGTCGCGTTCATCATGTGCAGGAACTGCCATGATGGCACCTGTACCGTATGACGCCAGGACATAGTCAGCAATCCAGATCGGCATCTGCTTGTCAGTGAATGGATTGACTGTATATGCTCCTGTAAAGACGCCTGTTTTTTCTTTGGCAAGATCAGTACGTTCAAGATCAGATTTTCGGGCAGCCTGCTCTTGATATGCTTTGACAGCATCACGCTGTTCTGCTGTTGTAATTGAATCAATCAATTCGTGTTCTGGAGACAGTACAGCATAGGTCGCACCGAATATTGTATCTGGACGAGTCGTGAACACATCAAATGACTGGTCTGTTCCTTCAATTGTAAAGGTTGCTTCAGCCCCTTCTGAACGGCCGATCCAATTGCGCTGCATATCTTTAAGTGATTCCGGCCAGTCAAGATCATCAAGATCTTCTAGCAGGCGGTCAGCGTATTCAGTAATTTTAAGTACCCATTGACGCATCGGTTTACGGACGACTGGATGACCACCACGTTCTGAGAGTCCGTCAATCACTTCTTCATTGGAAAGAACTGTTCCAAGTGCAGGACACCAGTTAACTGGAATTTCATCGACATAAGCAAGCCCTTTGTTATACAGCTGAATAAAAATCCACTGCGTCCATTTATAGTAACCGGGATCTGTTGTATTCACTTCACGATCCCAGTCGTAGCTGAAGCCCAGCTCCTGAATCTGTCGCTTGAATGTCTGAATATTCATATATGTAAATTCAGCAGGGTCATTTCCCGTATCAATTGCATATTGCTCAGCCGGAAGTCCGAACGCATCCCAGCCCATCGGATGCAGAACGTTGTAACCCTGCATACGCTTAAAGCGTGAGACGATATCAGTTGCTGTATACCCTTCCGGATGACCGACGTGAAGACCGGCACCAGACGGATACGGGAACATATCGAGTGCGTAAAATTTCTTCTTCTGTGAATTTTCTTCTATTTTAAAAGTGTTGTTGTCAGCCCAGTACTGCTGCCATTTTTTTTCGATGTCGTTATGGTTAAAGTTCATGTGATTTCCTCCTTGAAATAAATAAAGACAGTCATCCCTGTAAGAGGGACGACTGTCATATAGACAACCGCGGTACCACCCGCAATTCACTGTTAAGTGCAGCTCATCGTGATTCTATTGTATATACTCCGGCAAGTTCGCTGTCATCATTATCAGTTTGCACCGCCACTGACTCTCTTTAAAATGATTTCCAGTTACTACTCCAGTTACTCTCTACTATAAAATGTTTAAATCAATTGTGCAAGAAGTTTTTTTTGGTTAAATTATTTATCAATTATGATAGAAAGTGGAGGTGACTTGTGGAAATTGTAAAGAGACGTGGTCAGGAGAGATGGCAGCACCAATTGATGCGCACTGCTTTAAATGAAACTGAACGACTTGATGTACAAAAACAGCAGCAAGGATTAAATGGTGAGAAGTTATTTGAAGAGCTTGTCATGCGTTATGTCGACCATGGCAGTGCATATTTTGATTTAAGATTGACTGTATTTGATAAAGAATTTCAGATTGACTGTTTAATTGTAATGCAGGACGATATTTATATCTTCGAAGTGAAATGGTCAAACTATGATATTGTCGTGAAAGACGGACGTTATTATTTCTCCGATACCATGAACGAGATTACCAGTTATTCACTGCAGAAAGACCGTACTCCTAAACTGATCAATGAATTTTTAAAGAAGCATCAACTGAATTATACATGGCATTACTATCATGTCTTCATCAACCCGGAACAGCAGGTTTACGGTGTCCAACAAGTAGACCACTGTTTTCATTATTACACCGCCATTTCCTTGCTGCGTCAGACTTCAGCGGTTCCGTGTTTTTATCCTCATGATCATCTTCACGATATACTTATAAAAGAACACATTGTTAAATCCCGTCACGAGAAAGATTATTCAATAGAGTTTAAAGATTGCGGAAAAGGCGTCCTTTGCGAGTGCGGCACCAGGTTTCTGGAAAAGTGCAGTAATCGTCTTTACACGTGTCACTGCGGGAAGCACTATAGTGCAGATAAGTACTTGAAACTTGCGGCTGCCGAACTTGAACTCTTATTTCCGGATCAACCATTAAATGTGAGACATATGATGATCTGGACAGAAAACTCTGTCAGCAGAAAGACCGTGAGCCGATTTCTGTCAAAAAGCTATCAGAAAATAGGTCAGAAAAAAGGAACTCATTATAAAAAATTGATGCAGTAAATGTTATGAGACTTTCACCGATGAAATTTTAAGTGAAAGTCTCATATTATTGTTTTATGGGACTTTCAGTCGCAAATCCTCTCGTGAAAGTCCCATAACCTAAAAGAATCCTCCGCATCGGAAGGATTCCAGTATTAATCTTCAACTAATCGACGGTCGTAGATTTTCAAGAAGAAAAAGCTTACAACCAGTAAAACGATCATAGCATAGAACATGATCTGCATATTATATAGATCAACGATAACCCCGCCGAAAAGAGGTCCAATAGCGCGACCGAGCGTCGCCGTGGAGTTAACGATTCCCTGGTAGACACCGAGCCTGCCTTCTGGTGCCAGCTGATTAGCGATTGTCGGCACAGCCGGCCAGACAAACATTTCTCCGATTGTTAGAATAACCATCCCGATGATGAACATCGTGAATGTTTCAGCAAAACTCGTTAAAATGTAAGACACGATAAATATTGCCAGACCTACAGCTATCTGCTGTTTGATTTTTCCTGCCATACGATTAATCACTGGATTAATCAGCGGCTGACCGATAATAATCAACATCCCGTTCAGTGCCCAGAGAAAACTATACTGCTTCAAGCTGATACCGATGTCCTGAGTATAACTTGAGATTGTTGTCTGCCACTGTACGTAACCGATCCAGCATAAACAGTACATGACGCAGATTAAAAGCAATGCGTTAAATTTCGTCTTATCCTTGACTTCACCGACATTCTTCAGCTGATTACCACCAGTCGCACCGCCGTGCACTCCTCTATATCCCAATGCTGCGATAAAGAAAAAGATGACATATAATATTAAATTGGCGACGAAAATATATTCAAACTTCAAATCTGCGACAAATCCACCGGCGGCTGCACCGATGGCCACACCAATATTCTGCGCGAGATAAATCGCATTGAATGTTTTGCGTCCACCTTCAGGCCATGCAGCTCCAGCCATTGCATAGATCGATGGAAAAATCATGCCAGACCCAAATCCGAGCACAATCAACCAGACAGCGTACCAGGGCCAGCCGTGCAGAAAAGTCATGCCGATCAAGCTGAGCAGAGCAATGACTATGCCGGTTAAAGTGGATAAATAACCGCCGATCTTATCGAATAATGATCCACCGATTAAATTACCGGCGACCGATGCCCCGGAGTTCAGCATAAGAACAAACCCCGCTGTACTTAAACTTCTTCCGAGTTCATCATGTATGTATATTGTATTAAGCGGCCAGATGAAACTTGCTCCAGTGACATTGACCGCCATCCCTATAATTAACAACCAGATTATACGCGGCATAAACACGGCTCCTTATGATTTCCTTATTATAGACTATCTTTTTTTTCACCGCAGTACAACGTTTTATGTTAAAATCCTACAATAAGAAAGGTGAGAGATATGGAACATTTTAAATATGCACTCGATAATAAACGTTATCATACATGGAATTACCATCTTCGTCAGAAATTCGGTCAGAAGATTTTCAAAGTCGCCCTTGAAGGTGGTTTTGACTGTCCGAACCGTGACGGCACAGTAGCACACGGCGGCTGTACATTCTGTTCAGTCGCAGGCTCAGGAGACTTCGCCGGTGACCGAGTTGATCCGATTCCCGTTCAGTTTGAAAAAATCAAGAACCGCACACACGAAAAATGGAAGGACGGCAAGTATATTGCCTACTTCCAAGCCTATACAAACACGCATGCCCCGCTTCACGTCCTGAAAGAAAAATATGAGGCAGCACTCGCGCAGGAAGGGGTCGTCGGTCTGTCCATCGCAACACGTCCTGACTGTCTGCCGGACGATATCGTTGAGTACTTAGCTGAACTGAACGAGCGCACATATCTTTGGGTGGAACTTGGACTGCAGACTGTTCATCAGCAGACGTCCGACTTGATCAACCGTGCACACGATATGCAGTGTTATTATGAAGGGGTCGCAAAACTACGCAAACACAACATAAATATCTGCTCTCATATCATTAATGGACTACCAGGCGAAGATTATAATATGATGATGGAAACAGCGCATGCCGTTTCTGACATGGACGTTCAAGGCATTAAGATTCATCTGTTGCACTTACTTAAAGGCACTCCAATGGTCAAACAGTACGAAAAAGGTAAGCTTGAATTTATGACTAAAGACGATTATGTCTCACTTGTCGCTGACCAGCTCGAAATCCTGCCGCCCGAGATGATCATCCACCGTATTACAGGAGACGGACCGATTGAACTGATGATTGGTCCGATGTGGAGCGTCAATAAATGGGAAGTACTGAACGCTATCGACAAAGAGCTTATTGACCGCGACAGCTGGCAAGGAAAAAAACAGGAAGTCATCCATGAAGCTTAAAGGAATCCTGCCTTTTTCAAAATTTTTAATTGACCAATTTGTATCGAGAGCAGACATCGTCGTTGATGCCACATGTGGTAACGGCAATGATACACTTTATCTAGCTGAGCGCGTACCAAATGGACATGTCTTTGCCTTTGACATTCAGGAAACTGCAATCAGTAATGCAAAGCATAAAACATCTGCTCATCAAAATATTACATTCATCCTTGACGGACATCAGAACGTCGACCAGTATTTACCGGACAGTGAAATCAGCTGTGCGATTTTTAATCTCGGTTATCTGCCTAAAGGTGATAAATCTATTGTCACTTTACCTGACACAACGATTACAGCTATCCAGAAATTATTCGCATGTTTAAAGGTGGGCGGTATTATCATTTTAGTCATTTATCCTGGCCATGCTGAAGGTCAGATTGAAAAAGAGGCAGTGCTTGAATTCTTGAAGTCTTATAATCAGGATACTGCACACATATTAAAATATGAATTCATCAATCAACGCAATAATCCACCGTTTGTTTGTGCCATAGAAAAAAGGTAAGCCCTCAGGCTTACCTTTTTTAATCGCAAATAGACATGACTGCTTCAAAATGTTTACGCAAGTTATCCCTATTTTCCTTTATAGCTTTACAAGCTACTTTAACAATTTTATCCTTATCAGCTGCTTTTTCTTCATTGTAATGAATAATCACTGTCCGCTCATCGTCGGACGGTCTCTCTTTACTGATCCAGCCTTTACTTACGAGGTTGTTAAAGAAGCGAGTTCGCTTATAAGGTTTGATGTCTATAAATTTGTCTAAATCTTTCATAGCCATTGGACCATTGTCCCATAAGGCAACCATCACAAGGTATTCATTTTTAGACAAACCAAATTCATCGGCAATCTTTATGAACACATCATCAATTTCCTGCTGCAGTTCATTAAGTATAACCATGTCTTTGACTTCATTGACGTCGCGAGACATAAAATCCCCACCTCTGTAAGTTTATAGAAATGTTATACCCAACTATTCTGAAATTAATCCTATATAGTACATTCTATTATTCATAAAAGATTCTATATAGCGTAATATGTTTTCTTTTTCAGGTTCCTGGTGCAGTTCATGATACAGACCTTTCCAGCATTTCACATACATTTCATCAGTCTGGAATTCCTTCTTAAATAATTGTGTCTGTTCTATGTCGGCGAGATGATCCTGTCCAGCGTACATGAGCAGCAGTGGGATATTATGGATTGAGTTAATATTTTCCATTGTTTCTTTCATCGTTTCCATAATAGAACGGTACCAGTTAAAACTTACTTTACTGATCATCAATGAGTCAGATGCTGCATCTTTAATAGCTTCTTCAGAGCGGGTCAGTTGATTCATATCAATATTCATGTCAAACTTCGCATCTTTAGACGTACCACCGAAGCTGGATGCGAAAATATTTTTACGAGTCGACAAAGTATTTTGGAATCCAAAGAGTGGTGACAATAGAATCAGTCCTTCAAGGTTCAGTGAAACACGTTCCAGCAGATTGACAGCAATCAGACCTCCAAGGCCGACTCCGATAACAAATACCGGCAGGCGATATTCTTCTGCGACTTCAATCCATTCAAGCACTGTCTCCCGGTAGACACTAAACGATTCAATATGACCTTTGTTGACACGAGACGTCTGACCTTGTCCAGGCAAGTCCCCCATGACGACATGATAGCCGTTTCTTCTCAGCTGTGTAATCAGCCAGGCATAACGCCCATGATGTTCCAGCATATTATGAATGATGACAACGACACCTTTAGCCGTTTTTTCTGTTTCCCACTTCCACATAAGCTCTGCTCCTTTAACCAATACATGATATGATTAAGTATAACAAAAAAGGAGGCAGAAGATGGAACTCAATTACAACGGACACGCACCGACTGTTGCACCGACTGCATTTATTGCACCGACATCTGTCATCACAGGAGATGTGACAATAGGCGACCAGTCATCAATCTGGTACGGGACAGTAATCCGCGGCGACGTCAGTCCAGTCATCATCGGCAAAGACAGCAATGTACAGGACTTATGCTGTCTTCATCAATCGCCGGATAAACCGCTGATCATTGAAGACAGGGTGACAATCGGTCATCGCGTCACGCTGCATTCATGTATCATTAGAGAAAATGCACTTGTCGGTATGGACTCGACGATACTTGATGGTGCTGAAATCGGTGAATATGCCTTTATCGGTGCTGGATCACTCGTTCCTCCCGGCAAAAAAATTCCGCCGCGGACACTGGCTTTCGGCCGGCCGGCAAAAGTCGTCCGGGAATTAAATGACCATGATTACAGCGAGCTTGAACGTATATACCGCTCGTACGTGGATAAAGGGCAGCTTTATAAAAAAACACATGAACAATAAAAAAATGGTATCGCTTAAGCGATACCAAATTTTTTGTGCATAAAAGCAGTGCTGGTGATGATAAAACTTAGCACAAATTCATAGAACATGGAGAAGAAGTTCGAGAAGAAGAAAGCGACGTTCTGGCTGAGAATCGTACCGATTCCCTGACCGCCGAACAGAAAGTTCACATCAATCGCATTATCGATGATATTAAGCAGAATAATGACAATAGCCATCGTCCATGCTCTTTTAGTGATCATAGCGACAATGACAGCAATAATTGTAATAAGAATCGGTTCAAAAACAAACAATTGCAGGAACGGATCCAGTTCATGACCGAATATATAATATGCCATATCTTTAAACATATACAGGACACCTCTTAATTAATCAATATATAGATATTTTAACACCTTAACATCCAAACATTTATTAAGATTAGTTAAAGAATCATGCCTGTCATTTACAAAAAATTAATATTTACTATCCGGTTGAACTTGCTGCAGCTTCTTCCAATAGTAATAACCATAGACGCTATTGATGAGAAAGGCTATCCACATTGCGACCATAGAGATGCCCGCAGCGTCTATCTCATTATTAATAAACATCAGTCGTGACCATAAGAAGATAGAGACGATGTTGATAACAATCCAGAATAACCATTGCTCTTTAAATCGTAATGTCATCAAAGTTTGTCCCACCAGGCTCAGTCCGACAGCTAAAGCATCGACAAAGGGTTGTTTCGCGGAAGTAAAGTTATCGAGGTAGAATCCTACACCAACATAGACGATGACAGTAGCGAGTATTGTCCATACCCAGTTCATCATATTGAGTCCTCGTGAATCGACTTCCTGAACTGCCGGATCGTCTGTAATATGATCTGTATGCATGTTCTTAATCCAAGCATACAGACCGATAAACTGAAAGACACCGAAAACAACTTGCAGTCCGACTTCACCGAACAACTGATTATGATAACTGATATATCCATATGATACCGCTTGTATCAAGCCGTATAAAAATGTACTGAGCCGCCCTTTTGCTGACATAATGACACAGACAACACCAGAGATACCAGCAATGATGTTAATCACATCTGCTTGTCCATCAGTTACCCAGAAGTATAAAAATATAGCAATCTGAGCGACTAAAATTGCAGCAAACAACACCTTTTCATACGTTGTGAATCCTTTAAAGTCTTTAATTAGAAACATCAGTTATCTTTCCCCTCTGCAAGTAATTCATCAATCAATCGGTGAGCTTCCTCGTATTTCTTTTGAAAGCTTTCTCCTTGAAGGACGACTGTTCGCTCCATTAGTCCTTTTTGCTCCAGTTCATCGAGAAACATCTGATGCATTTTATTACGTGACTCTACGTCTGCCTGCGACATATCCCGGAATCCGTCATCAACGTATGTCGTTGTCGGAGGAAGCAGTAGAATCAGTGCCCATGTCTGCTGGGAAATATAGAAATCGAAGACCGGCGCAATTTTTGCATAGTCTTCTTCAGACAGATAGATTTTCGAGTATAGCTTTGTCGTCATGACATCTGTATCTGCGAAGAACACTTTTCTCGTACCAGGTGAATGGATGTGCTCACGGTTGACTTCGTACTGTCCGATACCGATTGCCTGAAGGTCTTTTATATCTAACTCATCATCTTTAACTTGGCGCTCTGTCTGATATTCTCGGGAATACTCCAGAGAATATGAGGTGGAGTAACGCCGTGCAAGGTCGCGTGTCAACGTTGTTTTGCCAGTGCTTGCTGTTCCAATGATCAGTATGTTCTGAACGAAGTAACGACGGAACGGACGCGTGACGTAATCCCAGTTAAAAATCGGATTTTCGCGGATGGACGTGCCGCTGATTCCCGTGATTCTACGGTCAACGCGTGTAATCAGCACATCCCGTTCTGGCCATGCAGCATTAAAATATGTCTGCAGCGGTTCGATATATTCTTCTTCCCCGACATAAAATGTCACGGTTGTAAATTCTGCAGCTGAAGTTTCTATATGGGACTGAAGCAGTTCAAGCCATGGCTGCCATCCTGCCGGATACTTCGGAATATTCGTTTCATCCAGCTTAGCTACTGTGACATTGTCATCGTCACGAAGCAGTTCCCGCATGGACTTCGTACGGTTGACAAGACTCATCCCTGCTTTATCACCGCGGTCCCCTTCGTAGCCTGAAACTACGACCAGCGCTCTCAAGTTTTCTCTTTTCGCTCTAACTATTTGTTCAAAATGTCCAACATGACAAGGTGCAAATGTTCCAAAATAGATGCCTAAGTCTCTCATATTAATTCTCCCTAATCGTTTTTATTATTATACATGATTGAACACAACTCTATAGCCTAAAATTGAATATCTAATTTACAAACTCTTAAACCTATCTTCATATTTATCAGTTAAACTGTGAATGAAGCGAAGCCGAGGAGGAAATTATGCGCCTGATCAAGAAAATAATCTTAGTTCTGAGTCTGTTAACCGCCCTGCCTCACTTTATTACTTTCAGCTCCCAGCCAATCAACAATGAAATCATCGCATTAAAAAGTGCCCAGTCCGAAGATTAGGCACTTTTTTTCGTATAGAATAATTGTTTTGCCGCTGTATAAAGAAGAGTGATGATCAGTAAACAGATGATCATATTCGGTAACATTGTACCCCCATTGACAATCAATGAATATAACCATGCCGGCTGTCCTTTCGGTGCGTAGCTCCCAAAGAAAATGATACCGGATATAAAGTGCCAGAAATAGCGTGCAATGATAGCAAGTGCACTGAACAACAGGATAAATGGCAGCTTTTGATGGCGGCTAATTCCGGCAATACCGAGCATCATGAAAGCAAGCGGATAGTCAATTAAGAACTGTGCAGGATGGACAATAGACGACGCATCGCCAAGAATCAGCTGCAGCAGCGCCCATACAAGACCTGCGATCACTCCTGGGAACAAGCCTCTTCGAACAGCAAGAATCAGTATCGGCACCATAGAAAAACTGAAACTATAAGGCCCAGCCTTAAAACCTGAATCGATTAAATCAATCGCCATGCTTAAAGCAACCATAACGGCAATCTCCATCATAACGGTCAAACGTGTTCTCTGTTTCATAAATAAACCTCCATATTTACTTATGAACCAATAACCATATTCCTTCGCGAGCATTATCTCACAGGTTCAAGGGTTGTGAATTCACTCTCAGCACATTTTCAGGCACCCCTTATGGTTCATAGCACTATCAATTTTACATGAGTGAATATTATTTTCAATACCTCCTTTTGTCTTCAGTCAAAAGGTGTAAAATATTCTTCTTAAAACTGTCAAGAAAACGCTTAACTTTTGGAATATTTGTAGTACTATAATTTATATGGAAGATATTAAGGAGGCTTTACCGATGGGTTTGACAAGAGATTTTTTTATTAAGCTGAGTGAGAACCAGACTTTAAATTCAGCAGCTAAGCGTTATGGTCTGGCACTTGGTGCAAACAAAGTAGTAGCTGGTGTTGATATTCCTTCAACCATTAAAGCAATTCGTGTTCTTAACGATAAAGGAATTACAGCTACAGTTGATAATCTAGGGGAATTCGTCTTCTCCAAAGAAGAAGCAACAAAAGCAAAAGACGAAATCATCGCAATGATTGAAGCAATTAATGAATCCGGTGTGAAAGCTCATATGTCTGTCAAGCTGACTCAGATCGGTCTCGATGTCGATGAATCATTCTGTTATGATAATATCCATGAAATCGTGGAGAAAGCACAGCAATGCGGCAATATGCATATCAATCTGGATACAGAAGATTATAAGCACACAATCCAGACATTTGAAATTCTTGACCGCTTAAAAGGCGAGTATAAAAATGTCGGTACAGTGATTCAGGCTTATTTATATCGTGCCACTGAAGACATCGATAAATATCAGGACGTCCGTCTTCGTTTAGTAAAAGGAGCGTATAAAGAACCTGCTGAAATTGCCTACCAGACAAAAGAAGATATTGATGAAAACTATATCAAACTTATCGAACAACGACTATTGAATGCAAAAGCATTCACGTCCATTGCAACCCACGATCACAATATCATCAATCATGTGAAGCAATTCATCGAGCAGCATCATCTGGATAAAAATCAAATGGAATTCCAGATGTTATATGGCTTCCGTACAGAACTGCAGCAGCAGATTGCAAACGAAGGCTATCATTTCTGTGTCTATGTACCGTTCGGTCAGGACTGGTACGGATATTTCATGCGTCGTTTAGCAGAGCGACCGCAGAACTTACAGTTAGTGACAAAATCTATCTTCACACCTGCAGTCAATCAAAAGATTGCAGTAGGTGCAGGCATTGCAGCAGTAATTGGTTTAGCTGCTGCCGCTCGCAAAAATCGTTAAACAAAAAAGGCAGCCGAGGCTGCCTTTTTTGGGTTTATGGCTCAATTTTCAATCAATTTGGTCCACAAAAGATAAACTTAGATCATGATCCACAATCACTTTGCCATCTTTAATCACTTTCTCTGCATGATTCACGCCGTAATGATACGGGATGTACTGATAGTTCGGTGCATGCCAGATGACGATGTTCGCTTTATCGCCTGCATTGATGGTACCGGCATCAAGATCGATCGCTTTTGCAGCATTGACAGTGACGGCGTTCCAGATCTCATTCGGCGACAACTTCAGTTTGAGTGCTGCAATAGCCATGACCATCTGCAGATTGTTCGTTACACAGCTGCCAGGATTGAAGTCTGTTGCGATCGCCACCGCTCCGTTATTGTCTATCATGCCGCGCGCATCGGCATACTTATCTTTATTCAAATAGAACGTAGTTCCTGGAAGCAGAACAGCGACTGTATCACTGTCATGCAGCTGACGTTTTCCTTCTTCGCTCGCTGCGACTAAGTGATCTGCTGAAATGGCATTCTGCTCAATGGCAAGCTCGAGTCCACCAAGCGGATCGATTTCGTCAGCATGTATTTTCACGCGCAGTCCAAGTGCATTGGCCGCTTCCATATAACGACGGGACTCTTCTATCGTGAAGACGCCTGTTTCACAGAACACATCTGCAAAGTCAGCGTAGTCTTTTACCTCCGGCAGAAAATCAATCATTTCCTGCATGAAGGACTCGCCTGATGCTGCTTCTTTCGGTACAGCATGAGGCCCAAGGAATGTATGTTTCATGTCCAGCTGGTATTTATCTGCAAGCTGGCGCGACACGCGCAGCTGCTTCAGCTCTGTTTCTTTATCTAGACCGTAACCACTCTTGCTTTCTACACCGAGCACGCCGTGATGAATCATCGTCAGCAAGTTGTATTCTGCTTTCTTGAACAGTTCTTCCTCCGTTGCCTCGCGTGTTGCCTTGACGGTGGAGAGAATGCCCCCACCCTGCTTCAGGATATCAAGATATGAGACACCTTGACGTTTTAATGCCATCTCCTGCTCGCGTGACCCACCATGTACAAGGTGCGTATGTGCGTCAATCAATGCCGGTGAGACAACTTTCCCTGTTGCATCAATTGTCTCTTCTGCATCGTATTCTTCTGTGTAAGGACCTGAGTAGACAATTTTGCCGTCTTTGACAACGACTGTCCCGTTTTCAACGATGTTCAGTTCGTCTAACTCTTTACCTTTAAGTGGTCGGTCTGTACTTTTTGGCAAAATCAATTCTTTAATATTTTGAATAAGCAGATCATTCATTAGTATCACCTTTTCCTGTGATCATCGGAATATGGATGCCTCGCTCTTTCGCGACATCTACAGCAATATCATAACCCGCATCGGCGTGACGGACAACACCCATACCAGGGTCAGTCGTCAGAACGCGTTCAAGTCTGCGCTCAGCGCGCTCTGAACCGTCAGCGACAACAACCATCCCTGCATGCAATGAATATCCCATACCGACGCCGCCACCGTGGTGGAACGAAATCCATGAGCCACCAGCTGCTGTATTAACTAAAGCATTTAAGACTGCCCAGTCACCGACCGCGTCACTGCCGTCTTTCATAGATTCTGTTTCGCGGTTCGGACTCGCAACAGAGCCAGAGTCCAGATGATCTCGTCCGATGACAATCGGTGCTGAGATTTCTCCGTCATGTACAAGGCGGTTCAAGGCAAGACCCATCTTCACACGTTCGCCGTAACCAAGCCATGCGATACGTGCAGGCAGCCCTTGATAAGCAATTTTCTCTTGGGCAAGATCTAACCAACGCAGTAACTTTTCATTATCCGGGAACAGTTTTCTCATCTCTTCGTCAGCGCGTTCGATGTCTTTCGGATCACCACTTAAAGCGACGAAACGGAACGGCCCTTTGCCTTCGCAGAATAACGGACGGATGTATGCAGGAACGAATCCAGGAAAATCAAAGGCATTTTCGACACCATTATTAAATGCAACTTGACGGATGTTGTTACCATAGTCAAATGCGACTGCGCCGTTCTGCTGGAACTCGAGCATGTATTCTACGTGTTTCGCCATCGATGCTTCAGATAGCTCCACATATTTCTTTGGATCTTCCTCACGTAACTTCGCTGCTTCGTCCAGTGAATAACCTTGCGGCACGTATCCGTTCAGTGGATCATGTGCACTCGTCTGGTCTGTGATGACGTCAATCTTAAAGCCCTTATCCAGAATCGCCCGGTGTGTATCAACCGCATTGCCGACCAGCCCGATAGATAATGCTTCGCCTTTGTTACGCGCTTCTTCTGCCAGGCGTAATGCCTCATCCAGGTCATGAGTCTTCACATCTGTATAACGCGTTTCGATTCGCTTATCGATACGGCTCTCGTCAACGTCGACACCAATGACGACACCGCTGTTCATTGTTACTGCTAGCGGCTGTGCGCCACCCATACCGCCGAGACCTGCTGTCAGTGTCACTGTACCTTTCAGGCTGCCGCCGAAATGCTGGTTCGCAAGTTCAGCGAATGTCTCGTAAGTCCCTTGAACAATCCCTTGAGAACCGATATAGATCCAGCTGCCCGCCGTCATCTGACCGTACATCATCAGACCTTTCTTATCGAGCTCGTGGAAATGCTCCCAGTTCGCCCACTTCGGTACTAAAACAGAGTTTGATAATAGTACACGCGGTGCTTCGTCATGTGTCTTAAAAACTGCGACCGGTTTACCTGACTGAATGAGGAGTGTCTCATCTGCTTCCAGGTTTCTTAACGTCTCGACAATCGCATCAAAGCTTTCCCAGTTACGCGCCGCCTTACCGATACCACCGTAGACAACCAAACTTTCAGGATGCTCTGCCACTTCAGGATCCAGGTTATTGTAGAGCATACGAAGCACTGCTTCCTGCTCCCATCCTTTACATTCAATCTCAAGACCTTTTTTCGCACGTATATTTCTCATTGATATTCACTCCTTTTATATGTCTTATCATTATCATTATATTATGCTAATCTATAGATAACTAATATTAATAAACTATTTATTAATAAATAAAAACTATAATAGAGGTTGAGTGAAGTGAAAATTCTACAGCTGGAATATTTTATCATGGTCGTTCAACAGAATAATTTCACTAAGGCTGCGGATCTACTGCATATCAGCCAGCCGTCATTGACTGCCGCGATCAAAAAGCTGGAAGGTGAACTCGGTTATCAGCTGCTTACCCGTACGACGAAAGATGTTAAAATCACAGAAAAAGGGACATTCTTCTATCAGTATGCCATTGAACTCGTCCAGCAGTATCATCAGACCGTAGAGAAGATGTATGATCTGAACATAAGTGATTCGCCGAAAATCAAAATATCACTGCTGGAATCAACAAGTCAGTGGATGTCGGCAGTGATACACCAGCACCGTCTGCAGTATGATGAACAGCACTATCAGGTGAATGAGGTGCTCGGGCTTCAGGATGCACAGTCACAGCTGCTGAGCTACGATGTGCATATCGCTATTACGAATGATGAGATCAAGCACGCAGATATTACTTCTCTGCCACTTTACGAAGAAGAATATTTCCTCCTTACCCCTATGGGAGAATTCAATAATGCCAAATCTCTGTCCATCAGAAATCTGCCGCTCATATTACCGAATAAACAATATCAAGTAAGAAAACATCTCGATGATTATTTCACCCGCCTGAATGTCAGACCGAACATCGTCATGGAGATCGACCGCTTTGAAGCCGCGACGAACTTCGTCCATCGCGGCATGGGCTATGCTGTCATTCCGAGGTTCTACTATCAGTCATTCAACACCGCCCATCTCGATGCGGTCAGAATCCGGCCGAAGATCAGCCGGACTATCCATCTCAACTATTTAAAAAAGAGAAAACACTCAGATAGAGTGCTTTCTCTTATAGGGTTGTGCCAGAATCACTGGAACTTTGATTGAATCATGTGATTCATTAAATAGGCTATAAGCTTCGCTGTTCTGTTGTCGATGTCATAAGTCGGATTCATTTCTGCAATGCTGACCGAGCTGACTTTGTCAGACGCTGCAATCTTGCCAGCTAGTTTTGCTACAACATGCGATGACAATCCGAGTACTGCCGGCGCACTTACGCCTGGTGCGAAGGCGCTGTCGATGACGTCCATACAGAGAGTGAACAAGATGACGTCATAGTGCTCGATAAATTGCTGAATCTTAGCTGATACTTCATCAGAAATCCCGTCATCAAATGCTTCCGCCAGCACATAGCTCACGTCATGCGTCTCAGCATAATCAAATAATGCCCGCGTATTACCGCTCGGTTGTATGCCGAGCACAAGGTAGCCTGCTTGGTCATCATCGTCAATGATCTGACTGAAACTAGTACCGGATGTCGACTCGCCAACATGCCGGGTATCAAAGTGAGCATCAATATTGATGACACCGATAGATTGGTGGGGAAAGACTTGTTTCATCGCCAAATACTGTGCATAAGCAATATCATGACCACCACCGAGTAAAAAGGTCATTGGATGTTGTGTCATCAGTTCTGCTGCACGCTCGGCATATTCCTGCTGCGTTGATATTAATTGACCGCTGTCATGCTGAATATTCCCGGCATCCTTCACATTGATATGATTGACAACCGGCAGTCCTGCAAATGCTTGTCGGATGGCATCCGGTCCCGCCGCAGCTCCTGTTCTCCCTTTATTCAGTCTGACCCCTTCGTCTACAGCATAACCGAGCAGTGCCACTTTTGCCTCACTTTGTTCACCAGTTAAATCCACCGTCTGAAAATATCTGTAGTGACTGGACTCATGCTCACTGTCCAGTCTTCCTGACCATAATGATTGATCCGGTAATAAATACATTAAACTCATCCCCTTATTTAAGTCATAACCTCGATTAGTGATTACCCTATAAATATGATAAAATAAATAGCTATACGTCATCAATTTAAATTTGACACAACATGGAGGATTTTATGTTAGAAATTAAAAATGTATCAAAAATATACCGCGGAGGTAAAAAAGCAGTCGCTAATCTTGACTTGACCATTCAAAAAGGTGAGTTCATCGCTTTTATCGGTACAAGTGGTTCAGGTAAAACGACAGCGATGAGAATGATTAACCGGATGATTGACCCGACAAGCGGTGAAATTCTCTTGAACGGCAATAATATTCAGCAGATGAACCCGGTCACATTACGTCGAAATATCGGTTACGTGATTCAACAGATTGGATTACTTCCTCATATGACCATCCGAGACAACATTACACTTGTCCCAAAACTACTGAAATGGTCAGAAGAAGATAAGAACAAGAAAGCTGAGGAATTAATCCAATTAGTTGACCTGCCGCTATCCTATCTAGATATGTATCCGTCTCAATTGTCCGGTGGGCAGCAGCAACGAATCGGTGTCATACGCGCGCTGGCAGCAGATCAGGATATTATACTGATGGACGAGCCTTTCGGTGCATTGGATCCCATTACACGTGATACTCTGCAGGATTTAGTGAAAGAGCTTCAGGTCAAGTTCAACAAAACCTTTATTATGGTTACACATGATATGGATGAAGCAATTAAACTCGCTGACAGAATCGTCATCATGAGTCACGGTGAAGTCATTCAGCTTGATACACCTGATAATATTTTAAGCCATCCTGCAAATGACTTTGTCCGTGATTTTATCGGTGAAAATCGCTTAATTCAAGCACGACCAAATGTCCGTTCTGTAGACGAAGCCATGATTAAACCAATCACAATCACCGCTGAAAAATCAATCAACGAAGCGATTGAGCTGATGCGTGACCGACGTGTCGATACATTGTTCATCGTTGACAACCAGAATGTCATGCTCGGCCACGTCGATATTGAAGACTTACTTGTGTCACATAAAAAGTTCCAGAGTTTATCTCAGATCATGCGTACAAATACTTATGCAGTTCAAAGCGGTGTCATGCTGCAAGATACTGTCAGAACGATATTAAAGCGAAACATCCGCATTATACCAGTCGTTGACCATAAAAGACGAATCGTCGGCGTCGTAACACGTGCCCATTTAGTCGATATCGTCTATGACACGATTTGGGGTACTGAGGAGGATTAAGATGTTTGATTTTATTAAAGAAAACCAGTCTGAGCTATTGACGAAGACGATAGAACATCTATCAATCTCCCTGCTATCACTACTCGCTGCAGTACTCATTGCAGTACCACTAGGTATTATGCTGACACGCTCCAAAAAAGCCGCAAAAATCGTGCTGACTCTCACCAGTGTGCTTCAGACGGTTCCATCTCTTGCGATTTTAGCGATCATGATTCCGATATTTGGTATCGGTACATTGCCGGCAGTGGTCGCACTGTTTCTATATGTCTTACTGCCGATTCTGAACAATACGTATCTTGGTGTGAAATCGGTTGATCCGACGGCGATTGAAGCAGGTCGTGCGATGGGAATGACGACAAGCCAGTTATTAAGAATGGTGGAATTTCCAATGGCGATTCCCGTCATTATGAGTGGTATCAGATTATCTGCTGTCTATGCAATCAGCTGGGCCACACTAGCATCTTATATAGGAGCCGGTGGACTCGGTGATTTTATTTTCAATGGACTAAACTTATACCGTCCCGACTTAATTATTGCAGGTGCGGTCATTGTTACCCTGCTTGCATTAATCATTGATTTTATTCTTGCACGCGTCGAGCATTGGACGACTCCAAACGGATTGCAAGTCACTAAGGAGGATAAATAATGAAACGACTTTTACTGCTCCTCCTCGCCTTTACGTTGCTACTCTCTGCCTGTGGTAATGACGAACAAGACAATGTCACTGTAAAAATCGGTGCTGCTTATATATCAGAAAGTCAGATTTTAGCACATATGATTAAGATTCTTGTTGAACGCAATACTGACTATCCTGTAGAGCTGATTAACAACCTTGGTTCCGGAACTGTACTTCACCAAGCGATGTTACGCGGTGATGTCAACCTATCAGCCGTCCGCTATACCGGAACAGACTTAACTTCCGCTCTGCAGATGGATCCGATCACTGATCCTGAGAAGGCAAGAAGTGTCGTTGTTAAAGGTTTTGAGGACAAATTTGACCAGACGTACTTTAAATCCTATGGCTTTGAAAATACATTTGCCTTTATGGTGACGAAAGAAACAGCAAAGAAATATAACCTTAAAACTGTCAGCGATATGGAGAAAGTTGCTGATAAGCTCCGTGCAGGTGTTGACGTTACATGGATTAAGCGTGAAGGTGATGGCTATAAAGGATTTCAGAAAAAATACAGCTATCAGTTTAAAGATATCAAACCGATGCAGATTGGTCTTGTGTATGAAGCACTGGCCAACAACAAGATGGATGTCGTCTTAGGCTATACGACAGACGGCCGTATTCAGAGTTACGATTTAGTCATACTGAAAGACGATAAGCAGTTCTTCCCGCCTTATGATGCGAGTCCGGTAGCGAACAATGAGCTGCTTGAGAAAGCTCCGGAAATTAAAGAGATTCTTGATAACCTTGAAGGCACTGTCACAACTGAACAAATGCAGAAACTGAATTTCGAAGTAGACAACAATCTCAAAGAACCTGCTGTTGTCGCAGAAGAATTTCTAAAAGCACATAACTACTTTGAAGGAGGGAAATAAGGATGGAGAAACTTAATACGCTGGAACAGTTTGCAGTCTATTATCGTGATAACTACAGTTACGTTTTCCAGCTGTTCCTTGACCACTTTCTGATCAGTATATATGGTGTGCTGCTCGCTGCATTAGTAGGTATCCCGATCGGCATCTGGATTGCCCGTCATTCGCGGCTCGTCGCACCTGTAGTCTCAGTTGCCAATATCATTCAAACCGTACCCGCCATCGCGTTGCTTGCGATTTTGATGCTTGGACTCGGACTTGGTAAGACGACTGTCATTGCAGCAGTGTTCTTATATTCTTTATTACCGATTATCAAAAATACGTACACCGGTATTAAATCTGTCGAGCGGCATATCATTGATGCTGGACGCGGCATGGGAATGACGAAACGTCAGCAGCTGACAATGATTGAACTGCCGCTCAGTCTATCAGTCATCATCGCCGGTATTCGAATTGCACTGGTTATCGCAATCGGCGTCACAGCAATCGGCTCATTCATCGGCGCACCGAGTCTCGGTGACATCATTATTAGAGGGACAAATGCAACAGACGGTCAGGCCATTATACTGGCGGGTGCCATTCCAACAGCGTTGATGGCGATTCTTGCAGACCTTATTCTCGGTTTCATCGAACGCTTGATTGATCCACTAAAGAGAAGAAGAAAGCCAGCTATTAGTTAATAGGAGATTATTTATGAAGAGACAGTTAGTTACTACGATTCTCGCTTCCATATTACTCATGACAGCGTGCAGCGATCAACCTGCAAACAACTCAACTCACAGCACTGCCACGCAAACAAAAGTCACAGATACAGCATCGCTGATCAGAGCAGCAAAGTCTGTCACTAAAGACGTCAAATCTTATGAATCAACCTACAAGAACGATATACAAAAAGGCAAGGACACTTCTATTGTCGACTTCAGTCTCATTAAAGACGCAAAAGACAATCAGAAAGTCTCAATCAAAAATAATACTGAAAATGCGACGTTCTATGTCTACAACAAAAAGACAATTTTGAAGCAGAATGATGAGTGGATTGACGCCTCTACCTATGTCGGTACACAGATGATTTCACAGACAGAGCCGCTCCTCTACCCTTCACAGTTCAAGCTGATTGAACAGTTGAAAAATGCAGAATATAAGTCAGAGAATGGGTATACATTGACGGAAACGTTCGATGACTACAACAAGTATAAAGAACTGTTTGCCAATACGAAGGACAATGAAAAAGTCATTACAGAACTTGAAAAAGCATATCCTGAAATCAGCGGTACGATTACCGTTCACTTCAAAGAAAATAAACAGCTGGATATCATCACTAATAAACTGACGTTGAAAAATGATCAGACCACTGTCACTAACAACGCTGTGACGACATTCAATAAAATTAACAATGCCAAACTCGATATTCCAGAAGAAGTAAAAAAGGCTCAGCAGCCGGCAAAATAATGAGTATTAAAAAACTGTCTATCTCGACCTTCACTAAGGTATCAGATAGACAGTTTTTTTGGTTTGTTAATGCATCGGTCCGTCGAATTCACCTTCAGGCGGTGTCGCGCGTGTAATGAACAGCGACGTGACAAAGCCGACGAGGACTAGCGCAATTGCAAACCAGTATGCATGGTGAACACCGGTCGTCAATGCATGGTTGACCTGTTCAGCTGTCGGTCTTGCGATATCACGCAAATCGTTCTTCTGACCCTGTGTCATTAAACTGACAAATATCGATACACCCATCGCTCCTGCAATCGGCTGCATCATGTTGCTGACTGCTGTACCATGCGGATATAATCTCTTTGGCAGTTCATTCAGTGCATTCGTCTGACTCGGCATCATAATCATTGAAATGCTGACCATGAGAAGGATGTAGACGATAATGAAGATATACACTGGAATTCCAGGATGAATCATTGAATAGAAGATCATAATGGCAGTGAGTACAAACATGCCGGGAATCATCATTTTACGAGGACCAATCTTGTCAAAGATACGTCCCATAACTGGTGATAGAAAACCATTAAGGAGTGCGCCTGGCAGAAGAATCATCCCTGCAATTTTCGCAGAGAATCCCATCGGCCCTTGTAGATACATCGGCATCACGATTTCTGAAGCAAACATGGCCATGATCACAACAATAAAAATAATCATTCCTCGTGTATAGTTGTGGTACTTAAAGACCGATAAATCAAGCATCGGTACTGCAAGATTACGCTGACGCCAGACAAACGCTGCGAATGACAGCACACCAATGATAATAAAACTGAAGACAAAGGGACTCGCAAATCCTCCTGCTGTGGTACTGACTGAACTGAAACCGTAGATAATCCCTGCGACACCTATCGTTGACAGCACAACAGACAAGATATCTACTTTCGGTCGGGTCACCTCGCCAACGTTATCGAGGTAACGCCAGGCGAATAGTAATGAAAAGACGATAAATGGTGCAACGCCGAAAAATAACCAGCGCCAACCCAGTGTATCGACTATGACACCGGACAAAGTCGGTCCAAGCGCCGGGGCAAACATAATAACCAGACCAAAGTTACCCATAACTTTACCGCGTTCCTCCGGCCGGAATAATAACAGCATGGCATTCATAATCGTTGGAATCATCAGACCCGTACCTGCTGCTTGAATCATACGACCGGCAAGAATCATCGGGAAGTTAACGGCAAATCCAGCGATTAAAGTTCCGATTAAAAAGATGATAAGAAGACCCATAAACATCTGACGTGTCGTAAACCATTGAATGAGCGTAGCAGACAGCGGCATTAAAATTCCCATAACGAGCATAAAACCTGTCGCAAGCCACTGAACAGTCGGCGCATCGACATGAAAGACTTCCATCAGTTCAGTCAGTGCAATATTGAGCAGTGTCTCATTTAAAATCATAAAGAATGCACCCATGAGAAAGGTCACCATAATAATTGTCGACTTCTTCATAAAACCTCCAAAAAAAATGAGCGGTTTTCACCGCTCACCATATTTTTATTGTTAACAACTATAAATATTAACAGAAATATCATTGCATATCTAGTTTGTTCTTATTTAAAGCTTAGCACCGTTTGTTTCAATGACATTTTTATACCAGGCGAAGGAATCCTTTTTCATTCGTTTCATCGAGCCATTACCTTCGTTATCACGGTCTACATAAATCATGCCATAACGTTTCTTCATTTCACCAGTTGTGAAAGAAACAACATCTATAATTCCCCACGGTGTATATCCCATCAGATCAACGCCATCTTCAAGCACTGCCGCTTTGACAGCTGCTATATGGCTTCTGAAGTATTCAATACGTGATGCGTCATGAATTTTCTCATCAACAATTTCGTCAACAGCACCGAAGCCATTCTCGACGATGAACAATGGAAGTTGATAACGGTTATAAAGTGTATTCAATGTATATCTCAAGCCATCTGGATCAATCGCCCATCCCCAGTCTGATGCATTAAGGTATGGATTATCCACTCCGTTGTCCAGACCACCATTGATAATACTGTCACTGCCAGTATTCACTGCATCATGCTTGACGACAGTGGACATATAATAACTGAATGCCAGGTAATCAACAGTCCCATTTGCGAGAACGTCTTCATCTCCCTCTTCAATCGGAAGAGAGACGCCTAAGCGCTCCAATTCCTTCAGAGCATAGGCAGGATATTTCCCTCTCACTTGGACATCCGGAAAGAAGAAACGTTCACGGTTAGCGATTTCCGCCGCCATAATATCTTTCGGATGACACGAGAATGGATAAACCGGTACATGAGAGACCATCGCTCCGATCTTAAAGTCAGGATTGATTTTCTTACCAGCTTGAACTGCTCTAGCACTAGCCAGTAGCTGATGATGCGCTGACTGATACATTACAGCACGTGCATCTTCGCCCTCTTCCACTTGAATGCCGGCGTTCGTCCAAAGGAACAACGGATTATTGACATCCATCTGGTTATTGATCTCATTGAATGTCATCCAGTATTCCACTTTATTCTTGTAGCGCTCGAACACAACTTCCGCGAAACGAACAAAGAAATCAACGACTTTACGACTGCGAAATCCACCGTATTCACGTGCTATGTGAAGTGGAATTTCAAAGTGACTAAGAGTAATGACTGGCTTAATCCCATGTTTCAATAATTCATCGAAAACATTATCGTAGAACTGTAACCCTTCTTCATTCGGGACTGTTTCATCACCTTTCGGAAAAATACGTGTCCAACCTATAGACGTACGCAACACCTTTAATCCAAGCTCTGCAAACAATGCGACATCTTCTTTATAATTGGAATAAAAATCAATAGACTCATGGTTCGGGTAAAACTCATCCGTCTCTACTTTGTCGGTAATACGACGAGGCACACCATGAGCACCTGCTGTCAGCACATCAACTACAGAAGGACCTTTGCCACCTTGATTCCAGCCACCTTCAAACTGATGCGCAGCTAATGCGCCGCCCCACATAAAATCTTCTGGTAAATGAGTCATTTGTCTTCCTCCTGCTTACAGTATTATCAATTGCTATTATATACTTACAACTATGATGAGGAGTGCATAATGGATAATGAACAACACTTATAGAACGAGACCGTCTAATTAAAAATCATCCACGCTACAGCTATCAATAAGAGCAATACTACAATCACTATCCCGAGCATCTTACTGCTCATACCACCTGTGAAATCAGCCATTCCTCGTTGCGATTCGTTCAGCGAATCATTGAAGTTACCGATAGCGTTATTTTTAAGTTCTTCCTGTCTCAATTTTTCTCGCTTATATTCCGGGCTGTTAGAATCCATCTCGTTCTCCTCCTAATAATGTTATACTTGATAATAATACCTATCAAATTAAATAGCGAATAACTGATGTACATTTGAGCAACGGTATCATTGATAATCAATCGTGCATATAAAATAAAATGCATCCTTTAAGCTGAACCACACTTCTTCTTTAGAAATGCATTTCATCATTACCAGTTTGAATTTCTTCTAAAACCTCGAAATGCCGTTGATCCATTTCAACGACTTCCACATGGATTTTTCTTAAGTAGTGTTCTGTTTTATTCTTATCACAGGTCAGCACCCACACTGCGTTATCTTTGTCACCGCTGTTGATTTGTTCACGACTTACTTTGATGAAGATAACATTTTCCGAGTCTCGTTCAACTTGATTAAATACTTCGAACTCGGCATGATAGTCATCTTTAAATTCGGCATTCAGCACTTCTACCACATCATTATAATCTCCGGTAAAATTGTAATTATTATACCCTGTTATCGTCATTACGACATCCTCATGCAGCAGCTTCTTAAACAGGGTGACATCCTTGTTCTGACAAGCCATTAATATATCTAGATGAGACATAACGAAATCCTCCCTTCAATATAGTAGGTTAAACAGTTCATTACGTAGAATATTCACCCACTTCAAGATGGAGTTTCCTTATATAGCCTTCAGATTTTGATGTATCACATAGAATAATGATTACGGCATTTATCTTATAATTTGTATGTTTTTCTGCTCTAGTAACATTGAGAAAGACAATTTCTTCATTACGACGGTTTAAACGAGTGATTACTTCAAAATCCCAGTGATTTTCTTTTTCAATCGTTTCACGTATGAGTTCTAATCCTTCATCAACTGTTCCTTTAAATTCTGAACCGTCATAAAAGACTGCCTTTAACTCAACATCTTTGTGAAGCAGCCGTTTAAATTTTTCGTAATCACGATTTTGACAAGCCAACAGTGCATGTAGATAAGTCATGTGATTCCTCCATTTTTACTAGAAACACAGTTAATTTTCTACTATCATATAATTATTACATTTCCCTTATAAGATCACGATAACCAACTGCAATTAAATTTCTTTTATACCTTAAAGCGTTAAATTATTTCATTCAGGTAAATCAATTGTGCAGTTCACAATTTACGAGCCACAATGGTCGTATACTTATGGTACGATAGCATCAACAATCATCAAGGAAAAGTAAGGTGACTTATGGATAGACGTATCAGAAAAACACAGCAGACTATTCAGCAGGCGTTCTTCAAACTGCTGCAGCAGGAATCTTTCAAAGAAGTGACGGTCCAGCAGATCGCTGATAGTACGGATATCAACAGAAGTACGTTCTACGCGCATTATCTTGATAAGTATGATCTGCTTGAGAAGATTGAAGATGCGCTGATAGCAGATATATTTAACTCCATTAATACAGAGACTTATGACGGAACACAGCTGACAGCCAACCTGGTTGAACAGATAGACGAACATATGCCGTGGTTTGAGTTACTGTTCAAGATGGGCCGGGATTCAGAGATACAGGATAAACTCTACACCCTTGTCTATCAGCATCTCGAAACCTTTAAAGATATTGATGATACGATCGGCCATATTCCGTTCAGCTACTTTATGAGCTACGCAGCTGGAGCCGGGCTGTCACTCATCTCACACTGGATCAAAGATGATCACCGCATTCCAAAAGAAGACCTGATTCGCTATTTCAATGAGATCATCATTAACGGACCAGGCAGTATTGTCAGACAGAATATTAAAGAATCATAGCGTCAGTTCTGCAGGCTGATGACTTCAATATGGAACCTTTTGATGAAGTTCTCAATCTTCCCCTTCTCACATGTGACAATCCAGATCGCCACATATTTCTGCTCAGTACTCTTCTGCTCTCTTGATGCTTTGATGAAGACAATCTCATCCTTTCCACGCTCCACACGGTTGATGACGTCAAAGTCCCACGTACAGTCTAACGCAAACGTCGCTGCAATCCGGTCACGAATCTCCTCGAAACCTCCAAGACTGGACGTATCATCATGATCGACGAGCGTCAATTCCACATCCTCATGGAATAACTTCAATAATTCATCCGTATTCTGATTCTGAACAGCCATCATTAAATGTAAATAAGTCATGTGTTTTACCCTCTGCTATTTTGATACTTTCATCATATACCAAGCACCACTGATATTCTACATAAAAAGATAAGGACGTCAGCACTGAAACCCTCCATACGAAACCGCTTCGATATATAGCGTAAACAAGTAGAGGAGGCAGCTGAATGAAACCGATTATCGAAGTGCTGGAAGACATCATCGCAGATCACGAAGAACTGAAAACAGGAACAAAAAAAGAGCTCCATAAAGGAACTCCGAATGTACAATCTATCTTGTGTCACTAATGACTTCTATATGAACTCGCTTTAAGAAACCGGATTCCTTCCCTTTAGTGCAGGTTAAAATCCAGACAGCGTTATATGACCGAGTACCGTTCTTCTCCTTGCTAAAAACATTGATAAACAACAGTTCACTATCCTTACGTTCAATGCGATTCGTGAGATCAAAGTCCCAGTCGTTTTCAATCTCAAATGCCTTTTCAATCCTCGCAATCACATCATTATAACCACCAGTGTAATCCGTGTTATCTGGATTGACGACTGTCAGAATCACATCCTCATCCATGACGTGTCTGAACTCCTCTATGTTTTGGTTCTGAATAGCCATTAATATATGTAAATATGTCATATGAATTCTCTCCTGAGATGTAAGTTAAATACTACTCTTAAGATATTATACTTGAAACCCTACAAGTTTTGTAGGATAAACGGATAAAAGAGCTAGAAGCCGAAGCGAAAGGCGAAATCATTTGATATTAAAAAATTCAACTCTATAATTAAAGTGTAAAGTTAAACCAAGTGCCATTTAAGGAGGTTAAATGATGAGCGTAACTATGCTGATAATATTACTAGCTATTGTCATGTTTGCGATTCTTTTTGGTGGTCAATGGTTTAAGAACGACAAATGATAAAAGCTGTGCTTATAATAACATGGCTATTTTTAATGTTATAATGCAGCTCTCTAAAATTTTAGATCATAAAGAGCTTTTTAAAACTTCAGGATTAAAAGAAAGCAGTTCCTTGGATAAGGAGCTGGTTTTTAAATATCTATCGTTAATTTAAATATTTTAGAATTTTCTCTGAGAGCAACGAGTTCATCCTTCATAAGTTTAATCCATTCTTTATCACCTGAGATAATGTACATATAATCAACACCAAATTTGATAATCACGTCTCTTTTGAAAATAAAAGTAATCTGCGGCAACCGTTTCTTTTGCTGCCAAGCCTTGAAATAATTCATTACTTCTTCAGAAGATAGACCTGTTACGTGCCCATAATATCCATCAAAATGTGGATTAGGTATCGAAACCTCTCTCCAGTTATTGATTGACATCAGTCGGTTCAGACCATATGGACTCGTCCTGCTATGTATACGAGGTTCCATCATCAACATGATTTCCCAGCTATCTTTGTTTGTTGACGATAGAATATGGGCAAATTGATTTTGAGTAAGGTTGAAACTAATTCGATATTTTGAAGGCGGGATTACACCACTTAACAAAGATTTAATAGGAATTTGATATTTAGCTATCATAGGTGCTCCTTCTAAACATACAATCCAAATATTTCATCAATATAATTCTTGTTCACAAACAGACACTTCTTAGTGATTTCATTGCCATTCGGTAGTTCTACAAACTTCGACTGTCCGGTATACTTCGTACGTATCTGCAGAGGATAATGGGCACTCTTTGATGTCAGTGTGACATCTGTATAGTTTCCGTTATAATCTTTTGTCTGTTTGGCATGAGGAAGATTTTTCTTAGTCCGTTCGAATAAATCCCTAAGTTTCGCCATAAACTTATCATCAAACGAATGAAAGATGTAGTCTGTGAAGATTAATTCACCGCTATCATCTTCCTTGAATAAGCAGAGAATGTAAATTGTCTCAGTAAACATGGTGTACCATTCGCTATCTTCAAATTCATTATGGTCAATATCGAAGAAATCAATGTTTCTGAACGACATGTCCTGATCTGTTTTTTTATGTGAGCCTTTGATAACTTTGTTATATCTGACTACTGTCTTCATCTCAAAGCCATTCGCTATGAACTCATCTGTAGAATTGATATTGCCATTCTTTGCACCTAATAATTTAGACAGTATTTTAGGAATCTGAGATTTATCGTTATTTCCAGGAATCGTATGCTTGTAAGTATCAATCATACTTTTAAGTTCATCCAAAGTATGTCCTTTGAATTCATCCAGACTTTGGATGACAAATTTCTTAAAGTTTTCTTTAGGGTCAATAATATGTATATTCTTATCCACTAATCTTCTATAGTATGTCGTCATGAAGTTTGACTTATAGCTGTACGCACGGGATTTCGCTTTAATATGACTGGCATGCTGGACTTTTAAGTCTTTGTCTTTACCTCCGCCTTTACGGGCAGGTGCCAATATGTCATAGCCCTTTTCAGTGAGAAGATGAGCCTCTCCTTTATCAATGATTGTATGAATTTTAGTATAATCCATTGAAGCGATATTGAAATCTTTATCATTCAATCTGAAATGACTGACTTTCAATATCTTGAATTCCATAGGATCAACATTCTCTTCATGAAGATAGAAGATAATCAGCATGGACTCAGTCTTCTTATAGACCATGCTGTCTCGGAAAGACAGCTGATTACGCTTCATGAAGTCAATCATCGATAAGACCAGCCGCTCTTTGGCGACAAATCCTTTAGTATTCTTCTTGATCGGATGAACCTTCAGTTCAATATTATGGTGATGAAAATCGGCTTCCTGCCGACTGTTCGCTGCGATACCGAAATAATCTGCCTGAATCGCATTACCGATACCGCCCTTGTTCTTCTTATTGTTCAGACTATCAGCATGAATAATATCTTTAAGTGATATACCTTCTAATTCCTTAGCACGGGTAAATATATCCTCTTCAGTCCATGTTTCATCATATTGATAATTCAAGTCTCCACCTCAAATTCAGCCAAACATATTTGTTAAGTGGAATTATAACAGATATTGACACTTCAAAGAATAGTTATTCATCCCAATCACAATACAAAGACATCTCCCTTAGCCTCATATCTTCACTTTCATCGACAATCATCTCAACCAGCTCTTCCAGAGTTTCTTCTGCTATTTCTTTATCCAGTCCACATTCCCAGAGAACAATCACCTTGTATCCCATATTTGTCAGCTCTTCAATGTTCTTTTCATCCCGCGCAACATTCCTGTTGAACTTCGCTTGCCAGAATTCCTGATTGGATTTCGGCATAACGAATTTCCCACAGTTATGGACATGCCAGAAGCAGCCATTCACAAAGATAGCAGTTTTATATTTCGGTAGATAAATATCAGGAGAGCCAGGTAGCTTTCTGTAGTTCTTTCTATATCCGAAACCATGATGATATAGATACTTTCTCACCGCTTCTTCTGGCTTGCTATTCTTGCCCTTGATACGGGACATATTATAACTTCTATCTGAAGGATATTCACTTTTCTTCATGAAATTCACCTCTTCTATCACAAAGTTATTGAAATACGAACGATCGTTCGGTATATTTATATTATAATTTATCTAGATAATTTATCAAATATCTTTGGATTTATGATAATATTAATAGGTTAAATATAAAGGAGGTTCCCTATGAAAAAGCTTAAAGTTGCAGAAATGTTCGCCGGGGTCGGAGGTTTCCGTATCGGCTTGGAGAACACAGAAAATCATATGTTCGAAATTATTTGGGCCAATCAATGGGAACCTTCTCGCCTCGTCCAGCATGCTTATGATTGCTATACCCATAATTTCTCAACAGGTATACACAGCAATGAGGATATCACTAAGGTAACCAATTATGAGATGGCAAACACAAATGTCGATATCATCGTCGGCGGATTCCCATGCCAAGACTACTCAGTTGCACGGTCACTCAGCGGTGAACTTGGTATCCAAGGGAAGAAAGGCGTGCTCTTCTGGGAGATTGCACGATACATCCAACATGTGGCTCCTAAGTACATTCTACTTGAGAATGTCGATCGTCTCCTCAAGTCCCCTGCTTCACAACGTGGACGAGACTTCGCAGTTATGCTGTCAACGCTTAATGAGCTAGGCTACGACATTGAATGGCGCGTGATTAATGCAGCTGACTATGGCAATGCACAGAAACGCCGACGTATATTCATCTTCGGTTATAGAAGAGAGAATCAATACGCGAAATCTATCTTCAAGAAATCTGCTGAAAACATTGTCTTTAAAGACGGCTTCTTCGCAAAAGCGTTTCCTATTACGAATGAAATCTATAAGAACCGTATAAGTACGGTCAAATTATCAGAAGACATCGTTGATATCTCAGATAATTTCTCATATACCTTTCATCCATCAGGGTTTATGCGGAACGGTGAGATCTATACAGCACATACAGTGCCACGTTATGAAACACCTGTTACTTTGGGAGAAATACTTGAAGATGAAGTTGATGATCAGTACTATCTATCTGAGGAAAAAGTCGAGAAGTTCAAATATTTAAGGGGTCCGAAAAAAATAGAACGTACGACAAAAGATGGTCACAAGTATACGTTCAGTGAAGGTGGAATGTCAGAAACAGATGCACTCGACTCTCCTGCCCGTACAATGCTGACCAGTGAGTCGAGTATCAATAGAAGTACGCATCTCATCAAAGATGAGAAAGGTTATAGAACGTTGACGCCAGTAGAAGCAGAACGTCTGAACGGGTTCCCTGATAACTGGACAGATACAATGCCAGATAAAATGCGTTTCTTCTGTATGGGGAATGCATTGGTGGTTCCATTGATTACTCGTATGGGTAATGAAATCGAGAATATAGAAATGCAATATACAGATGAATCGACACAGTTAAAACTTTTCTAGCCTACTCTAATTAGAGTAGGCTAGAATCATTTTATATATAACACCATTTAAAGTTTTAAATTAAAACTTTCTTTCACTCATAATTATACTCTTGGCTTCCTCGAACTCAGTATCTGTAAATTCAGGTCTTAATATATCACTATCTATTGCATTTCTCATTCTTTCTTCTTTCAATTTCAAACTTTCATATATTTTTTCATCTATAAAATTATAATAATCTTGAGTAGAATCTGTCATTAGAACATAGTAATTTGTTTTATCATTCTCATTTAAACCCAGACGATGTATTCTATCTCTAGATTGCAGTATAAAAGTAAGATTAAAATTATATTCAAAGTAAATTGCATCATGTACAGCCTTATGAAGTGAAACTGACTCTCCTAGAGTATTAGGATTTGATATAAGAACTTGTATTTTGTTATTATCTTCTTTATATGTTTCAATTATCTCTTCTCGCTCGTCGTTCGGTGTTGCTCCATATATAATTTCGGTACTTATTCCAATATTAATTAACTCATTTTTGATTTTGTGGATAGTATCAACAAAAAGCGCCCAGACTAATACTTTTTTATTTTCAGCAATAAGTTCCTTTATCAACTCTATTCCTCTGTTAAATTTCGGACTATTTACCTTGCTTAAATCCCAATTAGCAATATTTTTAACAGCTGAGTTATGAATTGCATTTTTCAAATTATTTTTCATTTGCTCAGTTAAAATTGCTTCATCTTCTTCATTTAGATAGTCCTCATCGCTTAATCCAAAATCTTTTAACTGTATGCTTTTAGCGATTAACTCTGGGTTCGTAGATAACTGAATGAGTCTAATCAATGTGGCTAAAGAGTTATGTCCAGATAGATAAATACTTTCTGCCAACTGCAGTTGCTCAATTGAGGGAGATACTTTTATAATTTTATCATCTTCCGCTTTCGGAACATTAAGTTGATCTTTATTTATTCTCCAAAAATAAGGACTTAACTTTTCATTAATCATTAACTCATCTTGTGCGTTAGGATTCTTTAAGAAATTTGTTTGATATCCAAAGTGTTTATCATATTCGTCATAGTACATTATATGTAAAAAGTTATAAATATCTTGATAACTGTTTGGTATCGGAGTCCCAGTGAGTACATACTTATAATCTGCAAAACGGGATATTTCAAGTGAATATTCTGCACGAGAGGAAGAAAGTCCCTTTACTCTATGCACCTCGTCAAATATCAGCATAGTGTTTGCATCAAATCTTAAACATTTTATGATAGATTCTCTATATCTTTTTAAAGATTCATAGTTTACAAGAATTAAATTGGCCTGGAACCATTCAATCTCAAAATCTAATAGATTTTCTCTTATCTTTTCATCCTGTACATTTAGTAAATAGAGTGATTTCTTTGAACCAAAGACGAGTTTAAACTCATCTTTCCAAGATTTAAATGCATTCTTCGGACATATCACGAGCATTCTTTTCATAGGATTTTTCATATGTTTACTATTTAAATATGCAAAAACTCCTAGAATCATTGCAGTCTTTCCTGCTCCAGGGACAGAAAAATTTGCTGCTCTTTTTTGAGTCATCATATAAAATGCTGATTCTAACTGTCTTTTAAGTAACGGCCTATCTATTGCTTCATTTACTACATTTGAAAAGGTTATAAAATCTTGTGTCCATCTTTCATCTTTATTCTTTAAAGTTAAACCAGTTTTTCTATATTCTTCAATTGAATATTTATTTTGATTAATAAAATTTATTACTTCAGGGCTAACTATAAATTTAAATTCTTTTTTTTTAGATTGCTTCTTCGCGATATCAATAATTCGTTCCAATTTTAAATAGTCGATGTTTAATGATAAATATGGAAAAGGTCTTTCTTCATCAGTGTAAGCGGAAAACTTCGAGACAAATGAAGATTTATTTGTTTTAGTACCATCAGTAAAATCTTTAAAAAGGAATTGGTTATCTTCCATACTTAATACCAACGCATTATTAAAATCAGTCATTTGAATAATTTGTCCTTTATTGTACTTTTTTATAATTTCGTAGGTTAAGTCGGTAATATCTATAACTGTTGTTCCTTGAAATCTATTTCCCCAAAGTAAATCAAACTTTCTAATTCTTTCATTTACTCTTTTTTGAACATTGGCGCTTGTATCCCAGCTATAATCTACATCAAAAGATTCATAATTCTTATTTATAGCACTTGCGGTTTCATTATTTGAGCCATTAAAGTATATGTAGTCATCGTTCTTGTCCTTAAATAGACCCCATTTTGAGTGAAAAAGACCATTATCAACAAACCCTAATTTAACATCGGCTTTACCAATAGAAATTAAATAAGCTAAGTTGCCTAATTTTCTTAAATCTTCTTCATCAAGAATTTCATCCTTTGTTCTTTCTTCGTAACCCTTTATGATTTCTTGATAATCATCTTCTGAAATATCTTCTGAGATTATCAGTTGCATATAGCCGCCATTTTCAGCAAATTTGTCTAAACCAGTCGCATATATAGATAAACTTTTTGATGAGAAATAGCAACTAACTCTTTTATATACTATTGCTTCTGACAGAACAGGTATATAAAAGTCATTGGTAATATCGTTTATAGTGGAATCATATGTGCAGCTTAGAATATTTTCTAGGTTTCTAAGCATGTTCTATTCCTTATTATTTATATTTTCAATAAAGGTAATAATTTCTTGTAAAATCTTATAAAATTCTTCGCCTTCTTTACCACTTATTTCATTAATAGTAGATTGATCCATACTATTTAAGTTATTTAGTGCTTTCCTTGCTAGTAGAACCGGTTTATTAAAATCCTTCTCATTTTTAACTGACTCTACAACAACATTAGATACTTTTTTAATGTTATTAATAGCATCAGCTAGCTCTTCTTCTTCCACAAAAGCATTTACTAATTCTAATTTATTTTTAATTACTTCTTTTTCTGATAATTTATCCTGGATAATATCAGTATGTTCTTCCATCTCTTCTAAAAATTCTTCTTCTTTTTTGCTTCCTATTACTTCTTTTACTATTTGTCTAAATTCACCTTTAAAATCTTCTCTAGACATTTTTAACTGTATCAATTTAGAGAAAAGAGCATTCAAAATTAATTCTTCATTTTCTTGCCCTTTTATTTTTTTGTATTGAGGGATAATATCTTGCATTGGACCATCAAGGTCAAATTGCTTTGCTAAAGAATAATTATCAGATTCTGCATTAGAAAACTTTAAAAATTTTAGAATTAATTCTGCTTCTAAAATCCTTTTATTAACCTCATTAGTTTTTAGATTAGCAAAGGTTGCATAATCTTTTACTGTCATTATTTTTTCTTTCACAATAGTTTTATATGCATCAATTGCTCGGTCAACAGGATCATAGTCGACTTTTTCAACTCTACCAAACTGTATTTGGAGCTCTAAAGATTTGATTAATCTATGATCTTGATGATTTTCCAATGATAATTCATCTAGAATAACTGCTTCAAAATACTGGTCAACAGTAACTTCACTATCTTGTTGTAATAACCTTTTCGCTGTAAACCTTCTGTTTCCATCAATAACTCTTCCATCGTTCAGCACATACCCAACTTCTTGCTGTCCTTTAGTAAGTATATCTTGTTTGAGAATCTTCATTTCTTTATTAATTTTAGAGTTACTGTCATTGCATAACATTTCTTGAATAATCATATTGTACTCTTCGTTATGACCAGGTGTAACTTTTCCGTTTTGGCTCTCATATTCTGATAAAGCAACTCCTATCCTTCCGTTTTGATCATTATAATAAAGATATTCAAGTGGTATCATATAAGTATTGCCTGAATATTTTTGTCCATTGGGCCTATTAATTGGAACGTTTATGACATGTGACCCTTTTTTAACAATTCCTTTTTCTAATAAATTCAATAAATTAACTGTTTCCATAATTATCTCCTATTCTATTATAGATTTAATATAGCTTTTATTTAGCCAAAATCTTTGCTTAACTATTTCTTGACCAGTAGATAGTATTTCCTTGTCATCACCATTTTTTCCTCCTGGTCTAAGATGACCCAAATAATTAAAATTATTTCCAGGAAGATTATTTCTAATAATAGTTTTTCCATTAGATTGCCGAATTTTAATCAATTTCAATCTATCTTCATCAATAATTGATGATACTTCATTCCATACTTCTTTTAATCCAAAATTAATATCAAAATTATTCATTTTCCATAATTTGTATCCCTTTAAGACAATATCATCTCTATTTTTTCCATGTGAATATTGTTGAAAAATGATAAATACAAATGAAGTTTCAGAAAAATATTTATAGATATGTGTTTGTTTCCACTCAACTTTTGACGTCCATTCATTAAATTTGATTGGCATAAAAGACATAGATTCACAACGCTCCTCAACGTTATTCAACCTTATAGTTTTAAAATTATTCTTTTTCTTTGTCCATTATCGTTAATATTTATATTGTTTGAATTCAAACCAATCATGATTTTTGAAAGTGTAACTAAAGAATTTTTATTTTTATCAATCTCTATTCCTAATGTATTTTTAATTTCTTTAATACTTTTATTAAGAAATGGTTTAAGTCTATCATCTAGTTTGTTATAGAGTTCATTTTCATTAATCACAAATAAACACATCCTTGGACTAAGTAAACTGTTATAATCAAGAATTCATATAATTTATCGCAAATAATACATTTAAAATTTATTAAATATTTCAATTAACAACTTAAATTATATTAATATTTATTTTACTATAATATGATTTAGAATATATTGTAATAGTTAAATAAAGAGTCAAGTTTTACATTTATGTTTTTTGTGAAATACATTTCCTTCCTACTAGAATGCAGATATTCTATCATCTCACCTTTTTCTTTGCTTTTAGCTAAATGAATTTTCCGATGACACGTTGGACATAAACAAGATATGTTTTCTGAAATATCTAAAGAACTTTCATACAATTCTTGTACAGCCATAGGAATAACGTGATGAGCTTCTACGTAAGGCTTATTGTTAGAAGCAGCAATAAAAGTTTCATGTTTTGGATTAATTTCGCATTTCCATTCAAACTTTTCTTTAGCCAATATCACTTCTTTGATACTTCTCTGATAAATTAGTCTGCCGTTCAATAAAATTTTCTTTCTTCTTTCCTTAATCTTGTCATTATCCTCTTCACTATTCAATACATCATTTTCATTGTCTTCTTTAATTAAATCTTGCTCAGAAGCATTATTAATCATCATATCGTAAGACATCTCTTCCCTCATTCTTTGATCTGAAAGGAAGGCAATGTAACATTTAAGCGTTGCACTAGGATAATAATGTTCATTTTTGTTATAAGACTTGAAGGTGTCATTATCTACCATTGCTCTAATCAGTTGATATGTCTCTAAACTATTCGGTTCAGAAATTTTGATATTTGAGTTCTTTTCAAATAGTACGAATATGAATGCTAAGTAGTTTCTATAAGATCCTGCTTTATTAGAAGTCTTTTTTACAAGCCCTGCTTTCTCTGATAAGTCGTTAGCAAAATTATAAAATTCATCAAAGAAAGCTTGAAACCTTTCTTTCATCTGTATGACTTCATTATCTCGCGAATATAACTTATAAAACAATTTCTAACCCCCTCATAAAATATAGTCTAGATATTCTTAACCCTGGTTACACATTTATACATTAAATAATTGCCAGTCGGAACATACGTTTGTATAATGGAATTAGATTAATCTATGTATTTAAGCAAAAGTTAGTTACTATCTATGTATAATTCTTTAATATGTGGATTATGATTTAATATTTCATCAACTTTCTTTTTCATAGGTAAAGATTTGCTTATTTCGCTTAAAGGGTTATCAAACTTTATTTCCGCAATGAGTTCTTCATCTTTATAGGACCATTCTACTCTTACTGCTAATGGTCTATTACCATCTGTCTTGTTTTTCCCAATATTATAGCTGTTAGAAGTAAAAATTAAATAATGATCTTTGATTATATAATTATCTAAATATGTCATATTATTAAGAACATCTTCAATCGTTAAAATTTCATCCAAATCAGCAACTAATATATAATTAGCGACTCCCGATTCTTTTATGATTCTCGAATCAATAACTGAATCTTTCTTCTCCTGGGTTTGATTTATACCTTTATATATGTATTCAATTATAGTTTGCTTAGGAAGCTCCAATTTTTTGCTTAATGTTCTAGCTTTACTGGCTATTTCCAACTTCCATCCTAATATAATATGTCCATATCTTAGTCTTCCTCTTCCTTGAGGATTATTTAATGTTATATTTTTAAAATTATTTTCTAAACTTTTTGCATGGGTTTCAATAATACTTTCCCATTGAGGACCAAAAATTTCTTTAGCTCTTCCAGCTGAAATTTTATTTTCTTGAAATTCATTTGATGATCTAATTTTACAAGAAATTTTCAATTCTTTCTGTAAGCCACTGTTTGTATCTTCGAGTAGAATATAGCAATCGGTTTTGCATTCTCCCCCTCCTCTATATGGTCGTGGTTTTCCAGATTTTATTACTTTATATTCAATATTTTGATATGAAAAGATTGTATTTAAAGAAAACAAACTAAGTACTCTTGTTTCAAAAACACTATAATTTTTTGACATATAATTCTCCTCTTTTAAAACTGGCCATTTTTTTAACTTAATGATACAATAAATTCACAGTCTTAATATATATTTTATGGAATGGAATGAGTTTAATGAATAAAGAAGATAAGCCTATACAAGATATCTTACGAGAAAAAATATTAGAAGAATATAACGATATAGCAGAAACAAATCAGGACTTAGAAATACTCAATAATATTAGTTACAGGAAAGATAAAATTAATGTAATTTCTTTATTTTCTGGATGTGGCGGAATGGATCTAGGTTTACTTTTATCTGGAATTAAAGAATTAGATCACCTCGAATTCGACCACCCTATATTCAAAGAAAAGTCTATATTTGATAGTATAATCAATACTTCAATTTATAATATTAATTATTCAAATGATATGTTTAAAGAAGCTAATGAAAGCTATATTAAGAATATGCCTGCAACTTTTGTTAAAGATTCAAGAGATATTAGAAGTATTAAATATTTCCCAAAAAGTGATTTAATTATCGGTGGTTTTCCATGTCCTGGTTTCAGTGAGGCGGGTCCTCGATTAATTGATGATGAACGAAACTTCTTATATATTCATTTTATTAGATGTATTACACAATCTAAACCAGCAATTTTTGTTGCAGAAAATGTGAAAGGTATGCTCTCATTAGGTCAAGGTGAAGTGATAAAGCAAATAACTCAAGATTTTGCCGCTGCTGGATATAGAGTGGATTATAAATTATTAAATGCTCGGGACTACGGAGTTCCACAATATAGACAACGTGTTTTTATAGTTGGTATTAGAAACGATATAAAATTTAAATATGCCTATCCTAATCCTACACATGGAGAAAATGATGCGTTAATGAATAGAGTTACATTAAAGGACGCAATATACGATTTAAATCCTGAACCCGGTCCATATTTTGAGGGCAGTTTTTCTTCAATTTATATGTCACGAAATAGAAAAAAAGAGTGGGAAGATCAAAGCTTTACAATTCAAGCTTCAGGACGACAAGCTCCTCTTCATCCATCTGGAGATAAGATGGTGAAATTAGGTCCGGATAAGTGGAGTTTACCTGGTGACCTTGATAATCATCGTAGATTGTCAGTAAAAGAAATAAAAAGAATACAGACTTTCCCAGACTGGTATTATATAAGTCCTGGTAATAATAATGTGAATCTGAATTCACAGCTAAATAGACAGTATACGCAGATAGGGAACGCAGTACCTGTAATACTTGCCAAAAAAGTTTTCATGCCTATAACTGAATTTTTTACAGAATCGGGATTGTAAAATAAACTGTGTAAGTAGAGGGCGTACGACTCTGCTACGCAGTTTATTTTTTTAGTGATAAAATCGAATTAACTTTTTAAGGAGGTCTATAGATGGCTAAGAAAAGACGTGATCCAA
>NZ_SCWB01000014.1 GCF_004359545.1 Macrococcus lamae
TCCACCCTGTCTGGTGACGATGGCAGAGAGGTCACACCTGTTCCCATACCGAACACAGAAGTTAAGCTCTCGAGCGCCGATGGTAGTTGGACTGACGTCCCGCGAGAGTAGGACGTTGCCGGGCAGAAACATATGGAGGATTAGCTCAGCTGGGAGAGCATCTGCCTTACAAGCAGAGGGTCGGCGGTTCGAACCCGTCATCCTCCACCATTTTATTATGCCGGAATAGCTCAACTGGTAGAGCAACTGACTTGTAATCAGTAGGTTGAGGGTTCAAGTCCTTTTTCCGGCACCATGTAAGAGCCATTAGCTCAGTTGGTAGAGCATTTGACTTTTAATCAAAGGGTCAGAGGTTCGAATCCTCTATGGCTCACCATTATTATTAATATGCGGGTGTGGCGGAACTGGCAGACGCACTAGACTTAGGATCTAGCGCCTACGGCGTGGGGGTTCGACTCCCTTCACCCGCACCATATTGCGAAAGTAGTTCAGTGGTAGAATACAACCTTGCCAAGGTTGGGGTCGCGGGTTCGAATCCCGTCTTTCGCTCCATTATTATTTTTTTGTCAAAAATCGAGATATACCAGCCGGGGTGGCGGAACTGGCAGACGCACAGGACTTAAAATCCTGCGGTAAGTGATTACCGTACCGGTTCGATTCCGGTCCTCGGCACCATTAATATTATTTATGCGCCCGTAGCTCAATTGGATAGAGCGTTTGACTACGGATCAAAAGGTTAGGGATTCGACTTCTCTCGGGCGCGCCATTATTATTTTAAAGCTACGGGAAGTAGCTCAGCTTGGTAGAGCACTTGGTTTGGGACCAAGGGGTCGCAGGTTCGAATCCTGTCTTCCCGACTTACTTCTAAATGTAGTAATATATTATGGGGGCTTAGCTCAGCTGGGAGAGCGCCTGCTTTGCACGCAGGAGGTCAGCGGTTCGATCCCGCTAGTCTCCACCATTTATAATAAAATTTAATACGGCGGCGTAGCTCAGCTGGCTAGAGCGTACGGTTCATACCCGTGAGGTCGGGGGTTCGATCCCCTCTGCCGCCACTAATTTTTAAGTGTAACTTCTGGATTTAGGACCTTTAGCTCAGTTGGTTAGAGCAAACGGCTCATAACCGTTTGGTCGCAGGTTCGAGTCCTGCAAGGTCCACTTTTATAATGGAGGAATACCCAAGTCCGGCTGAAGGGATCGGTCTTGAAAACCGACAGGGGCTTAACGGCCCGCGGGGGTTCGAATCCCTCTTCCTCCGCCATTATTTTTACTTCAGCAAATAGCAAGACCATATTTATTATTATCGCGGGATGGAGCAGTCTGGTAGCTCGTCGGGCTCATAACCCGAAGGTCGGTGGTTCAAATCCGCCTCCCGCAACTAAGGTCCCGTGGTGTAGCGGTTAACATGCCTGCCTGTCACGCAGGAGATCGCCGGTTCGATCCCGGTCGGGACCGCCATGTATGGCTCAGTAGCTCAGTCGGTAGAGCAATGGATTGAAAATCCATGTGTCGGCGGTTCGATTCCGTCCTGAGCCATCTTTTTATTGTATATGCCGGAATAGCTCAACTGGTAGAGCAACTGACTTGTAATCAGTAGGTTGAGGGTTCAAGTCCTTTTTCCGGCACCATTGCTTGGAGGGGTAGCGAAGTGGCTAAACGCGGCGGACTGTAAATCCGCTCCTTCGGGTTCGGCAGTTCGAATCTGCCCCCCTCCACCATAATAGGGGCATAGTTTAACGGTAGAATAGAGGTCTCCAAAACCTTTGATGTGGGTTCGATTCCTACTGCCCCTGCCATGGCGATTGTGGCGAAGTGGTTAACGCACCGGATTGTGGTTCCGGCATTCGTGGGTTCGATTCCCATCAGTCGCCCTTTGATTAATGGGGTATAGCCAAGCGGTAAGGCAACGGACTTTGACTCCGTCACTCGTTGGTTCGAATCCAGCTACCCCAGCTTTTCTGGCGCCATAGCCAAGTGGTAAGGCAGAGGTCTGCAAAACCTTTATCACCGGTTCAAATCCGGTTGGCGCCTCCATTAATTAAATATGCGGGAGTATTTCAACTTTTAGAATACTGACCTTCCTGGTTAGAGATACAGGTGTAAGTCCTGTCTTCCGCTCCATTTTTTAGAGACTATGATAGTCTTATTTTTTTTGATTTTTTTCCTTAACTAATTCTTAAAAGTTTGATTACTTTAAATATAAATGTTTACAGTAACTGTAAACCCCCTATATAATTGTGATGTACCGAATATAGAAAAAAGGGGAACTACTATGAAAAAAATCATTCTATCTACTGTTGCTGCTGCTTCACTACTTTCGCTCAGCATTCCTTCAGTCCATGCTGCGTCTTATCCTAAAGATGCTTACTGGCCATCTCCAGCTACAAAGAATCCTGTTAAAGTTGAACTACCGAATATTAAGAGTAAAACTGTGATTAATCAGATGAAGAAAGGAACATACGCTGTTCGCGGAATTAAATTAGGTTCTCCATACGGCTATGTGATTAAACAGCTGGGCGTATCCAAAGAAGAAATGATCAACCGATCAGATGACTATGTAGAAGTCACAGCAGCTTATGGAAATATGTATATCTCAGCGGATGCTGAAGAACGTTATGCATCTCTTAATGATCTGAAAGTGTCTTATCTGTCTTTCAATTACTTGCCTAAGAAAATAAAGCAGAAAGATATGATTAAACTGCTCGGTAAAGCAGACAATACAGAAATATATGGTGACGATACTAAAATAACTGACGATGACTTCATGATGAATGACTATGGTCACCTTAATGTGACTTTCACTAAACAAAAGGGACTGTGGGTATTGGAATCTGTCTCAGTCAGTCCAGTCGATGAGTCAGACGCCGGGAAGACATTAAAAGATAGAAAAATTAAAGCTTTGACTGATCAGGAATTACTCTCAATGAAAAAAGGAACTTTCAGTTTTTATGGTGTCAAACCTGGCATGAATCATGCTGAAGTCTTGAACCTGGTAGGAGAGTCCTCTGACGATTATATTTATAGAAATGGGAAGTCCGTTAACATAATAGCGAATTATGGTAGTGATAACGATGTGACTTTCGAATATCAAAGCAACGCGAATCAAGAGATGGTATTGAAGACGATGATGTGGGCAAACTATAATCAGCAGTCTAAATTATCAGCACTTGAAAAAATAATCGGAAAACCGACAAAGAAAACCTATGACAGCTATACCAGTGAAGAAGATGGTAAAAATGTAGTTTATAAAACTTTCCAGCATTTTTATGAAAAACATATCGTCGTATCAGGTGAGCAGTCTAATAAAGTCTGGTATGTCAATGGCATTACTTATAAATAATAAAAAGGCCGTGAAGGCCTTTTTATGTTATTGACGTGAGTTTCATATTAATATATAATAAATTCGTTGTCTGTTAATACATATTAAGCCACCGTGGCGGAATTGGCAGACGCGCCGGACTCAAAATCCGGTTCCCTCGCGGGAGTGTCGGTTCGACCCCGACCGGTGGTATCGAAGAAAGCCTCTAAACGTAATGTTTAGGGGCTTTTGTTTATAATGAAACTAAATGACCTCTGTTTTTGATATTGTCTCTTGATGCATTATACGTTATGATTTACCTTTATAAGAAGTAAGGAGTGGCATGATGAATAAAAAAACGTTTTTCTTTAATATATTAAATGGTATGGCGACCGGTATTGTTGTTGCACTGGTGCCGAATGCGCTGCTCGGTGAACTGGTCAAATATCTGACTAACTGGTTCCCGGCGCTTAGTGTCGTGTCCCAGGCGCTTGTACTGTTCCAGTTTGGTGCTTCCTTATTTATCGGGACGCTGGTCGCTTATCAGTTCAAGATGAACGCTGCGCAGACGTCGATTGTTGCGGGCGCCAGTTTTCTAGGTAGCGGGGCGGCTGCTTTTAAAGCGGGTGCATTTACTTTAGTCGGTATCGGGGATTTAATCAATATCATGCTGGTAGTCACGATAAGCTGTCTGATCATCATGGCGCTTGGTAATAAAATGGGCAGCTTAAATATTGTCTTCCTGCCGATTCTTGCTGGCATCATCCCGGGTGTCATCGGTATGCTGACGCTGCCCTATGTGCGAACGGTGACTGGAGCGCTTGGAAATATGGTTGAACACTTCACGACGCTCAATCCGCTGCTTATGTGCATATTGATCGGTATCACTTACAGTATGCTAATGGCGTCACCCGTATCTCTTGTTGCTATTGCGACTGTTGTCAGTCTGTCAGGACTTGGAAGCGGAGCGGCTAACTTAGGAATTGCTGCCTGCTGTTATACGTTTATCTTTGGATCATGGCTCGTTAATTCCAAAGGGGTGAATACGACTCTTGTCATCGGTGCAGCGAAGATGATGATGCCGGTATTATTCAAAAATCCAGTGATTTTTATTCCGCTGCTATTAAACGGTATTGTCGCAGGAATGTGTGCTTATTTCTTAAATATACAAGGCACACCGATGTCAGCGGGCTTCGGCTATACAGGATTTGTCGGGCCGATTAATGCGTTTGCATTAATGGATGGCAGCACGACGAGCAGACTAGTGAATCTGCTGCTCGCATATGTAGTCATTCCTTTACCGGTAGCACTGGCAGTCCACTTAGTTCTGAAAAAACTAATGCCTTCTTATCAGGACGATGTTTATAGGTTTACACCAGAAGCGTAACAATCAATTTTCCATTGATTGTTACGCTTTTTTTGATAAATGCATTCACTAGTGAAATAAAATATAAATTAAATGAAAAATGTCATTGAATATATATTAATAATAATGTATATTAATTATACAAAACGATGGAGGTACAAGCGACTTGAAAATTAAAGAATTTATCATTTTAGTCATGGTATGTGTAGTAATGCTTACATTGTTACTTTTTCATCAAGCTTCTGCAGCAGGAGACAAGCTTGATGACATTAAGAAACGCGGCGAGCTGCGTGTGGGTTTATCAGCAGATTATGCGCCTTATGAATTTGAACACACAAAGAACGGTAAGCGAGAGTATGTCGGTATTGATATTGAACTCGCAAAAAAGATTGCTAAAGATTTAGGAGTGGAACTGAAAATTGTTAATATGCAGTTTGACAGTCTGCTTGGTGCTCTCAAAACAGATAAAATTGATGTCATCATATCTGGAATGAGTCCAACGCCGGAACGTAAGAAAGAAGTCGACTTCACTGATGAATATATGCAGGTGAAGCAACGTATGGTTGTGCAAAAGAAAGATCAGTCAAAGCTTCGAACTGCTGAGGATTTTAAAGGTAAAGCAGTTGCAGCACAAAAACAGACGACTCAGGAAGAGCTGGCTCAGACAGAATTACCGGAATCAAATCTAACATCACTGACACGTCTACCAGAAGCTATCATGTCGCTGAATACCGGTAAAGTGGATGGGGTCATTATGGAAGGCCCGGTTGCAGATGCTTATTTATCGAAGAATACTAACTTAGCATATTCAGACCTTGAATTCAGTAATGCAGACAAAGGAACAGCAATTGCACTGCAAAAAGACTCTCCGAAGCTGCTGGATGCTCTGAACAATTCTATTAAAGAAGTCAATGACAACAAGCTTATAGCCGGATATAAAGATAAAGCGAATGAAGCGATGTTTGATGATGGCTCGTTTTTAAGCAAATACGGGACGTATTTTCTCCACGGTATCGGAGCGACGATATTGATTTCCATATTCGGTGTTTTGTTTGGATCTCTGCTCGGTGGAATATTTGCGTTCATGAAATTGAGTACCAACAAAATATTAAAGGTAGTTGCCTGGGTTTACATTGAATTTATCCGTGGAACACCGCTGCTTGTCCAGGTGTTTCTCGTCTACTTCGGTACTACTGCAGTACTTGGGCTTGATCTATCAGCCTTTGTTTGCGGGGCCATCGCGTTGATTCTAAACTGTGGGGCTTATATTGCAGAAATTATTCGTGCAGGTATCAAAGCAGTTGATAAAGGACAGATGGAAGCAGCAAGGTCGCTTGGGATGAGCCATAGCCAGGCGATGAACAAAGTCATCATGCCGCAAGCGATTAAGAATATTCTACCGGCACTCGGTAATGAGTTTATCACTGTGATTAAGGAAAGTTCGATCGTATCGGTTATCGGTGTCAGTGAACTGATGTTCAATGCACAGGTTGTTCAAGGTGCATCATTTGATCCGTTTACACCGCTATTAATCGTGGCTATTATTTACTTTATTCTGACATTTGGTTTATCACGAGTGATGAACTTGTTCGAAAGGAGAATGAGTGTAAGTGATTAATGTTAAAGACCTCCATAAAAACTTTGGAACTGTTGAAGTATTAAAAGGAATCAACCTCGATGTCGATGCAGGAGAAGTAGTGGCGATTATCGGCCCGTCAGGAAGCGGTAAGTCGACGTTGCTGCGCTGTCTCAATTTACTTGAAACACCGACGAGTGGTGAAATAGTGTTCGAGGGCAATGTGCTGAACGACAAACGAACAAACATTAACCAGCACCGTCAGAAGATGGGTATGGTGTTCCAGAGCTTCAACTTATTTCCGCATAAAAATGTGCTTGATAATTTGACGATGACGCCGCAGTTGCTGAAAAAAGGATCAAAGACTGAACTTGAAGCAGTTGCTCTTGGGCTGCTCAATAAGGTCGGCCTGGAAGAAAAAGCGAGTAGCTATCCTTCTCAGCTGTCTGGTGGTCAGAAGCAGCGTGTCGCAATTGCACGAGCATTAGCGATGAATCCTGATGTCATGCTGTTTGATGAGCCGACTTCAGCACTTGATCCTGAGGTAGTCGGGGATGTGCTGGGAGTCATGAAGAACCTTGCACGTGAAGGGATGACGATGGTCGTCGTAACACACGAGATGGGGTTTGCCCGAGAAGTAGCAGACCGTGTCATCTTCATGGACAAGGGAATCGTTCAGGAGGAAGGACCACCTGAGCAGCTCTTCGGTAACCCTCAGAACGAACGGACACAGAGTTTTTTATCCAAAGTACTATAATACAGAGTTTTTTATCCAAAGTACTATAATTTAGTGCACAACGTTCCGACGTTGTGCTTTTTTGTGTTAAAATAATTGCATTGCTTTGGAGGTGAGAAACATGTCAGAACAGCTCAAACAGGAGATTATTGAATACAGCCGAACAATTGGTATTGATGCAATCGGCTTTACAACGGCTGAGCCATTCGAAGAGCTGCGGCCGAAGCTTGAGGAATATTATATGAAGGGCTATGCTTCTGGTTTTGAAAGTTCTGATATAGAGCTCAGAGTTAATCCAAAGAAATCACTGCCTTCTGCCCGTTCAATTATTGCGATTGCAGTCGGTTATCCGAACCGTCTGCCTGACGCACCTAAGAGCACACGCGGAGAACGACGAGGAATGTTTGCGCGGTCTTCATGGGGAATGGATTATCATTCACTGCTCAGGAAGCGGCTGACACTGCTACAGTCATTTATCGAAGAACGTGTACCTCATGCAGAATGTCTGTCGATGGTAGACACGGGTGTGCTGAGTGATCGGGCAGTTGCAGAACGCGCTGGTCTCGGGTATGCTGCGAAAAATGGATTTATCCTGAATGATAAACTTGGCACTTGGACATATTTAGGAGAATTGCTCACGTCTATTCCGCTGCCGCCGGATCAACCGGTTATTGACAGCTGTCTTGACTGTACGATTTGCGTTGACCGCTGCCCTACTGGAGCGCTGGTCGGGAACGGACAGTTAAACGCACAGAAATGCATCAGTTTTCTGACACAGATGAAAGGATTTCTTCCCGACGAATACCGCGGAAAAATCGGTAATAGATTATACGGCTGTGATACGTGCCAGCAAGTCTGTCCGAGAAACAGAGGAATCAACACGCAGCAGGATGATATCATCCTTGAGCCGCTTAAATTGAAGCCATTACTGGAACCACTGCTCACCATTAGCAATAAGATGTTCAAAAATGAATTTGGTCATTTAGCAGGCAGCTGGCGTGGGAAAAAACCGATTCAGCGTAATGCAATTATTGCACTCGCGCATTATAAGGAGACAGCTTCCATCCCGACGTTGAAAAAAGTAGCTGTAGAAGATGAGCGACCTGTCATCAAAGGGACTGCTTACTGGGCAATTGGCAGAATCGCAGGACAAATGGAAGCGCCATTTCTGATGGAAAGGTATAATATAGAAGAAGACATAGAAGTCAGAAACGAAATATTAAAAGGGTTAGAGGAGATTGAACATGTCATCAATTAATGTCGTTTTATATCAGCCGGAAATTCCGGCTAACACTGGTAACATCGCACGGACTTGTGCCGCTACAGATACAACACTGCACTTGATCCGTCCGCTCGGATTTTCAACCGATGATAAGATGCTTCGTCGTGCAGGTCTTGACTACTGGAAGTTCGTCAACATCATCTACTATGACAGTATAGAGGAATTTTTTGAGAAGACAGCCGGAGGTCATTATTACTTGCTGACTAAATTCGGTAATAAACCGCATACGACGTTTGATTATTCGGATACATCAATTGAGCACTACTTTATCTTCGGTCGCGAGACAACAGGTCTGCCTGACTGGGTGAAGGAAAAGTATATGGATACAGCGCTTAGAATACCGATGAATGACAATGTACGATCATTGAATCTATCGAATACGGCAGCTATTTTAGTGTACGAAGCATTAAGACAGCAGAATTACCCTAATCTTAAATAAGGACTGATTAAATGAATGAAGTCATCAAGCAGTTAATGGAGCATCGTTCGATCAGGAAGTTTACAGATGTGCCGCTTGACCAATCAACGGTAAAATTGCTTGTTGAAGCGGCGCAGCACGCTTCAACGTCGAGCTTTGTACAGGCGTATTCAATCATCGGTGTGACTGATCCTGATATTAAGCATGAGTTGAGCCTTATCGGGACACAGAACTTTATAGAACATAACGGTCATTTATTTGTTTTTGTAGCCGATTTCAAACGTCATCAGCTGCTGTCAGAACGCGCTGGACTTGATGCACAGCCATTTATTGGTGCGACTGAACGATTCATCGTCGGTACTGTTGATGCGAGTCTTGCGGCACAAAACCTGGCTGTTGCCGCTGAAAGTATGGGTCTTGGTATATGCTACGTCGGTGGTCTGAGAAATGATATGGCGAAGGTTATCGAATTGTTAAAACTTCCTGAGTTCACATATCCGTTATTCGGTATGGTTGCAGGCTATCCGGCACAGCAAGGCAGTAAAAAAGAGCGTCTGCCGTTTGACCATGTTTATCACGAAAATCGTTATGTAATTGATGGTGATTATATGCAGCAGATTGAAGATTACGATCGATCAATAGCAGAGTATTACCGGACTCGTACAGCAGGTGAACGTGTTGATACGTGGAGTCAGCAGATGGTTGGTAAAGTCAGAGGAAATGCACGTGAAGAAATTGATTCAACAGTTAAACGGCAAGGATTTTTAAGTCAGAAATAAAGAAAGACAGAATCGGCTCAGCCAATTCTGTCTTTTATTTGTGGAGATCTTCGTCTCTGATTCCGTAGTTAGATTCTCTGCCGGCAGTTAACATTGCGACAATGAACGATAAAGCAACCATACCAATTAATAATGTGCCCATTGATGTTGGCCTCCTATACTATTATTGTTTTTATTATATACTAAACATAGGATAAAGAAAAGGAGACGTTAGTCATGCATGTCATAAACAATGTGAAAATTTACACAGAAGATGAAGTGATTGATAGAGGTTATGTCATCATTGAAGACGAGCGTATAAAAGCTGTAGAGCATGGCGATTATGAAGGAGATCAATCCAATGTGACGGATGGCGGCGGAAATATTCTGCTGCCGGGATTCATTGATATTCATATTCATGGTGGGTACGGAGCGGACGTGATGGATGCTGACGATGAAGCGCTGGAAACACTCGCTGAAGGGCTGCTCACAGAAGGCACGACCTCATTTCTTGCGACGACGATGACCGAAGATTTAGAACGTGTGAAAAAAGCTATGACTGCTGCCAGTTCATATAATGGGGCTGGTGCTGAAATCATCGGTATTCATGTAGAAGGTCCATTTATCTCAGAACATAAAGTCGGCGCGCAGAATCCAAAATATGTGAAGCGACCGACCGTTGAATTGATAGAAGAATTGCAGGAAGCAGCAGATCATAAGATTAAGATTATGACCATTGCTCCTGAAGTCGAAGGAGCAATGGATGTGATTCGCGCTAAAAATCAGGACTTCATCTTTTCAATGGGCCATACCGTAGCGACATTTTATGAGATAAACGTAGCGGTAACAGCCGGGGCTCGGCATATCACGCATCTCTATAATGCTGCTACACCATTTACGCACCGAGATCCGGGAGCATTTGGAGCAGCATGGGTGAACGATGGACTTAAAACCGAATGCATAGTGGATGGTGTTCATTCTCATCCGGCAGCCGTGAAAATTGCCTATCGACTGAAAGGACGGGACAATTTTATGGTGATTACAGATGCCATGCGAGCTAAAGGAATGCCGGACGGCGAATACGAACTTGGAGGACAGCAGGTCATAAAGAAGGAAGGAAGAGCAGTGCTTAACGACGGAACGCTTGCCGGAAGTATTCTTAAAATGAACGATGCGCTCCGTAACTTTATGAGCTATACTGGAGAGACACTGGAGAATGCATGGCGTGTCGTAAGTTATAACCAGGCAGCAGCGCTCGGCATGCAGGATGACATCGGCAGCATTAAAACAGGGAAATATGCAGACCTTGTTTTAGTGGATGAAGAGTTAAATGTTTTAACAGCAGTAAAAAAAGGGTATATGAAATTGATAAAAAACTAGGTTTTAGGAGGAAAACACCATGGCAATGAACTTTAAAATATTTGATTCTAAAGGGATTGCAGCGAAATTTGCAGCAGACCTTGTACGTAAGCAGATGAATAACAATCCAACGTCTATCATCGCCTTTGCAATGAACGATGAACAGGACTTCTTCTATCGTGCTCTGCAGGAAGACGTGGCAAAAAATCCTGTAGATGCAAGTCAGATTCATATATTCGATTATGATAACAACGAATCTAGTTTCAAACAGATAGGTGTTGTTAAAGAGCAGTTTCATAAAGCCGATAAAAACGGCAATTTAAAAGACGATGTAAAGAAAGTTAAAACAAAAGAGAATAAAGGCAAGCTGACTATGCTTGTTTCAACTTTTAATCCTGATGGCAGCATCGGCTACCGCGAAATTGATGCGGATGATGATAAAGGTCTATTAACTGCACGTGAAGTCATCGTGCTGGTCACTGGTCCGGAAAAAGCTAAAGCCGTTAATCGTCTCTATGAAACATCAGAAACGCAAACTAATTTTGAGGCAGCTAATCTCAAAGCGCACCGAATGGTAACAGTAATTTTAGATCACGATGCGGCTCAAGGATTACCAGCTGATATTCGTGAGTATTACCGCTCATTATTCTCCTAATACCGATTTGACACCAGCGTGATGCTGGTGTTTTTTGTTGGATTAGAGATAAGTAACGGCACTGGCGACACTCACGGATGAACAGAAGGCTGAGTGACGTAGTTAGCGACACTCGCAGATGAACAACGGACGGAGTGACGCGTTCAGCGACACTCGCCTTATCGATAATGGTGTCCAAAGTGATGAGATTCAATTCTCTCATAATTATTCTTCATAATCCTTTGTACACTTCTGATGCTTACTCCATTTCCGAGCCAATCGGCAATCAACTTGGAAGTAATTAATTGATCCGGCCATATTTTTCCGATATCTTTTACAGCGTTATGAACTATATCAGATGTGTTGGAATGCTGATTACAATTCACACAAAAAACCCTCCTCTGGCTGATTCTTTGCATTTCCTTAAAGCAAACAGAACAATATACTCCTTTTTTTACAAGCGAGTAATCTACTTCCATCCTTTTATCAAAATTATTGGGAACGCTGCGTTTTAACAAGTATTTTGTTATAGCAGCAGCGGGGCCTAAATTGAACTGCTTGCGATATTCCATTAAAACATGCTGGTAATTATCTTTGACGAGTACATCGCCATTCAATAATATGCCGTGAATGGTCTGCTCTGGATTGACAAAAAACGGATAAACAATCACGTCCACAAAAGGATCATACTGCGCAATATATGAACTCACGACTTTCTTAAGTCTTGCCAACTGCTCGTTTAATGCGCTAAATGGTTCACCGTTCATCAAATAAAAATTACCGTCACGATAGTTCAGATCAAAAGACAAATTTTTAACTTCAAATACAATTACACAGTTATCGAGTACTAGAAGGCTGTCAATCTGCACTTGCTGATAATTGATGTTTAACCGTAAGTCACATAGATAAATCCCATCATCATGCTGAAAAAACAGATGCAGCAACTCATCTGCAATCGCTTCGCCTTCTTCTCCCTTAACAAGTTTATTGTATCGTTCCTGTTCATCTTCAGAAAATACATAACGTGCTTGCAACCCTCTAAAACAAAATGTTTGATGGAGCGACTCTCGACACTTCAAAGTCTTCATTCAATCCTCCTATAAAATAAATGTAAACAATTATAAAATATATCATTTTGTTAACATTAACAACTCCCATCTATCTGTAGTATAATTATTTAAAAAAGGAGGTCATCATCATGACAGACCGCTATCACGATCAGGACAATGAAATGGTTCAGGACTTTGACGAAGTTGTTGAGCTCGGCAAGGAAATGGAGCAGATTTCACTGCGTAATGAAGAAGACCGGGATAATGACTGGTCCGAAGAAGATGAACAACAGAACAGCTGATTTCTCTGAAAACAGATGAATGAAAGTATTGTTTAATGTAAAATGGAGTTATTAAGTAGATAAGGGGAGAATAGAATGTCTGTAAGAATTGAACATGATACGTTTGGTGAAATTGAAGTACCTGCTGATAAATACTGGGGAGCGCAGACTCAGCGAAGCAAGCAGAACTTCCCGGTCGGCAAAGAAAAAATGCCTCTAGAAGTCGTATATGGTTTCGCCCATCTGAAGAAAGCAGCTGCAATTGTCAATAAAGATCTCGGCAAATTATCGGAAGCAAAGTCTGATGCGATCGTCAAAGCTTGTGACGATGTCCTAGCAGGTAAACTGGACGAGCATTTCCCGCTTGTTGTGTGGCAGACAGGAAGCGGTACTCAAAGTAATATGAACGTCAATGAAGTTGTCGCGTTCGCGGCTAATCTGTATTTACAGGAGTCAGGCAGTGATGAGTCTGTTCACCCGAACGATGATGTCAATAAATCTCAGAGCTCAAATGATACATATCCTACAGCGATGCACGTCGCACTTTACAACGAAATTGAAGTAAAGCTGATGCCGGCGCTCGATAAACTTCGCAATACTCTAAAAGAAAAAGAAGAACAGTTCGACCACATCATTAAAATCGGTCGTACACATCTGCAGGATGCTACGCCTTTGACACTTGGCCAGGAAATCTCAGGCTGGAGATATATGCTTGATAAATGTGAGTCTTTACTTAACTTATCCAAAAAGGAATTATTGAATCTGGCGATTGGCGGCACAGCGGTCGGTACAGGAATCAATGCTCACCCGGAATTTGGAGACAGAGTAGCAGCCCAGATCAAAGAACAGACCGGCTATAATTTCATCTCTTCTCCGAATAAATTCCATGCGCTGACGGCTCATGATGAAGTGACATTTGTCCACGGTGCATTGAAAGCGCTGGCAGCAGACTTGATGAAGATAGCAAACGATGTCCGCTGGTTGTCATCCGGTCCTCGTGCAGGTCTCGGTGAATTATCCATTCCAGAAAATGAACCGGGATCTTCTATCATGCCGGGTAAAGTGAATCCGACGCAAAGTGAAATGCTGACAATGGTTTCGGTTCAAGTCATGGGTAATGATGCTGCTGTCGGCATCGCAGCAAGTCAAGGTAACTTCGAACTAAATGTATTCAAGCCTGTCATCATGTACAATACACTTCAGTCCATTTATTTACTGGCAGATGGTATGAATTCGTTTAATGATAACTGTGCAGTGGGTATAACACCAATAGAAGAAAATATTTCAGACTACTTGAGCCGCTCATTAATGCTCGTGACGGCACTCAATCCTCATATCGGATATGAAAAAGCAGCATATATTGCTAAGACTGCTCACAAAGAAGGGCTGACTTTAAAACAGTCTGCTATCAACAGCGGCTATTTAACTGAAACTGAATTTGATGAGTGGATTAAACCGGAAGAAATGATTCATCCAAAATAATGTGAATGCCTGCAAAGTTGCGGGCATTTTTTACTAAAGAGGAGTTTATCAATGAGAAGATTAGGATTAGTAGATATAGGTTCAAACACCATCCGTCTTGTTATCTTCGAGTATACTGAGTCAAAAGGATTGCAGGAACTGCAGAATATTAAGACACCTGCGCGGCTATATCAGTATCTTGATAAGAACAAAGTGATGAAGCAGGAAGGAATTGACGTACTCTGTGATACACTTAACAGCTTTCAGCAAGTAGCCGCTAAGTTTAATGTAGAAGCATTGTATCCTGTCGCTACAGCTGCGGTCAGACAATCGAAGAACATCGAAGAGATCATCGAACGCGTCAAAGAGAACACAGGAGTCACGATGCAGATTATCACAGAGAAGGAAGAAGCATTCTTCGGCTACTATGCTGTTGTCCATACGCTTAACTTCAGCGACGGTGTGACCGTGGATATCGGCGGAGGAAGTACTGAAGTCACTTACTTCGAAGATAAAGAACTGAAATTTTCACACAGCTTTCCGTTCGGTGTCGTCACTTTGCAGAAATTATTCTTTGACAATAAAAAACATAACGATGAAAAAGCCGTTTCGCAGGCACGGGCATTTATTAAAGAACAGCTGCAAGGCCTAAAATGGCTGGCAAAGCGCAAAGTTCCTATCATCGCAATCGGTGGCTCTGCGCGTAATATCGCTCGTATACATCAGTCACTCGTCGAATATCCGATTGCCGGCGTTCACGGATACTCAATGAAAGAAGAAGCCATTGAAGTTGTCTACAAGAAACTGATGAATTCTTCGATGGACGATCTGGAAGACCTGGACGGATTAAGTCGTGACCGTCGTGATATCATTATACCGTCGACTCTGTTATTTAAAGAACTGTATCATGAAGTTGAAGCGACAGAGTTCGTGTTCTCCCGTAAAGGTCTGCGTGAAGGTGTCATGATGTCTATTTTAGAAAAGGAGTATAAGCATCCTTTTGATAAGCATGAAGTTTTCAAAGAAAGTTTGAGAAATCTGGCATACAGCTATAATATCGGACAGGAAGAAGCGCAGCAGCGTCAGAAACTTGCAGAGATGATTTATTACGAGCTTGAAAAGAATGGTTTGATTGATGGCAGCAAACTGGATAAAAAACTGCTCCTGCAATCGGCATATTTGTTCTATCTTGGCAGTTACATTGATTCGGATGCGGCGAGCCAGCATACGTATTATATTATTTCTAATTCAAGTTTAAACGGTGTATCCCATAGAAACAGAGTAAAACTCGCTCTTTTATCAAGCTATAAGAATAAAACGCTCCTTAAATTTTACGCGGATGAAACAGGCTGGTTCACTGAAGCTGAAAAAGCTAAAATACAGCTGCTTGGCAGTATTCTAAAGTTTGCTTACGCACTTAACAGCAGCAATACGAATGTAGTTAACTCCCTTTATCTTGAGAAGAGCAAAGACCGGTACAATCTAGTGATTCTGTATAATGGTGATCCGATAGCGGAAGAGTATCAAGTTGAGAGACAGAAAAAACATCTTGAGAAAATTGTAAAAGCAAAAATTTACATCACTTTTACAGAGAATTTACAATAGTTCGATATAACTGAAGTTGGGATAATATACAAACTATTAAAAGTGGAAGTGATTATATATGGAAACAACAAACGCGATTGATCTTAACAACAAAGATTATTACAACAATAGAGAAGTCAGCTGGGTTGCTTTTAACCATCGCGTCATTGAAGAAGCACTGGATAAAAGAAATCCGCTTTTAGAACGTCTGAAATTTCTCGCTATCGCTTCTTCAAACCTTGATGAATTTTTCATGGTGCGCGTAGCTGGCTTAAAGGACCAGATCACACTCAACTTTAATGAACGTGAAAATAAAACACAGATGACGCCTAGAGAACAGCTGGTTGCGATAGACAGAGACAACCGTGAGAACGTAAGGCTGCAATATGAACAGTATCATCACCTGCTACAGGAACTGGAAGGGCATCATGTCTTTTTGAAACAGCCGGATGAACTGGAAGCCCATAACTATGAAGTGATTAAACAGCGCTTTGAGTATGAAATTCTACCGACCTTAACACCTCTTGGCATTGATGCATACAGACCATTTCCGAAACTATCGAATAAATCATTGAATGTATTTGTTGATGTTGTTAATCCTGAAGGCGAAAATAAATCGGCCATCGTGCAAATACCGGCATTATTAGACCGCATCATCTTGCTGCAGGATGATCAGCGTATGATTTTCGTCATGCTTGAGGATGTCATTATTCATTTTATCAATAGATTGTTCACTGGCCACGAAGTACGTCGCGCATTTACGTTCAGAATTACACGAAATGCGGATTTATCTATTCATGAAGACGGGGCTGAAGATCTGCTGATTGAAATCGAGAAGTTTCTGAAAAAACGTAAAAGTGGTGCAGCGGTACGTCTTGAGATCGATACGAGAAATGATCCGACAATTGGCGGCTCATTTTTAACTCATGAGCTGGAAATAGAGGAACGCGACGTCTATAAGATTGACGGACCTCTTGACTTGACGATGTTGTTCCAGTTATCAAGTATGGTATCGAAAAAATATCCACAGTTTGAATTCAAAAAATTTGAACCCGCACCTCCTGCATCACTCGGAATGAAGAATATTTATGCAGCAGCGCTTGAGCGGGACGTGTTCTTCCATCATCCGTATGAATCTTTTCAGCCGATTGTAGATTTTATCAAGGAAGCGTCAGAAGATCCGGCAACTCTTGCGATTAAACAGACGTTATACCGTGTATCAAGTGATTCGCCTATCATTGAAGCGCTTAAAAATGCAGCTGAAGCTGGTAAACAGGTCACTGTTCTTGTCGAGCTTAAGGCACGTTTTGATGAAGAGAACAATGTCCACTGGGCGAAGATGCTTGAAGAAGCCGGCTGTCATGTGATTTACGGGATGACTTACTTGAAAACGCACAGCAAGATTACGTTGGTCATCAAAAAAATAGATGATGAACTGATTCCTTATGTCCATTTAGGAACAGGGAACTATAATGATAAGACCGCGAAGATTTATACAGATATGGGAATCATAACGACAAACAGAGAAATCGGTCAGGATGCGATGAATTTCTTCAACTATCTAAGCGGCTATTCTGAAAAACCAGAATATAAGCGGCTTCACGTCGCACCGTTTGAAATAAGAGAAGAATTCCTTGATCATATCGATCAGGAGATTGAATCTCATCTTCAGAATGGCAATGGTCTGATCATCGCAAAAATGAACTCGCTGACCGACAAAGCAGTGATCAAAAAATTATTTGAAGCAAGTCAGGCCGGTGTCAAAGTCAACTTGATCATCCGTGGGATCTGCTGCTTGAAGCCGGGAATTCCAGGCGTCAGTGAGAATATCCGTGTCATCAGTATAGTCGGTCGTTTTCTTGAACATTCAAGAATTTATTATTTCTATCATAATGGTAAAGAGAGAATGTATTTATCCTCAGCGGATATGATGACGAGAAATATGATTAAACGTGTGGAAATATTATTTCCGATTATTGACGATAAGATTGTGACGCGACTCAAAGAATTTTTGCAGCTGCAGTTGAATGATAATCAGAAAGCACGTGAACAGGATAGAAACGGTATCTATCATTATGTGAAAAATGATCTTGAACCGACCAATTCACAGGAATATTTAGTGAAAGAATCAGAACAGTTCAGACGCACATTGACGAAAGAAAAATCGGTCGTACATGAACCAGTCATGTCACGGCGCTCCAAATTACTTGATCGGGTCATCTCACGCATCAGAAAAAACTAAAAACAGACATTCCTGAAGGAATGTCTGTTTTTGCTCGTTATTAGAGAAATGTTGCGGTTTCTTCCACTGTTAATCTAGAAGTTTCACGCGGTTCTTTAAGGGTTTTGCCGATAGTGATCAGCATCAGAGGAAGATAACGCTCTTCAATGTTGAACTGCTTAATGAGTTCTGTTCGTTTGAAGCCGCCGATCGGACATGTTCCAAGTCCCGCAAGAGTAGCTGCATTCATCAGCTGCATCGCTGCAAGTGAGGCGTTCAGTACGCCGGATTCGAAGCGGTATTCCGGTTTGGCATACGCGCTGTCAACCTGCTTAGTCAGCAGCTCCTTGATTTCTTCAGTCATACGACCTTCTGCAACGTCCTGGCTGAAGATAGGCTCTGCCTGCTTATGTCCTTCTCTGTCCGCAAGAATAATGACTGTAGCACTTGAATCCATGATCTGCTGCTGATAAAACGCAAGCGGCAGCAATTTTTCTTTTGCTCCATCACTATGGATGACCAAGTATTTCCAGTGCTGCAGGTTCCATGCAGAAGGTGCCTGATTTGCCTGTCTGATTAACTCAGACAACTGTTCCTGAGCCAGTTTGAATTCAGGATCATACTCCTTCACTGAACGTCTGTCAAAGAAAATATCTGTATGAGTTTGTATCATAATAATCCTCCATATTAAAACTTCATATTTAATATGGTATAGCTGAAAGTATTAAATTGCAATATTACTGCTTAAGTTCTGCCTGTACCAGTTCACCGGTGAAGGGATGAATGAAACTTAATTTATACCCCGTAAGTTGCAGTTGACGAAGCTTGGAGTCACTGTATAATGGGTCGCCGAGCACAGGATAACCGATTGCTGCCAGATGAACACGGATCTGGTGAGTGCGCCCTGTATCAAGTTTCAGTTCGACTTCTGTAACTCCGTCACCTAGTACTTTAGAGCTGATGATATGAGTCACTGCATGCTGACCTGTATCGGATACCCGTCGTTTATTAGGATGGAATTTATCTTTGCCGATCGGCAGTTCAATGGTCTGGTTTTTAATAGGGAGCAGGCTTCTGACTTTTGCTTTGTATGTTCTAGTAATTTCACGCTGTTCAAGCATCCTATCAAGAATTTTTTTAATCAGCGGATTTTTAGCAACAAGCACAAGACCGACTGTCTCCTGATCAAGCCTGTGAATCGGTTCTACATAGTCTGATTTCAATGTATAGACAGCGTGGTTCAGCAATGTATTCGTCTCCATCATATCGTTCGGGTGAGTCTTCACGCCTTTTGGTTTGATGAGTATCGCCAAATAGTCATCCTGATAGACGACTTCACATAGACGGTGTGACGACTTATAGTGACTGTGTTCTTCTGTAATAGGAAGGTCGAGAATGTCTCCCGTGTTCAGTGCTGTACTGAACAGCGCCTGCTCTCCGTTAACTGTCAGTGCTTTTGACATTCTTAGCTCATGAATCATTTTTTTCGGCAGTACCCAGTGTTTCAGCAGTGCCTCTATCGTCATTCCATCGAATTGCTCATTTATTGTTATTTTCATTGTTTCCTCCAGTGCAGTTCGTTTGATTGTAACTTTATTCGTGTATAATATATGTATAGTTTACATGAAGGAGCCTGAACATGACAGAAGAATTGAATTTAGAGGAATTAAATAAGTCAATAGAAACGCGTCCAATGACGTTCGAAGATATAGATGAAGTGATGCAGCTGCAGGAAATCTGCTTCCCTGGCATGGAGCCATGGAAGAGAGAACAGCTGGAATCGCATCTGCATTTATTCCCGCGAGGGCAGATGGTTATTGAGTATGAAGGAAGCATCATCGGTTCATGCTCCAGCCTGATCATCAATTTTGACGAATATGATGATAGACACACGTGGGATGATATTACCGATAACGGTTATATTACAAACCATAACGAAAATGGACATAATTTATATGGTATAGAAGTCATGGTACATCCAGACTACCGCGGAATGCGTGTGGGCCAGCGTCTATACGAAGCACGCCGGGAAATAGCATATGAACTGAACTTGAAAAGTATCATTATCGGGGGTCGTATACCGAATTATCATCTGTATAAAGATGAGCTGACACCACGTGAATATGTGACAGACGTTATGAAACGGAAAATTAAAGACCCGGTACTGACGTTCCAGTTTATGAACGGCTTCACATTGATGCGTATCAATCCAGGTTATTTGAAGGACGATGTGAAAAGCAGCAAATATGCGACGTTGATGGAATGGAACAATCCGGACTTTGTGGCTAAGTCGAATCTTCACTTTAAGACGAGCCATCCGATACGTATTTGTACGGTCAACTATATGATGCGTAAAATCGATTCATTCGAAGAGTTTGCTAACCAGATTGAATATTTCGTAGATGTAGCTTATGATGCCGGCAGTGATTTTGTTGTATTTCCTGAGCTCTTGACCACACAGTTGATGAGCTTTGATGAAAAACGCAGCCCTGCTGAATCCATCCGTCAGCTGACAAAGTATACAGAACAGTATATTGAAATGTTCAATGATTTTGCGATGCGCTACAACATCAACATTATCGGCGGTTCTCATTTCGTTGAGGAAAATGATGATATTTACAACATTTCATATTTATTCCGTCGTGATGGTTCCATAGAAAAGCAGTATAAAATACATGTGACACCGAATGAACGACGATGGTGGGGAATTTCACCTGGGAAAAAAGTCGAAGTATTTGATACAGACTGCGGAAAAATTGCTATTCAGATTTGCTACGACAGTGAATTCCCGGAAATGGGACGTATTGCTACAGAAAAAGGTGCGAAAATCATCTTTACACCGTTCTCTACTGAAGACCGTCAAAGTTACCTGCGCGTGAAGTACTGTTCAATGGCACGTGCTATTGAAAATCAGATCTACACTGTAACAAGCGGAACTTGCGGGAACTTACCGCAGACAGAAAACATGGACATTCAGTACGCTGCCTCTGGAATTTATACTCCAAGTGACTTCGGCTTTGCTCGTGACGGTATTGTCGGAGAAACAGGAGAGAATGTAGAGATGGTAATGATCGGTGATGTCGATTTAGAAGTTTTACGACGTGGCCGTGAAGACGGCACTGTCAGACAATTAAGAGACCGTCGTCATGATTTATACCGAGTTGAATATAAGAGGTAAGGTGAGACGATGAAGTCTAAGACAGGGTTACTGAAAGAGATTGCGGAATTCCTGAATGAAGAGACGGAAACATATTCAATGCTGGATGGTGCGTTAAAACGTCTTGTAGAAGGCACTGATTTTGCGACCGGCTGGATTTTCTTCATCGATGACACCGGTAATCACCAGCTGGTTTCCGACTATCGGCTGCCGGAAGCTCTGGAACAGAATGACTGTCACTATATGACTGAAGGTCCATGCTGGTGCGTGTCACGCTATCATCAAGGCAGACTGACTAAAGCGTCCAATATCATCACGTGTTCACGTATCGTCAAAGCGAGCCGTAAATATCCAGATGGTACAGATGATATAACGCATCATGCAACTGTACCGCTGCAGTCCGGTCAGGAACGTTTCGGTCTGCTCAATGTGGCGACACCTCTTAAAAAGAGTTACAGCGAAGATGAACTCGAGCTTCTTGAATCTGTAGCATTTCAAATAGGAAGCGCGGTTAAACGAATTTTTCTGACGGAGCGGGAACGCGAGATTGCTTTGACGAATGAACGGAACCGTCTCGCACGTGATCTGCATGATTCTGTCAATCAGATGCTGTTCTCGCTCAGGCTGACCGCTCATGCTGCGGCATCCAATACAGAGGATGATAAGGCGAGGTCTGCATTCGAACTGATAGAAGCGACAAGCCAGTCTGCTGTCAATGAGATGCGGGCATTGATCTGGCAGTTGAAACCGATTGGACTTGAGCAGGGTCTTGCTCATGCAATACATCAATATGCAGATGTACTGGATTTGAATGTCACAATGCATGTTGACGGCTTGATTCAACTCAATAATAAAGAGGAGACCGTTGTTTTTAGAATTGCTCAGGAAGCGCTGAATAATATTAAGAAGCACGCGGGAACTGCTGAAGTGGAAATTATCATTGATCAGCTGACAGCATTCAGTATGACGATCAAAGACAGCGGAAAAGGCTTCATGGTGAAATCAGCAAAACAGCTCCCGACTCACGGACTCAGCAACATGAGGACACGGGCAGAATCAATTGGCGGCACGCTTTTGATCACGAGCAGGAAGGATTCAGGAACAATTGTGACTCTGACGATACAGGGAGGATGAGAATATGACATCTATTATACTGGTCGATGACCATCATATCGTCAGGCAGGGATTGAAATTTCTGATCAGCTCTATGACAGACTTTTCAATTATTGGTGAATTCAATGACGGTGTTGAAGTGATTGATTATTTATCTTCAAATGAGCCGCCGGACTGCATTTTAATGGATCTTGTCATGCCGAAGATGGACGGTATCAAGACAACTAAGAAATTAAAGGAGCTCTATCCGGATATTAAGATTCTCGTGTTATCGAGTTATATCGATGAAGAGCATGTAATCGGAGTGATGGAGGCGGGAGCGGACGGCTATGAAGTCAAAGATACAGAACCTGCGAAACTGATTGAAACAATCAGCCAGGTAGCAGCAGGCGAGAAAGTCTTTCATCCTTCAGTAATCACGGCAGTCAGAAATGCAGAGCAGCTGCCGCATTTGCAGAAGAAGCTGTCGAAGCGGGAACTGGAAGTGCTTGAGCAGATGGTCAAGGGACTGACAAATAAAGAAATTGCAAATATTTTATTTGTTTCCGAGAAGACAGTAAAGACTCATGTCAGTCACATCTTCTCGAAGCTCGCAGTCAACGACCGGACTCAAGCTGCTATTTATGCGATGACTTATAATTTAGTGAAGAAACAGTAACAGGTTTAGATATCTTCAGGTTCTATATGAACAATCGTTTCAACAGACCCGAATTTTTCTTTCATCTGCTGTTCAATCTGTTCAGCAATATCATGGCTTTCCTTGACAGAAAGAGTAGGCTGTACAGTAACAGTAACATCCACAAAAGAAATAACGCCGTGATTCCGTCCTTTAAGATCCATTACCTGTATAACTCCTGGTATCGATGACACAAGATTTTTCATCTTCTCTAAAGTCTCAACTTCAAAGCCATCAGTCAACGTAATAGCAGTATCTCTGAAAATATCGATTGCTGTTTTCATGATGATAAAACCGACAACAATGGCCGCGATGGTATCGAGCATCGGAATTCCGACATAGACACCCATGATGCCAATGAATGTCCCGATGCTGACTAAAGCGTCGGATAAGTTGTCATAAGCTGCTGCTTTCAGGGCACTTGAATCGACTTTCTTTGCGAGATTGCGGTTGTAGAAATACACGCCGAACATAATGATAGCTGACAGAATAGCAACTACTGCTGCTTCAATCGTAGGAGTTGAATAGTCTCCTTTGAAGAAATTTGTGACGCCGTGCACAATGACTTGAACTGATACGGCGAACATAATAAATGACGCTGTGAGTGATGCGATGAATTCAGAGCGGTAGTGACCATAGTTATGGTTGGAATCAGCTGGTTTCATAGAGATTGATAGTCCGATGAGCAGAGCGATGGATGAAATGACATCTGTCGCATTGTTCAGTCCATCGGCAACGAGTGCCTGAGAGCCGTTTATCCAACCGAAAAGTAATTTAGTCAATGTCAAAATAATATACATTAAGATACTGAGGCGTGCGCCTTTTTTCGCCTGCTCCAGCTTATCTTTAATATGCACTATAATCGCATCCTTTACGTTTAATACTGTCTTATTATGAAGTATTATCATAGAAATATCTAGTAAATATTATTAATAGTACATTCATTTCTACTATAAAAGTTATTGTATAATAATAATATTTACTTTATAATTATAATAAGTTGTCAGAATATTTAAAAAGAGGTGGACTATGAAAATAAAAAATAATATGACTGTTAGAATCATCATAGCATTAATATTAGGTATAGCTGTTGGTTCTATTTTTAATCTTTTTGCCGAGGCAGACTGGGTTAAAGGCATCAATCAATATGTCTTCAATGTTCTTGGACAGGTTTTTCTTAATCTTATCTTTATGCTTGTCGTACCGATTGTATTTGTTTCTATTGTACTGGGCGTTGTCGGTGTCGGTGACCCGAAACTCCTTGGAAACATTGGACTTAAAACGCTGCTGTTCTTCCTGACAACTACAGCGCTTGCTATCATTATTGCGATGGTACTGGCATCAGTGTTTAAGCCGGGAGAAGGAAAGACAGATCTGCTGCAGAGCAATGACGTCAAGCAGTATGAGCAGGAGCAGAAAGCGAAGGCGAAAGAAGCAGAGGAGCAGGGAATGGCGACGGAACAAACTTTTGATCAGACGCTTATCAATCTCTTCCCGAAAAATCCTATTCAGGCAATGGCTACAACGAATGTGCTGCAGGTCATTACATTTGCAATATTTATCGGTGTCGGAATGATTGCTCTTGGTGATAAGGTCGCAGTGGTCAAGACATTCTTCGAGCAGGTCAATGAAATATTGATGCACATTGTTATGATGATCATGAAATATTTCGCTCCATTTGGAACGTTCGGCCTTGTTGCTACAGCATTTACCAATGCCGGATTCGGCGCCATAAAACAATTATTCATGTACTTCTTTATAGTACTGCTTGCATTACTGATTCATATGGTAGTTGTCTACGGAGGAGCTGTCAAATTGCTTGCCGGTAAAAGTCCGGTCTGGTTCTTTAAGGGATTTGCTCCAGCGATGACGGTCGGTTTCAGTTCTTCAAGTTCAAATGCGACACTGCCTATTTCTTTGGAGTGTGCACAGGATAACCTTGGTGTACGTAAGGAAATCTCTTCTTTCGTCCAACCGCTCGGTGCAACGATCAATATGGATGGTACAGCAATCATGCAAGGGGTCGCCACAATATTTATCGCTCAGATTTCTGGTGTGGACCTCACGTTCATGCAGCTTGTAACAGTAGTCATTATCGCTGTCGTTGCATCTATCGGTACAGCAGGAGTTCCTGGTGTCGGACTAGTGATGCTGGCGATGGTGCTGACAGCCGTGGGACTAAATCCAGCTGCTATTGGTATCATCCTAGGAATTGACCGTCTACTTGATATGTCACGTACTGCAGTGAACATTACAGGCGATGCAGCATGTGCTGTCATTATTTCAGAACGTGAAAAAAGAAAATTAAATCGTACAGCCGCTCATTAAGTGACAATTTTGCGACAGAGGGAAAACTTCGAGTTTTTCCTCTTTTAATTTGCTGTAAATTATATTAAGATGGTAAATGTGTCTTAAATAGATGTGTATTATTTCAATTTCATGCACTGAACATATATTAGAGCATAAATATATAGATGAAAGGTCGTATATAATGGATAAACAAAACTTCACAGATTTATTACAGACAAAATTTAAAATGGTCCGTATAGAAGCTGGCTATACTCAGGATACAATGGCTCAGACGATCGGTTTGTCTAAAAAGACGTTAGTTCAAATTGAAAAAGAGCGTGTGCTGCCTAACTGGACAACTTGTGTATCGTTATGTGCATTATTCAGAGACTCAGAAGTGTTACAGACAACGCTTGGCGGAGATCCACTCGAAGTTATTCAAGTGATTTCACGCGGCGCCTGTGCTTACCCAAAGAATGAAAACCTTGATGAACTATGGTGGGAGACGAAGCAGAAAGAAGCGGGTTACACTCTGCAATTCAATAAAATTTCTAACCTATACCGTGTCATCGATTCAGCAAACCAACCATTATTTGGTTCAAACAAAGAACGTGAAGCAGATACTTTCTTCAATAGAAGAGTGTCTGACCAGTTAATCAATGCTTAAGCAGACGACCAGTCGTTTGCTTTTTTTGTCACTGTAGCTGTATGGCTATTCATTGGTTAATCCATTGAATTATGGTACATTATTATCAGATATTATTTAAAGGAGCTATTCAAAATGACAGTTAATATTTATGATGAAGCAAATCGTCTCGAAAGTGCATTACGTCAAAGTGACGAATACACTGCAGTAAAAACTTACTTTGAGGCAATCAATAATAATCCTGAATCGAAAAAGCTGTTCAATGAGTTCAGAAACATCCAGCTGACTTTACAGGAGAAACAGATGTCTGGTCAGGAAATCACTGAAGAAGATATCGCAAGTGCAAACAATGTAGCTGCTAAAATTGAGCAGGATGAAAATATTGCTAAATTAATGCAGGCTGAGCAGCGTATGAGTCAGATTATCGAGGATTTAAATCGTATCATTATGAAACCATTACAGGATTTATACGGTGTAAACGACGCCGCAACAGAACAATAATAAAGTGAAAATAAACGAAATCGACATTTCGTTTATTTTTTTTAAGAGGTTATAAGATGAAGATATATGTAAATCATCCGGAACTTGAACCACAGCTGCTGTTCATCAAAAACATCTTCAATCTATATTTTGAAGATGCTATATTACTCATTGGGACAGGAGATAACCAGCTGACGTTTGATGTTACAACAAATGTCTCAACGGCTGTGCAAGCGACATTGACACTTAATGGCAGAACTTATCATGCAGCCGCAGAACGGCAGGAGACCGATAAGAAGTCTGTTAAGCAGGCGATGGCGAAGACACTTGTTACTATGCTGACAGAGCACACAGGCATCACACAGAGCTGGGGGACGCTGACCGGAATACGTCCTACTAAGCTCTATCATCGGCTGTACAGACAGGGTCTTGACCATGAAGCCATCTGTGAACGGTTGTCAGCAGATTATTTGATCAGCCGGGAGAAGCTTGACTTGATGCAGGACATTGTCCGTATTCAGAACGAAGCAATACCTGACCTGTATGACTTGAAGCGTGAAGTCAGTGTCTATATCGGTATTCCGTTCTGTCCGACAAAATGTGCTTACTGCACATTTCCTGCTTACAGCATACTCGTCCATAAAAACGATGTTCCCGAGTTTCTTGTCGGTCTACTGCACGAAATCAAGGAGACTGGAGAATGGCTGAAAAGGAATGATATTAAAGTCACTTCCATCTATTTCGGCGGCGGAACACCGACTTCTATTACTCCTGAAGATTTAAAGCTGTTACTTGATGAATGCTATCGTTCGTTCGATATGTCAGCAGTACGTGAAGTCACTGTTGAAGCAGGACGTCCGGATACGATAGACCATGAAACATTGAAAGTACTGAATGACTTTAATATCGACCGTATCAGCATCAATCCGCAGAGTTTCACTGACGAAACATTGAAAGCAATCGGCAGACATCATTCTGTGGCTGAGACAGTGGATAAATTCAAGCTTGCACGACAGCATCACATGAATAATATCAATATGGATCTGATTATAGGTCTGCCGAATGAAGACCGTACACATGTCAGACATTCACTTGCTGAAGTGGATCAATTGAAACCAGAATCACTGACCGTTCATACTCTGAGCTTCAAACGAGCAAGTGAGATGACGCGTAATAAATCAAAGTATCCGGTAGCTGACCGAGAAGAAATTATGACGATGATGAATATGACGAAAACATATGCCAGAGACAATGGTTATGTTCCTTATTATCTATACCGCCAGAAAAACATTCTCGGTAATCTTGAAAATATTGGCTACGCTACCCACGAAGAATACTCTCTTTACAATATCCTGATTATGGAAGAAGTTCAGACTATTCTAGGACTTGGCTGTGGTGCTTCAAGTAAATTGATTCACCCCGAAACGGGGAAAATTGAAAATTACTTGAACCCGAAAGATCCGAAGAGCTATAACAATTCATACGAGCATTACACGACAGAGAAAATCAAAAAGTTAGAACGGCTCTATAATGGCATGACGCTCGTTCAGTAAGAAATGTTCCTTCATCGATAGAGATGAAGGAACATTTTTTTGTCATCATTCAATGAATATAGACCTTTTTTCTGGTATGCATACAACTGACCTAGTTTTTGTTGTAAAATAAATTGAATACTAGAAGTGAGGGATGCTTATGATCAAATTTATCCACTGTGCTGATTTACATCTTGATGCACCATTCAAATTGAATCACTACGTATCAGACGCTATTATGGGAGACATACGCAAATCCAGTTTCGAAAGTTTCAGACGGCTTGTAACAGATGCTATTAATCTGAAAGTTGATTTCATTCTGATAGCAGGTGACATGTTTGATTCTAGAAATCAGTCATTATGGACGATGGTGTTTTTAAAAGAGCAGTTTGAACGACTGCAGGATGCTCATATATTCGTCTATATCATCCGGGGCGAAGCGGATAACATGAAATATTCGCGTATTAAATGGCCTGCTAATGTCGTTGTGTTTGGTGAGCAGGTTGAAACATATGAGTTTATCACTAAAGAAGGAAATGTCGTCTATATTCATGGCTTCAGCTACAAGGAACATACAAGTTATGAAAATAAACTTGAACAATATCCGACTAATCAGGTGGATTCAAGTATACATATTGGAATGCTGCACGGTACATTCGTCAAGCATCAGACTGAAAACCCGCTCACTGAATTCAGTCAGGAGGAACTGAACGAAAAGCTCTATCACTACTGGGCATTAGGTCATATTCATGAGCGCCGGCTGATCAGTGAACTCCCTCACATTCATTATCCTGGCAATATTCAAGGTTCTAATATTGGAGAATTAGGTAAGAAAGGTTATCTGCTTGTAGAAGGTGATCATGTATCGATGGATGTCGTCTTCGTGCCGACGCAATATATTCGCTTTGAGAAAGCAGAGCTGACATTGACGGATACGGGCAAGAATGCCATCTATCAAGATTTGACTGATTTCAAGAATGAACAGAGAAAGTATGGTAAATGTATCTACCAGGTTAGACTCGTTAACGATAGTGAGCAATTGATCAATCAAAGTATGCTTGAAGAGCTGCTGACACTCGTGCAGCAGTATGAGACACATGAGCAGAACTTCATCTGGATAGATCAGCTTACACTCTCTCAGCAGCATGATGTAACGACACTTAACCAGGAATTTGACAGTGATTCTCTTAATGATGAGCGATTATACAGTGAAGCACTAAGTCCGTTATATCATGATCAGACGTTCAGCAGATTTCTGGATAATTTCGAAACATTCGATAAGAAAGAGCTTCTTGACATCGGTGAGAGACGGATCAAAGGGCGAATGAGGGATGACGGATGAAGATAAAATCACTTGAAATATATGGTTACGGTAGATTACAGCAAAGGACATATAATCTGGACCGGTCATTCACTCAAATTTTCGGTGAGAATGAAACTGGTAAATCAACAATGCAGCTGTTTATTCATTCGATTTTATTCGGATTTCCCGAGGCAGGTGATGAACCGCGGTTGATGCCGAGATTTTCTACGACATATGGCGGTAGTCTGCTGCTTGAAGTGGGTGGAGATGATATGTTCATAGAACGGGTGTACCGTAATGGCATGGAAGAACTGACAGTGAGGTTCAATGACCTGCTGAAAGATGAAGCATGGTTAAGTCAAAAACTGAACTTTATTACGAAAGATACATATAGACAAATATTTTCATTCGATGTGTTACGCTTGCAGCACGTCCATCAGCTGACTGAGAAGAAACTGCAGAACTATTTGCTGCAGGCAGGGGTATTTGGTTCTACTGAATACGCTAGTCTTGAGGAGAAACTGGAGGAAGAAAAAACACATTTAATCAGTGACAATCATGAATCGGGAGAGCTGTATGATCATGTGCTTGAGCTGACGAACCTTGAGATACAGATCAGAGATGAAGAGAGTAAGCTTGAGCAATATGACATTCATGAAAGCCGTGCTTATCAGCTGAGAGGGAAGATTGATCTGTTGAATTCCCATATTGAACAGCTATCTGTCATACAGCAGAGAAAGCAGAAGGAAATGATGTTCCATGCCGATATGAAAGAGTGGAAACAGCTTGAACATCAATTGAATATTGAACCGATCACTTTCCCGGATAATGGCATCGAACGGTTTGAATCACTGAAACGTCAGAGTTATAATACTGACCGGGATATTATGCTCCGTGCTGAAAAGGTGGAGAGTCTGACAAAAGAAATGACCGGCATAGAACTGATGCCGGATCATGCATACGAGGCGGCTCAGCAGCTGCTTAAAGAAGAACCGGTCATCAAACAGCATGAGAAGACGCTGAAGACACTTGACCGCGAGATACTGGATAAACAGGCTGCATTGCATGCCATGCAATCAGATATCGGCTGGACTGATTATTATGATGTTCCTCTTAGCAGCCAATTGAAAGAACAGGTTGTATATAATGTCGCAGAAAAAGAACGGCTCGTCTCACAGCTGGACCAGCTGAATCGTGAGCTTGAGCAGGCAAAGTCAGAAGAAACGCTCACAGAGAACGAGCGATTGGAACTGATCCTTCATATCGTTTCTGATGATCAGTACAACGACGGCATTCAGCTGACTGCTCAAAAAGATGAGCTCGCACAAAAGACTGAATTATATAACAAACTAAATAGCGAACAGAAGAAACAGGCACTCATCGAAGAAACGAGAAGGAAACGGTTAAATATCGTTTATAGTGTGCTCGGCACTGCAGCTCTTATCGCAGCCATATATTTTTTCTTCAGTGCTCTTGTTATTCCAGCTATAGCTCTGCTTGCTATTCCTATTGTGATGATTATACTTCTTCTGATGAATAAACCCTCACTTAATCATCATGGTATGATTATGGAAGATGAGATTAATAGCCTTGAACAGTCTATTACAGCGCTATCCGGCCGACTGGACAAATCTTTTAAGCTGGCTGAGCAGCAGGAATTCAGAGAAAGAATGACGGTCTTGTCGAGAGAACTAGAGGCTCATGGACGAAAAGAGCAGCAACTGCAGTCAAGAATTGAGAAGAAAAAGGATGAATTCACTTCAATCGGTAAGGAATTAATACAGACTAAAGAACAGCTGCATCTGCCAGCAGACTTTGAAGACAGTCTGCTGCATCACGCTTACCGAACAATTGATAAAATGCAGCAGCTGTCAGCTACTATTGCTCAGCTGAAAGAACAGTATTCAGCTGAACAATCAGCACTCGAGAAGTTTAATGAACAGCTGAGCCACTTTGATCATAAATGGGACATTGAACACTTAACGCTTGTTTTTCAGGAACTGAACACGCTAGTCAAATCTGAGGATAAGAAACGCGTGCAGCAGCTGCGTCTGACAGAGCAGCTGGCACTCAGTGAACGGGAACTGGCTGCCGTTAAAAAATCAGCCGAAGAAATGAACAATGAAACGATGCAGCTGTTCAGTGACGCAGGTGCAACTGATGAAGCTGCTTATTACACGCGTTATAATAACTACACTCAGTATAAGAATAATTTCGAACGTCATCAGTTGCTCAGCCGGAAACTTGAAGATGAGAATTTTACTTATGAAGTAAATACAGAGCTTGCTTATACGTCTGCTGAAGACTTAAGAATAGCAGAAGCAGAACTTAGCAATCAGCTCAACCAGCTTAAAAACGCTCTTCAGTCAGAACAGTTTGAGCTGCATCAGACAGAGCAGGCGATGCATGCGCTAGAACATGATACGACATTATCAGAACTGAATTATCGTTATGAAATTGAAAGACAGATTGTCAACAGAATGGCTAAAGCACATGGTGCACTCAGTTATATTGAAAAATTGATTTCAGTACACCGTCAAAAAGTTAAAGAACAAAGAATACCGCATATCATTGGTGAAGCATCACAGATTTTTAGTACACTGACAGAAGGTAGATATATTGCTGTCATGTATGAATCAGAACTTGTGGTCAAACATAAAGATGGACAAGTGTATCATCCGACAGAATTATCACAGTCGACTAAGGAACTGCTGTATATTACTATGCGCCTCAGTCTGATTCAACATCTACATCAGCTATATCCATTGCCGATCATCATTGACGATGCGTTTGTTCATTTTGATAAGCAGCGAAAAGATTTTATTACGGAGTATTTAATGAAGAATGAAAACAACCAGGTTCTCTACTTTACGCCAAACCGTTCAGCGAATATACCTAGTAAAAATACGCTTGTACTTGAGCGTCATGACAAGGAGACTAAATAATGAGAACAATAGAGACTTTGAAGCCAGGTGAATCCGTTGATGCTTTTTTCATGATTCACCGGGCAGTTCAAGGAGTGACAGGGCAGGGGAAACCTTACTTGACGCTCTATCTTAAAGATAAGAGCGGCGATATAGAAGCAAAAATGTGGACAGTCACAGAAGAAGATATGAAAAGACTTGTTCCTGAGACACTGATCCGTGTGAAAGGAGACGTCATTGATTATCGCGGCAGAACGCAGATGAAAATTAATCACTGCCGCCTTGCAGTACCGGAAGATGGTGTGAGACTTGAGAACTTCCTTGAATCAGCACCTGTAACAGCTGACGACATGACTGATCAGCTGATGACTTATGTGATGGATATCAGCAATGCGAACTTGCAGCGTGTGACGCGTCTATTGCTGAAGAAGTATCAGCAGGAATTCATGACTTATCCTGCAGCAAGCTCGAACCATCATAACTTTGTGTCAGGACTGATGTATCATGTAGTGACTATGCTGAGACAGGCTGAAGCGTTATGTAACATCTATCCCTCACTGAACCGCAGTCTGCTGTATTCTGGAGTGATACTGCATGACATGGGGAAAGTGAAGGAATTATCCGGACCTGTCGCGACAAGTTATACAGTAGAAGGAAATTTGCTGGGACACATCTCAATTATGAGTGATGAGATTGCAGAGATAGCGAAGGAACATAACATTGAAGGGGAAGAAATTCTTCTGCTCAGACATTTAGTACTATCACATCACGGCAAGTATGAATACGGCTCACCTAAGCTGCCGATGATCAAAGAAGCTGAGATTCTGCACTTTATTGATAACATCGATGCCCGTATGCAGATGTTTGATAAACATCTGAAAAAAGTGGACAAAGGACAGTTCACAGAACGTATATTCGCGCTTGAGAACAGACAGTTCTATAAGCCGGAATCGCTGGACTGACCCAACATATATTGATCTCAGACAAAAAAGCACAGCCGAATATTCGGCTGTGCTTTTTAGCTGTTACTGCTGAGCTCCTTGCGTTGTAAGAATCTGCTCATCCACTACTTTTTTGATATCTTTATCTTTATAGTCAACATCATAGTCTTTAAGCAGCTTTTTGTAAGCGTCAATCATCAACTTAGGATTTTCCTGGATTTTCGCTTGACGTACTTTTTCTTTTAAGCTGTCTTTTTGCTTATTGAAGTCATCCTGCTTGTCTGCTTTAATGATGTGATAACCGTAGTCGGATTTAACAAGACCGGAGATTTCATTTTCATCAAGTTTGAACAGTGCTTTTTCGAATGCTTCTACAGTCTGTCCTTTAACGACATAACCGAGTGATCCGCCGTTTGCTTTAGAACCAGTGTCACCGGATTCTTTCTTAGCGATTTTTGCGAAATCATCAGGATTTGCTTTAACTTCTTTTAGTACATTCTCTGCTTTTTCTTTCGCTTTTGTAGCCGTCAGGCCTGATGGATCTGTTTCAGATTTAATTTTGATTAAAATATGTGAGCCTTTTTTTGCGTTCTTTTTCACTTCATTGTCCGATACTTTGACAGTATCTTTCATCAGTTCTGTCTGATATGCATCGTTAATACGTGATTCTTTGTATTTACTGATTGTCATACCGGCCTGCTGCTGCTGAAGAATGGATTCAAACTGTTTTTCACCGCCGTATTTCTTTACTTCAGCGTCGACATCTTTTTTAATTTTATCTTCATCGACTTTTTTACCGTATTTATCTTTCAGTATATCTGTCATGAGAATCTGAAAGGCTGTCTGAGCCACTTCGTCTTTGCCCATCTGGTCGATGACATTTGCAGAGCTGACATCGCCTGCTTTAGATGTAATCAATGTTTCGCCTTCGTTGTTGCCACATGCTGCCAGTCCAAGCACTGAAACAGATAGTACAGCAGGTAGTACAGCCGTTTTGAATTTATTCATTATAATTCTCCTTTTTTAGAAAACGTACACCCAATATAGCATACTGAAATAATTGATTGCAATTTACTGTATCATTCACTGATTAAAATGATATGAGAATTACCCATCACATTTAATGAGTAACTCAAGACCGTAACGTCTTTCTTCGATGAAAGTACCTCTAGGTGTATTAAAAATATACTTCAAATAGATGAAGTCAATAAACGAGATGCCGACATTCACTGAACACAGAAATAAAAAATAGTGCCCATATTCCGGCATAACGATGGCAGCGGCAATGGTTAAAGTAGTAATAATGACAAATGGTAACAGTAGCGCAATGATAAAATGAAACTTGCTGACTGGATGATTCACCCGCACATTGATAAGCGGCGGCCATGAGTTTCTTGTAATCTTCTGGATAACAAATGATTTCGTATCCCCGATAAAAGCTAATAAATGAAGTAATTTATGAACTGGATATAGGAGGAAGAGCGCGCACAGAAAATAAAGAAAATTGGCATCGCTGAACTGTCCTCTGACAAACGATATAAAGATCTCAAATGATATCAGGAAAATAACAGTACTGACAATGGCTGAGATGAAGATGATTCTCTGAATACCATACGTTGTTTTAATATTGAAATTTTTTGTGCATGATAACACGTTAAAAACTCCTTATTTATTAGAAATGTAGTCATATCTTTAGCATTATGCATTATCACTATCATTTTCGTCAAGTAGAATTTTCAGCAGGTCATCATGACTCTTGTTCAGCTGTTCAATGAAATCTTTTCCATAAATCTGACCGACCATAAAAGTAATATCAGTAAAATGAGGTAAGGACAGCATGAATTCGTTGTATTCCTCAGCAGCATCGTAAATCCGATTGTCGATACTATTGTAGCCGACATAAGTCTCATACAGCACATCTTTGCCTTTTTGTGTCAGCTCTAAATAGGTGTTTCGTTTATCAAATTCGCTCTTCGGCATCGTTAAATAGCCGCGCTTTTCAAGGTTTTTAGCAAAGTTGAATACAGTAGAGACGTGCATGACACCATACTGTGAAACTTCAGATATCGTCGCTTTCTCAAGGTTTCTGATGATGATGAGAATATGATGTTCATTGATATTCAAATCATACGGCTTGATCCAGTTCTGCCAGTCTTTCTCAACAGTTTTCCATAATGCTTTACTTAGCTGTGAAATTCTATGAGTATATAACATTTTCTCGATCGTCGCGCGATCTCTTTTCATTGCCTGACCTCCTTGATATAAAGAAAAGCATGATGTTATGCATCATGCTTTTTAAACTCACTTATTATTATTTTAGCATAGCTATTATTTTTTTGAAAACGTTTGTTTCACTTCATCAGCGCGATTTTTCACATTTTCAACATTCGATTTAATGTGTGTAATGTTAGGGTCAATATCACTTTTATACGTGGCAATCATCGATTTTACTTCATCGCCCATCGTCTTCATGACAGCCTGACTTTCATTTTTTGTTTTCATCACATAATCTTTAACTTCAGTCGCTTCGATTTTCAGCTGATGAAGTAATGACTTTGTTTCATAAGAATTTGAGACGAAGTTCTGTTCAACTTCATGCTGAGGACGAGGCGATCTCATCATTCCTGTGATGATGCCTGTTGCAACACCTGTCGTAAAGCCGAATAGCACGGTTCTTAATTTCATGTTAATTCCTCCAATATTTTTGTTAGTTATACCCCAGAACGAGATTATCAACCATTGTTAATCTTATTCAGAAGTTCTGTCATGTCAGCCGGGTCAACGTTATGTGTCTCCCAGTGATAGCCGAATCCGTCCATCTCATGCTGATAACGAGGCATAATATGGAAATGCAGATGGAAAACGCTTTGATCAGCGAAGCTCCGATTATTCTGGATGATATTAATACCATCTGGTTTTAATGCTGAATCAATCTGTTGTGCCACTTTTCGGACAGTGGTGATTGTATGCTGCAGCACTTCAGTATCAGTACTGAGCAGATCGTCACTATGCTGTTTCGGAACGACGAGAGTATGACCTTTTGATACTTGTGATATGTCGAGAAAAGCAAGTGTATGCTCATCCTCGTAAATTTTATAGGCTGGAATTTCACCGTTGATGATCTTGCAGAAAATACATGTTGTCATATGAGTCCCTCCAATCATTTAGTGATATTATATCATTTAATTGATTTCGATAGGAGAATGGATAAGTTATTTGATACAATATGAATTAAAGAAAAGTGGAGGTGCGCGTGTGACTGTAGAAGTAAAACAGCTGACCGGTGGTTATGGTAACCAGCCGGTCGTCCATGATATTAATTTCACATTACAGAAAGGTCAGATTGTCGGTCTGATCGGGTTGAACGGTGCCGGTAAGAGCACAACGATAAAACATATGCTTGGCCTGCTGAGACCGATGGAAGGGGAAATTTTCATCGATGACTTATCGTTGAATACATCACCTTATGATTATCGAAAGCAAGTAACCTACATTCCGGAATCACCAGTGCTTTATGATGAACTGACATTGGAAGAGCATATAGACATGACAGCGATGGCCTATGGACTTTCTAAAGACGAGGCGAGAGAGAGAAGTATGCCGCTTCTTGAAATATTCAGATTGCAGGATAAACTGAAGCAGTTTCCTCAGAACTTCTCTAAAGGGATGAAACAGAAGGTGATGATCATCTGCGCCTTTTTAAGCAGACCGAAACTACATATTATTGATGAGCCGTTTCTAGGGCTTGATCCGCTTGGAATTCAGTCGATGCTTGAACTGATGGTCAGCGCAAGAGAAGATGGACGGACAGTGCTGATGAGCACTCACATTTTAGCGACGGCTGAGAAGTATTGTGACTATTTTCTGATTATGCATCAGGGAAGACTTGTTGCTAAAGGAAATATGCATGAGTTGCAGGATCAGCTTCACATGCCAGGTCAGTCACTTGATGATATCTACATCCGTCTGACACAAGGTGAAGTCAATGTTTAATGCACGGACGCTGTTTGATAAACGGTCGACTGATAATAGAAAAGAAGTGCTGCACTACAGCAGATTTATTTTTAACGGTCATTTCATATTGTTTCTGTCAGTGGCATTTGGAGCTTTGATGCTGCAGTACAGCGATCTACTTAAACATCTGCCTCGCGGTATTAACTACCACTTTATCATTGCCTTACTGTTATCAGTGAGTGCGATTGCATCACTCAGAACTTATTTCAAGGAAGCGGACCAAGTCTTTCTGCTGGCATACGAAAAGCAGTTGAACTCATATGTGAAGAAGTCCATTATGGCAGCATTTATAAAACAGGCCGTGATATGGACTATACTGTTTGCATTATTATTTCCGTTGTATCAGGCAGGATCTCATTTCTATCCAATAGGTATGGCATGCGCTTATGTATTCGGGCTTGTCGCGATGAAGCTCGGTCTATTCGTCCGCTGGTCAGCGATGAAGCTTGGTATGAGCAATATGGCTGTCAACATTCTGTTGTTTCTTATATTGATGGCGGGCATTTATAATTCACTTGAAGGTGTTTATTTCACAGCGCTTGGTGAACTGGCCTTTTTAGCGGGTCTGTTATACTTGATGAATCATATTACGAAGAATTATGTATTTAACTGGGAGACAGTAATCGATTATGAACATGAGCTGACGCAGCGGCAGTATAAGACGATTAATATGTTTACTGATGTCAAAGGACTGAAAGACAATGTCAGACGTCGTCGTTTCCTGGATGGCCTGCTTAAACAGCCGGACAGAAAATATAATCAAAAGAGCATGTTTCTCTATCTGTTCAAGCGTAATTTTGTCCGCAGTAAAGATGCCTTCTGGATCATCATCAGGTTAGTCGTGATTGGCGGCTTAATCATCTGGCTTGTACGGCAGCCTATTATCGCAGCGATCATCGGTATTTTTCTTATTTATATTGTTGTGCTGCAGTCCTCGCAGTTCTATAAACAGCAGGCTTATCAATTATGGCCGCAAGTCTGGCCGGTACGTGAAGAGTTGGTCATCGATGGTTTCAGACAGTTTTTATGGCAGCTGTCACTCGTTACGGCGATTGTCATTACGTTAATCTACGTGGCATTCTATCCGGGTCATTTTTATTATGCGGCAGCCTTCTTTATAATCATGTGGTGGACCAATCAGCAGGTAATGAACAAACTAAAGAAGAAGATGACATTGCTGAAAGACTAATGCATCTATCGATTTAAAATATGGCTCAATATTCAACAAAAATTGAGCCATATTTTGATTTATGGCTCAAAATTCAATCTGTTATTGGTCGCAGTAGTTTTGTGAAATGAATATTAGAGATGAAATCTGCTGTTTCATACTGCTTAAGTACCGCATTTTCATAATGCTCGCGGTAAACCGAGCTTTTCCTGAAATCGTCAAGCATGTCTTCATCCTGAAACTGTAGAGCAACACAGTATGTCTGGCCGCGCAGTGGTCTGAGCAGACGATAAGCTATGTAGCCGTCATACTCAGCGAAGTTCTTCTCTCCAGTCAACCTGCTCTCTGCTGCTTTTCTCCGTTCATCGCTGACTTGGAAGTAACGCAGCATCAAAGGCGCATCATCAGTCATTGAACCATCACTTTCAACGACTTCGAATGATTCAGGAGAACTGAAGACAGATTTCTCTGTAGTTTCCTCATATAAGATAATATCTTCCTGACCGGCATATTTCATTAATGTCCGGTCATTATTGTTATCAATCAATCTCTGCATATAGTATTCAGAACCATGTGTTAAATAAGTATACATCTCATTCACTCCTTTATTAATATCTTACCCAATTATTTTGTATTATGTCAGTTTTATGACAAATGCATATTCGAGAGCGGCTTAATTATGGTTGTGTTAAAATAATTTATAATCATTATTAAGTAGGAGGAATAGCTTTGAAGCCGTTCAACGATACAATTTTAAAGGCTGCGTATGGTGAGAAAACAACGCATACGCCGGTCTGGTTCATGCGTCAAGCTGGCCGTAGTCAGCCAGAGTACAGAAAAATCAAGGAAACACATTCTTTATTTGAGATTACACATGATCCAGAGCTATGTGCCTACGTCACGAAGCTGCCGGTCGATCAGTACAATACGGATGCGGCTATTCTATACAAAGATATTATGTCACCACTTGGTGCACTTGGTGTAGATGTGGAAATTAAGTCAGGCATCGGTCCGGTCATAGGCAATCCGATCCGTCATATCAGTGACGTTCAGAAACTAGGGGAAATTAACCCGGAACAAGATGTGCCTTATATCCTTGATACGATAAAATTACTGACGACTGAACAGTTGAATGTCCCTTTGATCGGTTTTACAGGTGCACCGTTTACGCTTGCGAGCTATATGATAGAAGGCGGGCCGTCAAAGAATTATAATAAGACTAAGGCATTTATGTATGAGCAGCCTGAAAGCTGGCATCTACTGATGGAGAAGCTAAGTGACATGTGTATCACCTATACACATGCTCAGATTGATGCGGGCTGTAAGATGATTCAAGTGTTCGATTCATGGGTCGGTGCACTTAACCGTGAAGATTACCGTACATTCATTGCGCCTCATATGCAGCGTATTTTTACAGGCATTAAAGAAAAAAATGTACCGGTAACGACATTCGGTGTCGGGGCAAGCCACTTAATAGAAGAATGGAATGCGCTGCCGGTTGACGTGGTTGGTCTTGACTGGCGCCTTCAGATTGAAGAAGCACGTGAAAAAGGAATCACTAAAACATTACAGGGCAACCTGGATCCTGCGATTCTGCTTGCGCCTTGGGCAGTAATTGAAGAACGTCTGAAACGCATTTTAGATCAAGGGCTGCAGTCAGACAGCTATATCTTTAATTTAGGGCACGGGGTATTTCCGGAAGTTAAGCCTGATACATTAAGACGTGTATCTGAATTTGTCCATACGTATTCAGCAGATTACAAATCGAAGTAAGGAGTTTTATGTAATGAAAAAAAGAGGATTACTAGTAATGGCGTACGGCACGCCTTACAAAGAAGAAGATATTGAACCGTATTACACACATATCAGACACGGCAGAAAACCATCCGAAGAAAGTCTTCAGGACTTAAAAGACCGCTACAAAGCAATCGGCGGCATCTCCCCGCTCGCCGGCACAACAGAACGTCAGGCTGAAGCACTGCGCGATGCGTTGAACAAACAGAGTAAGGACTTTGAATATGTTCTTTACATCGGTCTTAAACATATTGCACCGTTCATCGAGGATGCAGTGAAACAGATGCACGATGACGGTATTGAAGAAGCGGTGACGATTGTTCTCGCTCCTCATTATTCAACGTTCTCTGTTGCCTCATATAATGAACGTGCAGCAGAAGAAGCATCTAAATATGGTATTAAACTAACACACGTCAAAGACTTTTACCGTCAGCAGAAGTTCATTACATTCTGGCGCAACCAAGTGGACGATACATTGAAATCAATTCCGGACGATGAATTAAATGAGACTGTTCTCATCGTCAGTGCACACAGTCTGCCGGAGAAGATTAAAGAGAAGGGTGACCCGTATCCTGATCAGTTGACAGATACAGCACGGTTAATCAGTGATGTCTCGCAGATCAGAAATGTAGCAATTGGCTGGCAGTCAGAAGGTAACACACCTGACCCATGGCTGGGACCGGATGTCCAGGATCTAACCCGTGAATTATACCGTCAGCATGGATATAAACATTTCATCTATACACCAGTCGGTTTCGTCTGTGAACATTTAGAAGTGCTGTATGATAATGATGTTGAATGCAAAAATGTCTGTCATGAAGTCGGTGCAGTATACCACCGGCCAGCAATGCCTGATACACACCAATTGTTCATTGAATCCATGGTCGATGAAATCAACTCAGTACTCAAAACACAGGAAATGAAGTGACCTCTCATGAAAAAAGTAGCAGTCATCGGGGCAGGAATTACCGGCTTATCAGCGGCATATTATCTGCAGCAGCAAAGTGACGCTCAAATTGACATCATTGAACAATCAAAACGCCCAGGGGGCAAGATTAAGACCTATCAGCGTGACGGCTATACGATTGAGCTCGGTCCTGAGTCATATTTAGCCCGCAAAACGATTATGACAGAGCTTGCTGAAGAACTCGGCATGGCAGATGAACTGGTGACGAATAACACAGGTCAGTCTTATATTTATGCACGTAATCAGCTGTTCCCGATGCCTAGCGGCTCAGTCATGGGCATCCCGACTGAGCTGAAACCTTTTATAAAGACTGGTCTGCTGTCACCGGCAGGTAAACTTCGCGTGGGAATGGATTATTTCATCAAGCCGAAAGAAATGACGACAGACGTGTCAGTCGGCGCATTCTTTCGGAAACGCCTTGGCAATGAAGCACTTGAGAATTTAATCGAGCCGCTGCTGTCAGGTATTTACGGTGCAGATATTGACAAGCTGAGTCTGAAATCGACATTTCCGAATTTCAAGGAGCAGGAAGAGAAGCACGGCAGCCTGATTAAAGGTATGCGTATCCAAAAAAGCAGTGCACCAAAATCTACAGGCAAACCAAAAGGACAGTTCCGGCAGTTCCTTAACGGTCTGCAGAGCTTCATCGATAAACTGGCAGAAACAGTGACAGCCCAAGGTGCAGCTATTCATTACCAAAGTGCGGTCACAGGCATCGAATACCGTAACAATCAGTACGCGGTGATGGTGAATGATGTTGAAAAACACTATGATGGAGTGATTATCGCGGTGCCTCATACGGTGTTCAGCAAGTGGTTTATTGATGCGCCGCTGCGTTATTTCAAACATATGGCTGCTACTAGCGTTGCCACTGTTGTCATGGCATTTGACGAAAATCAGGTGAACAATGAAGAGAACGGCACAGGTTTTGTGATTGCCCGTAATTCAGATACTGTGATCACTGCATGTACATGGACCGATAAAAAATGGGCTCATTCAGCACCAGCTGGCAAAGTGCTGCTCCGCGCCTATGTCGGTAGACCAGGGGATAATGTGGTGAAAAACCACTCTGACGAAGAACTTGTTAAGCTTGCGAGACATGACCTTGATAAAATGATGCACATTAAAGGTGAGCCTGAATTCACTATTGTTACACGACTGATGCAAAGTATGCCGCAGTATGAAGTCGGGCATATTGACCGTGTGAAAGTGGTAAGAGAGTATGTAGAGAAACAATACCCGGGATTATGGCTTGCTGGAGCTTCATTTGAAGCGGTCGGTCTTCCAGACTGTGTCAAGCAGGGGAAAGAAGCAGCGACAGCCTTAGCCGTTGAATTAAATCATCATTAATACAAATTCCTATTTGCATGACTATCACGCTCTGGAGGATGACTATGAAATTTATAAGTAATAATAACATCACTGATCCTGCAATTAACCTGGCAATGGAAGAGTATGTTCTGACAAACCTGACAGACGATTCATATTTTCTGTTTTATATCAACGAACCGTCCATCATTATCGGTAAAAACCAGAACACTTACGCAGAAGTCAATCAGGCTTATGTGGATGAACACCATATTCATGTTATTCGTCGTATTTCAGGTGGAGGCGCTGTCTACCATGATCTCGGTAACTTGAACTTCAGCTTTGTGACGAAGGCAGATGAAGATAGTTTTCATAATTTCAAACGATTTACGATGCCTATTGTTGAAGCATTGAATGAAATGGGAGTGGCAGCCGAACTGTCGGGCCGCAATGATCTGCAGGTCGGCGAGCGTAAAATATCAGGCAATGCGATGTTTCAGACTAAAGATAGAATGTTCTCGCACGGTACGCTGATGCTGAACAGCGATATTGAAGAAGTTGTACGCAGTCTGACCGTTAAAGAAGAGAAACTGATTACGAAAGGCATTCGGTCTATCCGTTCACGTGTCGCAAATATATCAGAGTTCCTCGATGAACCGATTACGATAGAAGACTTCAAGCAGCACTTATTGAACCATATTTTTCAAGGCAATGTAGAAGAATATGTGCTGACTGATGAGGACTGGGCTGCTATTCATCAATTAAGCAGAGAGAAGTATCAGACGTTTGAATGGAACTACGGAAAGAATCCTCAGTATAACTACGAAGTGCGGCAGAAGTTCCCAGGAGGACTACTGGAACTGAAGATGAATGTTAAAAAAGGAATCATCGAAGACATAAGAATCTATGGAGATTTCTTTGGAGTCGGTGAGATCGCTGATATTGAACAGCGGTTGGTTGGTGCTGCCCATCAAAAGCAGACGATTGCTGACCAGCTTCGCGAGATTGACTTTGCACATTATTTCGGCAGAGTCACTGAAGAAGAGTTTTTAAGTTTATTGTCATAATAAAAAAGATGTTATTCATTTCCGGTAGAAGTGAGTAACATCTTTTTTATATATAGTGATTATAATGACTGTTCAATTTACATTTCCTCCAGCTCTTTTAAAGCTTCAGTATAAGTTAGGAAGGCTGCTTCATCGCGATTTAGTAACGACTGGTCAATCAGCTGGTGGTATTCTGCTTTCTTCTGAGTTCTCAGCACGTCATCAATCAGAAGTTCGATATATAGATTGTTCAAATTGCTGACAAATGTTTCAAGTCCATTTTGTTTAACTTGTGGATACTGGTTCATGGAAATCCCTCCTCAATATGATTTGTATCAGTATAAATTAATTATACCCAAAATTCAATGAATATTCAGAATATTAATATATAAAATATTGTAATTTTACATGATAGTTTTAAAGCGCTGTAAAATTTGTAAAATTAGCTAAAATGTTAACTAAAATATAACATTTTATTTTATAATTAACGTACTACAACTACATCTTGGAGGGCTATATGGCAAGCTTTCGATATATTATTCGTGAGACAACCATGTATATCAAACCAGTATCAATTGATAACAAGATTTATTCAGAAGTCAAAGAATATAACAAACCGACATTTATCATCAAACAGAAACCGCTGACACTGATAGAACAGTCATGCCATTTCTATAACACAACCTACTCAGCAAGAAAAGAGACGACGAGAATTGTCGCTGATATTTGTCAGAAGCCGCCGATTGTGCTGAAGCCGGAAACAGGAACTTATTTCTTTCCGACGCATAGTGACCGCATCAAAGAAATGCACTGGTTTAATTTGAGTATGATCAAGTACTACCGGCGAGGTAAATACAATGATACGGAAATTTTCTTTGATGATGAGAGTATGGTAGTTGTGCCGACCAGCTACCATATTATCAATACCCAGTACCTGCACGCTGTTAAATTGGAATATTGCTTAAGAACTAAGGCTATAAAAAATGATAAGGTCAAAAGTCAGGATATTGATTTTAAGCAGGCATGCACTAATATATATGAAGTATTAGCCATGTATGCACTTCTTGAACGGCAAGTGTAAATGTTCCATAAAAAATTTTACTGAAAAACCTTGTAATATTAGGTGGAGTTGATATAATAATATTTGTTCATTAAAAACTGATCCACAGTAGCTCAGTGGTAGAGCTATCGGCTGTTAACCGATCGGTCGTAGGTTCGAGTCCTACCTGTGGAGCCATGGAGATGTACTCAAGTGGCTGAAGAGGCGCCCCTGCTAAGGGTGTAGGTCGGGTGACCGGCGCGAGAGTTCAAATCTCTCCATCTCCGTTATCTTAAACCATCACGTGCGTGATGGTTTTTTTGTTTCCTGCAATCAAATAAAAGATATCCATTCAAATAATAAAAACAGTATATAAATAAGGTGTTGACGTCTTTACTGATTATTTATATACTAAAAAAGTCCTTAAATTCGGCCCCTTGGTCAAGCGGTTAAGACACCGCCCTTTCACGGCGGTAACACGGGTTCGAATCCCGTAGGGGTCACCATTTACACTTTTTAATCGTTGACTGGTACGAGTCGAAAATGATATATTAGAAAAGTACTTTTTATTGGCGCGGGATGGAGCAGTCTGGTAGCTCGTCGGGCTCATAACCCGAAGGTCGGTGGTTCAAATCCGCCTCCCGCAACTAAGGTCCCGTGGTGTAGCGGTTAACATGCCTGCCTGTCACGCAGGAGATCGCCGGTTCGATCCCGGTCGGGACCGCTTTTTTTTTGGCTCAGTAGCTCAGTCGGTAGAGCAATGGATTGAAAATCCATGTGTCGGCGGTTCGATTCCGTCCTGAGCCATCTTTTTCTATGGCGATTGTGGCGAAGTGGTTAACGCACCGGATTGTGGTTCCGGCATTCGTGGGTTCGATTCCCATCAGTCGCCCTCGATGCGGGTGTAGTTTAGTGGTAAAACCTCAGCCTTCCAAGCTGATGATGTCGGTTCGATTCCGATCACCCGCTCCATTATTTTTCCACAGTAGCTCAGTGGTAGAGCTATCGGCTGTTAACCGATCGGTCGTAGGTTCGAGTCCTACCTGTGGAGCCAGGCCCCTTGGTCAAGCGGTTAAGACACCGCCCTTTCACGGCGGTAACACGGGTTCGAATCCCGTAGGGGTCATATATCAGAGGTGAAATATCGCTTCTGATTTTTTAATATGGAGGGTTGTCCGAGCTGGCCGAAGGAGCACGCCTGGAAAGTGTGTAAACGCCACAAGCGTTTCGAGGGTTCGAATCCCTTGCCCTCCGTTTAATATATCAATTTCATTTCCAAAGATAAAATCTCGAATTTCTTGGTTTTATCTTTTTTTGTTTTTATTAGAAACGGGTATTATAATATTATAAAATAGTTAAATGAGGTTACTATGGTAAAGAAGAAACAATCCACCAGAGACGTCCTGGAACAGATTAATTATCCAATTAAATATAAGAAGTTTTCTAAGGCATTCAAAAAGATCAAAAAAGCTGATAGACGTTTTTTTATCAAACTTCTGAAAGTATTCTGTACTGAAATCAATAACCATGAATATGTTCACTATGCATCATACAGCGCGCTGAACTTAAATCAGCAAGGCGTTATTCTTCTGCTCGATGATCGCGCTATACTTGTGCATAGTAAAGAGAAGACAAAATTAGTTCACTTTAATCAGATTAAATATAAAGAGATTGATACGATTGATTTTGATCGTGTCAATAGTGACAATAAAGATGAACTATACGGGTCATTGTTCTTAAGAGTGAAACGTAAGAATTTGGGTACAAAGAACTTTACTGTAAGAAATCTGAAGCGTGATGACTTGCCTGAAATCACGGAGTTTATTAGAATGAAAATGCCGATACACAAAATATAACGACAAAAGGGGTGTTTGAAATGGCTAATATTGATAAATTAGTGCAGTATGCTGAACTGAAAGTGGGACAATTTGGTGCTGATTACCGTGAGAATTACGAGGATGACAAAGTCGCAGAAGTGAAACCAAAATCTATTCATGCTGAAGGGGAGCAAGTGATTGTAGCGTATGATGACAATACTTACACGATTGACTTGAACCGTTCAGGTGTAGCAAATGATGTGACACCGGAAGAAGCTGCGGAAGTAGCAGCACGCGTTGATGAATATTTCAGATACGTTTAATAGCTAATAATAAAAAAAATTCACAAGGAAATGATTCCTTGTGAATTTTTTTATATTGCTAGTATCGCCATAAAGTATAATGCGATAGCTAAGAGGAACCCGAACAGCGTATTGAACTGACCGGTCACTTTCATCGCAGGCATCAGTTCAAGGGGTTTGTCGCCTTTCAAGAATCTGTTGACTGCTTTGATCGGTAGGTTCGCACTTACCAGGACAAGCAGCAGGAACAGTGAGCCGTAGAGTTTCGTGAACGCGATGTAAATAATCACCGCAAAGCTGATGAAGTAAAGGATAGCCATTGTCATAATGGCGATTCTTTTACCGACAAGAATCACGTATGTCTTGCGGCCGCTTGCTTTATCTTTCACGCGGTCACGGATATTGTTAGCCATATTGATCATCCCGATATTGATAGAGATAGGAATGCTCATTAATGCTGGATACCAGTGGACGTGGCCGGTCTGGATGAAGAAAGTGATCATAATGATGACAAATCCCATGAAGAAACCGGCAAATACTTCTCCGAATGGTGTCCATGATATCGGGACAGGTCCGCCGGTATACAGGTAGCCGACTGCCATACAGATTATCCCGACGACAAGTATCCACCATGACGAATTCGCACAAATATACAATCCGAGAATAGCGGCAATGACATAAAACGCAATAGCCAGATTATATACTGCACGCGGCGACATCCCGTTCCGTACGATGGCGCCGCCGATACCGACTGATGTATGGTCGTCAAGTCCGCGCTTGTAGTCGAAGTACTCATTAAACATATTGGTCGCAGCCTGTATCAGAAGGCAGGCAATCAACATGACAATGAGCAGATCTAAACGGATGTGACCGAAAGTCCGGGCAGCTGCTGTGCCGACCAGAACAGGAACGAATGCAGCAGTCAATGTATGCGGCCGCATCAGATGATAATATTTTTTTAAACCCGTTTGTGCTGTTAAATGTTCTGACATATGTAATCTCCTATTCGTTCATTTACAGATTGTATTTTATGCTTATTTCAAATAGTAGTCAATGACGAGTGCATCATATCCACTTCTGCTGAAAAAGTGGTAAACTATATATGTATATAATAGTGAATTGAAAGAAGCTGAAAGTGAAATGATGGAGGACTATACATCCAGAAGGACTATCTATCAGATACAGTGGGATAAAGAAATCCTACCGTATCAGTTATTTAATTTATATCAGGAATATGCGGGGTCACGCTATTTCTTTATGACAAAGGAAAAGGACGAATGGCTGCTCGGTCTCGGCGTTGAGAAGCTGATCAATGTCAATCATCGCTCGCCGAGCTATGTCACTCAAGTCTTTAATAAAATGCTTGAGTCATGTACTGTTACTGGAATTTCACCTAATTTAATCAGATTATTCGGTGGCTTTCAGTTTGACGAAGGGAACAATGCAGATTTTGAAGGATTCGGTCACAGCCATTTTATATGGCCGAAGATTCAGGTGCTGTTTAAAGATAAGTGTTATTATCTGTCATTCACCAATATGGAAACGTCTGCAGTGGAAGACTTTCTGTCAAAGCTAGACCGTACAATAGCTACGGCTCAGCTGCCGCAAGTAGTCGAACATCATAATGTGAATGAAGAATTGTTTCTTGCCAATGTCCGCAGGGCAGTCGGTGATATGTCGAATGGTCTGCTGTCAAAAGTCGTGCTGTCCAGACGTAAAAAAGTACTCCTCGCATCTGCCATTGATAACAGTACATTAATCAGACGCGGATTCCATGACCACGAGCACAGCTATTTTGTGCTGCTTGAACATGGCGCTCGTACTTATGTCTCGCGGACGCCTGAACAGCTGGTCAAAGTGACAGGAAATCATTTGGCGACCAATGCGATTGCAGGAACGATGAGCGCAAAATTTGCAGACGCGAAAGAACGGCTGCTGCGCGATCATAAAAATTTAAAGGAACATCAGATTGTCGTCGGAAGTATTGAAGATGATCTGAAACCTTATACTTCAGAGCTGACTGTTCCTGCAGCTCCTGACATTCTATCAAACCGTTATTTCTATCATCTTTACACGCCGATTAGCGGCACTATTAAAAACAGCGATATACTGACGCTGACCCAGGCGATGCATCCGACACCTGCCCTCGGCGGATTTCCGAAAGCAGAAGCAGCTGAGTTTATTCAGCAGGTTGAGGGGAACAGAGGATTTTACGGTGCGCCGATCGGTTATATCGATGCTCAGATGGACGGCGAGTTTGTCGTCGCCATCCGTTCCATGGTGCTGGCTGGTAATGAGGCAGTGCTCTATGCTGGGTGCGGTATCGTCCAGGACAGCCGTCCTGAAGAAGAACTTTATGAAACAGAAATTAAATTTAAGCCTATGCTTCAATTGTTAGGGGTGTCACAGTGAAAAATGAACAACTCACAAAACAAGTGTATCAGACAATCAAAGGTCTATATGATTACGGAGTACATGAGGTAGTCATCTCGCCAGGCTCGCGTTCAACACCGCTTGCGATGGCATGCGAAGTGCATCCGCAGATGACGACGTATATTCATCCGGACGAACGGAGTGCAGCTTTCTTCGCGCTCGGTCTCATCAAAGCGACGAAAAAACCAGTGGCAGTTATTTGCACATCAGGTACGGCGGCAAGTAATTATATGCCTGCAGTGTCGGAAGCTTATATCAGTAGAATGCCGCTGGTCGTTATGACGAGTGACAGACCTCATGAACTGCGTAATGTCGGGGCACCGCAGGCAATCAATCAAGTGCGTATGTTCACTAATTTCGTCAACTATGAAGTAGATTTTCCGGTTGCAGATGATTTTCAGTCATCGCACGATTTTGTTGATGCTGTGCTTCTCCAGGCATCACGCTATTTTTCAGGACCAGAAAGTGGACCGGTTCATTTCAATATGCCGTTCCGTGAACCGCTTATCCCAGATTTATCGGCGACAGAATATTTGAAGGTGGAACCGAAGAGTCAGGTAACTTATCAGAAAATGGTCAATATCGAGCCGTTAAGACAGTTTATAAAGCGTGGCCGAGGAATGATTGTTGTCGGCGACTGCCAGAATGAGGACCTTTCTCAACTGTTATTGTTTGCTGCGATTCATCATCTGCCGGTGTTTGCGGATCCGTTAAGTCATCTCAGACACCAGGATTCACCGTATATATTGTCGACGGGTGATACGCTGTTTAAAGTCTATCAAAATGTTGAACCTGGCTATATTATACGTGTCGGCAAACCTGTCGTATCAAAAGCAATGAATCGCTTTCTGGCGGCTGTTTCAGCACCGCAGATTTTAGTGCAGAATTCGTTGAAGCCGGATACATTTCCGGTTGTGCCTGATATGCATCTCGAAATGACGGCCAATGACTGCTTCAGACAGCTGGCTGAAGAAAGCCCGGTGCTTAGTCCCGGCTGGTTTGAATTCTTTGCGCACTTGAACGCTGTCGTCACAAATGTCATTCAGCAGCATGTTCATACGGTCAACGATGAAGGGACTATTTTTGCGAGACTGGCAGGACAGCTGGCTGCAGATGAAGTGTTATTTCTAGGTAACAGTATGCCTATTCGTGACTGTGATACATTCTTTGTCGGCGGACTCGCTAAACCATACTGCAACCGCGGTGCTAACGGCATTGATGGTGTTGTATCAACAGCGATGGGAATGGCAGTCCACAAAAAAGTCACCCTTGTCATCGGTGATATTTCATTTTTTCATGATATGAACGGTCTGATCATGAAAAAGCTGGAAGGACTTGATATCAGGATCATCGTCATGAATAATAACGGCGGTGGTATTTTCAGTTATCTGCCGCAAAAAAAAGAAGAGCTTCTCTTTGAAAGATTATACGGTACGCCACTTGACCTTGACTTTGAACACACTGCGAAACTATATGGTTTTAACTATCAGCGCTATGAGACTTACGACAATATTCAGCTGCCTAAAGATGGTGCTCATATTATTGAAATACTGACGAACAGACAGGATAATGTCATCGCCCATCAGGAACTGACTGAGAAAGTAAAGGATGCAGTACATGCTGAACTATCATTTAACTACGCAGCGGAATAAGACACTGCTCGTTATGCTGCATGGCTTTATGGGCGACCATCACGCGTTTGATGAAGCGATCGAACGGTTACAGCACGATGTGGACATCATGACGATTGACTTGCCCGGTCATGGTGCGAGTTGTGAAACGAGACATCAGACATGGTCATTTGACTGGATAGCAGGAGAGATTAAGGCATTGCTGACACCGCTGCATTATGAGCGAATTATTATGTATGGCTATTCCATGGGAGGCAGAGTAGCTCTATATTATGCACTCAGCAATGAAATAGACGCTCTTATTTTGGAGAGTGCTTCTGCAGGACTTGATAGCGCGGAGGCGCGTGCAGAGCGAAGAAAGATAGACGACGAGCGAGGAATAGAAATCATCACGGACTATGATGCTTTCGTAACCAGCTGGTCGAATCTTCCGCTGTTTAAAACGCATCAACCGCTGCCGGAAGATGCGAAGATAAAGCTGGATGAGATGAGACGACGCCAGCATCCTGAAGGTTTGAAGAAGGCGCTGCAGGACTACGGCACTGGTTCTCAGCCTGCTCTCTGGCACCGATTGCAGCAGTATCATAAACCAGTGCTTCTTCTGACAGGCACATTGGACAAAAAGTTTGAACAGTTGAACAGTCGGATGCATCGTCTGCTGCCCAACAGCCGGCATATTAAATTACCGGCAGGACATACAATTCATGTGGAACATCCCGAGATATTTGATACAATAGTAATAGAATTCATTAAGGAGGCTAACCATGTCTAGAGTATGGGAAACAGTCAAAGAATATAAAGAAATCAAATATGAATATTTTGAAGGAATCGGTAAGATTACAATCAACCGTCCGGAAGTGCGTAACGCATTTACGCCGAACACAGTCATGGAGATGATTGACGCATTCTCACGTGCACGTGACGATCAGCGCATCGGTGCTATCATCTTAACTGGTGAAGGAGATCTGGCGTTCTGTTCAGGTGGCGATCAGTCAGTGCGTGGTCACGGTGGTTATGTCGGCGACGACAACATTCCACGTCTGAACGTTCTGGATCTGCAGCGTCTGATTCGTGTCATTCCGAAACCAGTTATTGCGATGGTACGCGGCTATGCAATCGGCGGCGGTCATGTGCTTCACGTTGTTTGTGACTTAACAATCGCTGCAGACAACGCACGTTTCGGTCAGACAGGTCCTAAAGTAGGATCGTTTGATGCAGGTTACGGCTCTGGATACCTTGCCCGTATCGTCGGTCATAAGAAAGCCCGTGAAATCTGGTACTTATGCCGTCAGTACAATGCACAGGAAGCTCTTGACATGGGGCTTGTTAATACAGTTGTACCTCTTGCAGACATTGAAGATGAAACAGTGAAATGGTGCAAGGAGATTCTGCAGCACTCACCGACTGCACTTCGCTTCCTGAAAGCTGCGATGAATGCAGATACAGACGGTTTAGCTGGACTTCAGCAGTTTGCCGGAGACGCAACACTTCTTTACTATACATCTGATGAAGCGAAAGAGGGCCGCGATGCGTTCAAGGAAAAACGTCAGCCTGACTTCGATCAGTTCCCGAAATTCCCATAAATAATCAATTGACTATACGCGCGCTTTCAGTTGGAAGTCAGCGCGTATTTTTAGCTTGTTAATGAAGGAGTCACTATAAATGAATCACTGGTTATATACACAAGCAAAGAATAGACCGCATCATACCGCAATCAGAACTGGCAGCGGAGAGCTGTCTTTTTGTGAACTGTATGAACGTGCTGCGAAAGTCAGAAACCATATTTCGCTGCTTGACATGCCGTACCGGATTGCGATTCAACCGAAAAATCACTTGTCATCAGTCATTATTTTGCACGGACTGATTCTTGCGGGCCGCGAAATAGTGACGGTCAATACACATCTGACAGAAACTGAAGTCATCAAACAGTTATCTTCGATTCAAGTGGATGTTCTGATCACTGATAGTATTTATGGGAACATTAACTGTATTTCGCCTGAGTCACTATTGAATGATTCAGAAGGACAGGGCGCAGAAGACACCACATTTGAGCCGGAAGATGTTCTGTCCATCATGTTCACATCTGGAACGACAGGCGTGCAAAAGGCAGTGCCGCAGACCTACAGTAATCATTTTGCCAGCGCTGAACGCTGCAAGCAGGCGTTTCCGTATGATACGGATTCAAAGTGGCTGCTTTGTCTGCCGCTCTATCATATTTCAGCGTTCAGTATTCTGTTACGAAGTGTAATAGAAGGATTTACGATTGTACTGTTCGAGAAATTTGAAGAAGCGGCGATCATGACTTCCATTAAAGAACAAGGCATTACACATATTTCTCTTGTTCCTCAGACACTTGAATGGCTGCTTGATGCCGGACTTGAACGTCATGAACTACAAGGACTGCTGATCGGTGGTGCTAAAATGGACGAGCGGACGCTTGAGAAAAGCCTGGAACGTCATTTGCCGATCTATACGTCATTCGGCATGACAGAGACGTGTTCTCAGTTCATTACGGCGACACCGGAAGATATTGAGAAGTATCCTAACAGTGTCGGACGCGTTACAGCGGATATTAAAGTCGCGGCACCGCTGAACGGCGCAGGAGAGATTTTAGTCAGAGGTGATAACGTCATGAACGGTTACCTCTATCCGGCAGAAGCCAATGCAATATCATTTACAGACGGCTTCTTTATGACAGGAGATATCGGTCGAATCAGCAACGGTTATCTCTATGTACTTGACCGTAGACGTGACTTGATTATTTCCGGCGGTGAGAATATTTATCCAAGTGAAATTGAACAGGTCGTGCTCGCCCTGCCGGAAATTACTGCCTGCGCAGTCGTTCCTGTCGATGACGAAAAGTGGGGGCAGCGCCCGGCTCTGATTTACGAAGCGGCAGAAGATTTGGAAGAACAGATTAACACGCTTATTGATGACAGCATCGCTAAATATAAGCATCCGGTCATTATAAAACGTACAGCACATATCGAACGGACAAGTAACGGTAAAATTTCACGGCACCGTGTAAAGGAATGGCTGATGAATGAAGTTCAATAACCTGAAGTGCTATAAATTCAACGCGCCGTTTAAGACACCGATCCAGACAGTGAAAACCCGACTGACAGATCGCAGAGTACTCGTCATCTCACTTGATGTAGACGACAGAACATATTTTGCTGAATCGAATGCCTTTGACACGAACTGGTATCACGATGAGACAATCGCTACTGTTCATGCCGCAGTGCAGCATATTTTCAGCGAGATCAGTGAGACGGAATGGCATGACTATGCCGAGCTCGGTACATTGCTCGCGTCATATCGAAGCACACCGCACACGATTGCGTTATTTGACTATATCGGCTGGCAGTGTACGAATGAACTGAATCCGGTGACAGTGCCGCTTGGTTTTACATTGCATCAGGGTCATACAGGTGAATTCAGTAATCGTGTGAAAGTTAAATGGAATGCGCATATTGAATCACAAGTGAAAGCATTGCGACAGCAGTATCCTGAAATCAAAATAGCAATAGACGCAAATGGCAGCCTGACAGAAGCGGATGTTCCGATTCTTGAAGCATGTATGAATTATGAAATCGACTATTTCGAGGAACCATTCAGCGATATCCGCCTTTATTCAAAATATCATCGTCTGCCATTAGCAATTGATGAATCAGCTTCGAGCATCGAACAGATCATCAAATATTACGGAGCAGGTGTCAAAACGATCATCGCTAAATATTCCAGACTCGGCGGCGGTTATCCGCTGCTGACGATTAAAGATGCAATTCCTGATATCCGTATCATTGCTGGAGGCATGTACGAGTACGGTCTCAGTAAATATTTCACAGCAGCGCTTGCAGAACAATTAGGAACCATTCCTGACATCACACCGCGCGGTTTTTATTTTGATGGCGATTATGCGGACTGGAACGAGAAGATACAGGACGGACAGCTGACAATGAGCTTTCCGCAAGTAAATGAGCAGCGCTTGATTCCGTTAAATAAATAAAGAAGAGTCTCGGACATTAGTAGTTATTCTACTGATATGTCCGAGGCTCTATTTTATGGTTAAAGTTAATGACGTAAACCAATAATTGCATCAAACCGCGAGTTCATTTGAGTCAATTATGAATAATGATCAGTAAATGCTGTTTTTACAAATAATATGATGACGAACTGAATCATTATCTCTATATGTTAATGTTGACGATTCCAATATCAAGGACTATATTGAAATAAATTGCTCATAAAGGCGGATGTATATGAAAAGAAGAGAATGCATCGTGTTATTAGGAGTATTATTGTTGACCGGTTGCAGCAAAGAAGAGCAAGTATCAGTTAAGACAATTGAAACAGTACAAAAACCAGTACCGAAACCTGTTCAACAACCGGAAGATATTGACCAGGCATTTATGTCTCCCGGATTTAAAATACTCAACTTCACATTATCGTCGCCAACTGATAACAAAGTCGTATTTCATATTAAATATCAGTTCGGAATGAATGCTATCCATCATCTGAAAACCAGTGACAAGTATTATATAGCTATTCAATACCCTGAAATTTTTGATGGCAGTACAATACTTTCGCAAAGCCCGTTAATTGAACAGCAGTCAGATGAAAGAATAATAGTCGATGCTGACATTAAGCAGTCCTTGAATGAAGCACATACAGATATCTTTAAGAAGTCTATGAAATATAATCTGCTCATATTTGATGAACATAAAAAATTAATCCACGTATACAATGACATTAAAGGCCATATACAAACACAATAACTGCAGGCGCTTAATGCGCCTGCAGTTATTCGTCTTTCTTCGGTGGTACAGGATCGAAGCCGCCTGCATGAAATGGGTGACATTTGCTGATGCGGACTGCTGTCATCAAGCTTCCTTTTAATGCGCCGTGAGTTTCGATCGCTTCTATGCCATATTGTGAGCATGTCGGCTGAAAGCGGCATGTTGGCGGTGTCATCGGTGAAATGTAATTACGGTAAAATTGGATGCCTGATATTAATAATCGTTTCATTTGTTCCCTCTATTCTGTTGGGTCGGTGACCGTTGTTTTATTGAAATCAGAATAATTCGTTGTCTGTTCCATTTGGATGCGGACTGGTTCTTCGTCAATAGTCGCTGTCATTTCTACTTTGAATGACAAAGTCTTCGGATACACTTTTGCCGGTGAATAGTTTACTGTGTATTCCCCAGCTGCCACTTTAAGATCCGTCAAATCTGATAATGCTTCTACCTGATTTAGACTGGATGATGACAAGCCGTACTCAAACAGTTCTTTCAACACTTGATTATTACCAGTATATTTGATACTGTCTTTGTCAATTGTGACTTTGTCAGCAACTGGTTTTACAACGCCTTGCAGTATGCGATTTAAGTTAAATATATCGGCAACTGCTGTTTCGATATATTTCGTGTCTGCGCGTCTTGCCTGGTAAGTGATATAAGTAGGGACAGGATTTGCTTTTAATGCGCCATTTCTGACATAAGCCTGATAGCTTTTTACTGGATAGCGGGAATGATTACTGTCTGCTTCCACAGATAGGTTGACTGTATTGTCACTGCTCGTCTGGCTGTTTGTCATTTGAGTGAAACGGGTTGTGAATTTATTATATATAACTGTTGTTTGATTTTCACTGTCACTGCTCAGACTGTCGATGGCTTTAATGGATGTCTGCATCTGTGATAATGTTTCGTCCTTCGTTCTTGGTTTCGGTGACTCGTTGCTACATGCACTCATAATTAATGATAAAATAATGATAATATAAACGAATGTTTTCATGGTAACCTCATCTGTTGTATTATCTTGATTTTATCATAGAGCATTGAACGGGGATAGATGTATGGAATTTATCGATCAGCTGGGGCACCAGGTCGTATTAAAAAAAGAAGAGCCAGTTCATGATCATGTACTGGTGATAGCATTATATCAGAATCAGTTCGTGCTGACACATCATCAAATACGCGGCATTGAGTTTCCTGGCGGCAAGCGCGAGATAGGGGAAACAACTTTTGACGCCGCACATCGTGAGCTGTATGAAGAGACAGGTGGGCGGGCGGTGTCCATGGATTACATCACCACATACACAGTATTTGGTGAAACATCGTTTAAGAAAGATGTCTTTTTAGCACAAATCGATTCCATCGAAGATAAAGCAGATTATATGGAAACGTGGGGACCGGTCGTCGTGAATCAATTGGAGGACGTTAAAGTTCACCGCAGCCGGCTGCTCGATGACGCCTGTATTAACTATATTGTGAAGGAGATGATATCATGTGGCTGGATAGACGATTGATCAATGCCTGGTATTTTGACAGGCATTTGTGCGAAGTTGACTACTATTCAGATGAATTCGTCGTCACTGCAATGCTGCTGGAAGCAAATCTTCCGAAACGCATCGTTATCTACCTTCGGGGTGGTAAAGGCGGTGTCGGTCAAGTCAGACCGGTCAGGCTGATGCAGTTTGCAGGGCCAGATACATTAGTTGCTGCACCTTACTACAGAGGCACTAGAATCGATAACGGTAAAGACGAGTTCGGCGGCGCAGATTTAGAAGATGTGCGGTCGCTCGTCCGTGAACTAGAGCATCAGTACGGCGACTTACCTGTACATCTCGTCGGTTTTTCCCGTGGGGGTATTCAAGGACTGCTGACGTATCAAGATATCGATGCCGCGTCTTACATCATCCACAGTGGTGTTTCAGATATCTACTTGATGTACGAAGAACGTCATGACCTGCACGGCATGATGAGACGGCTCATAGGCAAACCGGGAGAAAACGACAGTGAGTATGACAGACGTAACGGCTATAAGCATGTCAGAAAAGACAGTCCGCCAGTCATGATCATTCACGGTACAGCTGACAAGCAGGTCGGCGTCAAACACGCAGAAATACTGGCAGAACGATTGAAAATGCTGAACGTGCCACACGCGATTCATCTCTATGAGGGAGAAGGGCATGTCTTCACACCACCGAAAGAACGGGAAGTGCTCGAGAAAATTCAACAGTGGATGAATGATGTAGAAGCGGGACTTATTTAATGAGTGACATTTTACTCTTTTGAATATATACTTTGAAGGGGTGATGACGATGAAAGTTAACTTGAAAAAGTGGGGAAACAGCCATGGTATTAGAATTCCCGAAGTTGTTATTAATGAAATGAATCTTAATGAGAATCAAAGGTTTAATTTAACTGTCGAAGAAGATGCAATAGCACTAAAAGTAGAAGAAAACCAAAAGAACTTATTACGCCAAATGTTTAAGAACTATGATACTAATCAAAAGTCCGAAGAATTTGACTGGGGAGAACCACAAGGCAAAGAAGTAGAGTAGAAAAGATTCTTTATAGAGCATCATTTTATAAGAGTTTAAGGCATACTGAATTCCCAGTGTGCTTTTTCACTTTTTGTTTGTATTTTTCAGCATACTGTTATATGATTTAGCTAATCTGATTAGCTGAAGGAGAGTATACATGAAAATCACTAAAATTGATAATGTCTACCAGCTTTCTTTTCTGCCGCACTTGTTTCCAATCAACGTCTATGTCGTTGAAGAGGAGAAAAGTCTCACCGTCATTGATATCGGTATGAAGCCGTTCAACAAGGAACTTAAGAAACTCAGTACGCAACTCGGTAAACCTATTGAAAACTTGTTACTTACTCATGCTCATTCTGACCATGTCATGGGTATCCATCAGTTTAAAGCGCTGTTTCCTGACGTGGTCATCAGTATGTCGGAAAGAGAGCATCGCTTCATCAAGGAAGATTTTAAGTTCGATGCAGATGAAGCGGGCTATGAATTGAAAGGCGATTACTCTAAATGCAATTTTGAAGTAGATCACCTTCTGAAAGAAGGAGAACATATCGGCTCACTGCAAGTGATTAATACACCTGGACATTCTGTTGGATCCATTTCTTTCTGGAACTCAGACAATGGCTTTCTCATCGCAGGCGATAGCTTTCAGACCAAAGGAAGGGTTGCCGTGTCCGGAGATAAAGTGATGACCTTCCCGTTTCCGGCAATAGCGACAGGTAACAAAGAAGCAGCATTGAAGAGCGCGATCAAAATCAAGGACTTGAAACCTCGTGTACTTGCAGTAGGGCACGGTAAAATGATTGAACAACCACAGACCATGATAGAAAAAGCAATTAAGAGGTGCGAAGATGAGAGGGAAAATCAATCAAGATAAAATTATAGCAGCATCATTAAAAATTCTTGCTCATCAATCACCGAAAGACCTATCATTAAAAGAACTGGCGAGTGAACTAGATATTAAATCTCCTTCTCTTTATAAGCACTTCAGAAACTTAGATGAGCTGCATGATATATTATCACAGTATAGCCTAGAAAAACTTTATGATTCGTTAAGCAGATCTATAGAGCATCTAGAGGGGTCAATCGCATTAACTGCACTTATGACAGAATATCGGAAGTTTGCCACCGAGAATCCGAGCATATACGAGTACACGCAGAACACCGGTTACTGGATTTCAGAAGAAACATATGCTGAATCTGAAAAAGTCGTCCAGCTCATGTATAGTCTGGTCGAAGACATTAAAAGTGAAGAACAGAAAGTGCATCTCATTCGTCTGGTCAGAAGTTATGTGGCAGGGTTTATCAGCCTCGAGCAGAATAAAGGGTTTGAGATGGCGGTCGATGTCGAACAATCATTTAATATTGGTGTAAAACTGATTGTAGAGTCATTTAAAGGGAAATAGGCTGTAAAGACTTATATTTAAGGAGATGCCATGCAGATAAAAAAGTGGGCGTGTATCGTATTTCTTATTGCCGGAACACTTCATTCCCTTGCTACTTTCTATTGGTCGTACGGTGGTGAATTAGGACTTGCAACTGTTGGAGAATGGACTTTTAAGTTGAAACAGCAATATGGCAACCGAATTTTAATCGGTCTATTCTTTTTAGGCCTTTTTAAGTTAGCGGCAACATGGCTGCCAGCTATACTTTATAAGAAAGAAGTTAAAGCTTTACGGCTGATTTCATATGCAGGTGCTGTCATATTAATTGTGCATGGCGGCGGAAATACAATAGTCGGCTGGTTGAAATTTTTAAACATTATACCCAGAAAAAATACGCTTAGTGAAATAGGACAGGCATTCATCTGGGACCCTTTGTTTCTGATCTGGGGATGTTCTTTGTTATTATTTTTATTATCAACTAGAGTTAGAAGAAATAATATTTGAGGAGAAGCAGTATGATGAGTTTCAAAAATAAGTATCAATTTTTTTACGCGGATCATATTAATAAAAATAAGCCGATTCATCTTCTAATTTCACAAGACGGTCAGTTTGCATTAGAAGAAAATGAAAAGACAAATGGATATGCTCTGGAGTTAAATAAACTTATTATTGAAGAAAAATTACCATTTGTGTTACTGACAATCGATAATGTAGAGAACGAAAGGGCAAATCAATACTGCCCATACCAATCAGGAAATTTTTCCTTTAAAACATTAGGTTATAATAGAATTTTGAATCCAGTTGGAAAAGAATATTCTACCTGGCTCATAGAATTTTTACTTCCAAATGTAATAGAGGAATACAATATTGAAATAGAATCAATAACGCTTCTTGGAATTTCAATGGGTGCATTAATATCACTCTACACATTATTAGAATATCCCAATGAAATTAACAATCTTATTTCAATATCCGGTGCTTACTACATTAATCAAGAAAGCATTGAGCAAAAAATTATTGAAACTTCTTTCTACGATTCTCATAAAATTTATTTAGATTATGGAACAGAAGAAGTTGAAAGCGATAACTTTATTTCTACGTGTTTTATAGAAAGTAATGAAAGAATAATTAATTCTCTTAGAGAACAACCAATTGAATTAGTCCCAAAAAAGTTCGAGGGGCATCATCACGATTATCTTTTTTTCAAAGAGAGAGTGAAAAAAGCTATAAAAGAAATTATTTAATAATTAAAGTAATAAAATAGGTTAACATCTAAGTAAATTTTCCCTGTTACAATGCTATGCTTTCTCTATTTAGGGTAATATAAAACGTATTTTATATTTCCTAGGAGGTTACGGCATGAAAAACAAAATTCCTGTAAAATCTGTTGATGACACGTTCACAAATGTAGAGAACATCAATGATATTCTTGATCAAGTCGCAACAAAAGAAGCTTCGGCGGATAAGAGCATCGGACGCTTCATGCTGAAATCAATCATGGCTGGTGTGCTGCTTGCTATTATAACGGTATTTATGCTGGCAATTAAAACTCAGTTTCACGGCGTCAATCCCGGCATCGTCAATCTAATGGGAGCATTTGCATTCAGCATTGCTCTCGTGATGATTGTCATGACGAGAGCAGAACTGTTGACCAGCAATTTCATGTTCTTTACAGTCGGTCTTTATTATAAGACGATTTCCATGAGTAAAGTCGCGAAGATTTTTGCACTTTGTTTCCTCGGCAATGTCATCGGAAGTTTTATTTTATTTGCATTGATGACTGGAACTAAAGTGATGACTCCTGAAATGGTGTCAGCATTGTCTAATACGGTCGCAGCGAAGACGACTGAAACAACATGGCATGCGATTATGATCAAAGCAATTTTTGCTAATTTCTTTATTAATATGGGTATTTTCCTTGCGATTCAAAGTAAGGAAGCACTCGCAAAAGTATTCTTTATCGCTATCGGCGTCGTTATCTTTGTCTTTATGGCATATGAACACGTCGTCTATAATGCAGGATTGTTCGCCGGCATGATGTTCTATAATATCGATGCACTGTCATGGATAGACGTTCTGAAAAATATTATCTTTGCGTTTATCGGCAACTATATCGGCGGCGGCATTTTCGTCGGATTGGTCTATGCGTATTTAAACGGCCGACGAGACGACTATATCCGTCTATAGTAAAAGCTCCTATTAAAGTGTTCTCTTTAATAGGAGCTTTATTTTTGATTATTCACCTTTGTAGATAAATCCACCTTGTTCTTCAATAGCTGCTGAACGTTCGCCGAACTTCTTGAAGTTTTCTTTGAACATCACTGCCAGCTGCTGTGCTTTTTCGTCATAAGCTTCAGCTGACACCCATGCATCACGAGGCATCAGGATGTTGTTCGGTACACCTGGCACGTGACTTGGGATATGTAGACCGAATATTTCATCTGTTCTATAATCTACTTCTTTTAACGCTCCACTGATAGCACGACGTACCATTGAACGTGTATGAGTCAAGTTCATACGAGATCCGACACCGTACTCACCGCCTGTCCATCCTGTATTGACCAGGTAGACGTCTACATTGTGCTTATCAATCAGTTCACCTAATTTGTTCGCGTAAACTGTCGCATGCATCGGCAGGAACGGAGAACCGAAGCAAGTTGAGAATACCGGCTGAGGGCTCGTGACGCCGCGTTCTGTTCCTGCAAGTTTTGAAGTAAAGCCGCTCAGGAAGTGATACATTGCCTGATCTTTAGTCAATTTGGCGATTGGAGGCAGGACACCAAATGCATCAGCAGTCAGGAAAATGATCGTTTTCGCATGACCTGCAATAGAAGGTAAAATAATGTTATCGATATTTTCAATCGGATATGCTGCACGCGTGTTTTCAGTCAGTGATTTATCTTCATAATCCGGGAAACCTTTATCATCGACTTTGACGTTTTCCAGTATAGCACCGTAGCGGATGGCATCATAGATTTGAGGTTCTTTCTCACGAGTCAGATCAATCGTTTTTGCGTAGCAGCCGCCTTCGATATTGAAGACACCATTATCGTTCCAGCCGTGCTCGTCGTCACCAATCAGTTTACGCTGTGGATCGGCAGATAATGTGGTTTTACCAGTACCTGACAGACCGAAGAATAATGCAACATCTTTATTGTCGCCGACATTTGCTGAACAGTGCATGCTCATCACGTCGTTATCAGGCAGATAATAGTTCATGACGCCGAAGATACCTTTTTTCATCTCACCGGCGTACTCTGTTCCGCCGATCAATATAATCTTATGTTTGAAGCTCGTGATGATAAACGTTTCTGACTTCGTGCCATCTACTTCAGGGTCTGCCTTGAAGTGAGGGGCTGAAATAATAGTGAAGTCAGGTGTGATGTTCAGACCTTCTTCAGTTGTCTCCGGACGGATGAACATCGTGCGCGCAAATAGATTATGCCACGCCATCTCGTTGATGACAGATAGTTTCAGCTGAGTCGCAGCGTCTGCTCCTGCATAGCCGTTAAAGACATAGACTTTTTCCTTTGTATTTAAATAAGAAGATACTTTATCAAGCAGCTTCAAGAAGACTTCTTCTTCAATCGGCTGATTGATAGCATTCCAGTCAATATTGTCTTCAGTTTCTGATTCTTTTACAATAAACTTATCTTTAGGCGAACGACCCGTATATTTACCTGTTTCTGTTCTTACAGCACCCGATTCCGTAAGGACACCTTCATCATTATCCAGTATTTCCTGAATGAGCTGTGTGCGTGACAGCTGTTTTAAAGTTGAAGGTTTTGCGAGCAGTTGATCAAGTGTTTCTTTATACGTCGACGTATCGTTCATGTGATAATCCCCCAGTTAAATTTTCTGCAATGTAAGCAGTTTCACCAAATAGTATAACATAACCGACTTAATAGTCTATACTAATCAAATGATATTTACAAGTCTGTATAAAGACAGAAAATTTCGGCTAAGGAAAACTTATTGACTATTAACAAATAGTTTAGTATTATCTTACTTGCGGATTCTCTTATCCAGAGTGGTGGAGGGACATGGACCCTTTGAAGCCCAGCAACCTTTTAAGTAAGGTGCCAAACCGTTTGCAGATTAATTCTGAACGATAAGAGTGAATGGACTTGATATTTGAGCCTTCTCTCTTAAGTGTGGAGAAGGCTTTTCTTTATGGATAAACCGTACTAATCATTAATATAAAAGGAGAAATTAAATTGGCAGATCGTAAGTTATTTACTTCTGAGTCAGTGACAGAAGGACATCCAGATAAAATTGCAGACCAGATTTCTGATGCGATTCTTGATGAAATATTAAAAGGGGACCCGAAGGCACGTGTTGCCTGCGAAACTTCAGTGACAACAGGTATGGCATTAATCGCGGGTGAAATTACAACATCTACTTATGTAGATATTCCTAAAGTCGTGCGTGAAACGGTTAAGGAAATCGGATATACGCGGGCAAAGTTCGGTTATGACTTCCAAACGATGGCAGTACTGACTGCGATCGATGAGCAGTCGCCGGATATCGCACAGGGGGTTGACCGTGCACTAGAAGATAGAGAAGAATTGTCTGACTCAGACATCGAATCAATCGGTGCAGGAGACCAGGGCTTAATGTTCGGTTATGCATGTAACGAAACAGAAAGCTTGATGCCGCTTCCTATTTCACTTGCTCATGAACTTGCACGTCGTCTGACTGAAGTCCGTAAGAACGGTACGCTTGACTATCTTCGTCCGGATGGAAAAACACAGGTTACTGTAGAGTATGATGAAAACAATACTCCTAAAAGAATTGACACAATCGTTATCTCATCTCAGCACCATGAGAAAGTAGAACTTGAACAGATTCAGGCAGATATTAAAGAACATGTCATCAAACCGGTCGTACCGGCACAATTAATCGATGAGGAAACAAAATACTTCATCAATCCAACGGGCCGCTTTGTTATCGGCGGACCACAAGGAGATGCAGGACTGACAGGACGTAAAATCATCGTTGATACTTATGGCGGTTATGCGCGTCACGGCGGTGGTGCATTCTCTGGTAAGGACGCGACTAAAGTAGACCGTTCAGGTGCCTATGCTGCGCGTTATGTAGCAAAAAATATTGTTGCCGCAGGACTTGCTGATAAAGCAGAAGTTCAGCTGGCATATGCCATTGGAGTCGCACATCCAGTATCTATCTCTGTTGATACATTCGGAACAAGCGACTATTCAGAAGTGGACTTAGTAGAAGCAGTGCGCAGCACATTTGACCTACGTCCAGCAGGCATCATCAAGATGCTTGATCTGCGTCGCCCGATCTACAAACAGACAGCAGCTTACGGACACTTCGGCCGTACAGATATCGAACTGCCTTGGGAGAAAACAGATAAAGTGGACAGCTTAAAAGCAGCGATAAATAAGTAGTTAAAAGCCCTCATAAAATATGAGGGCTTCGTTATTATTCTTCTGTTGTTTCTTCCTCAGTGGACTCTTCTTCAGTCGCTTCTTCCGTTGTTGCTTCTTCGGTAGACTCTTCTTCTGTCATTTCCTCAGTAGTCGCTTCCTCAGTTGTTTCCTCTTCTGTCGTTGCCTCTTCTGTTGTTTCTTCAGTTGTCGCGTCTTCAGAAGACTCGTCTGTTGAACTGTCGTTGCTGCAAGCACCTAATAGTAAAACCGAAGCAAATGAACCAACCAATAGAAATTGTTTTAAGTGTTTCATTTTAAAACCTCCAGAGGATAAATGTCCCTGTATACAGGGCTACGCTCATTATCGCCCACGATTATGAATCTTATATGTAAATAGCACAAATCATTTTAAAAAGTGTAAATTTATGATTAATAAAATTTATCATATTAAATTTTAATAATATTACTGAAGAAATCGTAAATTTTGCTTATAATATGAATGAACCTATCTTTACAAAGGAGAATGACATGACCGAATTAACACCTCTACATTACATAATGATTGCTCTTGGTGCCCTGGCACTGTTGTTTCTCATGCTCTGGCTTATAACTCAGAGTAGAGCGAAACGTGAACAAGAGCGACTTATTTCACAGCACGCGGACGATAGAGAAAAACTATCTACAGAATTGCAGGACAAGGCAGAGCGGGAGCGACTGGATCAGAAAAAAGCATTTGCACAACAGAAAGAGACATATGACGAAACAGTTTCCAGACAGGCGCTTCAGATTGACAGTCTGAAACATCTGTCAAAAAATGGCGGTGAATATTTAACAGATATGACGCTGATTCAGCTGAAGGAACGTCTTGTCAGAAACGAACGCATCAGACCTGAAGATATGCATGTGCTTGCTAATATCTTCATCCCTGGACGCGATTTGAAACGTACAGAGAAAATCTCGCACATTGTGCTTACAAGAACAGGCATCTATATTTTAGACTCTCATTACTGGAAAGGGCACATCTATCATGGTGTAGATCAGACTCAGTTCTCTGCCGAGCCGATGTTTGAACACGTCTTCAGTCTGCTTGATATTGATCCTTATATCGAACAGACACTGGCAATGGAACGAGATGAAACAAAAGGGGCAGTTTACTTCCGCTCATTACGAGACAATATTGAAGACTTGAAACGACGTGCAGAACTGGTGGAAGAGACATTCCAACTTAAATTTCCTGTCACTTCTATCGCTTACTTCAATAAAGAAGGACATGATTCTGGAACAATGAATAACTTCTCACGGGATAAGCAGGTGAAAGTAGTCGTCGGAGAAGATGAACTTGAACTGTTCTTTGAGAAATATGTCTTCCATGGCAGATTTCAGTATTCAGTGGATGAACTTGAAGCCATCCGCGATGAGATAGAACATTTGAATCCATAACCGGCCATCAGGTCGGTTTTTTTAAATAGAGGCTGGGTATAGTGTAAAAAAAGGAGTGGTGATCAATGGAACTTACAGTAACGCTGCATAATGGTAATATAATGCCGAAAGTAGGACTCGGAGTCTTTAGAGTAGAAGAGGGACAGGAAGCGGTCAATGCTGTTAAACATGCGATTGTTTCTGACTACCAAAGTATAGACACAGCAATGATTTATAAGAACGAAGAATCAGTCGGTGAAGGAATCCGTCAAGGACTGGAAGAAGCGGGAATCGATCGAAGCGAATTATTTATTACTTCAAAAATATGGCTGGATGATTTCGGCTTTGATACAGCGCTACAAGCATACGAAGCATCTCTTGAACGATTAGGACTTGAATATCTGGATTTATATTTAATTCACTGGCCGGGTCAGGATACAGAGAAATTCATCGAAACATGGAAAGCACTTGAACAGTTATATAATGAAGGAAAGGTTAGAAATATCGGTGTCAGTAACTTCAACATTGAACATATGGAAACACTGCTTGCACAGGCATCAGTAAAACCGGTTATCAACCAGGTGGAATTTCATCCATACTTAGACCAGAAAGAACTGCGTAATTATCTTGCTGAGAAGCAGATTGTCATGGAATCATGGTCTCCTCTATTGAACGGTGACATCTTAACGAATGAAGTTATCAACAACATCGCTGAGAAACATGGGAAGTCTCCTGCACAAGTGATTATACGCTGGAATATTGAGAACGATGTCGTTGTAATTCCAAAATCAGTCACACCTAACCGGATTGAAGAGAATCTCAATGTCTTTGACTTCCAGCTATCTCAGGAAGACTTGTATGAAATTGAGCAGCTGAACGAAGACCGCAGAATCGGTCCGGATCCAGCTGACTTTACAGGAAAGTAATTTTCAATTAAAACATAGGCTTTAAACAAAAAATCTCCCTTATAAGTCCGCACTAAATGTGTGGCAACTTATTAGGGAGATTTTATTTTTTTAAACGATTAACATTCCTGCAAAAAAACAACAGAGCGGCAAAATGATAGATAAGGTGATATAGATAAGTGCAGCTTTTAAGTCTTCACGGAACAAAGTCACCGTCTCCAAAGTAAATGTTGAGAAGGTTGTCATTCCGCCCATTATACCAGTACCGAAAAATAAAAAATAATCGAAATGAGTGAACATACCGAGCAGTAAAGAACCCATTGTATTAACCAGCAATGTCATCCATGGGAAGCGCCCATTATACTGGCTCAGAAATACACGAATGCAAGCGCCAATCATCGCACCGATTCCGGCAATTATCATGACAGCACCTCCCCAAACTTCATGCCGGCTGCTGCCAGCATTATTCCTAACAAAAGAGTCGCTGAAATATACATCACACCGATTAAAACGTCAGTCTGAAGCAGTTCAACGCTTTCCATGCTGAACGTCGAAAATGTCGTAAAGCTGCCAATTAATCCACCAGTGATTCCTGTCCTTAAATCATTATTAGTCATTTCCTTCAACTTAACAGTAAGCAGCCCAAGCAGAAAAGCACCGATTAAATTGACTAAAAATGTTCCGGCAGGATTAAAAAGCATGCTCATCTCATACCGCAGAACTCCTCCTATAAAAGCAAATAAACATACATGTAAATACTTCATCATATTCCTCCGTCATAAAAAAAGAAACTGCACAAAACGTACAATTTCTACAGAATACCGAATAACAATAAACCAGATATTAGATGATAAATGATGACGATTAAAATCACCCACGGCCATACTTTAGCCCATCGGTATACACCGCGCGACGCCTGGTCAGGACGTATAAGTGCTTTATCAATCAGTATAATGCTGATGATCAGCAGAATCGCATTCACGAGACCAGTGAACAGAATGATTGAATTGATAGACCCGAACAACCCTTTCATCATAGGGTTCTGAACGTTAAGGAAGACACTGAGTACGACGAAGATGACAGAAAGATAAAAGAACTTGTGTGCTTTATACATAGCAGCCTCCGAAATATAATATGAACTTATTTTAGCACGAGTGATGGGAATTGACACCATTATAATTGCAGGATGATTCATTTGTAATTACAAATAATTAAAGTTATAGTGAAAATGAAAATACATCACTCACAGGAGGAATCATAATGAAAGACTTAAAAGTACAAGTATTTGCGGATGGTGCAGATATCGAGCAGATGAAATCTGCGTATGCTAATAAAGAAGTAGACGGCTTTACAACAAACCCGTCACTGATGGCAAAAGCAGGTGTTAAAGACTACAAACAGTTTGCTGAAGAAGCAGTGAAAGAAATTCCTGATGCTTCTATTTCATTTGAAGTCTTTGCAGATGATATGGAAACAATGCGTAAAGAAGCGGAGATTCTGATGAACTATGGTAAGAACGTGTTTGTTAAAATTCCTGTCGTCAACACAAAAGGCGAATCATTGATTCCATTGATTAAAGAACTCTCTGCTGAAAACGTGCAGTTGAATGTGACAGCTGTCTATACAATTGAGCAGGTGAAAGAAATTGTGGACGCTGTAAAAGAAGGCGTACCAACATATGTTTCAGTATTTGCAGGAAGAATTGCAGATACAGGAGTCGATCCACTGCCACTCATGAAAGAAGCGGAGAAAGTATGTCACTCTAAAGACGGTGTTATGCTATTATGGGCAAGCTGCCGTGAATTATATAACGTCATTCAAGCAGATGAAATCGGCTGTGATATCATCACATGCCCAGGCGATGTCGTTAAGAAAATCCCTAACATTGGCCGTGATGTCAACGAATTATCGGTTGATACGGTTAAAGGATTTGCAAAAGACATCGAAAAAAGCGGTCTGAAAATTTTATAAATGAGCTTTAAAATCTTCCCTTAAAATATAAGGGGAGATTTTTTTGTAATAAAATATAAAATATTAGTCATGCAATATTGCATACATTTTATATATGAGGTATATTATTTATAGTACATTTTCAGAATATTGTTGCAACGAAGGGAGTGAGGATGTGCCGATTAGCATTGGGGATAAAGTGATTAAAAGAAGAAAAGAAGTAAAAATGACTCAAGCAGAGCTGGCGAAAGATATTTGCACGCAAAGCCAGGTCAGTCGAATTGAGAAAAACGAAATAATGCCGAGCTCCGAAACGTTGTTCTTGATTGCTAATAAGTTAAACGTGAGCATGGATTACTTTTTTGGGGTTGAGAAGGTTAACAACATTATTCGTGGAAAGAAAATCTGTCAGGATTACTTGGAATCAAGAGAGTTTGAGACGCTTGAAGTATTTGTAGATGCTCAGCTACAAACAATTATTACAGATTATGAATATAAGTATTTTAATTGGGTAAAAGCAGTATGTTCAGCTTATACTTCTAAGGATTTAGAAGCTTCTATACAAAGATTAGAAGAACTTGCGGATAAGGATATTGGAGTTAAAGATCCAGATTTAGATGCCAGTATTTTTAATTCTCTTGCGATTTTCTACCGAAATATAGGTGAACTTCATAAAGCTGATAGAGCTATTGAGAAAGCAAAATATATTATTAGAAATAATGAGCTTTACAATGATACAGCTGTTAAAGTATATTATCAGTATGCAACACTTTTAATGATTAGCGAAGATTATCATAGATGTCTTGAATTTGCTCAAGAAGGAATAAATATGTGTCTTGATAACAATATCATGTATTTATTTGATAGGTTGTTGTACTTATACTGTGGAGCAAAACAGGATTTGAATAATATCAGTGTCAGAGACAAAGATTTATTTATTCTAGGATATGGTCTAGCGAAAATTAAAAATGATATAGACTTAGTCGAGCTGTATGAAAAAGAACTGACAGCGTTTAATAATCTATTACCAAAAATGGAGGAAGCGACATGAAAAACAAATTTTCTAAAGGTTTAGTTGCATTATCATTATTAGCAGTATTATTCGGAGTTAATACATTTAAAGTGAACGATGATCATGGCGTTAATTACGTTAAAGTTGACGATAGTAATTTCCACTAAAATCACAAGCTGAACCCCACTAAGGTTCAGCTTTTTTTATTTGTTCGAGTAGTCATAGCTTTCTTTTCGCTCAGTGGTTTGCTAAAGTTAAAAAGAAAAAGCACCTGCAGTTAGGGGCTGCAGGTGTAGAGCAAGAAATTGAAGAGGGGGTATGAGTTACATATTACCCTTTCTGTAATGGTGTAAACATGGAGGTTTATTTTGACACAGAAGCAGTTAGCGAAGCGTCAGCTTGAAATCAGAAATAAATGGATTATGACGGGTATTGTTGTCTTAATCGGCACTGGAATCTATCTAATGGTCAGGATGTCTATCGCGGCTTATGAAGAGCGGATGGAAGATAGACGGGTGACTGTCGATTATACTTATGCTGAGGCAAAAAAGCGTCAGCAAAAAGCAGCACCTGCTGTTTCTGATGGTGTGTCCTGGTCACCGGCTGATGGTCGTGATATTGACCGCTTCATGCAGCCGGATAAGTTTTACTTTCATTCTGAGCAGCGTTATCAGTTTCTGAACTTGAAGATGTCTCAGAAAATAGATGCACAGACACTTGATGAATTATTAGATGGGCAGGGCATACTTGATGGTCTCGGTAAGGCGTTCGCACAGGCATCAAGGAAAGAAGACGTGAATGAAGTCTATTTGATCAGTCATGCGATGCTTGAGACGGGCAAGGGTAGAAGTGAGCTTGCACGAGGTGTGACGCTGAATAATGAGGGCAAGCGAGATACAGATGGCACGCGCTACTACAATTTCTTCGGTATAGGGGCTTATGACAATAATCCTGTGATGAGCGGTGCGCGTCATGCACAGCAGCAGGGCTGGGATACGCCTGAGAAGGCTGTCAGAGGGGGCGCTGAGTTTATACACCGTGAGTACTTAGCCCGAGATAATCAGTACACACTTTATTCTATGCGATTTAATCCCGCAGATCCTGGCCGCCATCAATATGCGACGGATGTCATGTGGGCACATCATAACGCCAGACAGATGGCTGATTATTACAAACAGCTGGGACGGGAAGGTCGTTTTTTCACGCGTCATTACTACAAGAGGTAAGCTTATCAATTAGATTAGCTTATTTTTTTATATATAATTTTTAGAATTTTCTAAAAATTATATTGCTTTATTGTCTGCAGTTGATTATCATAATTTTAAGCAAATGTTTTATTTTTTTATAGATTTTATTGCATATTTATTCTGTAGGAGGAATGTTATGAAGAAGATTAATTGGCTGCTTGTACCTGTATTAACTGTTTCCACAGTGCTTAGTGCCTGTTCTGGAGGCGGAGCTGGAAATGATAACAAAGATACTAAAGGAAGCTCGGACAGCAAACAAGTGCTGAACTTAATTTCATCATCTGATATCCCATCTATGAACTCAGCACTGGCGACAGATATGGTGAGTTTCCAAGTGTACGAAGATGTATTCGAAGGGCTGTACAAACTGGATAAAGATTCTCAGCCGGTACCGGCGCTAGCTGAAGGAGACCCTGAGAAATCGAAGGACGGGAAGACCTGGACGATCAAACTTCGTGATAACGCAAAATGGTCTAATGGTGACCCTGTGACAGCAGGTGACTTCGTCTATGCATGGCGTAATGTTGTAGACAAAAACACTGGTTCAGAATATGCATTCATTATGTATGACATCAAAAATGCAGAAGATATCAACACAGGTAAGAAAGATCCGAAAGAATTAGGTGTTAAAGCAATTGATGATCATACGCTTGAAATTCAGCTGGAGAATGAACAGCCTTACTTCCAGGGATTGCTCGCATTCGGTACATTTATGCCGAAGAATGAAAAAGTAGCAAAAGAAAAAGGCGATAAATACGGCGTTGGTGCTGACAATGCAGTCTACAACGGTCCGTTTGAAATGACTGAATGGAACACAGAAGAGAACTTCAAGCTTGAGAAGAACGATGACTACTGGAACAAAGATGAAGTAAAGCTTGACGAAATCAATTATCGCGTCACTAAAGATGTTCAGACAGGGCTGAACTTGTACGAAACAGGTAAAGTTGACTCTGTCGGAGTATCTGCTGAAAGTGTCGATAAATACAAAAACGATAAAGATTTCAAGACGGAATTGACAGCAGCGATTCAATTCATGCGAGTTCAGCATGACGGTAAGAAAGAATTGCAGAACGCTGACTTAAGACTCGCACTTGCGAAATCGCTCGATAAAGAATCTTACGTGAAGAACAATGTTAACAACGGTGCAGTGGCAACAAATCAATTGACGCCAAAAGATGTCTACAAAGGACCTGATGGCAAAGACTTCTCAGAAATCGCCGGCGGAGACGAATTGTCATATGATGTAGATGCAGCAAAAGAGCACTGGAAAAAAGCGAAAGAAGCATTAGGTAAAGACAAGATTGAACTTGAGTTCCTGACGACTGACCTCGATACAGCGAAGAAAGACGCGGAATACTTCAAAGAGCAGTGGGAATCTAATTTAGATGGTCTGACTATCAAGATTAAGCAGACACCGTTCAAACAGAAACTCGCACTGGAAGCAAAAGGCGACTATGACATCGCTTATGGTAACTGGTTCCCTGATTACGCTGACCCAATGACGTTCATGGATCTCTTCTGGTCTAAGCAGACGAATACAGGTTACGATGATCCAGCTTACGACCAAATGATTGAAGACGCAAAAGGACCATTGTTACCTGACCCTCAGAAACGTTGGGATACTTTAGGAGAAGCAAGTACGATGCTGCTTAAAGAAGCACACGTCATCCCGATCATCCAGCGCGGTAATGCGTATCTTGAGAAACCATATGTTAAAGATATTTTAGTCAATTCTTCAATGATTAATCAGCATGATAATGCTTATATTGATGGTAAGAAGAAGTAATTATTGAATAGAACAAAGTAACTATGAAGCGAACGGAGAAAATTCCGTTCGCTTTTTTACTTTGCTTATTTAACACATATGTGTTATTATTATTTTATATAATACAAATGTGTTAAAAAGGAGTAATTTATGCCAAAGATTATCGACAAACAAGAGAAGAAAAAAGAGATTGTCAGACATGCCTGGCAGTCTATCAGTGATTATGGGATTAAAGGTATGTCAGTGAGAAAGATAGCTGAAGAAGCGGGAATGTCTCCTGGTCAGATGCGTTACTATTTCCCGGATCACCAAACGTTACTGACAGCTGTGATGGAAGAAGTGGTTCTCAAAGTAGAAGATAGAATTAAAGAGTTCATTACAAGTGATTTAACAATACAGGAAAAGATCATTCAATCAATTCTTGCTACTCTGCCGCTTGACGATGAACGCTATGCTGATATGGAAGTATGGACTGCATACCATACGATGTCTCAGGAGAAAGGAAAAGACACGCTGCGAAATGATACAGGGAGGCTCGTCCAGATGGCACTGCAGTTACTGGACGAAGCACACATGCTGGCAGAATTTAATAGAGAGCTTGTGTCATTAAGAGCAGTGGCACTGATTGATGGACTTGCTATGCAGAAACTGTGGTCGAGAGAAGCAGTACCTAATGAGCAAATTGAAGAAATTATTAGGTGCGAAGTTAGATCATGGTTAAAGGAGTGATAATATGAATATAATATTCTGGTTGATCATTGGCGCAGAAATCGCGTTTTGGCTGCTTGTCCTCGGAGGACTGACTGCTCGCTATATATGGAAGAAACCACGACTGAGTCTCATCTTGTTCGCTCTTGTTCCTGTAGTGGACTTGATATTGTTGGCTTCAGCGACTATCGATATGATAGGAGGAGCAACGGCAACATTTGCTCATTCTCTGGCTGCAGTGTATATTGCTGTCTCATTAGTCTTCGGTAAACGGATGATTGCAGGAGCGGATGCTTGGTATAGGAAGTGGATATTGAAGGAATCTGGAGAGAAGAAGAAACTTTACGGAATGGAATATTCTATTGCCTCATTAAAGTTCACTTTGCATCATTTAGCTGCTTACTTAATTGGAACAGGTTTAATGTGGCTCGTCATCTGGTTAGTCGGTAACAGTGATAGAACACTCATTATGTCAAGCTACATTAAATTGTGGTCTGTCATTATGATGATTGATATCATCATCACAGTGACATACTTTATATGGCCGAGAAAAAGGAAAACATCAGATGCATAAAAATAAGAAGAGAGCCTCGGCTCTCTTCTTATTTTCTGTAATTTTCACGTTGCCGTTTGAACGCTTCCATGTTCTCACGTTCATACATATAGAGGTAAGCGATAATGCCGATCGGAATTCCGAAGATAGGGGTTGTTAACAGACTTGCAATAACAACAAAGATTAAAGCATAAACGAGTTCATTGTTAGTCCACTGCTTTTCTTTAAGATATTCCCACATCAATTTAAAGCTCATAGATTTCGTCTCCTCTCACATGTTTTCATCACCATTATATGCCAAAAGCCTATAGTTAGTACAATATTTCGCTGTCTTTCACGTCAGTGACAAACATATAGCCCGGCGCATGGGTGATCATCAGTTCAGGCTTGATGTTCAGACAGACGGATTGCGGCGTGACGCCGCAGCCCCAGAATACAGGAACTTCCCCGTCATTGATCGTGACCCCGACACCGAAGTCAGGTGTATTGATATCCTTGATGCCGATTGCAGCAGGGTCACCGATATGAAGCGGCGCACCATGGACGGCCTTGAAGTTCGTTGTGATTTCTGTTGCCTTTAGCGCCTGAGTCATCGTCATCGGTCGCATGCTGACCGTCGTCGGACCACGGAAGATACCGGCAGGGTTCGTTTCAATGTCAGTAATATACATCGGCACATTGTGACCTTCCTCGATATGTCTGACTGGAATATCTGCTTCAAGCAGCGCGTGCTCGAACGTAAAGCTGCAGCCGAGCAGAAAACTCACCATCTGATCATCATATAATTCAGAAATATCATTCATTGTCTCCATGTGTTCACCGTCACGATAAATATAATACTCACCAACATCTGTTCTAATGTCAGCATCAGGTCCGTACTTCGGAAACGACGAGGACCCGGTCTCAGAAACATCAAGCAGCGGACATGACTTCGGATTCCGCTGACAGTCCATAAAAATTCCCCTTAAACATCGGTAACACGGTTTATACCTTCAATATAATTGAGCAGTGTAGTGAATACAACTGCTAAACAACTGTTGAATAGGAAATAAACTCTTTAAACTACTATTATATACGACAAACAATCATATCAGTGTAAAATTTCCAAAGTGGAAAAAATAATATTTCATCCTTATTCATCTCATATATTGAAGAAAAAAGGGTGACACTATATTGACAGACCAGCTCATCATTCGTTACTTAGAGCAGCATTATAAGAAGCACTTCGGCAGGATTTACAAGATCCGGATCACACAGCTGAAGGATAAAGGATATTACTATGAATTCAACCTGTGGAAAGACAACGTTGTGACGATCGGGGAGAGTGTTCTGAAGATAGACATTCAGTTGTATGAGGATAAAATATAGATTAACTTATTATTATATGATAAATACTGAATAAATTGCGGATTCTTTCCAACTTGGGAAGAATCCTTTTTTGGTAGTTAGACATTGATACCCTCACTTTAAAAAGTGAGGTTGGACAAATGACAGATAAAGATATCGTGCAGGCCATTAAATGGCATAGAGAGAACAAGGAAATCAAATCGCAGGACGTCGCAGAGATGCTGGGACATATCCCATCTAAATATTCAAAGATAGAAAGAGGCGAGCAGGTAATAACTGGACTAGAGCTGGTGAAAATAGCGGAGTATTTCGGAATGACCGTGGAAGAGCTGGTAAGGGTGCCGAGTAGGAAGAGGTAGCGTGTTCATGAATGATATAATGTAGTCATATATTTGGAGAACAGGAGGGAAAGTATGACTCATTATCTATACTTAGCTTCAAATGACGAATTACCGGAGAATTTGATTGAATTTGGGAGCTCCGTAAAGGAAGATGAAATGAAAACTGAGCAGAACAAGTACATCTTCCAGTACGAACTTCATTATGAGCTCAAGATAAGTGAATTAAATAAAGCTGCAGTATTATTAAGGGAGTATCTTGAAAGTAATCCATATAATATTATTGAGATCATTTATGGATTATCTAGTAATAGAGAGCCATGTGTAGTCAAAGAAAAAGAAAGTATTAAAATAAACCAGCTGACTGGAAAGCTGATGTATGATCTGAAGATGGATAGCATGCTGGAAGTTAGAGGACGGAAATATTTGTTATGATGACGAAACTGATATTTAAATTAATATCAGTTTTTTTGTATACTTAAAGTGTAAATAAAAAACAAAGGGGACTTTTTATGTATTTAATTCATCGAATCAGCCATGAAAAAGAAGCAGCAAAAAACTTACTAGGGGTTAAAGGTGACAATAAAAGATATCTTTCAATTGGATGGGGATCTCTTAAAGAGGAAAACAAGCAGAAACTACTGGAAGCGGCACAACAAGGTAAAGAACAATACAGAGCAACAAACAATGAAATTGGGCACGAAGGATTAACAGGTCAGAGAAGCTGGTTCCTATATAATTTCTTAGCTTTAAATAAGGGCGATACTGTAGTTGTACCGACACCTGGAGAAATATCTGTATATCAAGTGACTGATAAACCTAAATCTTATACTAGTGAAGGTGTGGACTTAGGATTTATCGTACCAGTCAAAGAGATAGAAGAGAAAATTTCGAGAAAAGATTACGTGACAGGTCCCTTCCATCGGAAATTAAAATATAGAGGTTCTAACCTTGTGCTAACTGGCGAAGATTATAAATATGTAGATGAAGTAATAAATAATTTTCAAAATAAAGTGAAAGTAACTGATGCAATCACAAAAACAAAAGCAAAGATGGCAGAGATTGCAAAACAGTATATTGAAGAATCATTGACTGATATTACATTTGAACAACTTATTAAACATTATTTCTACAACATCGGAGCAACTTCAGTAACGATTCCATCTAAAAAAATTAAGAATAACAAAAATAATTTTATTGCAGACATAGATGTCAAAGCAACTTTTGAAAAATTAAAAATTATTATTTTAGTACAAGCCAAGTTACATCAAGGTATGGATGATCCTAGAGGTATGGAACAATTATTTCACACGAAAGTTGAAAATGAAGAAGGGTTCTATCAAATTGTTAAGTGGCTAATTACAACTGGAGAAGTGTCAGAAGATGTATTAAATGAGCCTTTGTATAATGGGATTAGAGTGATTCAAAAAAATGATTTTGCAGAATTGTTGGTTGAGTCCGGATTTGACTTTTAAGAAGCATGAAGAATAATTCATAAATTGTTCACTTATTATAAGTTCAGAACTGCTAAAGCAAATTAATAATTAATATATGAAAGCACCAGTTAAAAAATTCTGGTACTTTCAATGCTTCTATTCAAAATTAAAACAAAGTTAATTGATGGAGTTCTTCAGAAACATATTGGGATTCTGTGGGTGTGTCAAGTTAAGTGTGTAAGTTACTCCATATACTTAACCACTCTGTCCTTAATCTGTTCATGAAGAAGAAGCTGGTTCATGACTAATGGGGTGTGTCAAGTTAAGTGTGTAAGTTACTCCATATACTTAACCACTCTGTCCTTAATCTGTTCATGAAGAAGAAGCTGGTTCATGACTAATGACCAGTTGGGAATAAAGCCTGCGGACCATTTCT
>NZ_SCWB01000015.1 GCF_004359545.1 Macrococcus lamae
TTGGATCACGTCTTTTCTTAGCCATCTATAGACCTCCTTAAAAAGTTAATTCGATTTTATCACTAAAAAAATAAACTGCGTAGCAGAGTCGTACGCCCTCTACTTACACAGTTTATTTTACAATCCCCAGTCAACAGACTGGTGTTATATTTCATCGTAATCAATAACTTCCTTCTTATAGATAACCCCATCAATTTTGATGATATATGTCGCCTGCGCATCTGGTTCGATGGTCATCATAATTTTTTTTGTGACGTCTTCATCCAGTTCAAACGATTCGAACACTTCATCCTGACTGTTATTCTTGTCATTAATATAGATTTCAACAGTCTGTTTAGGTGTTTCTTTCGCCTGTCCTTCTTCAGTCGATGTTTCTTCTGACTTTCTGTATGGGATGGTCACAGTTTCAGTATATTTCTTATCAGGCTTATCAGGCTTTTCAGGCTCTTCTGTCGTTGGTTTTTCAGTTGATGGCTCTTCTGTAGTCGGTTTTTCTGCTTGTTCCTTTTTCGGTTCTCTTCCTTTAGATAATTCAAAGTTAATTGTAGAACCGAATGTGTATTTCATATTTTTAGCATCCTGTGAAATAATGTTTCCTTTTTTAATGTCTTCATTATAGTTCTCAGCAACTACATTCACAACAAAACCTTGGGCTTCAAGCTCAGATTTAGCATTATCAAATGATTGTCCTGTATAGTCCCCTACATAGATCTGCTGAGGCCCTTTAGAGACGTTAAAGGTAATATTAGACTGACTCGGAACAACCTGCTGTCCCGGATTCAGACTTTGAGTGAGAATTGTTCCTTCAGGTTCAGCATTATATACTTCCTTCACAGATACTTTCTTAAATCCAGCTTTCTCAAGCATCTCCCGCACTTCATCAATCTTTTTACCTTTGTAATTTTTTATTCCGTATTTCTTTACTCCTTTAGAAACCAGCAAGTCTACTTTTGTCATTTCCTTGACCTTGGTTCCGCTTTTTGGAGTAGAACTGATGACAGTACCATCATCATATTCTGCTGAATATTCATAGACAACTTTGCCTTTTCTTAAGTTCTCTTTTTCAAATATAGCTGTTGTTTGTGACAATGTTTTTCCTGCAACACTCGGAACATCGCTATATTTAGGCGAAAACATGTACCATAGTATGGCCCCGAATATTAATAGCATGAGCAGTAACGGCAGCAGAATCATCAAAAAGCGATTCTTTTTCTTAGCAGCAGGTGCTGAGTGCTGCGATTTGTCTACACTTGTAACAGCTGCAGTGACTGGTCTAACTGTTTTTGTGTTATCATCAACGACTGGAATCATCATTGTTTTGTCATCTGCTATTTGATAACGTTGTTCTTTCTGCCGTTCAATATCCAGCACAGTGGATAAGTCATCGTACATTTCTTCGGTAGTCCGATATCTGCTGTACTTTTCTTTCATCGTTGCTTTGATGACGACGTTCTCAAGGCTTTGCGGTACGTCAGAGCGACCAGCTAGTATATCTGGCAGCGGCTCTTGAATATGCTTGATTGCAATGCTGACCGGAGAATCTCCTTCAAAAGGTGGATGTCCTGTCAGCATTTCAAACAATACAATACCGATAGAATAAATATCAGCTGACTCATCAGCTGCTTTGCCTTTAGCCTGTTCCGGCGGCAGATAATGAACAGATCCCATCACATGGTTAGTCTGTGTCATTGCTGTTTCGCTCAAGGCACGAGCAATGCCGAAATCTGTAATTTTAATTTCCTTATTCTCTGTCAGTAATATATTCTGCGGTTTAATGTCTCTATGAATAATCATATGATGGTGCGCATCACCAATGCCGCGAAGAATCTGCTTGGTGAATAAAATAGCTTCATCTACTGGTAGCGGTCCATTATCACGAATATACTCTGATAATGTCGGGCCCTCGATATACTCCATGATCAAGTAGTAATGATGGTCATCTTCGTCAACATCAATGACTTTGACGATATTTGGATGAGATAATGTAGTTGCGTTCTGCACTTCACGTTCAAATCTCTGAACAGCCCGCTCTTTATCGTTCGGCGGAATATTGATGATCTTAACGGCCGCTTTACGGTCCAGAATAATATCTTCCGCTAAATAGACATTACTCATTCCACCGCCGCCAATATATTGAATCAACTTATAGCGTTCACTGATAATAGTCCCGAGCATTAGTGAACACCTCCCAGATTACCCACAACAAACGAAACATTGTCATGGACATCGGATTCCAATGCCAATTGAATCAGTTTCGAACCCAGCTGTTCTACACCAGGTTCTTCGTTGAAAACCTGATGTATGAACTGTTCTTCCACATAATCTGTCAGTCCATCTGAAGCCAGAAGAATTCTATCATATCGTTTAGTTTCATAGACAAAAATATCAGGATGCACACGTCTGTCTGTGCCAAGCACTTTAGTGATGATATTTCGCTGTGGGTGACGTGCCGCTTCTTCTTTTGTCAGTTCACCTGCCATAACGAGATGATTGACAAATGTATGATCATTCGTCACTTGTCTGAATTCCCGCTCATTGACAAAATAAGCTCTTGAATCACCGACATTTGCGATGATCACTCTGCCGTCAAATATCAATGCCGCTACAAGTGTCGTTCCCATTCCATGATTTTCATCATGCTGGTGGGCAAGATTATATAACTGACGGTTAATATCTGAAATATTGGATTTCAGCCAGCTTTCAGACTGCCCAAATTCAATGAAGTTCTCTTCTTGGAAACGTTCTTTCATTCTAGCAGTAACAAATCTGCTCGCAACATCTCCTGCGTTATGTCCGCCCATTCCATCACAAATAAGTAATAGGACTTGACCCGTATGATTCGTAAAGACACCACCCGCATCTTCATTGCGCGTACGCGTCCTTCCTATATCTGTAAAAAAACGTGCATCCATAGCGTGCTACCTCGTTTCTTCCTGTCTTTCTTTGGCTCTCAGCTGACCACAGGCCGCATCGATATCAGAACCATGTTCACGTCTAATTGTAGCATTAATACCATTTCTTTTTAATTCTTTTTCAAACTTAAAGATATCTTCTTTTGAAGTACGGACATAATCACGCTCAGGAACATGATTCACCGGAATTAAATTGACGTGGCAGTTTAAATGTTTTATAAGTTTAGCAAGTTCTCTTGCATGCTGAACCTGATCATTGACGCCACCGAACAGACCATATTCAAACGTAATACGACGCCCAGTTTTCTCAGTATAGTACTCAATAGCCGGCATTAATTTATCCAAGTTATAGGCCCGATTGATCGGCATCAAGCGCGAACGGACGTCATTGTCTGCCGCATGCAGACTTAACGCGAAGTTAATCTGCAGTTCTTCATCAGCGAAGTCATAAATACGCGGTACGACACCGGATGTTGATACAGTGATATGTCGTGCACCGATGTTCAGGCCGTCATTATGATTGATGATTTTAAGGAAATCCATCATCTCATCATAGTTCTCAAACGGTTCACCGATACCCATGATGACCACATGGCTGACGCGTTCATCCGTCAAATCAAGTGCCTGCTGAACGTTGAGTACTTGAGCCACAATTTCTCCAGCTTCCAGATTACGTTTTAAACCGCCCAGCGTACTTGCACAAAATGTACAGCCGATTCGGCAGCCCACTTGTGTCGTGACACATACCGAATTACCGTAGTCATGACGCATCAACACTGTTTCAATGGTGTAGCCATCCTGTAATTCGTAAAGAAATTTAATAGTTCCGTCTTTACTTTCCTGCTTAACAACAGTCTTCAACGTCGTAATTGAGAACTGTTCCTCCAGTAACTGACGAAGTTCCTTAGATAAATTACTCATTTCGTCAAATGAAGTGATGCGCTTAACGTACAGCCAGTCAAAAATCTGTTTCGCACGGAAACCTTGCTGCTTATTATCTGCAAGCCATTCTTTGAGTTCATCAAGCTGCAGCGAATAAATCGACGGTTTGTCGAAGTTCGGCATGAATTTATTTTTCTTCTTCTCTAGTAATGCCATTATGATACGACCTTCCTTCTTAGTTTTGCGATATAGAATCCGTCTGCATTAAAGTCATGCGGCAGAATCTGTAATGTTTTATGCGTTACATCGCCGAGCTGTATCGGTTCGATGTCAAAGTCTTTGTTCTGTTTAATAAACGAATAGACGACATTGTCATTTTCCATCTGTTCAATCGTACAAGTGGAATATATGAGTAATCCACCTGGCTTGACACTATCTGCTGCGTTCAGAAGAATATCCAGCTGCAGCGGCCAGAGCTGGTCAATATCTTTTTGTGTTTTCTCATATTTAATCTCCGGCTTACGTTTAGCAACGCCGAGACCGCTGCACGGTGCATCGACGAGTACTTTGTCATACTGTCTGTCAAAGGGTGCACGTGCGTCATGCAAGCCTACGGTCACATTAGTCAAGCGCAGCTTACGCAAGTTGAAGTCTATCAGTTCAAGTTTATGTTCATGTATATCAAAAGCATCGATATGACCTGTATGATTCAGACGTTCTGCAATATGGCATGTTTTACCGCCAGGTGCACTGCATGTATCTAGAATTATGTCATTTGGCTGTGGGTCCATGATGTGAGCCACTAACATACTAGATGCGTCCTGAATGCTGACCAGACCGTCTTTAAAGAGGCGGGTCTGAACGATTGGTGGTCCATCAATAAAGAGACATTCCGGCACTATGGCCGACTGCTTAACTGTATAGCCGTCAGCAGTAAGATGATGAATTGCTTCTTCCACAGTCAACCGGGTCGTGTTGACACGGATACTTGTATCAGGCCGTTCAAGCAGGTTCGCACAGATTTTCTTTGTAACCTCAAGGCCAAAATGCGTCTTCCAGTGCTTGACGAGCCAGAGCGGTGTACTTGTTTCTATGCTGATTCTTTTCAGCTCATCTTTTATATCATTAAAATCACGCAGCGGTGATCGCTGGAAGTTACGTAAAATTGCATTCATCGTGTTAGCACCGGCAATCGATCCTCGGCGCTTCGTAATTTCTACTGCTTCATTGATGATGGCATGATCTGGTATTTTTGTTAAATAGACAGCCTGGTAGACGCTCATCATTAATAAACGTCGCATCCAGCCTTTAATATTCGTCTTGATGAAAGGTTCAAGATAATATTCAAGTGTCAGTTTATGCTGCAGCGTACCATAGACAAGTTCTGTCAATAGTGCGCGGTCCTGCACTTCAATGCCGCCTGACTTGATGGCATCATTAATCAGAAGATTACTGTAACCGCCTTCTGTTATCACTTGATCCAGTATATTGAGCGCTGTCAGTCTTACGTTATTATCCTTCATTGAAAACCGTCCCCGTTATTTCTTTCTGCTGACCAGCAGCAAAGCTCGCTGCAGTCATTCGTTTTTTACCGGCCGGCTGTATTTCTGTCAACAGCACGGCTCCATCTAATGCTGCTACGACGATGCCGTCTTTATCAGCACGAAGAATCTGACCAGGAGTACCTTCACCTTCAGTTAACTCAGCATGCCATAATTTCATCGGTTTTCCTGATAAGTTCGCATATCCCACTGGCCATGGTGATAATCCTCTGATCTGATTATAGACCTCAAGTGCCGACCGATTAAAGTCTACATATTCATCTTCACGAGAAATATTTGAGGCGAAAGTCACTGCTGATTCGTCCTGTGGAGTACGCGAATTTGTTCCTTCAATAATAGAAGGGAGTGTCTCCATCAGCAGTTCAACTCCAAGGGCCGATAGTTTATCATGTACTGTTCCAACAGTATCATTCTGCTCTATTGAAATAACACGCTGACTGATCACATCACCTGCATCCAGTTTTTTCACCATGTACATAATAGAGACTCCCGTTTCTTGTTCTCCGTTGATCACAGCATAGTGAATGGGCGCACCACCCCGATACTTCGGCAGTAGACTTGCGTGAACGTTAATGCATCCGTACTGCGGTGTTTCCAGCAGACGTTCCGGCAGCAGCTGGCCATATGCTGCTGTGACAATCAAATCCGGTTTGAGAGAAATAATCTCGTCTAGCTCTTGTGAACCAGTCAGCTTTACAGGTTGATAGACAGGAATATTCAACTGTTCAGCTGTTACTTTCACAGGCGGTGGTGTCATTATTTTTTTTCGTCCGACTGGTTTGTCAGGCTGTGTCACAACCGCTATAACGTTATAATTTGCTGCTAATCTCTCAAGTATTGGACTTGAGAAATCAGGCGTTCCCATGAATATGATCTTCGTCATCGCTATACATTTCCTCCAATTCTTCCAGGCTGATTTGTCTCGTCATTTTTTCAGTAAATAATTTACCATAGAGATGGTCCACTTCATGTTGAATAGCACGTGCGACATCATCAAATGCAGTCATTTCTACTGCTCTTCCAGATGCATCTTGTGCCTTCAGTTCAATTTTTACACTTCTCGGCACTTCACCGAATATATCCGGCAGACTTAAGCATCCTTCAATATCTAATGTTGTCTCTTTAGAATAGTGAATAATTTCGGGATTGATCAGCTGCAGAATACCTTCTTCTTCCATATCGACCAGCGCGACTTTTAAATCGACTCCGATCTGCGGGGCTGCAATGCCAACACCATCAGCATCAAACATCGTATCTTCGAGATCTGCGATCAGTTCACGGAGTGAGCTGTCGAACTCAGTGACATCTTTAACTTCTCTATGCAGCAAAGGGCTGCTATCATTAATCAATGATTTTATTGCCATCATTATCCTCATTTCTTGTTGTTGTACTTGATTCATATGCAATCATAATAGTATATAGGATAAATGCTACTTATAGCAAGGTATTGAGCATAAAAACAGCTGCTTGCAGTTATGCGAGCAGCTCAACTTATTTACTAAAATACTATAGCACATAAAGTGTATTTTGTCACCATTTTCAACTTTACATCATGGATTGAGGATTGATGTCAATACTTAACGAAAATTTATCTTTTACAAACTTATCATAGTAATAATCATCTAGATACATCAAGGCAGTCAACAGATCAGGTTCAGATTTAAACTTGATAATAATCTGAAATCTATACTGATTATTGATTCTTCCGATAGCACATGGAGCCGGTCCAAGGACAAAACTGCCAGGACTAAGATGCTGCAGCAGTACTTCATGAATATGCCTGCTTTCAAGCAGAACCTCTTTCATATCTCTGTGACTGAAAACCAGGTTAACTAAATAGAAATAAGGCGGATATTTTCCGACTTTCCTGAACTGCATCTCTTGATTATAGAAACCAAGGAAGTCGTTATTCTTTGCGTGTTCAATTGCATAATGATCAGGATTATATGTCTGGATAATGACGTGACCCTCTTTTTCTGCTCGTCCGGCACGACCGGCGACCTGCGTCAGCAGTTGATACGTACGTTCTGCGGACCTGAAATCAGGGAGATTAAGCATCGTGTCTGCATTAAGCACGCCGACTAAAGTGATATTCGGGAAATCCAGACCTTTTGCTATCATCTGCGTACCAAGCAGAATATTTGCTTCGCCGTTTTTAAACTGGCTCAGCAGCCGTTCGTGTGAACCTTTTCTGGTTGTTGTGTCATTGTCCATCCGGATGACTTTAGCACCGTCAAAATGTTTGTAGATCAGTTCTTCAACTTTCTGTGTCCCGACGCCCATTTCACGAATATGATCGCTGTCACAGCTCGGACATTTTAATACTTTCGGTTCCTTATAACCACAGTAATGACATTTCAAATCGTCGGTCACTTTATGATATGTCAGACTGATGTCGCAGTTTGGACACTGCGGCACATATCCACAGTCGCGACATAGCATGAACTGAGCATGACCCCGTCGATTCAAGAACAGGACAATCTGTTCTCCTTTTTGGATGCGGTCATTGATGGCTGTCGTCAGTGTTTCTGAAAACATAGACCGGTTTCCTGCTGCTAGTTCTTCCCGCATATTGACGACGTGCACTGAAGGTACAGGAAACTGATTGGCTCTTTCATTTATAGTGAGCATCGTATAGACGCCTTTTTCTGCACGAGCATAGCTTTCGAGTGACGGTGTAGCACTTCCAAGTATTACTGGACATTGGTGGTATTCCGCGCGCCACAGTGCAATATCACGAGCGTGATATCGTGGATAATCTGCCTGCTTGTAACTTGCCTCATGTTCTTCATCAATAATGATGAGACCAAGATGTTTGAAAGGTGCAAAGACGCTGGAACGAGCACCAACTGATACGCGAGCTTCTCCGCTTCTGATTTTGCGCCATTCATCATAACGTTCTCCTGCACTTAAACCAGAATGCAGTACCGCCACTTCATCGCCGAAACGTGCTTTAAATCGTTCAACCATCTGAGGAGTCAAAGCTATTTCCGGTACTAGCATGAGTGCGGTCATACCTTTGTCCAGCACATCAGAAATGGTCTGCAAATAGACCTCTGTTTTTCCGCTTCCCGTTATACCATGAAGGAGAAATACGTCGTTTCTTTCAGCATCAATTGCTTCTTTGACAGCGTTATATGCTTCTTGTTGTTCCGGCAATAATGTTTTTTTCTCATCCGCAAAAAAGACACGGTCTTTATAAGGGTCTCTGACATCCTCGACATCAATCTTCTTCAACAGACCTTTCTTTACGACTCCATTTACTACGGCCGGAGAATAATCCATATCTTTTAATTCTTTTAATGTCATTATTTTATTGTCAGCGACGAGTTCAACGAGTGATTTCTGTTTGTCTGTGCGCAAACTATTAAGTGCAGAATCAACATCCATATCTGCAAGCGTTACTGCTTTTTGAGTTTTAATTCGCTGCTGCTGACTGACATCAATATCCTCGATGACTTCACCCGATTCAATCAATGGTCTTAGAAGTGTAATATCATTTAATGAGCATTCCCCAATTTTCTTCATTCCCTGTTTATTGAAGAGAACTTTAATGTTTTCCGGAACGTCTTCATCAACTAATCTATAGACTTTATGATACTTGCCTTTAACGGCGTTCGGAAGCATGACATCCAGCACTGCAATACGCTTAGCAATATGAGTCTTCTGCATCCACGCACTTAGTTCAATAAGTTCTGAATTCAGTTCCGGCGTGACATCCTGGATACAGTGAATGGCTTTTAGCTGTCTATCAGAATCCCCTTCAAATAGCTCAATGACATATCCTTGAATCTTTCTCGGACCGAATGGTACAACGACACGCATACCGACTGCCATGAGTTTTTCAAGTTCTGCTGGTACTGCATAATCAAATAGTTTATCGACCCGTTTCGCATTTACATCTACTACAATCTTAGCGTACATGATCATCCTTCTTTATCGCTGTTAATATTTCATGAGCCACATCAATTTTAGGCATTTTTTCAATGATATGTGAACTGCCATCTTTAAAGAACAGTTCCACTGCATTATTATTCGACTTAAAACCGATGGATGTATCTCCCACATTATTCGCTATAATAACGTCAGCATTTTTCTTCTCAAGTTTCCCTTTTGCATACGCTGCTACTTGTTCAGTCTCTGCTGCAAATCCAGCAAGATAGTGATGAGTTTTATGTTCTCCGAGATATTTCAATATATCGGTTGTCCGTTTGAATGACAGATCAAGACTACCTTCCTGTTTCTTAAGTTTTCCAGTAAGGCGGGACACTGGAGTATAGTCTGCAACAGCTGCTGCTTTAACGATGATGTCCTGCTCCTCCATACGTGAGGTTACTGCTTCAAACATTTCTTCCGCGCTTTCTACATTGACGACACTGACTCCTTTAGGAGGTGCAATATGGACCGGACCACTCACTAAAGTCACGATGGCACCGCGCGAGGCTGCTGCCTCTGCAAGCGCATAACCCATGCGTCCAGTTGAATTATTCGTCATATACCTTACTGCGTCAATGCGCTCAATTGTAGGACCTGCTGTAACGAGCAGCCGTTTTCCTGCGTAATCATTATTATATTTCTGCGCAGTTACAAATGTATTGATTGCTTCAATGATTTCCATTGGCTCTGCCATACGCCCTTCGGCAATGTAGCCGCATGCCAGGAATCCGCTGTTCGGATCGATGAAGTGATAATTCATCTCTCTCAGAAGCTGCATATTACGCTGTACAGCAGGATTTCGATACATATTGCTGTTCATCGCAGGAGCAATTAATGTCGGTTTTGTCGATGCAATCAACGTCGTAGTTACCATATTATCAGCGATACCGTGAGCAAGCCTGCCGATAGTTGCGGCCGTCGCCGGAGCGATGACATTGATATCCGCCCAGTCTGCAAGATCAATATGTTTGACGACTTCCGGATTGGTTTCATCAAACAAATCAGTATGAACTTCGTTGCGGCTTAACGCCTGAAAAGGAAGCGGTGTCACAAACTTTTGCGCTGATTCAGTCATCAGAACTTTTACTTCGTGACCCGCCTGAACAAGCTTACTCGTTAAGTCAATGGCCTTGTAGACAGCGATTCCACCTGTCACATTCAATAGTATTTTCATGTCTCCTCCTATAAAAAATCTGACAAACAAGTTTGCCAGATTAACGTTCATTTCTGCTGCTCTTATTATTATAATACTTGATGAATGATGATGCCACCCGTTAGGATTATGCATGATATTCTAGTTTTAATGAATGATCACACTATTCGTTAGTAATCAGCAAAATAAAAACGAGCAGAAATCAATCCGCCCGTGCAATTATTCTTCGATGATATGAATTTTACCTTGTGCAATCTCTTCAAGTGACTGACCAACAGGTTTATAAGATACGTAGCGCTCCAATAAATTTGAATCTGGATTGTCCTGTAATTCACGGGCACGTTTAGCTGCCAATGTAACGACTAAATATTTTGAATTGACGTTTTCTTTAATTTGATCAAGTGGTGGATATAACATTATTTTTTGGCCTCCAATAACATTTTTCTGAATCTCGCTTCTATACGTTCACGCTTTAAATGCTCAGCTTCAACGATGGTCTGAATTTTACGTTTCGCTTCCAGCACTTCATCATTGACGACAACGTAATCATAAAGATTCATCATTTCGACTTCTTTTCTCGCTTCTGAAATTCTGTAGGCAATGACATCTTTTGATTCAGTACCTCGCCCAATGAGTCGTTCCTCCAGGTGGGCAAGTGACGGTGGTGCTAAAAAGATAAACAGAGCATCCGGAAACTTTCTGCGAACTTGTTTCGCGCCTTCGACTTCAATTTCCAGAAAAACATCTTTGCCGGCGTCCATCGTCTCTCTCACATATTGTACTGGTGTCCCGTAATAATTGCCAACATATTCAGCATATTCAATGAATTCATCCGCTTCAATCAAAGCTTCAAATTCTTCTCTTGATTTAAAGAAATAATCTACACCATCTATTTCTCCTACTCTCATCTTGCGAGTAGTCATTGAAATGGAATATTCAAAATCCGTAATCGGATCATCGAATATCGCTTTTCTGACAGTACCCTTGCCGACACCTGATGGGCCGGACAAAACAATGAGCAATCCTTTTTCTGTATTCATTGCGACGACCTTTCTGCTTATAAATTCGTTATAACTTAATTTATCACAAATCATGCTAAAAATACATGGTTCAATAAATTATTCATCTTTAATGTTTAGCCTTTTAAATCATGATACACTATATTAATGATAAATGAGGTGAAAAGTAATGGCATTTGATGGTTTATTTACAGGAAAAATGATTGCAGAACTGGACTTTTTAAAGAGCGGAAGAATTAATCGTGTGACACAGCCAGATAATCAGACGATTATATTAACAGTGAGAGCCATGAGAAAGAATCAGCAGCTGATTATATCTGGTCATCCAAATTTCGCTCGTTTCCATATAACGGAGAAAAAGTATTCCAATCCATTTGAACCGCCTATGTTTCTACGTGTGCTGAGAAAGCACCTTGAAGGTGGTATCCTGAAAAATTTTACACAATTAGGAAACGATAGAATCATTGTCATCGATTTTGACAATACGGATGAAATCGGAGATCCGGTTCAACGGAAGCTGATTATTGAATTGATGGGCAAACATAGTAACGTAATCTTAACTGACAGCGATTTAAAGATCTTGGAGAGCATGAAGCATCTGACTCCCAATACGAATGCTGCTCGGACGATCATGCCGGGCTTCACTTACGAGGAACCGCCGACTGCTAAAAAACATAATCCGTTTGAGCTGGCAACAGTCACACCATTATTGACTAGTGACATGCCGCTAAAAAAACAGCTGCTTAACCAACTGGAAGGTTTCAGTCCTCTCGCGATAGACGAAATGCTTGCGCTCGATAGTGATATTGACGAGGCTTTCCAGCTCTTTAAAACACATATGAATACTGTTCAACCCGTCTACTACGCGCACGGCGCTAAAGAATTCTTTTATTTCATGCTGCTCGAGACACTTGGCACTCCTGAAAAAACATTTAGTACATTGTCTGAGCTGCTTGATGATTATTATAATGAACGAGGAGAACGAGAGCGGATAAAATCAAGAAGCATCGACTTAAGCCGTCATATCTCACAGCTATTGCAGAAAGATGAGAAAAAGCTTGCAAAACTCATTCACGAGCTTGAAGAGGCAGAGCAGATGGATGATATTCAGCTCTACGGCGAACTCATTACTGCTAATATGTACCAGTTAAAAGCGGGACTAAGTGAATTCGATGCATTGAACTACTACACAAATAAGACAATTACCATTCCACTTAATCCAAGAAAGTCACCAGCAGAAAATGCTCAGTATTATTATAAGCAGTACAATAAAATGAAAACCCGTAAAGTTCATGCGCTGGAACAAATCGCAGAAACGAAACAGGAAATCACCTATCTTGAAACGCTGGAAGCGCAGCTTGCCTTTATCTCATATGAAGATATCGAAGGTATACGCGAAGAGCTGCAGGAACAAGGTCTGATGAAAAAGCGCCAGAAGACCAAAGCGACAAAGAAACAAAAGATTCAGCTGGAAAAATACAAGTCATCTGACGGCACAGATATTCTTGTCGGTAAAAATAATATACAGAATGATTATCTGACCAATAAAGTAGCAAGAAATGATCATACTTGGCTGCATACGAAGGATATTCCTGGATCACATGTCGTCATACAGTCGAAAGAGCCATCGGACGAGACGATCATTGAAGCAGCTGTCATCGCAAGTTTTTATTCCAAGGCCAGCCAGTCTGCCCAGGTGCCCGTTGATTTCACATTGATCAAACATGTTCACAAACCAAGTGGTGCGAGACCCGGCTTTGTCACCTATACTGATCAAGCTACTGTATATGCGACACCAGACAAAAATCAGGTGGATCGAATGAGAATTAAAGAATAATCAATCACAACAATACATTAATACAGCCATGACTGCCCAATCTCAGTCATGGCTGTATTATATACTTTTTATGATACTAAAAAATTCAGTTCAATTTCCAAATATCCTCATTGTAATCTTTAATCGTACGGTCACTTGAGAAATATCCGGACTCCGCTATATTAACCAGACTCATCTGATTCCATTTTTTCTTATCGTTATATAGAGCAGCTGCCCGCTTCTCGGCATCTACGTAAGTGTCAAAATCTCTCAGTATAAAATATGGATCATTGTCCTTCAACAAATGATAGTACAAATCATTAAAGGACTTCCCGTTAGTGAATGTATCATCATTTAATTCATCCATAATTCTCTTGATTCGCTCGTCCGTCTGGTAAACTTCACGTGCCCGGTAGCCTCCGTTATTCTGATAATCAATGACTTTATCAGAAGACAGACCAAAAATAATAATATGATCTCGACCTACACGTTCGTCTATTTCCACGTTCGCACCGTCCATAGTTCCGAGTGTGACTGCACCGTTCATCATCATCTTCATATTCCCTGTACCGGATGCCTCCATTGAAGCAGTGGAAATCTGTTCAGAAATCTCAGCGGCCGGAATAATATCTTCAGCAAGACTGACATTATAATTTTCAAGAAATACGACTTTTATTCTGTCTGCTACGTCGTCATCATTATTAATAACATTGGCAACAGCATGAATAAGTCGGATGATTTCTTTGGCGCGTTTATAACCAGGTGCGGCTTTTGCACCAAAGATAAACGTTCTCGGCTGCACTTCCATCGTCGGGTTATCTTTAATTTCATGATAGAGATAAATAATATGAAAGACATTCAGCAGCTGTCTTTTGTATTCATGCAGACGTTTAATCTGTACGTCAAAAATAGAGTTCTCGTTAACTTCAATACCAGTCTTCTGAAAAATGACTTTCTTTAAATGCTGTTTATTTTTCACTTTCACAGCATCAAGTTCACTTAGAAAATTCTCATCATCCTTAAAATCAAGAAGTTGTCTCAACTGATCAGGATGAGCTATCCATGAATCGCCGATTTTTGATGTAATTAAGCGGCTGAGCCCAGGATTGGCATTCAACAGCCAGCGTCGATGCGTAATTCCGTTTGTCTTGTTATTGAACTTCTCCTCGTCCAGCTGATAGAAATCATTGAAAGTATGCTTCTTAATGATGTCACTGTGAAGGGCTGCAACACCATTGACACTGAAGCTTCCGATAATTGCAAGTCTGCTCATATGAACAACACCATCGTCAATAACGGAAAGGTCTTTCAACTGATCTTCTGATATATCGAGACAGAACTGACGATTAATTTCTTCAATAATCATCAACACTCGTGGATTCAGCTGCTTGACCAGATCGTATGACCATTTTTCAAGTGCTTCCTGCATGATTGTATGATTCGTATAAGCAAATGTATGGCTTGTTATATACCAGGCTTCTTTCCATGACAGACCTTCTTCATCCATCAAAATTCTCATCAGTTCAGGAATACCGAGCGTCGGGTGCGTATCATTGATTTGAATCACATTTTTTTCGTGGAACTGCGTGAGAGGAAGCTCATGTATACTTTTAAACCTCTTAATCAGTGTCTGAAGCGTAGCAGATACTAGGAAATACTGCTGCTTTAGACGCAGCAGTTTGCCATCGTCACTCTCATCATCCGGGTAAAGAACACCTGAGATTCTCTCTACATTGTTCATGTAGTTCAGGCGGTTATCATAACCATGACCGTCATCCACACGATTAAATGCTTCAGCTTTCCACAGTCTTAAGTTATTGACAACGTCATTATGATAACCGACAATGCTGACATCATAAGGCACTGCCTGAACTTTTTCCTGATTGTTAAATGTAAAATGCATATTGTCATGCTCATCGATTGTGTAATCCACTGTACCACCAAAGTTGACAATCACTGTTTCTTCGAACTTTCTTGTCTCCCATGGATATGGTTCTTTCAGCCAGTTATCTGGAAGTTCAATCTGCTCTCCGGAAACAATCCGCTGCTCGAATAGACCGTATCGGTAGCGGATACCAAAACCGTTTCCAGCAAGGCCTAGACTTGCAATAGAATCCAGAAAACATGCAGCCAGGCGACCAAGGCCACCGTTACCTAGTGCTGCATCTTCTTCTTCATGGTAAACATGACGCGGATCTTTACCGAGATCGATCAGCACTTCATCACATACTGATTTAAATCCTGTATTAATTAAATTACTTTCAATAAGACGACCAATTAAAAATTCCAGAGAGAGATAGGAAACTTGTCTTTCTTTATTCTGATGGTGTCTTTTCATCGTTTCAAGAGCGGTCTGATGCACTTCATCATTGATAATTGCTGCAATCGCATAGAACAAGTCAGTATTTGTAGCTTCATTAACTGTCGTCATGCGCTGCTTATGGAGCTTGTCTTCCAAAAGATTATGGAACTCATATTTTGTAAATGTTCTCATAATAACGCTCCTTAATAAATTTCTAAATACTGATTAGCAGATTTCGCCCAGCTATTGTTGGCTTTAGAAATATTTTTAATTAAAACTTTATAACTTTCAGTATTGTGATAAACACGAAGCGCTTCATTTAATTTATCGAGAAGTTCATGAGCATTATAGTTGACAAAAGTAAATCCTGTTCCTACACCATTATAAATATCAAAAGGAACGACAGTGTCTTTCAGACCGCCTGTCTCACGAACGATCGGGATGGCTTTATATTGCAGGGCGATCAGCTGTGATAATCCACATGGTTCGAACAATGACGGCATGATAAAGAAGTCACTTGCCGCATATATTTTACGTGAGAATCCTTCATTAAAACCAATCGTGACATGTACTTTATCAGGATATTTATTCGCTAAATAATTGAAATAAGATTCGAATTCATACAAACCATTACCTAGAACTACAATCTGCACATTCTGCTGAATAAATTCTTCAAGTACTGCCATTACTAAATGAAGTCCTTTTTGTTCGACCATTCGGGTAATAATAGAAAACATCGGAACATTTGAATCGACAGAAAGACCTAATTCCTGCTGCAGTGATTTTTTGTTTTCGCGTTTCTTTGGGATAGACGTTTTATAATTGACCTGTAGATTACTATCTTTCATCGGATTGTAATCGTCTACATCAATACCATTGACGATACCAATCAGATCGGGACTGCGCAGTTGCAGCATCCATTGTAAGCCCTCACCGTAGTAATCCGATTTAATTTCCTCAGCATAAGTCGGTGATACTGTCGTGATTTTATCGGCATGGAAAATGCCGGCTTTCATTAAGTTGAGCATCCCTTCCCATTCAAACCCTGCGAAATGAATTCTATCGATATTCAACAGTTCCTCAAACGCGCTATGCATCAACCAGCCTTGATACAGTATATTATGAATCGTGAAAATAGTCCGGATGCCTTCAACCGGCTTTTTAATATTGCAAAGAGCTACAGCAGTCGCTGCCTGCCAGTCATGACCATGGAGTACATCCGGTTTAAAGTCACCACGATAAATAAATTCGATTACCGCGCTGGAGAAATAAATGAACCGCTCGCCATCATCGATGTAACCGTACAGGCTTTCTCTGTTGAAGTAATATTCGTTATCAACGAAATAATAATGAACACCATTATATTCCATTTCATATATACCAGTATACTGTTCACGCCAGCCCACTTGAGTATCATAAATCATCACTTCTTTTAATTGTGCACGGTATTCTTCCTTTAATTGTTTATATAACGGGAGAATGACACGTACGTCGCATTTTTTTGTTTTGTTTAAATACTGCGGAAGGCTGCCGATTACATCAGCAAGCCCTCCCGATTTGAAGAATGGTGTACATTCAGACGCCACGTATAATATTTTTTTCATAATAGTTTACCTCATTTAGATTGTTTGTCGCTTTGCAACAACATACGGTTTATCTGTAGAACCGATTAAACGTTGATGTGCATTAACAGTGACATCTTTATCCAGTATCACATTTTCTATAATAACACCTTCACCAATTGTGCAGTTTGTCATGATGATAGAATTTTTAACAACAGCACCTTTAGCTATTTTAACACCGCGGTAGATGATGCTGTTTTCAACATCCCCTTCAATGACACAGCCATTTGCAACTGTTGAATTCTTTACAACACAATCATTTAAATATTTTGCTGGCGGTTGACTCGAAGTTTTTGTACGGATTCTTTGATTTTTCATAAAAATTTCTTTGTATACTACTGGATCGAGAATAGACATATTACTACGGTAGAAATTTTTCAAGGAATTAATATACATCGTTCTTTCTTCAATATCAAAATATTTGACATTTAATTGATCCAGTCGTTCCTGGATCCCTTGTATGAAGAAGTTATCTTTATAGTTCTGAATACAGAAATCGACGATATCAATCAATTTTTCTTTCTTCACTATATACGTACCTGTGAAAATATGATGATTCTCTTGATCATGGTTAAGGAATACAACTTTGCCGTCTTCATCATTAATCCGCAATAAAGGTTGATGCATTTCTTCAAGTGTTACTTTGTGCTCTGCGATCAACGTTACATCAGCACCTGTATCTACATGCTGCTTCAACGCTTCTTTAAAGTCCATATTACAGATAAACTGCGAGCCTGAAATAATGACGTCAGTCGCGTTAGAACGATTGAAATAATCGCGATTGTTATGAAAATGCCGCAGATCTCCACGCGAAATATCTGTAGGATCATGCCAGTCAGGAGGAAGTACGAATAACCGGGAATTTTTATCATCAAGACCGAAGTTATCTCCATTTTCAAGATGATCCATTAACGCCCGGTATTTCTGATTAGTGAAAATTCCGATTTCATTTGCGCCTGTATTCACCATATTAGAAATCGTAAAATCAATGATACGGTAACGTCCGGCAAAAGGAACACTAGCTCCATTTCTGAAATAAGTCAGCTCTTCAAGAAAATCGTGTTCGTTCGCTAAATTAATTAAACCCATTAAAGAACGCATGATTATTTACCTCCATTGATAAAATTTCTAATATTTTCCGGACCTACAACAATTGGTTCTTCTTCAGTAGAACCATCAACTACTGCTCCGTCAGGAATTGTAATATCTTCCATAATGATTGCTTTATTAACGACTGCATTTTTACCAATGACAGCTTTCGGATGGATAATCGCTTCTGTTACTTTCGCACCTTCTTCTACTGTTACTTCACTGAATAAAACAGAACGCGTCACTTCACCGAAAATAAATGACCCAGGACAGACGAGAGAATTAGTGATGTTTGCATTGTCACCAATGAACTGAGGCGGAAGGTTCGATTCATGTGAATAGGTCGGCCATGTTTTACTGTTCAGAAGTTTTGCAAGATCTTCTTCAAGCAGATCCATATTGGCTTCCCAGTATGACTGGATTGTTCCGACATCTTTCCAGTATCCATCAAAGCGGTAAGCATATAACCGTCTATCATCATTCAGCATTTTAGGAATAATATCATTGCCGAAGTCATGTTCCGAATTAGTATCTTTTTCATCTTCCAGTAAATAATCACGCAGTACTTTCCAATTGAAAATGTAAATACCCATTGAAGCAAGATTGTTTTTTGGTTCTTTTGGTTTTTCATCAAACTCATAAATTTTCAAATCATCTTCTGTATTTAAAATTCCAAAACGTGATGCTTCTTCGATCGGTACTTCAATCACTGAGATAGTTGCATCTGACTGCTGAGCTTTATGGAAGTCAAGCATTGCTTGATAGTCCATCTGATAAATATGATCTCCAGATAAAATCAGCAAGTACTCCGGATCATATTGATCGATAAAGTGAATATTTTTAGTGATGGCATCTGCTGTTCCTTCAAACCACGATGCTCCGGTCTGGTTTGCAAATGGTGCAAGTACAGTAATGCCGCCTTCTTGTTTATCCAGCCCCCACGGTTTACCCATACCAATATGCCGGTTCAACATTAATGGTGAATATTGTACAAGAACACCTACAGTGCTGATATCTGAGTTTGACAAATTGCTCAGCGTAAAATCAATGATGCGGTATTTTCCACCAAATGGCACTGCTGGTTTGGCAATTTCCTTCGTCAATTGTCCTAGACGTGTGCCTTTACCGCCCGCTAATAACATTCCCACTACTTCTGTACTCATCTTATATTCCTCCAGCATTAGTTATTTTTTCTGCTTTATCCATCTGCTTATAAACGGTCATACCAAATGGTGGCAGTTTTGTTTTGATACTTTGATTATACCCATTTACCGCCAATTTACTTGATAAGAGTATATCATTGACAAGTTGGTTTGAGCCTCCAAAGTCCTCATGGTCTGAATTAAAAATTTCCTGATAGCTGCCCTCAGCTGGAACACCGAGCACATAATCATAATGTACTTGTCCCGTGAAGTTGAGGACGACTATTAGCTGTTCTCCTACTGCACTTGTCCGGATATAACTGATAATAGATTGTTCATTATTATCTACATCAATCCAGTCAAAACCTTGCGGATCATAATCCTGTTCATATAATTCAGGATGCTTGCTGTAAAATTCATTTAAAGCTTTCACATATTTCTGCATACCATGATGAAACGGATACTTAAGTAGAAACCAATCTATCTGTTCTTTATCTTTCCATTCGGAGTATAGACCAAGCTCACTTCCCATAAACAGAAGTTTTTTACCGGGATATGTCATCATATACCCGTATAATGCTCTTAAATTGGCAAATTTCTGCCATTGATCTCCTGGCATCTTATCGAGCATTGACAGTTTGCCGTGCACTACTTCATCATGAGAAAAAGGCAGTACATAGTTTTCATTGTAACGATACATCATCGGAAATGTTAAAAACTGATGATTATAAGGTCTTGCTCCTTGATCAAGTTCAAAGTAATCGAGCGTATCATGCATAAACCCAAGATCCCATTTAAAATTAAATCCAAGCCCCCCGTGCTCAACCGGAGCAGTGACCAGCGGCATATCAGAAGAATCCTCTGCCATGATAAGAGCCTGTGGGTGATAGTCGAACAGAACTGTATTTAACTTTTTAATAAAGGCCACAGCTTCTTTATGTTCGCTCGAACCTTCATCATTATATATTTTTTCTTCCTCTGTATAATTCTCGAAGTTTAAATCTGTCATACTATGGACGGCATCAACTCTAAGTCCGTCTAAATGAAATTCCTTCAGCCAGAAATTCGCATTTGAAACAAGAAAACTCTGAACTTCATTACGTCCGAAATCAAATGTCAGTGTTCCCCAGCCTCTTTTTTCAGCTCGCTTTGGATCGCTGTATTCATAGAGTGGTCTGCCATCAAATTGTCTTAGTCCATGCTCATCTTTACAAAAATGAGCTGGAACCCAGTCCATCAATACACCGATTCCAGCTTGATGAAAACAGTCCACTAAATATTTAAAGTCTTCCGGTGTACCGAAACGGGAAGTAGGTGCATAGTAACCCGTGACCTGGTAACCCCATGATAAATCAAATGGGTGTTCAGTAAGCGGTAAAAACTCAACATGTGTATATCCCATCTCTTTGACATAGGGAACTAATTCTGCAGCCATTTCTCTATAACTGTAAAAGGTGGCATCTGTATAACTGTCGATGCTCATGTCCTCAGTCCATTCTATATCATGCTTCTTCCACGTTCCTAAATGCACTTCATAAATATTTATTGCACTAGTGTAAGGATTTTTATTTTCTTTATTTTTCTGCCAGCTCATATCATTCCATTTATAAGTAGACGGAGCAGTGACTACTGATGCAGTACGCGGCCTAATTTCAGCGGTTCTAGCGTAAGGATCAGCTTTCAACTGAAATCCATTGTCTGTCCTTATGAAATATTTGTATGCAGTTCCAGGTTGAACATCAAATTGTCCTGTCCATAACCCTTGCTCAGATAATTTTTGCAGTTCGTATCCTTCACCTGTCCAGTTATTATCATCAACTGCTATAGCAACTGCATGGGCTTGAGGTGCCCATACAGTAAATATCGTCTCATTACTTTCCGGTATATAATGAGAACCTAAAAATCGATAAGCCTCATAGTGAGTTCCTTGATGAAATAAATATTGATCCAAATCAGAAAGTTCATACATATCATCATCCCTTTCGTTTCACTATGCAAGTGGTTATATATATTATTTTATACCCTATAATATTATGCATAAAAACTAATTTAACTGACTTCTTAACTATTGTACTTATAAATACTCATGAAGTATAACAATAAATTATAAAATAGAAAGAATGTTCAATTTATTTTGAAAAACATGAGGCTGCTAATAGAATTGAATGGTACGTAAGTTTATAATGAATGTAGTTCATTGGGGAGGCGTACGATGAAATATACAGGCTATATTGATAGTTTTTCAGAAATCAACCTGCCTTATCATACTGTAGATAATCCCTGGCATTATTTCTCCGGGGCTGTCATCAGTTGTGATGAAATGACGTTACCAGTTTCTTATCGCTGTCATCATGACGGGGTGTATACGTTTAAAACAGAAATAAACATTGAGCTGCATCATCTCTGGTGGCTTCATTTTAATGAAGAAAGCTATCCTCTTTACATTGGACAAATAGTCAGAACACAGGAATTTGATGCAAAGTTTCAGCAACTCGGTACTGAATATGGCGCTGTTTATCATCATAATCAAACATGCTTTACATTATGGTCGCCTGTTGCCGCATACGCGGATGTCATCATAGATGATATTAAACACCCCATGACCTATAAAGATGGCAACTGGACCATCACATTAATGGGTGACTTTCATAATAAGAACTATATATATGGTGTTGCGACTAACCATGAATATCATTATGTAATAGATCCTTATACGAAAGGTCTGACTTTAAATGCAGCAGCGGGAGTTATAGTAGATCCAAAAATTGAACCTGCTTGCTTCAGTGACCATATGCTACCAAGTATCAAACCGGAAGAAAGTATTATTTACGAAGTACATGTGCGTGATTTTTCAATGCATCCAAATAGTGGGGTATCGCCAGAAAAACGAGGAAAATTCGCTGGTATGATTCAGAGCGGAACTACTACTGATGATGGATTGAGCACAGGGATTGATTACATCTCGTCACTCGGTGTCACCCATGTAGAATTACTGCCAATCAATGATTTCGCTAAAGTAGATGACATAAAGTTTAAAGATAGTTACAACTGGGGATATGATCCGTTACATTTTCAGACACCTGACGGCAGTTATTCTACCGTGCCAGAACAAGCTGAAGAAAGACTGCTCGAATTAAAACAGCTGGTCATGCATTATCATCAGCACGGAATAGGGATTATTATTGATGTAGTGTTCAATCATGTATTTGATCGCCCTACTTCTTCATTTGAAAAATTAGTTCCTGGTTATTATTTTAGGTTTTTTGAGGATTTAACTGTCAGCAACGGTACAGGTGTCGGTAACGATTTTGCATCTGAACGGTTGATGGCGAGAAAATTCATCGTCGATTCTCTTCTCTATTATGCTGACTATTTTAAAGTAGATGGCTTTCGTTTCGACTTAATGGGATCTATCGATATTGATACAATGAAAATGATAGATGAGGTATTATATGAAAGAAATAGTAATATTCTGCTGCTTGGTGAAGGATGGAACTTGAATACAGCGTTACCCGATCATCAGAAGACTGTTCCTTCAAATGGACATCTTGTTCCTCATATTCATTTTTTCAATGACTTTTTCAGAGACACTTTAAAAGGTAACAACTTTGATATCTCTGAGACCGGATATATGAATGGCGGTGGTAAATTTTTTGACCGTATGTTCAATCTTTTCAGAGGGCAGTATTATGATATGCATGTCCAGCAGACGATTAATTATAGTGAGGTACATGACAACCATACTTTATACGACCGCATGTATTACTCTGTTGACCGGTCACATAATGAATTACTGCTCATTCACCAGATGACGACAATATTCACTGTTTTAAGTCAAGGGGTTCCTTTCATCCATGCGGGTCAGGAGTTTTTCAGAACTAAATATGGTCATGGAAATACATATAATTTGAGTGATTATATTAATAGACTTGACTGGAGCAGGAGAGAAAAATACGAAAAAGAACTCGAAGTGTTCAAAAAAGCTGTTGCATTAAAGAGAAATTATAAAGTCTTCCGTCTGACAGATTATCAGGATATTACATCAAGAATTATTAAGTTTGACTGTCCTTCACCAGTCTTCGGTGCCGTACTATTCGATACAGAGTATGAATTCATTGTTATGTTTAATCCATCTGAAGAGAGCTGTACGATTGAACTTCCTCGCTTAGGGGTATTCGATACAGAGTTAAGCACGACTCAGATGATTGATCAAGTTTCAAGCAAATATATGCTGAAACCTTTTGAAAGTGCGGTATTGAGTAAGCGCACATCATATTAATAAACAAGGAGATGTTTTAAATGCCAACTAGAAAACAATGGGAGAATAAATTATCTGAAAGTCTAATTTCAGAGGAACAGTACAATCAGTTGTCTGAGGAACAGAAGGAAGAGAGCTTCAGTTCTAACCTTGCATTCGGCACAGCAGGAATAAGAGGAAAGATTGGACTCGGCCCTAACCGATTAAACCGATTCACTGTTCAAAAAGTAGCTTATGGTTTAAGCAAGTATTTAAACGAAGTAACTGATCAGGCGACAGTCGTGATTGCCTATGATACACGTCACTTCTCAAAAGAATTTTGTGATGAAATTGCTGCTGTTCTCGGTTCAAACGGAATCACTGCCTATATTTTTGAACGCTACCACACAACACCTGAACTTTCCTATTCAGTCCGTCATTTACAGGCAGATGCCGGTGTGATGATTACAGCGAGCCATAATCCACCGGAATATAACGGTATTAAAATTTATGGTCCCGACGGCGGACAGATGGCGCTTGCCGGATCACAGAAAGTCAGCAGCTACATTAATCAGATCGATAATGAGTTGAATATCGAAGTACAACCGCTCGACCAGTTAAAAGCAGACGGGTTAGTCAAACAGGCGCATGCTGAAGTTATTGAAAGCTATAAACAGCAGGTCATTGATCTGATTCAGGATATTCCTCAATCAGACTTAAAAGTTGTTTTTTCAAGCCTTCATGGAACCAGTGTTCCCATCATCCCTGAAATATTGGAGTCACTGAACTTCAGCAACTTTAAATTAGTGACTGCACAATGCACGCCTGACCCTGACTTTTCAAGTGTTGCATCAGCAAATCCAGAAGACCATGCAGCCTTTGATATGGCAGTCGAACTCGCAAAAGAACAAGGCGCAGACCTTTTGATTGCTACTGATCCGGACGCTGACAGAATGGGTGTTGTCGCTAAAGTCGGTGATGACTTCCATTACTTAAATGGCAATCAGCTCGGCAGTCTTCTGCTTGCCTACCGTATAGAACAAACTGAAGGAATGAAAGACCGTGCTGCAGTAAAATCGATTGTGACCAGTGAACTTGGAAAAGTCGTTGCTGAAAAGAATGATGTCAAAATGTTCGACGTACTGACAGGATTTAAATTCATCGCCGAAAAAATTGCTGAGTTTGAGCAGAATGAAGATTATCAATACATTTTTGGATATGAAGAGAGCTATGGTTACATGGCTAGTCCTTTTGTACGTGATAAAGATGCCGTGCAGATTGTTCCTCTGATTATCAAACTTGCAAGTGAGCTGAAAAATGAAGGTAAAACAATTGTCGATAAGATGAATCATATTTATAACACGTACGGACATTATGAAGAAAAGTTGTTTGCACATACATTTGAAGGACAAAGCGGTAAGCAGAAAATTCAAGACATAATGACTAAAGCAAGACTGGACACACCTTCATCAATTGCCGGGCTTAAAGTCATCGCGGTAGAAGACTACGAGGCACAGCTCCGTAAAGATGACAACGGTGAGTCAACAATCAATCTGCCTAAAGCAGATGTTCTTAAGTTCTTCTTCAGTGATGGCTGGATCGCCCTTAGACCATCAGGTACAGAACCAAAGATTAAATTATATGTGTCATTATTATCTGACGAAATTGATGAAATAGCTGAGAAAATCAACGCTGAGTTTTTTGGTGAATAACTTTTTGATATCATTTAATAAGAACCTGATGGAAATTTCCATCAGGTTCTTATTTTACGATTGATATTCCTCAAGGCAAAAAAATTATCCCCTTGAAATTATTTCTTAGTATTCAGGGAGCTGATGCCTTCCAAAAAGTTTCCCCATGGTATGCTTTCTGAAATGTTCATATAGATAACCACCAAAATAATAACTATTAAATTAAGTTTAAAGACATCAATATCAAATTGATGCTTTTCATTATATGCCATAAATAATCTTATAGGAACGCTCATTATTATCAGAAATGAAATAAGTTCAAGCTCATGAATAAACGGTAGATTCAGCAGATTTAAAATAATCTGAACAAGACCGATAAGAATTAGCAAGGAAAAGTAACTGACTGCATCAACAAATACTTTGTAAATCGTATTCATTCGGTTGATGGACAATAACTGAATAAAAAAAGTAAAAAGTATCAGTGATATCATGAACAATCCCTGCAACAGCATATTCACCACACCATTCTCCCACTTAAAACCGCCTGAGGCTGTACTTCCTACAAAAAACAGGACTATTAGATAGAGAAGAAAGTTTAAGAAGGCAAATATGAAGTAACGGCTGCTCCCTTCATCATTGACGATGATATGTGGTTTTGATAAAGCATAGAACACGTAATTAATGAACGTTTCGATTTTATAGTCAAACTGTTTTACTGGTTTCACTACTTGAGCGTGTAATGTAATCCGTTTATCGTTTTTCGGCTGTATCCGACGTTTAATGCTATTCGTTTCATTTCTATTTTTTATAAATGAATTAATATGGTCCCATCGATTACCCATAAGTCACCTCAATATTTTAGCCCGTTTACTGTAGTATACAATAAACGGGCTGAAATATTATAGATTGTTTCTGAAGTCAGTGACTAATTGAATGTCCTTGCTATCTAGTTTGTTCATATCCGCTGCTACTTCTACTAAAGTATCGAAGTCTGTCAAAGTGAAGTATGGATATCCTGCTGCTGCCAGTCTGTCTTTTCCTTTTTGCAGCTGATAGCTGAAAATTGCAATTATACCGAGTACATCTGCCCCATGTGCCTTTAAAGCATCACATGCGTCAATAGCAGATCCTCCTGTTGATATTAAGTCTTCAACGACGACGACTTTTTGTCCCGCTTCAACTTTCCCTTCAATCTGGTTGCCTTTGCCATGTTTTTTGTTAGAAGAACGAACATAGCTCATCGGCAGGTTCATTCTCTCTGAAACAAATGCGGCATGCGGAATGCCTGCAGTCGCTGTTCCGGCAATCACTTCTACATCCGGATAATTAGTGTTGATTAGTGATACTAATCCATCAGCTACTTCTCCTCGTACATCAGGATAGGACATTGTTAAGCGGTTATCGCAGTATATCGGACTTTTAATTCCTGATGCCCATGTATAAGGTTCATTTGGACTGAATGCAACTGCACCGATAGTTAATAAATGACGAGCTATATCTTCTTTTAACATTCTGTTTCCCACGCTTTCTTAATTTGCTGATATTTTGCAACTGGATTCTTATCTTTAGTAATAGATCGTCCGACAACTATATGAGTAGAACCGTTCTGCCGAGCAAATTCCGGTGTCGCCACACGTACTTGATCCCCTACTTCATCATCAACAGTACGGATACCTGGAGTTACTTTCAGGAATGAAGAACCTAGATGATCTTTAATCATCCTGCTTTCATTAGCTGAACATACAACGCCAGCAAGTCCGGAGTTTTTTGCAACTTGTGCATATTTCAGAATGCTGTCATTGATGCTGCCTGGTATGCCCTGCTCCAGATTCATCATTTCTTCAGAAGTACTTGTCAGTTGTGTGACCGCGATAAGCTGTGCCTCGCTGCCACCTTCTCTTAAACCTGCAAGTGCAGCTGCCATCATTCTGCTGCCGCCTGCAGCGTGGACATTGATCATCTGAATATCAAGACCGGCGAGTCCTTTCATCGCCTGACTGACCGTATTCGGGATATCATGCAGCTTCAGATCCAGGAAGATATCATGACCGAGGTCACGCACTTCTTTGACGATCACAGGACCATTCTGCAGATAGAGCTCCATACCGATCTTGACAAAGAGCTGCTCGTCGAACGGTTTTAGAAAAGCGAGAACTTCCTCCATATTCTTAAAATCAAGTGCAATAATCGGCTTCGTGTTCATAATCTGACCCCCAGAATATCGAGTGTACGACCTTTAAGCTCATGGATATGGTCGACGCCGAGCTGATCGAGCAGTGCCGGCAGCTCAGTGATGATATCCTGACAGACGGTCGGGTTCTGGAAGTTCGCCGTACCGACTGCGACTGCGTCCGCTCCGACCGAGATATAGTCGATGACGTCCTGTGCGTTCGTCACGCCGCCCATAGCAATGATCGGCGTGTCCAGGTGCTGACGGACCTCATAGACCATGCGCATAGCGACAGGTTTGATAGCAGGACCGCTTAAACCGCCGATTGTATTGGCAATAATCGGTGCACCTGTCTTACTGTTCAGCTGCAGGCCGACGAGCGTGTTGATCATCGTAAGACCGTCACAATGCGGTGCCACGGCCTGCGCCATCTGCACGATGTTCGTGACGTTCGGTGATAGCTTGACATAGACGGGTACGTTCGATACCGCTTTAACTTTAGCGGTCAGTCGCGCTGCTGTCTCAGGGTCAGTCCCGAACTGAATGCCACCTTCCTTGACGTTCGGACATGAGATATTGAGTTCAAGTGCCTTGACATTCTGAGACTTCGAGATCTGTTCAGCGACGTAGACATAGTCTTCTTCAGTCGAACCGGCTACGTTCGCAATGATTGGTGTCTCGAACTGCTCAAGCCATTTCAGTTCATGTTCAATAATGTGATGGACACCGGGATTCTGCAGACCGATGGCGTTGATCATGCCGCTGGACGTCTCTGCGACACGCGGTGTCGGGTTACCGAAGCGCTGTTCCTTCGTCGCTGCCTTGATCATGATCGCACCGAGATTATTCAGATCCATAAACTGCGCGTATTCCTGTCCGAATGCAAAGCAGCCGGATGCCGGCATAACAGGATTCTTCAGATCAAGTCCTGGTAATTGTACGTTCAGTCTCATAGCTCAAGCTCTCCTTTCTTAAATACCGGTCCATCTGTACAGATCTTGACGTAACCATGTTCGTTATCCGCCTTGCAGACGCAGGCATAGCATGCACCAATACCGCAGCCCATGCGCTCTTCCAGTGACACGTAGCCTTCAGTATCAGGAAGCGTCTCCTGAATCGCTTTGATCATCACGATCGGACCGCACGTATAGAACGTATCGTAGTTTTTCGGTAAGTTTTTAATGACATCTGTCACGAAGCCTTTTGTGCCGAAGCTGCCGTCCGCAGTTGCGATATGTGTTTCGCCGAGTGCCGCGAACTTGTCCGCATAGAAGATATCTTCTTTCGAGTTAAAGCCGAGCACATGGATGGTTTTAATGCCGCGTGCATTCAGCTGTTTTGACAGTTCGTATAACGGCGGCACGCCGATACCGCCGCCGATCAGGAGTGCACATTCTTTCGCAGCATCTACCGGGAAGCCGTTGCCGAGCGGTGCGAGTATATCGATTGTATCGCCCTCTCTAGCTTTAGAAAGTGCCTTCGTCCCTTTGCCGTCTGCACGGTACAGACAGGTTAAAGTCGCGTTATCGCTATTGACTTCACAGATGGAAATCGGTCTTCTGAGCATAAACTCAGAAGAATCTCCGACTCTGATATGGACAAACTGGCCAGGTGTCTTCATATTGCGCGTGATATCTCCATGCATCACCAGTTCATATATATTTCGTGCAATCAGGTTGTGACTGACAACTGTCATATTCTCCTGCATAATAGCCTCCTACATCTGATTCATATTGAACGTCATGCTTTCGATAACATCGATGAGCGCACGTGCGGTATCAAGTGAAGTCAGACATGGCACACCGTTATCCACTGATTCACGTCTGATCTGGAAGCCGTCACGTTCGAACTGCTTGCCTTTTGTCATCGTGTTGATAACGAGCTGTACGTGTCCATCTTTGATGACATCAAGGAGGTTCAGTTCATCGCCGATCTTGCTGACTTCAACGACGGGAATGCCTGCTTCTTTAAGAACCTGTGCTGTCCCTTTCGTCGCCATGATTCTGTAGCCGACGTTATGGAGACGTTTCACGAGTTCAGTCGCTTCTTCTTTATCCTTATCTGCTACAGTGACAAGTGCTGTGCCGTGATCCTTGACCTGCAGACCGCTTGCGACAAGGCCTTTGTACAGTGCTTTTTCAAGCGTGATATCTTTACCCATGACTTCACCTGTTGATTTCATCTCTGGTCCGAGCGTGATATCAACGTTTTTCAGCTTGCTGAAGCTGAAGACCGGTGCTTTGACGAAGACACCTTCTTTAAACGGTACGAGACCATTTGTGTAGCCTTTGTCTGTGAGTTTTTCGCCGAGCACTGCTTTCATCGCGAGATTCGCCATCGGTACTTCTGTGATCTTACTTAAGAATGGTACGGTACGGCTTGAACGCGGGTTCACTTCAAGCACGTAGACTTTGTCATCAGCGATAACGAACTGAATATTTAAGAGTCCGATAATCTCGAGCCCGCGTGCTAATCGTTCCGTGTAATCCGCAAGTGTCTTGATATGTTCTTCTGATAGACTCTGCGGAGGATAGACCGCGATTGAGTCACCTGAGTGAACTCCTGCGCGTTCGATATGTTCCATAATACCTGGGATGACAACAGTCTCTCCGTCACAGATGGCATCGACTTCTATCTCTTTACCAGTTAAGTAGCGGTCGATCAGTACCGGATGTTCAGGGCTTGCTTTAACCGCCTGCGTCATATAATTTGTGAGTTCTTGTTCATCGTAGACGATCTCCATCGCACGGCCGCCGAGAACGTATGAAGGACGGACAAGAACCGGATAACCGATGAAGTTAGCATTGGCCACGGCTTCTTCGACTGATGTCGCTGTCTTACCAAGCGGCTGCGGAATACCGATTTCCTGCATCAGTGCCTCGAATTCTTTACGGTCTTCTGCTTTATCCAGGTTCTCAAGAGAAGTACCGAGTACTTTGACACCGTACTTCGCGAGTTTCTCTGCTAAGTTGATTGCTGTCTGGCCACCGAACTGCACGACGACGCCTTCAGGCTGTTCAAGATTGATGATGTTCATCACATCTTCTTCTGTTAATGGTTCAAAGTACAGTTTGTCTGAGATCGAGAAGTCAGTTGAGACGGTTTCAGGATTATTGTTGATAATGATTGCCTCGTAACCTGCTTCGCGAATTGCCCAGACAGCGTGAACTGTCGCATAGTCGAACTCAACGCCCTGACCGATACGGATTGGACCAGAACCGAGAACAATGACTTTCTTCTTGTCAGAGACAATTGATTCATTCTCTGTCTCATAAGTACCGTAGAAGTACGGTGTTGATGATTCGAACTCTGATGCACATGTATCGACCATCTTATAGACCGGGATAATATTGTGTTTCTGACGGATATCATAGACCGCGCGTTCTGTCATATTCCAGCGGTGCGCAATCACGCGGTCGCTGAAACCATATTTCTTCGCCCAGACCAGGCGGTCGATGTCACCCGGGTGTTCCTTTAAGTCATGCTCGATGTCAATGATGTGCTGCATCTTGTACAGGAAGAACAAATCAATCTTCGTCAGTTCATGAATGCGTTCTGGTGTCACACCGCGGCGCAGCGCTTCTCCAATGAAGAAGAGCCGCTCGTCGTCCTGTGCTAAAATGCGTTTCTCGATGAAATCAAGATCGAACTGGTCACCGTTTGGTAATCCTAAATGATGAACACCGTATTCAAGAGAACGAATCGCTTTCAACAGTGATTCCTCGTAAGTACGGCCGATTGCCATCACTTCGCCTGTCGCTTTCATCTGTGTGCCGAGAACACGTTCCCCTTTTTCAAACTTATCGAACGGGAAGCGCGGAATTTTAGAGACAACATAGTCAAGAGCTGGTTCAAAGGCTGCATAACTTGTTCCTGTCACCGGATTCAGCATTTCGTCAAGTGTCATACCGACTGCAATCTTCGCAGCGAGCTTTGCAATTGGATAACCTGTCGCTTTAGATGCGAGTGCTGATGAACGTGAGACACGTGGGTTCACTTCGATGATATAGTAGTTATAGGAATCCGGGTCGAGTGCGAGCTGAACGTTACAGCCCCCTTCGATCTTAAGCGCACGGATAATGTGCAGGGATACGTCACGAAGCATATGGTACTCTTTATCTGATAATGTTTGAGAAGGTGCGACAACGATGGAGTCACCAGTATGGATGCCGACCGGGTCAATGTTTTCCATATTACAGACAACAATCGCATTATCGTTTGAGTCACGCATGACTTCGTATTCAATCTCTTTGAAGCCTGCGATTGATTTCTCAATCAGACATTGTGTCACCGGAGAGTACTTCAGTCCGTTTGTCACAATCTCAATCAGTTCTTCTTCATTATTACAAATACCGCCGCCAGTTCCACCCATCGTGAAGGCCGGACGGACGATCACCGGGTAACCAATATCATTAGCAAATTTCACGGCACCCTGCACGTCATTGACAATATCACTCTCAGGAACCGGCTCACCGAGTTCATTCATTAATGTTCTGAACAGATCTCTATCTTCAGCCTGTTCAATTGAAGACAACTTAGTACCAAGCAATATCACGTTGTTTTCTTCTAAAACACCTGCTTCATGCAGCTGCACTGCCATGTTCAGACCTGTCTGACCACCAAGTGTCGGTAGGAGAGCGTCCGGCTGTTCTTTACGGATGATACGCGCAACGAAATCAAGTGTCAGAGGCTCGATATAGACTTTATCCGCAATCTCTGTATCCGTCATTATCGTTGCCGGGTTAGAGTTCACTAGGATTACGCGGTAGCCTTCTTCGCGTAATGCGAGACAGGCTTGAGTCCCTGCATAGTCGAACTCGGCCGCCTGACCGATAATAATCGGGCCAGAACCAATTACGAGTATAGTCTTAATATCATTACGTTTAGCCATTTATGACACTCCCTTTATTTTCGTTCATCATCTGAATAAAATCATCGAATAAGTAGTTTGGATCGTGCGGACCAGGACTTGCTTCCGGGTGATACTGAACTGAGAACGCCGGCAGTTCTTTATGACGCAGACCTTCTACCGTGCCGTCATTCAGTGCAACGTGCGTGATCTCGAGGTCTGTCTCTTTAACAGTCTCAGGGTCGACAGAGTAACCGTGGTTCTGCGATGTGATTTCAATCTTACCTGTTGCAAGATTCTTGACCGGATGATTCGCACCGCGGTGACCAAATTTCATCTTAAATGTCGTTGCACCGCATGCAAGTGCAAAGAGCTGGTGGCCGAGACAGATACCGAAGAACGGCACTTTACCAAGGATGCCTTTGATCATCTCGATACCGTCCTGTACGACTTCCGGATTACCCGGGCCGTTTGACAGCATGACGCCGTCCGGACGAAGACGCAGAATCTCTTCCGCCGTCGAATTCCACGGCATCACTGTGACGTCACAGCCACGGAGATTCAGCTCGCGGACGATGTTCTCTTTTTTACCAAAGTCGATTAAGACGACGCGCAGGTCATTACCTGTTGAGACATAAGCAGTCTTAGTCGATACCTGCTCGACTTCATCCGTACGGAATTCAGCTGTCTTGAGGTCTGCAATCGCCTGGTCAACGTCCACTTCCTCATTGACGAACGCTGCTTTTAACACACCGTGTTGACGGATAATACGTGTCAGCTTACGTGTGTCAATCCCGTCAATTCCTGGAATATCATAGTTCTTCAAAGTCGCGTCAAGCGACGCCATATTGCGGAAGTTACTCGGCATTTCACATGCCTCGCGGACAACCATTCCTTTCAGTGAAGGTGTCAGCGTCTCATAGTCGTCACGGTTGATACCATAGTTACCGATGAGCGGATAAGTGAACGTGATAATCTGACCTGTATATGACGGATCTGATAATGTCTCCTGATAACCTGTCATCGCCGTATTGAATACGATCTCACCCTGTGTCTCCTTGTCGCTGCCGAAGCGGTATCCTTTAAAAATGGTGCCGTCCTCTAAAACTAGAAATCTCTGTTTACGCATGTTGTCCCTCCTGATATGCAATTTGTCCTTTTGCTAATGTCAATGTCACATTACCGAATACTTTCTGGCCGATAAACGGTGTATTTGAGCTTTTAGACAGGAAATCGTCTGCCTTGATCTCGTATTCTTCGTCTAAGTTAATAACCGCGATATCTGCCGGTGCACCTACTTCAAGTCGACCGTATGGCAGTTTGAAGACGTCTGCCGGTTTTGTCGTTAAATACTCAACAAGCTGGTCAAGTGTCCAGTCGCCGTTCTTGACGAAGTGTGTATAAAGCAGCGGGAATGCTGTCTCACTGCCGACAATGCCGAACGGTGCTTTTGTCATCGGCTGATTTTTCTCATCAGCTGCGTGCGGTGCATGGTCCGTTGCGATAAAGTCAATCGTGCCATCAAGCAAAGCTTCAATCAATGCCTTCTGGTCTTCTTGAGAGCGGAGCGGTGGATTCATCTTTAGAATCGCATCATCTTCAGTGATGGCGTTTTCGTTCAGCAGTAAGTGGTGCGGTGTCACTTCAGCTGTCACTTTGATACCTGCAGCTTTAGCATCGCGGATCGCTCTGATGCTCTGGATGCTTGAGACGTGACAGACATGGTAATGACAATCTGCCGCTTCAGCAAGGAGTACATCACGCGCAATCTGTACTGCTTCACATATGCTCGGAATACCCGGAATACCGAGTTCTTTTGACACTTTTCCTTCGTGCATCGCACCGCCATAGATGAGTGAATTATCTTCGCAGTGTGCAACGATCGCCATATCAAGCTTCGCTGCATGCTGCATCGCTTCGTACATAACAGAAGCTGTCTGTACGCCAACACCGTCATCAGTGAACGCAAATGCGCCGTGTTCTTTCAGCGCTGCGAAGTCGACTAAGTTCTCACCTAACTGACGTTCAGTGATGGAAGCATAAGGGAGTACTCTGACGACTGCGTTATCTTCAATTGTCTTGTTCAGCTTATCTAGGTTTTCAACTGTATCAGGGACAGGACGTGTATTCGGCATCGGGCATACTGTCGTGAAACCGCCACGTGCTGCTGCCTTCGTTCCAGTCTCAATTGTCTCTTTATGTTCACCGCCCGGTTCACGTAGATGCACATGGACATCGATAAAGCCTGCTGATACGAACTGTCCGTTCAGGTCGATGATCTCACTGTTGTAGACATTTAATTTTTCACCCATCTCTATGACTTTGCCGTCCTCTATTCTGATATCGCGTTTAACGAGTTCCCCGTCAACTAATATTTTGCCACCACGTAATAATGTACTCATCTTATTTCTCTCCTTTATTCAGAATATGACTTAATATACTCATGCGTGTAAAGACGCCGTTCTCCATCTGTTTGAAAATGCGTGATTTGGATGCTTCAACAAGTTCACTGTCGATTTCCACACCCCGATTGACAGGAGCAGGATGCATTATGATGGCTGAGTCTTTCAACTCATCATAACGCTCACCAGTTAGTCCATATTCTATATGATAATGACTTTTCTCAAATGTCTTAGCACCATCATGACGCTCATGCTGGATACGCAGCAGCATACAGACATCAATGTCTTTAATAACATCATCGATAGCGACGTACTCAACTTCAAGTGATGTATCCTGCCACTCTTTTGGCGCTGCCAGCTTCACGTCTGCCCCAAGTTTCGTCAGTGCTGTAACATTGCTCCGTGCCACTCGGGAGTTGATAATATCTCCACATATCAGTACTTTTAAATCTTTGAACGTACCGTATTCCTCGTAAATCGTCATCAAGTCAAGCAAACATTGAGAGGGATGCTGACCACTGCCGTCTCCGGCATTGATGACTGGAATAGTAAGTGTTTGAAGCTGTTCATAATATGCATTATCAGGATGTCTGATAACCAGTACATCTACACCGATACTTTCCAGCGTCTTACATGTATCATAAAGAGTTTCACCTTTAGCGACAGAAGAGGTACTTGTTTCAAAAGGAATGACATCCATACCGAGCCGACGTTCAGCCATTTCAAAGGAACATTTAGTTCGCGTCGAATTTTCAAAAAATAAATTGACCGCATACCCTTTGTGTTTTACTTCCTTACCCTGTTTGAATTCTATTGCCAGGTTGATGATATTCATTAGATCGTCAACTGACAGATCATCGATTGAATGTAACTGTTTCATCATGTACCTCCTATTCGTAATCTTCGTGAACTTTTGCTTCCGGCAAGATTAAATTGAGCAGTATACCTGCAAGTGCCGCAAGTGCCATGCCTTCGACATTTAAATGAATATCCTGTATCCTCAGATCGATATGCGCTTTACCTATACCTAATACTAAAATAACAGATGCTATGACTAGGTTTCTTTTATCTCCAAAATCTACTTTGGACTCAACGAGCATACGCAGACCACTTGCCGCAATAATACCGAACAGTAGAATGGAAACACCCCCCATTACCGGTGTAGGAATACTTGAGACAAGTGCTGTGAATTTACCGACGAAACCTAGAATCAGAGCAAGAACTGCAGCACCACCGATGACCCACACACTATAGATTCTAGTAATTGCAAGCACTCCGATGTTCTCGCCATATGTCGTACTTGGCGGTCCTCCTATTATTGATGAAATCATCGTAGATACACCGTCACCTATCAGACTTCGGTGAAGCCCTGGATTTTTAAAGAAGTTTCGACCGACGATTTTATTGATGACTACTTGATGACCGATATGTTCACTTACTGTCACTAAAACAATAGGCAGCATTATAATGATCAGCATCCAGTCAAATGTTGGCTCGTAATCTCGAAATGGCATATAAATGTCCGGCATTTGCAGCCAGGAAGCTTTGCTGATGCCTGAAAAATCAACTACACCAAGCAGTACCGCCGTGATATAGCCGATAACAATCCCCATCAGTACTGGAATGATTGAGAAGAAGCCCTTCGCAAATATATTAAATGCAACAACCGTGAGTAACGTGACCATTGCAATGAGTAAATATTCACCACTGTATCCCGTCATCTTTGCACTATCTTTATACATCGCCATATTCACTGCAACTGGAGCAAGTCCAAGCCCAATAACCATGATAACTGGTCCGACAACAACGGGAGGCAGAAGTTTCAAGAGCCAGTCTGTACCTGTAAGTTTAATTACTAAACCGATGACGATATAGAATAGACCAGACATGAACAGTGCCATCAGCATTCCACCTAAATCATGAGTTTTTAGACCAACAATTATCGGTGTAATAAACGCAAAACTTGATCCCAAGTATGCTGGTATCATTCCTTTAGTAATCAGCAGATATAGTAGAGTGCCGAGTCCGGAGGCAATCAATGCAGCTGATACTGGCAATCCGGTCAAATAAGGGACTAATACCGTCGCGCCGAACATTGCGAATAAGTGCTGGGAGCTGAGTAACAGCCACTCGCGTGCTCTCGGTTTATCATGGACATCGTATACCGGTTCTACTGTACGTTCATATATCTCTTCATTTGTCTTCATTTTCTCTTCTCCTCATCAAAAAAAGTCTCTTTGCGTATGCAAAGAGACTTTAAGTAGTTTCCACTTAATGGCCCTTTGCCGGTCTCTCGTACCGATTTAAAAGGTTCTATTTAATATATACTTGTGTTTTCTCATCCACTTCGTCAAGCATGACAACAATTTCTTCTGTCAGGGCTGTCGGAATATTCTTCCCGATATAATCTGCTCTTATCGGAAGCTCACGATGCCCGCGGTCGACAAGCGTTGCCAGACTGATGCGTTTCGGACGAACTTTGTCAAGAATCGCATCAAGAGATGCACGCACTGTGCGACCTGTGTATAGTACGTCATCAACAATCACAACATGCTTGTTATTCAAGTCTGCCTCGATGATATAGGCTTGTTCTTCTACTGCGTCCCGAATAGCAATATCATCGCGGTACGCAGTGACGTCAAGTACTCCAGTCGGCACAACGACTCCTTCAATCTTCTCGATTTTCTGCTGGATTCGATTCGCCAGATATATACCTCGCGTACGAATACCGAGCAATGTCAGATCCGCTGTTCCTTTATTATTCTCTAATATTTCATGAGCGATACGTGTCAGAGTTCTGTCGATTGCCTTATCATCCAAAATCACTCTTTTTTCCATTTTGTCCTCCTAAAAAACCTCACGTCTAATAGACGTGAGGTTTTCCCGCTCAACGCCTTTTAAGCCTCTCTGGACTTAGTTAAAAGCAACGTGATTAAGTTACTTAAATAGTATCATAACGAATGAATTTGTCAATGATGCGTAAGATATTATTTGCGGAGTTTTCGAATCAGTTCTTCAAAATACTCAGGAAGCGGTGCTGTACGTTCAATATATTCTCTGGTCACCGGATGCGTAAAACCAATGACTCCGGCATGCAGTGCCTGACCACCGATATCAAGTGTCTTTTTAGGACCGTATTTCGGATCTCCTGCTAAAGGAAAGCCAATATGCTTCATATGCACACGGATCTGATGTGTACGACCTGTTTCGAGCTGACATTCTACAAGTGAATATTTATCAAATGTATCAAGCACATTGAAATGTGTCACCGCTTCTTTACCATTATCCTGCACTGCCATCTCCTGACGGTCTTTCGGATTACGTCCGATTGGCGCATCGATTGTTCCGAATTCATGTGGAATGACACCATGTACAAGAGCTGTGTATTTACGTGTCACTGTTTTATCGACTAGCTGGTCTACGAGTCCTCGATGAGCAATATCATTTTTCGCAATCATAAGAAGACCAGAAGTATCTTTATCAATACGATGAACGATACCCGGGCGAATTTCGCCGTTAATACCTGACAAGTCCTTAATGGCATACATCAGTCCATTGACTAATGTACCATTCGGATGACCTGGTGCCGGATGCACAACCATTCCCTTTGGCTTATAGACAATCGCCACGTCTTTATCCTCATAATATATTTCTATGTTTAAATCTTCAGCCACTAGATCTACTTCTTCTACTGGTTTTTCTGTAACGATAATCTCATCATTCAGCCGCAATTTGTAATTGGCTTTAACAACCTTACCATTGACCTGGACAAGCTCATGCTTAATCCAGTCCTGAATCTGGTTACGTGACCAGTCAGCATTCATGTCTGTCAAGTACTTATCAATCCGCTGACCGGTTTCTTCTTCTAATATTTCAAAGTTATATGTCTGCATGCTTTTTCTCCTTATTCTCATTCACTAATATTTCATAGAGCAATACGATCACACCGATTGTCAGGCAGGAATCTGCGATATTAAAAATCGGAAAGTCATAGTTGATAATCTTCGTATCGATGAAATCAACGACACTTCCTCTGAACAGACGGTCAATAAAGTTGCCGACAGCACCGGCAAATATAAGCGTTAAACCGAGCTGCATCACTGGCTTAAAGGCCGCATCCTGCTTAAAGAAATACAGTATTGCCAGCAGCACAATAACCGTAATGATATAAAAGAATATCATCTGATTCTGCAGCATCCCCCATGCAGCACCGTTATTACGATGTGACGTTATTTCTAAGATATTTCCGATAACAGAGAATGAGTCTCCTACATTCATTGTTTTAACGATTATCCATTTTGACAGCTGATCCATTATAATCAAAAAAAGACCGATAGGAATCATCACTGACAAGTTATACTTTTTATTCATGTTCTCACTCCAATCTTTTCTAGTTTATCACATTTCAAAATAATCGTCTTTATTTTTAAGTTTACATAATATAATTATTAATATAATTTCTAATAAAAAAACCATCCAAGTCAATGGATGGTTTCATTTCATTAAAATTAATCAGCCTGTAGTACATTCTGACAGCGCGGACATAATTTATCCTCATTGATTTCTGTTGAGAAATTCCAGCAGCGCTCGCATTTTTCTCCGTCTGCCTTGTCTACAGCAACAGTCGTCAGTTCATAAGCTTTTCCTGTTTCAACTGTCACTACTTCAGCCTGCGAGGTGATAAACAACTGATTTAAATTGTTAAATGATTCAAGCAGTGCTCGGTCTTCAGTGTTTTGTGCGAAAATCTGCACTTTTGCTTCAAGTGATTTCCCGATGACTTTTGCGTTACGTGCTTCTTCCAGTGCTTTCAGTACATCATCACGCAGCAGAAGGAATCGTTCCCACTTCGCTATCAATGCTGAGTCCACTTCTTTTGTTTCCGGCATATCTGTTAAATGAACACTGTCTTCTTTTACGTGAGGTGTATGGCTCCATACTTCCTCTGCTGTATGCGGCAGCACTGGTGCCAGCACCTTATTGACCGAAGTTAGTACTTCATAGAGAACAGTCTGCATACTGCGGCGCACGTGTGAGTTCTGTCCTTCAATATACAATATATCCTTACCATAATCTAAATAGAAATTACTCAGTTCAACATTGATGAAGTTCTGAAGTTCCTGGTAGATGAACAGATAATCATGATTTTCATAATGAATATGTGCTTGATTAACAAAAGTATAAAGACGATTCAGCACGTACTGATCCACTTCTGTTAGATCTTCGTAAGCAACTGCATCGGTTTCTGGATTAAAATCTGAAACATTGCCGAGTAAGAAACGGTAAGTATTACGGATTTTACGATATACTTCTGACACTTGTTTTAAAATATCGTCAGAAATACGAACGTCCGCTAAGTAATCGACAGACATCACCCAGAGACGGATAATATCGGCACCCATCTGCTTGACGACCTTCTCAGGTAAGATAGTGTTACCGAGTGACTTACTCATCTTACGACCTTCGCCGTCCATGACAAAACCATGGGACAAGAGCTTTTTGTAAGGTGATTTTCCGCGCGTTGCTACAGCCGTTGTAATAGATGAGTTGAACCAGCCGCGATATTGGTCGGATCCTTCGAAGTACAAGTCTGCCGGAAACGTGAGTTCCGGGCGTGCTTCTAAAACACCTCGGTGTGACGATCCTGAATCGAACCACACATCCATGATATCTGTTTCTTTAGTGAACGTTCCGTTCGGGCTGCCGGCATGTGTATAGCCTTCAGGCAATAAATCCTTCGCTTCTCTTTCGTACCAGACGTTTGATCCGAATTCTTCAAATAACTGAGCTACATGTTCAATCGTCACTTCTTCCATAATGATATCGCCGTTCTCAGCGTAGAAGACAGGCAGCGGTACGCCCCATGCGCGTTGACGCGAGATAACCCAGTCACCGCGGTCACGGATCATGTTGTAAATACGTGTTTTACCCCAGTTTACTTTGAATTCTGTCTCTTCAATTGCATTTAGTATATCCTGACGGACTTTATTGATTGAAGCAAACCACTGAGGCGTTGCCCGGAAGATAACGGGTTTCTTCGTACGCCAGTCATGTGGATAGGAGTGAGTGAAAAATTCAAGTTTGAGCAGTGCATCGACAGATTCAAGTTTTTCAGTGATGACTTTATTCGCTTTATCATAGAATAATCCTTCGAATTCCCCAGCTTCAGCAGTAAATACACCTTTGTCATCGATTGGTGAAATAACTGGCAGATCATACCTCTGACCGACGATAAAGTCATCTTCACCGTGACCTGGAGCTGTATGGACACAACCTGTCCCTGCATCTGTTGTAACGTGGTCTCCTAAAATAACAAGTGACTCCCGGTCGAGGAATGGATGCTGTGTTGTAATTCTTTCTAGTTCAGTACCTTTAAACGTTTTCTCGATTGTGACGCTGTCTTTATTCCAGCCGACAGCTTCACATACAGAGTCGAGCAGCGCCTCTGCAACGATATATGACGTGCCTTCCACGTTGACTTGAACATAGTTCAGTTCAGCATTCACTGCAATCGCAACGTTTGCTGGCAGCGTCCATGGTGTTGTCGTCCAGATAACGAATTTAACACCACTATCTACAATACCTTTTCCGTCCTTCGTGTTAAAGGACACGTAAATCGACGGAGATACTTTATCCTGATATTCAATTTCAGCTTCGGCAAGAGAAGATTCACTTGATGGAGACCAGTAGACCGGCTTTTTCCCTTTATAGATATAGCCTTTTTTCGCCATATCCCCGAATAATCTGATCTGTTCTGCCTCGAATTTCTCCTGCAGCGTAATATATGGATTTTCAAAGTCGCCGTTCACGCCAAGACGTTTAAAGTCGGCTTTCTGCATTTCGACCTGCTCAAGTGCAAACTGTTTACAAAGTTCACGGAATTCAGCAACAGACATCTCTTTACGGTTGACGCCTTTTTTAGTCAGTGCCTGCTCAATAGGCAGGCCATGTGTATCCCAGCCCGGTACATAGGGAGTATAGTAACCGGTCATGGCTTTATAGCGGTTAATGAAGTCTTTGATAATTTTATTAAGCGCATGACCCATATGAATCTGACCATTGGCATAAGGAGGACCGTCGTGCAATGTATAAGTCGGCTTGCCCTCATTTTTCTCGAGCAATTTGTGATACAGGTCTTTCTCATCCCATGCCGCCTGAATTTGCGGTTCTTTATTGGGCAGGCCGCCACGCATAGGAAAATCTGTTTTAGGCATCAGTAAAGTATCTTTATAATCCATTTTCTCATCTCCATTTTTTAAGAATAAAAAAAGAACGCTAAACTAAGTTACAAGGACGAATCGCTCCGCGGTACCACCTTGTTTAACTCAAGTTAGAGTTCACTTCCTTACCTATTCAGCTGATTTACAGAGTGATACATTCACAGGTAGTATACTGACCTTCCACTGTCGTCAGCTCGCTGAAATACATTCTTTCCATGAAATGGCTCTGCTATTTAACTATTACTCTGATTCTACCTCATTTGAACGTGATTGTTCAATAGGTTTTGTTTCAAGATCATAATTTAATAAGTAATCCCAGTCGTCATTCTTCAGTAAATCCAGCTGTGCTTCAACGAGCATGCTGAATCGGGCACGGAAAATTTTGGACTGACGCTTCATATCTTCAGTCTGAAAACTAATTTCACGAGCTTTCTGCATCGCATCGTTGACAATCTGATCAGCATGATTTTGTGCGTCTTTAATGATGACATCCGCCTGCATACCGGCAGCTGCCTTAATTTCGTCGCCCGCGCGCTGTGCTACAACAAGTGCTTCACCAATTGTATTCTCAACTGCACGGAAACGATTGATATTTTCTTCTTTGTCATCGATGAGGCGTTGCAGCATCGCTTTTTCTTCACGCTGTCTTTCAAGTTCATCGCTTAGTTCACGAAGATAGTCTCTTACTTCATTCTCGTTCAGCCCTTTATGGACTATATTGAACTGCTTCATTTCAATATCTCTTGGAGAATACTCCATAGTGTTCACCTCTTAGTTAAATAATGTTTCTATTGTCACTCTGATTTTATCTTTTTTCGTCCGGTCGCCGACATGAATAATTTTTGCACGACCATAACCTTTAATCGATAACAGATCCTGTTCTTCAACTGGGAAACTCGTTTTAGTGATGATTGTATGATTTACTTTAACGTGTTCTGAATCAATCAGTTTCTGAGCTGTCGTACGAGATCTATTTGTCACCTGCTGAATAATATTATCCAGTCTCAAACTTGATACAGTAGTCTGAAGCTGCACATAGTCTTCCTTAGATTGGATAAATTCTTTAAATGGAACTGCTATAAGCGATACTGTTGCTTTTTTAATGCGTGTTAATTCTAATATCATAAAAGATTCAAGCGGTTTTGTCAAAACAAACTGTATTTTATTACCAATTCTAATGTCGCCAAGCTGCTCTCTTTTAATTCCCGTCTGCATGATAGAACCAAGCAAATTTCGATGAGTCAAAGTGACAAACTTATCAGGATAATCGACTTCAAGCAGTGACATCTGATAGTCTTCTGTCGTCGGTTTAAAATAATCCGGACAAACAATGGCCCGACTGCGTTCCGCTTTGTCATCTCCACCGAATACATGAACTTCAAGTCCGGCAAACTGTTTTGCTGTCACTGTTAAAATATACTGCTCACGCGGATTGAGAAAATGAGTGAGTACAGGAGCATAGCTATTGTCTGCACGTTCACAAAACTGCATCATCTCCTTGACGGTCTCTTTTTCCTCATATCTGAAATGCTGTAATAAATTCATTCCTGCCTCCTCTTATACTATAAAAAAATAACCTCAATAAATTGAGATTATTGATCATTGTTAATTAATATCAATGAAGCAAAGGCATGATAAACTGATAGAAAATAGCGATTAAACCGTTTCTAAACAAGTTAAATATAATGATTGCAACAATAGGTGAAAAATCAAACATACCGAACGGCGGTATGATACGGCTAAAAATATCAAGATACGGTTCAACAATTTTGCCAAGCCATCTGCCGACAGCTGATTCTCTTGCGCCAGGTAACCATGACATAAAAATATAGACAATCATAGCGTAAAAATAAACTTGGAGCAGAAATAAAATAAAATTAAAAATAGGTATGACAATTTCCTGTGACATGTTTTCTCCTAACTTTCTTCCATAGTTTCAGGTGCCTCCAGCATTTCTGTTATACTACCTGCAACTTCCACGTTGTCAGGTGTGCACAGGAAAATATCCTGTCCGATACGCTGAATGTCTCCACCTATGGCATATACTGTTCCACTTAGAAAATCGATGATTCTTTTAGCAGATACTTTATCGATGCGCTGTAAATTCACAAGTGTCGCACGACGGTTTTTAAGCTCATCTGCGATATCCTGTGTATCAGAGAATACACGAGGCTCAAACAAGCAGACTTTAGAATTCGATTGAACATCTTGTTTTATATTGACAACATTAGGTTTAGTCACGATTTTTTTCTCCGTTGGTTTAAATGATTTTTTAGGTTCACTTTTAACAACTTTTTCCTGCACCATCTTCTTTTCTTCTTTCAGACGTGCATCACGTGTATCTTCACTGCTATATATCTCGTTATCATTTTCTTCATCTTCTACCACGAAAAATCCTTTGAAAACATCTTTGATTGCCATAGTATCCTCCTACCCGACTAACTTCGTGCCGATTCTGATAAATGTCGCTCCTTCAATGGTCGCAAGTTGATAATCATTGCTCATACCCATGGAAAGTTCAGTACAAGGTGCATTAGTCTGCTGCAGCTTTGCAACACGATCTCTTAACTTTCTTAAAGAAGCAAAATAACTTCTTAAAAGCCCTGCATCTTCTATTAACGGCGCCATAGTCATCAGTCCGACTACTTCAATTTTCTTGTATTCTTTTAATGATTGAACAAAATTGACGACTTCATCAGGTGAGAGACCATGCTTTGATTCTTCACCTGAAGTATTCACTTGAATAAAACATTTTACTGGTTGCTCTGCACGTTTTTCTATCTCGTCTGCCAGAGATATTCGGTCGAGAGAGTGTAAATAATCAACTTCATTAATAATCTCTTTTACTTTTCTTGTCTGCAATGAACCGATAAAATGAAACGTTCCTCCTGGTAGAGCAAGTTTCTTTTCTTTAAAACCTTCGATTCTGTTTTCTCCAAAATGCCTGATGCCTGCATTAAAGGTTTCCTTCGCTCGGTCTATTGTAACATATTTTGTAACTGCAATTACAGTAGGACGACTAAAATCACTCTCTTTCAAACAAGCGTCAAGCGACTCATTGATTACATTTAAATTTTCTTTAACTGTCATGGTCATTCCTCGTTCCTATAAATGCAAGCATTCTTCCTGTCTTTCCGTTTTCTTTACGATATGAGAAGAAATCAGGATGTTCAGCTGTACATTCTGATGACACTTTTATGTTCTCAGGTTTTACGCCATGGTAAATCGCAATTTCACGGTTTAATGCCTTTAAGTTAATCTTATAGCAGCCGTTTTCTTTCAGTTCAAAAAATTCCTCCGTATTAAAAGGTAACTGGTCAAACTGGTCTCTTATGTCTTGATTGACCTCGTAGCAGTCACTGCAGATAGACGGTCCAATAATGCATACTAATGCTTCTGGATGATCATATGCTTTAATCAATTGTCCAGTGACCATACCAAGCGTTCCTCTCCAGCCTGCATGTCCAAGCGCTATATACTGATCAATTTTTGAGTATAAATAGACCGGTACACAGTCCGCAAAACACATTGTCAGTAAGATATCCTCCTGCTTTGTCCAGAGTCCATCATATCCGTGAAGATCACCAGTTATTTTATCAATATTCATTCCCTTATGATGATCAGTCACTTCGGCAATATGATTTCCATGTGTCTGTATAGGAAACACCCAGTGGCGACGCGGAAAGCGGATCACTTCTGCTAACCGCGCCTGGTTACTGACAATATTAGCAGTTTCATCATCTATATAATGAGCCATGTTCATCGTATCAGCAGGGTATGGACTGCTTCCACCATGTCTTATCGTTATACCTATCACTCGTTCATTTGCTACAGCCATATGCAAAGGTTTCACTTCAAATAATGTCACTTTGACCTCCTGTAAAAAAAGAAGCTGAGACATTAATCATCTTACTTCCTCATAGGAAGAGATCAGATTTTAGTCCCAGCTTCATTCATATATTATCTTCTTGAACGGCGCGTGCGTGTGCGGTCACGTAAGAAGCTTGGTACATCCAGATCCGCGTCATTAGAAGTTTGCGTCTGCGTCTGCTGAACAGTTGATTCAGGACGCTCTTCCTTTGTTTCTCTAACAGGATTCTGTGTGAATGATGAACTTTGTGGTTTTACTGAACGGGCACTTGTTTTTTCATTGAATCCAGTTGCGATGACTGTCACCACAATTTCATCTTGAAGTTCAGGGTTGATGACTGTACCGAAGATCATGTTAACATCTTCGTCAGCGGCGTCCTGTACAATATTTGCTGCTTCCTGCGCTTCAAATAGTGATAGTGATTCGCCGCCCGTAATGTTCATTAACACGCCCTGTGCACCGACAATAGATGTTTCGAGAAGTGGTGATGATATCGCTTTTTTGGCAGCTTCCATCGCTCTGTTCTCACCTGAAGCCACGCCAATACCCATCAAAGCAGATCCCTGGTTAGACATAATTGTTTTTACGTCTGCAAAGTCAAGGTTGACTTCGCCTGATACTGCGATTAAATCTGAAATACCTTGTACCCCTTGGCGTAATACATTATCTGCTTCCTTAAATGCTTCCATCATCGGTGTAGATTTGTCAACGATATCAAGCAGACGATCATTCGGAATGACAATGAGAGTATCTACAGCTGCTTTCATCGCTTCGACCCCTGCTGCCGCCTGAGTCTGACGTTTACGACCTTCAAAAGAGAATGGACGAGTAACTACACCGACTGTCAATGCTCCCATCTCTTTAGCGATCTTAGCTACGACTGGAGCCGCTCCTGTACCAGTACCGCCGCCCATTCCAGCAGTAACAAACACCATATCTGCGCCTTGAATTGCATCTTCAATCTGTTCGCGGGATTCTTCAGCTGCTTTTTTACCGATTTCAGGATTTGCCCCTGCTCCTAGTCCACGTGTCAGTTTTTCACCGATCTGAATCTTTGAAGTCGCTTTTGATAAATTTAATGCCTGGCCATCAGTATTAATAGCAATGAATTCTACATTATTCATACCGTGCTCAATCATTCGGTTAACTGCGTTATTACCGCCGCCCCCGACTCCAATGACTTTGAGTGTTGCTAAATGATTAAAACCTTGTTCAAATTCCAACATTAATATTTCCTCCTATACTGTAATGGCCGTTTATTCAAATAATGATTTCATAATTTTTTTCATCATGCTCGGTTGTTCATCCTGTCTTACTGAGTCATCATGTGTTTCATTTTTAACGACGACTGACTCACCAGGGTCGACATTCACCTGATTCTTTCTTTTAAAGAAACCATCTAACCGGTTTTGTTTCGGTTTGTTTTCTTGTTCAATATACACATCTTCAGTCTGCGTTTCATGATTACTAATTGTAACATAATCAAGAAGTTCATCAAAGTTAATGCCACTTGAAATCGTAGCGATACTCGAAGAAAACTCAGGCTTTCTAATACCCATCTGTACTGGTACATGCACTCTTACTTTCTCGTTGACCATATCCATCAGCAGCTCTTTAATTCCAAGAAGATTGGCAGAGCCGCCAGTGATTACAAACCCACCATTAATTTTATCAATTCCCATATCCTGAAGTAAATCAAATACTTCAAGGAATATTTCTTCAACACGGGCTTCAATAAAGTCGCTTAGTTCTTTTTGATTAAAGGCTACTTCCTCATTGCTGTCATTTTGAACGACATGGAAGACATCCTGTTCAGAAGCCAGGTCGAAAAATGCGTGACCATATTGTTCTTTAATCTTTTCTGCTTTATCGTAAGAAGTATTTAATGCCTGTGCAATATCCCCTGTAATATGGGCACCAGCGACAGGAAAACTATCAGCATCAAACAATGTTCCACGCTCATAATAAGCCACTTGAGTCAACTGGTCTCCAATGTCGATAACACATGCACCAAGTTCAACTTCCGTCGGTGTTAGTATATTCATGTAATTATAAGCATCTGAATATACATCGAGCACTTCAACTCCGCATGACTCTACACATTTGAGTGTATTGATAAGCAGTGAACGATGAGTTGTAATGACCCCTGCGTCTACTGCCAGACTTTGAGTGGCAACCATATCTTTAGGATCACTGACCTCATGAATATCATCCACTCTGAAAATTCTAGGATAAACTCCGATGATTTCTATATCATCTGTCGTATTCTTGTCACGAATACTTTCCAGCACTTCTTCTATATGCTGACCTGTAATTTCAGTAGACTCGCCGTTAAAAGCAATTTCATTTGTGACATCATGAATCTCTGTATGAATAATTGGCATTTTTACAAAAACTTCTTTAATGTCTATTCCTGAAGCAATTTGTGCCTTTTTTATTGTATCTTTAATCGCATGTTGTGCAACGTCGAAATCATCAATGACGCCGCGTCTTATTCCATCCGTAAAAGTTTGTCCAGTGCCTATCACATTGATACCGTTATGAAATTTCTCACCGACAATTACTTTTACGCTTGCTGAGCCAATATCTATGGCTACATAATAATGCTCTTCCATTAATAGGCACCTCCAAAACACAATTTATACTATTTTACACTAATCTTAGTTTACATGATAGCTATCTTTATGTGAACTATAAAACAAGGATATTGACAATTTTAATATAAACTTAAAATAAATATTGTACGATAAGTATGAAATTCACACTACAGTTCTCATTTATTCCGCCGATTTATCCTTTTTAGTCTTAATCTGTTCTAATTGCTTTTTCAACTCATTAACTGATTTTTCAAGCTTCTGATCTTCTTTTTCTTTTTTTGCAGCAATTTCACTTTCCATTTCCAGTCTTCTTGTCTCAGCTTTTTTCGATTCATAGGGTATGAATACTGCTCCCACTTCCAGATCAATAATACCAGGCTTAATCAGTTCACCGCTCTGATTTCGTGGAATTTTTTTGGTCATACTCGGGTAATAATCAAGTTTATCTCCAAGAGTACGCAGGTCTCCTATGACTTCAAGACCATCATTCATAAAGAGCTGGACACGTCTTGAGGCTTCCTGGTTAGGCACGAATTTTATTTCTGATATCGCATTGACGATGGCCGGATTGGTGTTATTCAGAACAGTTACAAGCTGAATTCTTTCTTTTCTGGCAAAGTCTGAGACTACGGGTGCACTACTATAATCCAGCTGATTTACAGAAGATAATATCTGTCCATTTTCAAGGAGTGGATTAAAATCGCTGCCATCTGCTACTACACCCACTATATCATATTCTTCGATATCAACTGTTACTTTGTTTGGAAAGTGACGATGAATTTCAACGTTTTTAACTCCGTCCTGAATCTTTAAATTTTGTTCCATTTTACTGATCGGAAGAGAGTATATTCTATCCTTTTTTGATATATCCAATATTTTTTTGATTTTTTTTTCAGTTATCAGCTGTGTGTCATTTACTGTTACGTCTTTGACATAGCTAATGCTGGTGAACATATACAGCAGAATCAAAGTTACAATTGCTACTACTGCAAGGAATATACTTAATTGAATTTGATGACGGTTTTTTCTTCTTTTGATGGCGTTATTCTTAAATTTAACTGACTCCACAACTTTTGAATCGGGCATATCATCACCTGCTATTCCATTGACTTAACTTGCTGGATAAAGTCCTCACCCCGAACTTCATATGTCGGATACTGATCCCAGCTGGCACAGGCAGGGCTCAGCAGGACAACTTGTCCATGTTTAGTGAACTTCGCGGTTTTAGAAACTGCATCTTTTACATCATGACACATTTCGTAATTAATATCGTGTTTTTTTGCGAAATCTATCAGTTTTGGTATCGTCTGGCCAAATATGTACATACGTTCTACGCATTTAACATGATCATCTAGATCTTCAAACCCATTTCCTCTATCGAGACCGCCGCATAACCAGTGAACAGGAACATTGAATGCATCTAGAGCAAACTTGGTTGCGAGTGTATTAGTCGCTTTAGAATCATTATAGTACTTCACTCCGTCAATTGTCGTCACGTACTGAGTGCGGTGCTTAATTCCTTCAAAGCTTGTCAATGTCGCTATAATGGCCTCGTTGTTTATTCCAGAGAGTTTGCATACCGCAATACTCGCCAGTATATTTTCCAGGTTATGTTTTCCAGGCAGGACAATTTGATTGAGCCTGCAGATGAGTTCTTCCTGAAAATAAATTGCGTCATCTTTAATATATGCACCGTTTGTTGGTCGTACTGTCGAAAAATAAATCACTTTACTGTTTACTGTATAGAGTTCAAGGAGTTCACGCTGAGCATCATTAAACACTAAATAATCTTTACTCTGCTGGTTTTTAAAAATGTTCATCTTAGCTTTAACATACTCATCCTGAGTTCCATGATAATCCAGATGAGCAGAATAAATATTTGTAATGACAGCAATATGTGGCCGATAACTTTGAACGCCCATCAATTGAAATGAAGACAACTCTGTGATCATTGTATCTTCCGGTTCTGCTTCTTGAGCAACTTTAGATGCCACAAAGCCGATATTGCCGCTCAGTAATCCTTTTTTGGAAGAGTGACTGAACATATCCCCGATTAATGACGTCACTGTAGTCTTACCATTTGTACCGGTTACAGCAATAGTCGTTCCTTCATTGATCTGATAAGCAAGTTCTACCTCTGTAATGATTGGTATTGCTTTTTTCTCCGCTTCCTGAAGAATAGGTACACTATATGGTATTCCAGGATTTTTAACGATCAGTTCATTAGTTTCAAGCAAGGACAAGGGATGCTCCTTATCTACAATAGTGATTCCTTCTGTAATAAGCTCTTCTGCATCCTGATTTCCCGTTAAATCCATGCCATCATTAACCGTCACAACAGCCCCCAGTTTTTTCAGCAGCCTGGCAGTTTCATAACCACTTTTGGCAAGACCGAGGACAAGGACGCACTTCCCTGAATAATCCGTAATATTTTTCATGCTAATTCACTCCTAAGTAAATTCCTATTGCACCAGAGATCAACCCTACAAGCCAGAAGACAATTACAATTTTCCATTCACTCCAGCCGCCTAACTCAAAATGATGATGCAGCGGACTCATGCGGAAAATTCTTTTACCAGTCATCTTGAACGAAGCAACTTGAATCATTACAGACAATGTTTCCAGTACAAATACGAGACCGATAAATAACAGTGTTAATTCCTGGTTTAACATTATTGATACAGTAGCAATCACACCGCCCAGCGCAAGAGAGCCGGTATCGCCCATAAACAGCTTTGCTTTAAACTTATTATATATGAGAAAGCCGCATAGACTGCCAGCTAAAATCATCGTAAATACACCGATGCCAAATGCTTCATGATACAATGCGATAATGGCGTAACAGCTAAAAGCAATGATTGATAAGCCTGTTGCTAGTCCGTCCAGACCATCTGTCAGATTAACAGCATTAGAAAATCCAACTTGCCAGAAAATGATAAATACGATATACAATAAGCCTAGCGGTATACCTAAATCTGTGAACGGCAGATTAATAGTCGTATTTAATTCAAGCAGTCCTAGTGATTTGCTGACAATATAAAATATTACTGCGATTAAAATCTGGAACAGAAATTTCTGTTTCGATGTCAATCCTTGATTATTCCTTTTGACGACTATAATGTAATCATCTATAAAACCGATGAGACCGAATCCAATCGTTACTAATATGAGTAAAATAATCGGCCCTCTATCTTCTACAAATATTAATGCAATTAAACTGATCAATATAGTGCTGAGTAAAAAAGTGAGACCGCCCATCGTCGGTGTTCCGCTTTTCTGCATATGGCTTTTAGGTCCTTCAGTCCGAATAGACTGACCAAATTTTAAGCGCTTTAACAATGGAATAAATAATGGAACTAATAGAGCTGTCAATATAAATGATGCCAGTGCATAAGGAAATGTGTGCATGTGATTTGTAGCGACAGTGCTGTCGCATTCTCCTTTTTAATTTTGTTTAGCTTTTTCTTCTTCAAGCCGTTTTTTTAAAGCTTTCTCTTCATCTTTCTGATTAGCATCAATAATATCATCATAGGCAGGAGACTGCTTCAATGGATCAAGTGAATCCATACTGACTACTACATCATCACCGCTTTTAATGGCTTCACCCGATTTGATTGATTGTTTGACTACATAGCCTGAACCATCAAACTTCACATTTATGCCCGTTAGCTGCTCAAATTGCAGCAGTTCACGTTTCGACCATCCCGAAATATCAGGCATAGTCAAATCTCCATCTGTAACAATGAACACTTTGTCTCCCATAAGTAATGATTGACCTGCTGCCGGAAGAGTATTTGCGACTTTAGTACCTGAACCGATAATGACTGGAGCCACTGATTTACTTTCAAGTTCTGCCTGAGCTTTATCCACTAATTGACCTATAGTTTTAGGGACTTTAGTGGACATTGGCTGATCTTTTTCCTTAACATTTTCAACATCTAAGTGCTTCAGTGTATTCTCCATCAGCGGCTTATAACCTTTAGACACGCCGAGATTATAAGCTTCTGCTGCATTCTTCTGAGCAAGTGACATCCCCATATATATAATGACTTTAGGTTTATCAGCCGGTGCATAGCCCATAAAACTAACTAAATAAGGATTATCTCCTTGAACATAGCCGCCATTCTCCGTATCGGGCACTTGAGCGGTGCCGGTTTTTCCGGCAATCTGATAATCATCAATTCGATAATTGAATGCATGACTCTCTGAACCATAGACGACACTTTTCAGTGCTTTCATCGTCTGTTTAGCAGTCTTTTTAGTAATAGGCTGCCCGACTACAGTTTTTTTACCTTGGAAGAGCACATTGTTACTTTGATCGGTGATTGATTTTACATAGAAGGGCTTTAACATATTTCCTTCGTTGACAATCGCACTTTCAGCCTGCAGCATCTGTGCGGGTGTGACTGTTGTAGACTGACCGAACGCAGACACTTTCCGGCTCAGAGGATCTGCCCATGAAATATGACCGGTTGCTTCACCGTCAAAGAGCGAATTCGTTGTTTTTCCAAAACCAAACTTCTCATAATATGATTTTGTTTTATTGATACCTACTTTATCCTGCAGATTCATCATTAACACGTTTGATGACAACTGAAATCCTTTGTTTTCTGTAATGTTTCCCCAGCCGGTTTTGTTCCAGTCATAGATGGTCTGACCCTGAATTTTTCTATTACCGGATTTATATTTTTCGTTTGGATTATACTGACCTTCCTGTATAGCTGCTGCAAGTCCGAAAGTTTTAAAAGTAGACCCTGGTTCATAAGTGTTCTGGAACAAATCGTTCTGCCACTTTGAACCAAAGTTCTCCCTTGTTTCAGGATTGAATGTCGGACGCTGACTGTACCCAAGTATTTCTCCTGTATCCGCATCCGCGACTACCGCGAACAGATCCTTTGGCTCATATCTTTTGACCATTGTATCAAGAGCATCTTCAACAAATATCTGGATGTTCTTATCTATAGTCAGTTGAATGTCATCTCCATCTTTTGCGGGAGTCACATCACCTGAATTAGGAAGTACGTACTGCCAGATGTCCTGCTTATATGAAGTTTTTCCGGCTTTACCGGAAAGATATGAGTCAAAAACCTTTTCAACACCGAGCATTCCCTCAATTTTATTTGTTTCCGGATTCTTTTCAGCGTAACCGATTAAATGTGAAGCAAAGTTGCCGTTAGGATAAAAACGTTTCTTTTCGGAAAAGAACGTAAGTCCCGGAAGCTTGAGTGCTTCTATTTTCTTTTTCTGCTCATAAGTCAGATCTTTGCCCGCTTTACCGAACTCAACTTGAAATGCTTTTTTAGTCATCAGTCGCCCGTAAATTTCTTTTTTCGGCATATCAATGATGTGACTGAGTTTAGTAGCCGTTTTCTTTTTATCCACGACGTGTGCCGGAGACTCATCTACATTTACCATACGCTTGTCAAGCACTGCAACCAGCTTAAAGGAACTGATATCCTGGGCAAGCACTTCACCGTTACGGTCTAATATAACGCCCCTCTTTGGCTGATTGATAATATTCCTCGCATATTTTTCACTGGCTTTAATGGATAAATTCTGTCCAGATGAATGACCAGAAATCATCACATATGAATATCTAAAAATCAATAGAAAAAAGAGCAGTCCGAATAACAATACTAAGAGGACTGCTCCTATTTTGTTTTTTTTAATTTTAATTGCTGCCATCTTTTTGCACTACCTTTACGTTATCATTGTTCAAGCTCAGCCCATAAGCTTTCGCTTTACTATAGATACGCTCATAAGATGATTGCTTCATTGATTCAGAATTCAATTCTCCGTTAATGCTTTGCTGATGAATTATCTTACTATCTGTTTCTGCAATCTTAACATTCATATCATACGCACCGTATTTTAAAGATAGCATATAAACACTGACCAATGCAATTAATGCTACGAGGGTCAGATATACCATTTTTTCTACTTTGGACAACGATACAACATGGGTTTTCGTCGTTACTTTAGTGCTGCTGGTATCATATGTTTCGTAAGCTGTATCATACGTATGATTGCCTATGTATTCTGCCGCCATGTTGTCCCCCCCTTATTTTAATACTTCTGCGACACGAAGCTTTGCACTTCTTGCCCGATTATTCTCTGCCAGTTCTTCAGCTGTTGATTCGACGGCTTTACGATTCACTCGTTTAAGTTTAGGTTGATATTCATCAGGGATAACAGGCAGACCTCTTGGTACTTCCGGCCCTTTTTCATATTCAAGGAAAATCTGTTTACAAATTCGATCTTCGAGTGAGTGAAAGGTTATGACTGAAATTCTGCCCCCTTTTCTCACTGATTGAATAGCTTGCTCAATAGATGCTTCAAAGGCGCCAAGCTCATCGTTAACCGCTATTCGTATCGCTTGAAAAACTCTTTTAGCCGGATGTCCACCCTTACGCCTAGCTGGTGCAGGGATACTATCCTTAATAATATCAACAAGTTCAGTAGTTGTTTCAATGGATTGTTGTTCTCTTGATTTTTCAATGTTTCTTGCAATTTGCTTGGAAAATTTTTCTTCTCCGTAACGGTAAAAGATGCTGACCAGTTTTTCATAAGACCACTCATTGACCACTTCGTAGGCTGAAAGTTTCTGCTGCTGATCCATTCTCATATCAAGTCTTGCTTCTTGATGATAGCTGAAACCTCGTTCTGCATCATCAAGCTGTGGACTTGATACACCTAAGTCATACAGAATACCGTCTACTTTATCAATATTGAGTGAGTCAAGAACTTCCCGCAAATTTCTGAAGTTGTTCTTTACGAGCGTTACTTTATGCATATGGTCCTTTAATACTTCAGCAGCATTTTTGAGTGCCTCATCGTCTTGGTCAATAGCAATCAGACGTCCTGCGTCAGACAACTGTTTGACGAGATAAAGGCTATGTCCCGCACCACCTAATGTACAATCGACATAAATACCATTTTCTTTAATATCAAGCATATCGACTGTCTCTCGCAATAATACGGTGATGTGATGGAACATAATTTCCCTCCTAAAAATCCAGATCAATCAATTCTTCTGCAATTTCTTCATAATGCTCTTCAGTTTCTTCATAGAATGTCTGCCAGTGTGTTCTATCCCATATTTCAATACGTGACGACACACCAATCACTACACATTCCTTTGATAACTCTGCATACTCACGTAGATGAGATGGAATGTTGATTCGTCCCTGCTTGTCTAAATCGACTTCAACCGCTCCGGAAAAAAACATTCTCATGAACTTACGTGCATCTTTTTTAGTAATCGGGAGCGTTTTAAGTTTCTCTTCAATCTTCTGCCATTCATTAAGTGTGTATCCAAAAAGACATTTATCAAGGCCGCGAGTAATTACGAAATGTTCTGATAATTCACCACGGAACTTCGACGGGATAATTATTCGTCCCTTAGTATCCAACTGATGCTGATATTCACCTATGAACATAGTCATCACCCTGCCTTAAATATAATTTACCACATCCCCCCACTTTGTACCACCGAAAATTAAAATTTTCACAATATATTATTTATTTAATATAAAATACAAAAAAGCCCCATTTCGACATTTGACGAAATGGGGTGAAAATACAGTGATAGCATACTTTATAACTTAATGACAACCTGATCATTAGTATACACTAATTGATCACTTAATTTATTAAATATGCAGAAATCCGTTTCGTTGATTAATTGCATTGGGTGCCACGTTCTCTCCTGAAGGCCACTGCGTGGATTGACAGTCAGTTCAATCTCCTTAAAGTGGCGGAGGATCACTTCATTTTTGATTCTGAGTTCACGATGATAGGCAGTTTTGAAATAATCAAGCTGCTGATAATGATGTTTTAAATTGCTGTCAAGAAGCTGTTTAACCTGCGGCGATTCCGCATGCTGCTGCAGTTCATTAAAGCGCCCCGCAAGTTCATGTTCGAGCTGTCGGACCGCATCCAGCAGCTGTTTATTTTCTTCCTGTGTTAAAAACTGCTGCTGCAATGTTTTCATCCCGATCATTAGTATTTCTTGTATTTCCAGGTCATACTGCTCAAGGAGCTTTTGAATACGCTGGTTAACATAAGTCATCCGCATTCTTGGTACAAGAATCGGCATAGGTCGCCCAATATATGAAAATATATCAGCAAGTTCACTCCAGTACTTGATTTCAGAAGGTCCTCCCACAAAAGCAAGTGTGTTGAACATCAGTTCCTGCATAACAGGACGGGTCACTACGTTGTTTGAGAAGAGTTCAGGTTCGCTGTCAATTAACCTCAGTAGTTCTTCACGAGTAAAGGTGTCTTCAGATTTATTCAATTTATACTTTCCTTCTTCGAAGTTCAGCAGCTGCCTTTGATTCTCATACTTCATGAATAAATGAACGTTTGTACCCGTTTCTATCATCTTTTCCTGGCCCGCTTGTACTGATTTTTCCTGACCTGTGACAAATGAATTATGAATTGCTTCATGATACTTCAGCAAGTATTTAAACGTTTCCTTCTCCAGACGACGGAACGACTGATCGTTGCTGTCAATCAGCAGCAGTCCTGAATTTTTGAATAGTTCATGAACTAATTGTTTGAACTGATCGGTCCATCTATTCGGGAGAGATGATAATAACTGATAAATATGCTTAGTCTGTTCAGTTTCTTCCAGAGCTGAAATAAAGTCATTGATTGTATCTTTCTTTTCTTCATCAGTCACAATGAAGTCAGACATAGAGGTTTCAACTTGACGTTTTGTCGCTACTTTAATCTTCTTGAGCGCTACACTGCTCTTATCATATATATAAGCATGGTTTACTTCACTAAAATCATGATCTTCTCCTGCAATCCAGAATACTGGAACAATCGGACGGTTTAGTTGTTCAGACTGCTCTTTCGCCAGAACGATAATTGAAATGATTTTATGTATAGTGTAGAGAGGACTGATAAATAAACCTGCCTGCTGTCCTCCGATGATTACAGGTGCCCCCTGTGACAGTGCTGATAGATTATTCCGCTGATTCTCAGTCATACCGAGCGGTTCCATGTAGCTGGTTATAATGTCCGCAAGCTGCTGCGTATGATGATGAGGATCCAGTGCTGATCGTTCTTTAAACACTTGTTGAGGAAATTCCTCGCCGTAACATTTCTCCTGGTCTTTGACCGTTAGTATCTCCATTGCTGATACTCCTTCACGTTATTCTTTTAATAGTATAATAACTTTAAAGCAATAATACAATGTTCCGGCTTGTTATCATTGATTTTCCATAGGTATAATATGACCAAGGAGTGATTTATTATGACAGAAGTTAAAAAGTTAGAAATCAATTACAAGACAGCAGAGGACTTCAAGAAATTCAGGGAAGTCGGTAATCAGGAATTATTGATGGTCAATGAATTGGAAGGCAATATGATGGATTCCGACATAAACTCTCCGTTCTATGGTATTTATGTCGGAGACAATCTCGCTGCTCGCATGTGCCTGTTCAAGAAAGATGAAGTAAGTAATCCTTATTTTGATGATGCAACAGACTACTTAGTATTATGGAAATTAGAAGTACTAGAAAACTATCAGAAGAAAGGGTATGGCAAGCAGCTAATTGATTACGCAAAATCATATGGACTACCGATTAAGACAGCACCAAGATTACAGGCTGCCCCCTTTTTTGAAAAACAAGGGTTCGTACCGCTGGAATATAATCTGGAACGCGATTTAAACGAAAATGTCTATGTCTGGTATCCACAGAACTGACAGGCAGGAAAGAAATAAAAAAATCTTCTATTCCACAGTGTAGAATAGAAGATTTTAATTATTTAGCTACAACTTCTTTACCGTTATATGCACCACATGATGGGCAAACGCGGTGAGATAATTTCATTTCACCACAGCTTGAACATTCAACCATGCCAGGCACTGAAATTTTGAAGTGTGTACGACGTTTTCTTTTCGCTGTTTTAGACGTTCTTCTTTTAGGTACTGCCATTTTTTTCTCCTCCTCTACTTGAGACTGTTCGTTAAGACTTGCTATCAAGTAAATCTTGCAGTTTCGCAAATCTCGGATCAACTTTAGGTGTATCTTCCTGAGTTAACTGATCCTCATCAACAACTTCCCAGCCATTGCCTTGTGTCAACGACATTTCAACATCGTCTTTAATGACACGGACTGGTTTATTTAATACGACGAGTTCTTCAACGACTGGCTTAATATCAATCAATCCATTAACAATTTCATGTCGATTTAATTCCTCATCAAGATCAAACTCATTCATGTCGAAGATTTCAAGGGATTCAATATGAATCGGCACTTCTACCGGCTCCAGTGTACGGGCACAGCTCATAGTATAGCTGCCAGTGATGATTAGATCAGCATAGACTTCTCTAGTTCTTGTAGTTAACTGCCCTTCTACATGGATAGTGGATAAATCAATCAACTGAAGGTTTTCAATGAGATGCGGGAACTCCAGATCAGTTTCAAAACTAAGCGGCGCATCCTGGTGTTTCCGAAGTTGTGTAATTGACCATTTCATAGGTTTCACCTCTTACAAACACAAAATTTATTTTAACTTTAAATATAGTTATTTGTCAAGATTTTTTCTTAACACTAAATTTGATACAATCATTATTATAAACTTAAAAGGCGGGAATATCAATGAAGTCGGTCGCTATCATTTCCGAATATAACCCGTTTCATAACGGGCATGCTTATCAGGCATCACTCGCACGCGAAATGACTGGAGCAGAAGTTGTCATCGCCATTATGAGCGGGCAATTCATGCAGCGTGGAGAACCAGCACTCATTAACAAATTTATGCGAGCTGAAATGGCATTAGCGTCATGTGATCTTGTCATTGAGCTGCCGCAGTTCTATGCATTAAGTTATGCCAACGATTTTGCAGAAGGGGGAATTGCTGTTGCGAAGCTGCTTCAAGCGACTGCTCTATCATTCGGTGCTGAAGATCCTGATATTGATAAACTGACAGAAGCGGTCACACAGTTAAATGAACCTCATACAGTTGATTCTGGCAAAAGCTATGCCATGATGATGGGAGAAGGACAAAAAGATTATTTTTCTCCCAATAATATTTTAGGGATGCAGTACGTGAAAGCTGCACAAAATAATTATCAAGAATTACAAATATTTCCTGTCAAGCGCATCAGTAACTCTTATCACGATACAGAAATCACTGGGCATATATCGAGTGCGACTGCTATTCGGAACGCCGCTTTACGTCAAGATGATATTCAGCGCGTCGTGCCCCATTCAACTGCGAATATTTTAAGAAATGCGCCACTGGTTCATTGGGAACATTTTTTTAACATCTTAAAATACAAACTGCTCACTACGAGCGAGGAAGAACTTAAGGGTATCTACATGATGACTGAAGGACTTGAATTCAGGCTGAAAAAATTAATTGTAGAGACAGAAACATTCGCTGAATTTATGTCTTTAGTCAAAACTAAGCGATATACTTATACACGGCTTCAGCGGCTGATGTGCTATGTCCTGCTCAATATCTGTCAGGCTGAAAGCTACCCGGTCATCAGCGCTGTCAGAGTTCTCGCTATGAACGATGCAGGTAGGCGCTATTTAAAAGAGCTGCCGCGTGATTGTTATTATACAGAGACTCATAAAAAGAACGCATCGCAGTTTTATCTTGAAATAAAAGCGACGCGTCTTCATAATTTAATGAGCGGCAGTCATATGACAGAATTCAATACACCTGTCATCTATAAGCCCTGATACTTTTTCTTAAGTGCCTCAGCGACTTGTATCGGAACAATATCCGTTACGTTACCGCCGAATTTAGCTACTTCTTTAGCAATACTTGAACTGATGAATGAATATTTGTTATTGGTCATCATATAGAGTGTTTCAATATGATCATTCAGCTTTTTGTTCATGCTGGTCAGCTGCATCTCGTATTCAAAGTCACTGACAGCTCTAAGTCCTCTGACAATCGTTTCTGCGCCAATTTTTTCACAGTAATCAATGAGCAGACCTTCAAAGTAGCCGACATGTACATTATCCAGGTCTTTCGTCACTTCTTCAATCATCTGGACTCTTTCCTGAACTGTGAAAAGACCCGTTTTGTTAGTATTGTGAAGGACTGAGACATGGACTTCATCGAACAGCTTGGCACTGCGAGTAATAATATCTAGATGTCCAAGTGTAATAGGATCGAAACTTCCTGGTACTACTGCTTTTCTAATTGTCATCTGAATTACCTCTTAATATTGTTATTTTAATGGAACCGTAAATCTCTTCCTTAATTAAATCAAAAGACAGGTTATCGATAGTTTCCTCTTTATCACACTCACACATAATTAAACCGTCGTCTGCCAGCAGCTTAAATTCTTCAATCCGCTTCAATGACTGATTTATCAGTCCTTTCCGGTATGGGGGATCCAGAAAAATGATATTAAACTGTATGTCACGTTTACTCAATGCTTTCAGAGCTCTTAATGCATCATTCCGATAAATTTCTGTCGGTTCTGTGATGTGGTCAAGATTTTGCTTGATGGCTTTCACAGCTTCCATACTGCCATCAACGAAAATAACTGAATCCAGACCGCGACTAAGAGCTTCTATTCCAAGTCCACCGCTTCCAGCGAACAGGTCAAGCCCATTACCTGATAATGGTCCTAAAATATTGAAGATGTTTTCTTTTATCTTATCTGTCGTTGGTCTTGATGTCATACCGCGCGCAGCAATAAGTTGTTTTTTCTTGTATTTCCCAGCGATTACTCGCACCTTACCACCTACTTAATCTATTATAAAGGAGTCCCACTATGTCTCAATCTTTCATTACACTCGGAAAAGGGTACAGTGATTTCTTTGAGCTCGAAGAACTGATTGCCTATAATCATGACAGAATCCATAAGATTGTCTGTCTCCATACAACGCTTGAGCAGGAACCGAAGTCGAGCGTGCTGATTATTATGAAACCTACACGTCAAGGAAACTTCCAGGGCATATACTCTATTTTCGAAGCGATTCCCTACCCTTATCCTCATAGTAACAAGCGTTTTGATTTTATCAAATCATGGGCAGCCGGGCAATCTTTAACTGTTCACGAACTAGAAGTCAAAGCGAAGCATCATTTTTATGAAGAAGATCTTTATTATAATTATTTGACCGGTGTGCTGAGATTGCAGCGCCTTTTACCCCCGATGCACTGATTCATATTGCCGCTCTAATGTATTATAAGGTGATACTTGAACATCTACCACATATTTAAGTTTTATCAGTTGTTCAAGTATGTCTTCAGTCTTATCATGATCAATATATATGGATAGCCATTTGTCTTTTTTGTTTGAATAGACAATATGACCGAATTTTCTTATTTGACGTTCATGTTTCGAACTTTTTAAATAAACGATTAAATTTGTTCTCTCAATTAAATTCATCATATAACCTCGTCTCACTGTTTCTTTAATAGTATCATTATCTCTGTTAAAATATAAAGTAGCAAAAATATCGAAGGAGGCACTCACTTGAATAAAAAGAGAACAATCACCGCATTAGCTTTAGTAACTGCATACGTAGGATCTATTGCTGCAACTAAAGCAATGATCAAACCTGAAAAAAGAAAAATCAAGCCTTACTTCAACAGCCGGTCGCCTTATATCTTTGCACACCGCGGCGGCATGCATCTTGCTCCAGAAAATACGATGGCAGCATTCAAGGAAGCAAAAGCGTTCCAGGTAGATGGATTTGAAATCGATATCCGCCTGACTAAGGACGAAGAAATTGTGGTCTTCCATGATGCGTATGTGGATCGTGTGTCTAATGGCACTGGGAAAGTCATCAATCATACACTTGAGGAATTACATGCACTTGATTTCGGCTATCATTTTAAGGACGTTCACGGAGAATATATCTTCCGTGGTCATCCAGATGCTAAAATCGTCACATTACAGGAGCTGATCCAGACATTTCCAGGTATGAGAATCAATATTGATATAAAAGATGCTCCTGGTACATCAGCCGGAAAACTTATTCCTTCTCTTCTCTATCGATTGATCCATCAATTAAAGGCATTCGATAATGTGCTTGTGACAAGCTTTTATGATGTACAGGTGAAGCGTTTTAATATTTACGGAGAAGACCGCATTGCAACTGGTGCAAGCCGAAAGGAGGCAGCGAAAACTTATTTACTGTTCAATACTGGATTTGGTCATGTCTATCAGCCAAAGGTTGATACTTTTCAGATTCCAGCGGTATATAAAGGCATTCGTCTTGATAAAGATCATTTTATCAACTATTTACAGAAGTATAACCTGGCTGTAGGTTACTGGGTTATTAACACTATAGATGAGATGGATGAATTACTCGCTAAAGGCGCTCATACAATCGTCACCGATAGACCGGATCTTGCTTATCATCTGATCAGAGACAAATATCGCAAATGAATATTGAAATAAAAGTGCACCTTAAGAAACCGAAGCGTTATGTTTCGTTTTCCTAAAGTGCCTTTTTTATAGAAATTAATATGAGTCCCTGGCATTTAATAATAACAGAATAGCAACATTACTTATCTATACAAACTTTTTATCTTCTAGAGCTTTCAGCTCGTAAATAGTGATGAACTTAAGATGATGCCTGCCTGCTATATACAGCCCATTTGATTCTATGACTTCAGCCGGTGAAAGTCTATTCCGGTCGTATAGATAAATCATTCCATTCTTCTTCAGCACCCGCTTAAGTTCAGCTACTATTTCACTCTGATGAAATAAAGTGTGAAAAGGAACCGCTACTATCGCATAATGAAACTTTTTATTTTTATATGGAATTACTTGAGGTTGAAGGAACTTGTATGAAAAATGCGGATAGAGATGAATAGCTGTCTGCATAAGTGCAGGTGACTGGTCAACATAGTAACCTTTAATGACCATGTTCTGATCAATTTCGCTAAGCAGCCGCCCATGATGACAGCCCACACAGATGATTTTAGACATTGCTGTAAAAGAATGGTGATGGATGAGCCATTGTTCAAATTGATGAATCAACAAATAATGAACAGCCTGCAGCCGATAAACTTTTTGATTCGGCTGATTAAAGAAAGCATTACGCTCTCGCCATTTTCTCCTCAGTTTATCCTGAATCTTCTCCTCTTTCATACATTCCGCTCCTTATGCCGAACATGAACAGCCACCGCTGCACTGATGGTCTGCTGTAAAGAATGGATTTCCTCTGTCAACTTTAATATCGCTTGAGATCGCATTAGATACGATGACAATCACTTCATCCAGCAATGACTGAAGCACCGTTTCCGACTGCTTAGCTGCGGCTACTAACGGATGCATCTCATAATCTTTCTTGGCACGTCTCGTCTTAAGCATGACTTCCATATAATCTGGATGATATCTTCCGAAACGCATGACTTCATCATACTGTTCCTTCATCTTGACAAAGTCTTTTCTTAATTTTTCTACTTCTGAATTGCTTTGCATTCGTTGCATATTATTCTTATAATTAACATAACTTTCACTGTTGATAATCATGTGGTTAATGCCGTCAGCATGATCCATCAGTTCAAAGATAGCATCATCATATACCATATGTCACACCCCTTCTTGTTACAGCAAAAATTATACCACAAACTTAAGGAGCATCCTATGAGCGATATAAAACAATCAATTGAATCCCGCATACGAGATATTATAGCTAGAAATAACGAGGAAGAATTGTCTGCTGTGTCGACACTGTTGTCCCATTTTGATGGTCAACCAACTGATACATGGATGAAAAAAATCTATCCTTTTGACATGACGTTCTCAGAAAATAGCGGCTTTCTCAAAGTCGATCGTACTCAGCTCATGAATAACAGTATCGGAATACTGCATGGCGGAATATTAATGCTAATTGCTGATACATTAATGGGAACACTGTGCAATGAAGTGATTCCTGAAGGCAAGCGCGTTGTAACCCATGAAATGAATACATATTTCACTAAAAAAGGCACAGGCAGAATTATTTCTGCTCGTGCCGATATCATAAAGAAAGGTACTACAACCTTTTTAGCGACTTGTCATATTTATAGTGATGATGAATTAATAGGTTACGCGACAGGAAGTTTCTTCCTTATTGATTTTCCGAACGTTCGATAAAGACAAGTGACGTGTACCCCCCGGAAATACCACCGCCCATCTCATTGAACTTGTTATTTAAGAGCTGCTCTCTGTGCTGATCTGAATTCAACCAGCTATTGATTAAGCTCGGAACATCTTCAAAGTTATAGGCGATGTTCTGCGCAAAATCCTTGTATTTGATATGTTCTTCTTTCAGCTGTCTGCCAATATCATTCTCAACCTGCGTCACTACTGTTTTATTATCGCGGCTAAGTTTTGCTACTTGGAACTGAGCTGTATGATTGATAAGTTCATTCGTGGCAAGTGGTTTTCTGCCATTTATTTCACGCATAATATTTGTCAGTTCAAACATTGTCAGCACATTGTTAGAATTAATGGATACTTCGTCAATCGTATGATCCAGCTGCTCAGGTGTCCGTTCAATGTTTTCACCATTGTAGCTCATCGCATAAGGCTGCATCTCTACAAGCACAGGACCAGTCATATATTTAACAGCCATTACTTTATTTGATAGTCTATCGACAAATACTTGCGTATATGTGGTTCCATACTGCAGCAGCAACTGTGTCTTGATATCCACTTCAGAGAGTTCGAACTGATATTTACCTTTAGAAGTAGTGACGACAGGCTCTGTGTTGATCGTCGTCCCGGAAAATATTTGAGCTGCGTCGGCTGTCACTTTAAATGGAAATGTATCGGCCGATTTTCCGGTGGCATAAACCATGACAATCTTTCTATGCTGGACACCAAGAATATAGTATTGATTTTTAAACTGATAAATATAATTTTCATAAGTATATTTTGATGGATAAATGCGTTTAGGAAATCCGTATTTCTTAGTAAACGCTCCGATATCTCTGCCGATATAAGTACCTATTCCTTTAGTCAGCTTAGGATTTGCCGGTTGTGACATGTCATCTTCAATCTGCTCTGTCGGTCTCGATTCTTTCTTAGGATTTTCAAGCACATCAAATTTTAATGATGGAGAGTAGAATAAATAGAAGAGAAATGTTCCTGCTAATAAAACGGCCAGTAATTTAATCAAAATATTTTTCATATATGCCTCCTGGCCTTTTTATCATTATATTATACAATATTTACACAGAAAAAAATATCTGATTGCAAGCTAACGCATTTTGTCATAAAATGAGAAGTGAGCATAACGAGGGAGGACTATTCAATGGTATTTGAAAACTCAGGAATTGAAAATATAGTTGCTGAACAAACGTTGATTCAGCATGTAATGAATAAACATGGTTTTAACCTTGGCGGTCATTGGGATTATGAACGTGTCACATATGATTTAAAGTATCAGATCGAAGAAGGGGTTTATTACCTTCGTATCCCAGGATATGCTGTTGATGGTGATGTAGGCGCAAGAAATGCAACACTACAGATGATGGACCCGTACTTAGGTAAACACTACTATCCAACAGGTATTGAATACGGAGAAGATGAATACTTCCCTGAAGCAATGGTAGAACATTGTAAACGTACAGTAATGAACGTAAGTAACGACCTTCGTTCACTACTTGCTTAAGACGTGGAATACCACGTCTTTTTTATTATTCTTTTTGAGGTGCTGTTATGTTTAAGAAATGGATTACGAAACGCACACTAACCATCACTCTTATCGCTGTATTAGTGATACTTTTTGTTTATTTTATTTTACCGATCTCTATTCCGCTTATTATAGCGCTGCTGCTTGCTCTGATGATTGAACCGCTGATTAAACGGCTGGAAGGTAAGATGGGCAGCCGTAAATGGAGTGTCACAGCAATTTATTCGTTGATTTTAGGTCTATTGTTATTATTTGGTTACTTTTTTCTGACAAAACTAATCGAAAATATCATTCAGTTTGCTGCTGACCTTCCTGACAAAATGAATGGTCTGATCGATGCGTGGTCGAAAATTGAGGCGCGCATCAATACAGTATTGCCGGATAGTGTGACCACTACAATTAACGATGAAGTTCAGAAATTTCTATTGTCGATGCGAGACAGCATCATCAATTATTTTAATGTTGAAAATATTACGCTTTTCATTGCGGCATTACCAGAACTACTTATTTCAGGTCTTGTTTTTCTAGTAGCGTTATTCTTATTTATGCTGGAAATACCAAAAATCAAACAGTTTATCAGAAATCATATGTATGACAGTACTTATCAGAAGTCATTATTCGTCTGGCAGCGAATATCGGGGTCAATCTTCGGAATGATTCGTGCTGCATTTATCCTGTCGTTCATCACGTGGGTATTTACTTTTATCGGCTTATTGTTTATCACACCTGAAAATGCAATGATTATGAGTCTAGTCATCTGTGTAGTTGATCTGCTTCCTATTCTCGGGGCTACAGGGATCACAATTCCATGGGCGATTTACGCCTATATTACAGGTGATCATTTCATGGCAATGAAGTTATTATTACTATCGATATTTCTGCTTGTTCAGAGAAAAGTTCTTGAGCCGAAAATTATGGGTAATGGTGTAGGTCTTAGTCCTCTGCCAACATTGATAGCGATGTATATCGGTCTTAAATTAATAGGTTTCATCGGCTTTTTTGTAGGACCTATTGTACTTATTCTCATACTGACATTATTTGAATCAGGAGCAATCAAAACGAATTTTAAAATCTAAAAAAGCTTTGACGATACATTTTCAGTATCAGTCAAAGCCTTTTTAATGTCCTAATATAGCTTTAAAGACAGAAGTTGTTTCTCCACCGTGGTAGAAGACGTATAGCAGCAAATAAACTGCTACACCTGTAATTGCCGTAAAAAACCAGATTACTGATGTAATTGGTCCTATCTTTCTATGAAACTTAAGTTTACCTTTAAGTCCTGACCATATATTGATGATTCCCATGATGCCACCAATCGTTGCCAGATTGATATGAAAGATAAGAAAAATCGTATAGTAGATTTTTAGACTGTCAGGTCCTCCAAAAGATGTATTTCCAATAAACACAGTCCGTGTAGCATAAATAATGAAAAACGTCAGTGCGCAGACTCCTGCAATTAACATAGTCTTCTTGTGTCTATCAATATTACCTTTAGCAATTTGATACCAGCCGATAGCAACAAAGATAGCACTTAGCACAATAAATGATGTACTGATTGTCGGTAAAATTGGTAAGTTCATAAGTTCTCCTATCTGAATTGATTAAAATAAGCCTGTTCCTGCTGGCGTCTTTCCAGACTTTTCAGTGTCGTTGCTTCTTCATCATTTCCCTCACTCTGCTTCCAATTAAAGAATACATAGAATAGCATAATTGCAAAGAAAATTTCCTGAAGTACTTTCATAATAACGCCACCTGTCTGCTGGTCTTCAAGCGAGGACATATTGGTGAAGTATTGCGGTCCTGAAATACCACTCGATGCAAGGACATTATTAAGTGTCCCTGATGGTACACAAAGACTCATCGCATTGACCCACGCTTCAGGGTCAGTATATGTGTGATACATCGGATGCTGGGCAAAGATAATTAAGCCGCATGACGGCGTTAAAAGCACCCCAATCATAAAGATATATAACATTTTTTGCAGCCCGGAAATTTGCTTGACTGGCAGCGGCGTCCGATTAAATACTGGAAACCACATAGCGAATGCAGTGATAAACAAAATAACAGTGAAAACAGCATGCAGCAGAGCGTTCGTTTTTAAGAAATCAAGAACAACAGGCAAATGATAAATACTAAACAGCCCGTTAAATAAAATAAGTGCAAGAATAGGTCTTGAAATCGAACTAAAAACTGATCTAATAACCGGCAATGTAATGAAATAGTCAATAAAATAACTTGGAATCGCAAAATACAGCATTGGAACGACTAACAAATAAAGACAAGCCATCTGCAGCATATGGAAACTGAAAACAATATGACTAAGCAGATCAATCGGTCCGCCTTTAAGCAGGTAGATTAATAACATAGCAACTATGAATAAGATGACTTCCGATCTTTTAACTGGTCTGTTACCTGGAATACTGTATCTCCATTTAGTAACACCCAGAAAATAAATAACTGATATAAAAATAATAGCAAGCAGGAAATAAGGACTCCAGTTTGCCAGAAAGCCAAAAACTGAAATTGAGCTTATACGCCCCATCTTCATCACTCCATAAAATATTCTTACTTTATTATATACGATTGTCTTTGTTAGATAATCTCATAATAACGAAAATTCTATGTCGATTTAAAAAACACCGCTGACTGTTAAGTTCAGCGATGTTTCACTATTATTTAAGTGGAGAACCCAACCACACTAAATAGAGTGCAGTTACAACAAAGGTTAATGCCAGGAAGAATCCAAATAACATAAATATTTTAGCGATATCATGTCCTTTATGCTTCATATGCATGAAATAGAAGAATTGAAGGATGACCTGGATTAAAGCTAACAAAGAAATGACAGGGATAACAAAATCTCTATGCAGACCTCCTGCTACCATTGCAAACGCAATGAAAGTAAGAAAAATCATTACTGCGAATGTTGTAACCTGCATTCTCATTTCTTCTGTTCTAACGCGTTTCTCGTACTCGAATCTTGTACGATTAAAAGCGGGTGCATGAGAGTGAGATACTGTGTCTTGATGTGATTCCACAGTGTCAACATCTCTTACCTTGACATGTTCTGTCACTTGCTGCTCGTTGATTACTCGTTTGTTATCGTAATTTGACATTATCCTAACACCCCTAACAAGTAAACTACTGTAAAGATGAATACCCAAACAACATCAATGAAATGCCAGTATAATGAAACAGTGTTGAACTTTGCAGCATTATATACAGAAAGTCCACGAGCGTTATTTCTGACTACTAGTAAAGTCATCCATACTAGACCAATTAAGACGTGGGCACCGTGAGTACCTACTAAGAAGTAAAACGCGCTACCAAATGAACTTGATCTAAATGTATGACCTTGGTGAACATATTCAACAAATTCATAAATTTCTAAAGCCAGGAAACCAAGTCCTAGGAGAATGGTAATAATAAACCACAATTTCATTTTACCGAAGTTGTAATTTTTCATATGATAAATTGCATAAACACTTGTTAATGATGAAGTTAATAGCAACATTGTCATTACAAACGCTAATGGCAAATGAAATAATTCTTTAGCTAATAAGTGATCCTGACTAGGAACATGATCTTTTAATGCCAGATAAGTGGCAAACAATGAAGCAAACAAAGCCGTTTCTCCACCTAGGAATACCCAGAAACCTGTAAGCTTATTTTTACCTTCCATCGAAGCAGTTTCCGGATGGCTCGGCCATCTTTCAGCTGTCATCTGTTCTTCTACATGAGCCATTATTTCACACCTCTTTCATACTCAATTAACTCTTCTTTAGAGATATGGTAACCATGATCATCTTTAAGAGAACGAGCAATCATTCCGCCTGCTGTTATCGCAAGACCAAGACCAAGGACGAAAGGTGCCCATGGTTGAACTGGTAAATCTTTTACTGCGTCAATTGCCCAATCTTTACCATCAGCAAAGTAAAGTGCACCAAAAGCTGCTACAAATAATCCTAATGATTGAATAAATGGAATAAAAGAATTGTTAGGCATGTGAATCTCACCTAAAGATTCAGCTGGCAGAATTTTACCATCGCCTTTAGTTTTTTCAAGCCAAAATGCATCTAATCCGCGAACTAAAGGAGTTTGTGCAAAGTTATAGAATGGGACTGGCTGTGGTAATGACCACTCAAGTGTGCGTCCATCTCCCCATGCATCGCGTCCAACTCTTGGCGCTTTAGCAAATGTCATAATCACATTAATTACTGTAAGAATAACAGCTGCCGCCATCGTGAAAGCACCAATTGTAGAAATCAAGTTAAATAAATCGTATCCTTGACCCGGCAAATATGTGAAAACACGTCTTGGCATACCCCAAAGTCCTAGGAAATGCTGCACTAAGAATGTTAAATGGAAACCTGTAAAGAATAATACAAATGCAATTTTACCTAATTTATCGCTCAGCATTTTACCGAACATTAATGGCCAGTAGAAGTGAAGACCCGCCAGCAGTGCAAATACGACCCCACCAACAATAACATAATGGAAATGCGCTACGATAAAGTAAGAATCATGGAACTGGTAATCCGCTGGAGCAGACGCCTGCATAACACCTGTTACCCCACCCATTACAAATGAAGGAATAAATGCAAGTGCATAAAGCATAGGCGTTGTAAATTCAACGCTACCACCCCACACAGTTAATAACCAGTTGAATACTTTAACACCAGTCGGTACAGCAATAGCCATAGTTGCTACAGCAAATATTGCGTTTGCAGTTGGTCCAAGACCTACAGTAAACATATGGTGAGCCCATACCATAAACCCTAAGAAACCGATTAATACAGTTGCAAATACCATTGCAGAGTAACCGAACAGTCTTTTACGTGAGAAAGTCGGAATAATCTCTGAGAAAATACCGAATGCCGGCAAGATTAAAATGTAAACTTCCGGGTGACCAAAGATCCAGAATAAATGTTCCCAAATAATCGTATTACCACCTTGAGAAACAATAAAGAATCCAGTTCCGAACATTCTGTCAAAGATTAATAGGAATAATCCAATCGTTAATGGAGGGAATGCGAAGACAATCAGTGCACTGGCAACGAATGTTGTCCAAGTGAATAATGGCATACGCATATAAGTCATACCTGGTGCTCTCATATTGACGATAGTAACAAGGAAGTTGATACCAGCGATCAATGTACCTGCACCGGAAATCTGTAGACCTAAGGCATAGAAGTCAATACCATGGCCTGCTGATGCAAGAGATAATGAAGCGTAAGATGTCCAGCCGGCATCAGGAGCTCCTCCTAAAATCCATGATAGATTCAGAAAAATCCCTCCGAAGAAGAACAGCCAGAATCCCAATGCATTTAAGAACGGAAATGCTACGTCACGTGCACCAATCTGTAGTGGTACAACGGCATTCATAAATGCGAACAACAAAGGCATTGCTGCCAGGAAAATCATTGTAGTACCGTGCATCGTAAGAACCTGATTATATAGACCAGCAGACATGAAGTCATTTTCAGGTACTGCAAGCTGAATCCGGATGAACATCGCTTCCAGACCACCCATAGCGAAGAACAGACCACCCATGATTAAATACAATATCGCAATTTTTTTATGGTCAACAGTTGTAAGATATTCCTTTATTGTTGACCCAAATCCTTTTTTAGCCTGTGTAGACAATTGTGTAACCTCCCTTTAAACTTAGTTTCCGACTTTACGTTCCATTAAGTATTTCGCTAATGCATCGATATCGCTATCAGAAACTTTATACTGCCCAGCCATTTTGTTGCCTGGTTTAACACTGTCAGGATCTTTAATCCACTTTTTCAGGTTTTCTTCATTGTGATCAAGAACACCGGCGATTCTCGTTCTTTCACCGAAGTTTGTTAAGTTAGGTCCTTTAGCACCTTTACCTGTCGGTGTTACCGCATGACAGCCGATACAAGATTGCTGGAAGACTTTCTCTCCATCTTTAGCATCACTGCTTGATGCCACAGGTTTCTTAACTGCCTGCATATCACTGATCCATTTATCAAATTCGCTTTGTGGTAAAGCTTTTACTTTGAAATCCATATATGCGTGAGAAGGCCCACATAACTCAGTACATTTTCCGTAAAATACATTTTTTGCATCTTTTGCTTTTTTATCATCAAAGATCAAATAAAATTTATTGATATTTTCTACGTTAGTATCTAATTTCCCGCCAACAGCTGGAATCCAGAACGAGTGTTTAACATCTGAAGAATGCAGACGGAAATAGACTTTTTTATCAGTTGGTACAACAAGTTCCTGTGAAGTTACAATCTTTTGATTAGGATATTCGAACTCCCACCAATATTGATTAGCTGTAACATTAACAATCATTTGCTTATTTTCACCTTTTGAATCTACTTTATCCATTGCTCTTACATCAGCAAGTTTAAAAGTAAGTAAAACAGTAGGAATCGCAAGAATAATTAACAAGATGATAGGAAAGAGCGTCCAGATCACTTCAAGTTTCGCGTTGCCATGCACTTGTTTCGGCATGAAATTTTCCCCAAGTTTACTACGTCTGCTTTTCATAATAGCTATGACGAAAATAACTACTACTACTAAAATTACAAATAGCATGATGTAGATAGACAACATCATCAGATTGAATTGTTCCTTCGCAACTTCACCTGCTGGACGAAGTGTCGATAAATATGGTTTGCCACAACCAGCCAGCGTCATTACCAGCACAAAAAACAGGCTAAACAATTTTAGGTTCTTTAAATTGTTTTTCATTAAAATAAACCCCTCTTTCACTCATTCTTAATTAAATCATTTGAACTAAAGTAACTAACACTATCATAACAAAAAAGAGCATTAAATAGTTTAAAGAATAAATAAACATTTTCATAGCCCATTTCTCTTCATTCAACCCTTTTGAGAACCCAGTCAAAGCAAGGGCTAACCAGCCAATATTAAGGAGAGAAGCAAGCACTATAAAAACAGTTCCAAGCTCTGTCATCAAAAAGGGAGTCGGTAATAAAACCACTATCCAGAATAACATCCCTAAACGTGTGCGATTAAAACCTTTGACCGTCGGCAGCATCGGTATGCCAGCTAGACGATATTCTTCTTTACGCTTAATAGCAAGTGCATAGAAATGAGCAGGTTGCCATGCAAACATAATAATAAACAGCATCCACGCAATGTTCGATAACTTAGGATCGATACAAGCCCAGCCGATTAAAGGCGGGACAGCTCCTGGGAAGCTCCCTATTACAGTATTTGACACTAAATGACGTTTAGACCAGACTGAATAAAGGACAACATACCCAAAAATACCAAGAAATCCGATAATACCTGTTGTGATATTGATCATGAACAGCATGATTTCACCAGAAATAATAAGAAGCATTGCTAGTTTCAGAATACTGGTTCCTTCGATTTTTCCAGTAACACTTGGTCTGTTCATTTTACTCGGCATTAAAGCATCGATATCCTGGTCATAAAAGTTATTTAATGCACAACTCCCTCCCATAATCAAAATCGACCCTAAAATCATTGTGATCAGTTCAGGAACACTATTTAGAAATGATTGATTAGTCATGATGATAGCCAGCCAGGCAGCAGCGAAAGTCGGAATCAGATTACCTTGCACGAGTCCCAGTTTAATAATAGCTTTAATGTCTTTAATTGTTAACTTCTCATCAGCTACTCTCACGTTTCTGATGATTGATTCATTTTGCATTTCCACCCTCCTTTAGTACCACTGACGCATATAATAACAATAATAAATCAAAAACCTTACATTTTCTATACTATTTAGCATAAATTTATGACATTTCCGTATAAAATCACTGTAATTAAAGTTCATTGATGTGACACATTTACAGATGATAATGACTGTTATACTATTATTTAAGTGTACATGTGGTTATTCTTCTTGATTCTCTTTTATTCTACCATATGTATTTATAAGTTATAACTTGAATTTCAATGATTGTGATGATTATAGAGGTGAATTTAGTGTTAAAAGAAAAGAATTTAAAATGGCTGTCAGTATTTACTACGATACTGATGCTATTTGTACAAATAGGCGGGGCGCTTGTCACAAAAACCGGCTCTGCTGATGGGTGCGGTAAAACCTGGCCGTTATGCCATGGTCAGTTTGTACCGACTCAAATTCCTAAGGAGACATTGATTGAACTCGCTCATAGAGGTGTATCAGGGCTTGCATTAATTTCTGTCACATGGCTTGTTGTTTTAAGTATTAAATATATCGGTCATAAAAGAGAGACAAAGTTCCTCTGCTTCATGAGTCTCGCTTTTATATTTGCTCAAGCTTTGATTGGTGCGGCAGCTGTCATGTGGCAGCAGAATGACTTCATACTGGCACTTCACTTCGGTATTTCATTGATCAGTTTCAGTTCAGTCTTTTTGCTGACTCTGCTCATATTCGAAGTTGATCAGAAGTTTGAAGCGACGCAGATTATTATTAAAAACCATTTGAGATATCATACGATTGCTATTACATGCTTCATCTATATCGTTATTTATAGCGGCGCATTAGTAAGACATGCACAAGCGAGTCTTGCCTGTCTTAGCTGGCCATTATGTACTAAAAGTACGTTCGCCATTCCAGTCAATTTCTATGAGTGGGTGCAGATGAGCCACCGGACACTTGCTGGAATGCTGTTTTTCTGGCTGCTCTATCTGTTTATTCACGCTGTCCGTAATTATCAGCAATATCGCGTGATCAAGTACGGCTATACTGTAGCATTTATTCTTGTTTGTCTTCAAGTGACAACTGGTGCATTGAGTGTGATGACATTGCTGAACTTAAATATCGCATTAATGCATGCACTATTTATTACATTATTGTTCGGACTCTTATGTTACTTCATATTACTAATTTCTAGAGCAAAACTAAGAAACTAATAATCAAATACCCGTTGCCTCAATGAGACAACGGGTATTTTTGTTATCAATAATTTAATCCTGTTCTGCTTCCTGCTTGACGTGCTTTGATGCCATAAGCAGAAGACCAACAGCTATCGATAGACTCAGCATACTGGAACCGCCGTAACTGAGAAAAGGAAGTGGCACTCCTGTGAGTGGAATAAGTCCGGATACACCGGCCATATTGATGAATGTTTGTATACCAATATAACTTGCAACACCGACACAGATCAGTTTATAAAATAATGAATTCGCAAGTGCCGCGTATAGAAATCCTTTATAAACAATGAAGAATAACAGAAAAATGACAATGAGTACACCCACTAATCCGAGTTCTTCTGAAATAACTGCAAAGATAAAATCGGTATGCGGCTCAGGCAGATAACCAAGTTTCATAATACCATTACCGAGACCGCGTCCAAACAGTCCTCCGTTTCCGATAGCAAGCAGTGAATTAGACAACTGATAACCAATTCCACTTTCATCTTTAAATGGATTCTGCAGTGCTTCAAATCGCTGTGACTGGTGTTTAAGTAGAAAATTCCCAGTAAATAAATATGTACCCAGCATAATCAATCCAGCTGCGCTACCGACAATTCCGGCCATAATCAACATAGGTTTAAATGCAATACCAGCATATAAAAAGATGCAGGCAATAATCATCATGATAAGCAGCATTGAACCAAAGTCAGGCTGTAACAGAACAAGACCGGTACATAATCCGATAAGAATTAAGGGAGCTAGTAAATCCACGCTCATTCTACTCAAGTTCTTCTTTTTATCATATATATATGCAAGGTAAATAATCGTCACTATCTTTAGGAATTCTGAAGGCTGGAGACTCATAACACCTAAATTAAGCCAGCTCTTTGCTCCATTGACTTCCTTACCAGCAATCAAAGTCAGCAGCAGTACAAACAGCATCATAAAAATTGTGATCTGCTGTACCCGTTTATTTTTAATAATATTGATGTGCATAAAGTATGCCATAAAAAAGACGATGCCAAATCCTAAAATAACAGCAAACAACTGTCTGACATAAAAGTATGTCGAACTGACGGCACCATTTCCACCTGTCAGCATCCCTCTCGGACCGGCCACCATACTTGCACTATAAATCATCACTAAGCCGATTAAACATAAGACGACATAAGATATCAATAACGTGAAATCGACATATTTCGAGTATATTCTGATATAATCAATAAATCTTTTTAACTGATGCATCAATTTAACCACTCAATTCTAATAAAAAATAGTCTAAAGCTATGGCTCTAGACTTCTATACATTCGTAAAAGCATCATGCAGCTTGGATAGTTCTTTCTCCAGACTTGATAACAGCACTTTTCCTACTTCTCTATCAATAAGACCCACTTTGACTGCAAAATCTACTTCGCGACTCAAGCCAAACATCTGGGTATCCAGTACTTCTTCATATAATGGACACTGGGGCATCGTTAAATTATCCATTTGGACTTTAATCAATTGCAGGATTTTATCTGCATCTTGATGCAGCTGGTCATATGCCTGTTGTTTGTAGTTCACTTCCTGCATAGACATACACCCCCATTTATCATTCTATAATATAAAATTCTATATGAGCAACCGCTAAAAATCAAGCATAATTGTACCTCCAGTATGATAGAATGACAATGAAGGAGTGAATCAAATGATTATTCAAATTCAAGGAAATGTTAAATTCCCTATCACGTTAGATCCATCTACATGGATATTTGATGATAGAAAAGTCACTATTGAAGAAATGGAACAGGGACAGAAGTCGGGTTTGAAATCGATTAAGTTCAAAGATAATCGTGAATGGAACCGTGATATTCTTGAGGGTGCTTCTAAACCACCGACATTGAATTCTGAAAAGAAATTCAAGAAGCAGGCTTTACTCGAAGGGACTTTTGTCATTAATATGGAGCCATTCATCGTGAATGCAGAACCAGGAGATAACGCTTCTGTGATCGCTTTATCAAATGAGGATTCGACTGAAGAGATCGCCTTAAGTGATTTAACGGATCTCTACTTCCAATTTTCAAAAGAAGGCAAACGTCTTTACGAAGACGGAATGGTCGATGCGTTTGTCTATCGCGATGGTTACAAACAGCGAATCAACCATGTTACGTCAATTGAAGTTAAATAATCTTTATAGCAAAAGGAGATCTCAAACGAGATCTCCTCAGACTGTAGACAAAGTCTCCTTAGGAGATGTTGTCTGCAGTCTTTTTTTGTTAAAATATAAGAAATAAATTCAGCAGGTGATTGTATTGATAAAGATGTCTAATCATGAGTTTACAAAACAAAAACGAAATCAACTTGAAATGTATAGTCTGGAAGACCTTGTGCCACAGAATCATTTACTTCGAAAAGTTGATCAGGTCTT
>NZ_SCWB01000016.1 GCF_004359545.1 Macrococcus lamae
CGGCATAGCTGGGTAGCTATGTATGGACGGGATAAGTGCTGAAAGCATCTAAGCATGAAGCCCCCCTCAAGATGAGATTTCCCAACTTCGGTTATAAGATCCCTCAGAGATGATGAGGTCAATAGGTTCGAGGTGGAAGCACAGTAATGTGTGGAGCTGACGAATACTAATCGATCGAAGACTTAATCAAAATAAGATTTTTTAGCTCGACGAGCTTGGAATCATCCCTTCTTCTTACTTATCTAGTTTTGAGAGTATAATTCTCAGTCTGTCTGGTGGCGATGGCAGAGAGGTCACACCTGTTCCCATACCGAACACAGAAGTTAAGCTCTCTAGCGCCGATGGTAGTTGGACTGACGTCCCGCGAGAGTAGGACGTTGCCGGGCAGAAACATATGCGATGAGCCGCACCGAGACCTTTCAGGTCTCTTTTTTTTGCGTTCTTTTACCGGCTTCACAGAGCAGCCGGCATTTTTGTTATAATGGATGTACTTCTCAAACTAAGGTGATTTTATGTACCAGGTGATTTTATGAAACCAATTACGGATCAACTTAAAAAATATTCGAGTGAAGTTATATCGCTTCATGTTCCCGGACATCATAATGGAACCATCGGGAATCTCGATATAAACATCAGTTATGATATGACTGAAATCAATGGTCTGGATGATTATCACCATCCTGAAAACGTCATTGCCCGTAGTGAAACATTTTTAAGTCGCTGTCCTGAGTATCAGACCCGTTATATAGTGAACGGAACAACGACCGGAATTCTTTCAGTATTGCAAAGTCTTCCTTCGTCTTCGTCAGTCGCAATCATGCGAAATGTTCATAAATCCGTCTTCAATGGATTATCGTTGAAAGGACATGACGCATACATTCTACCCGCTATTGTTTCTCAAATAACTGGACAATATTCTGGAGTGAATATTTCTGCTATAGAAGAAAAAGATTTAAAAGATATTAAACTTGCTGTACTCACCTATCCTAATTACTTTGGAGAAACATATAATATTAAAGAAGTTATTCAGTTCTTTCATGAGCACGATATAGAAGTACTGGTTGATGAAGCACATGGTGCACATTTTGATATTGCTGAAAACTTTCCTGTTTCCTCAGTTCATTTTGATGCCGACTATATTGTGCAGTCCTATCATAAGACATTACCTGCTCTGACGATGGGCTCAGTGATTCATATTCATAAAGAAGGTGAATTAAAGGAAGGTATTCTACGATATTTATCTGTTCTTCAGACTTCGAGTCCTTCTTATTTAATCTTATCCAGTCTTGAACAGGCACATAATTTTTATGTTCATTATCAATCGGATGAGTTCTGGAAAAAACGTAGAGCGTTGATTCAGAAATTAAGTGATAAGTTTGATGTGATAGAAGTAGATGATCCGCTTAAACTATTAATTAGAAAAGTAGGTTGTTCAGGTAGTGAATTACAATTAGTTTTAGAAGAACAGTCGATCTATACGGAACTTGCGACGTTTACTGATGTACTCTTAGTTCTGCCATTATGGCATGAGCATGATAGTTTCCCGATGGAAAGATTACTTGTATTAATTGAAAAAATCAACATGGCTGATATAACTCAAGTGGAAAAGGCAGAGCGTATCAATCACTTATACACTACTGCAGCAGGTTTCTACAAACCGGTTGAAGGAGTTAAACGAATTGTGTCATTGAATGAAGGCATCGGGCGTTATTTAGCTGAAGCGTTGATACCGTATCCGCCCGGTATTCCATTTGTAATTGCAGGAGAAAAGCTTTCATCAAAACATGTCACTGAACTTAAAAGATACATAGACCAGGGCATTCGGATTCATGGTATGATGGACGAAAAGATATCAATAATTGAATGAGGGATAACATGAGTTGCTTTATTACATTTGAAGGACCGGAGGGGTCTGGTAAATCTACAGTACTGACAGCTGTTGCAGCACGACTTGCTGAAACGTATCCAGTCATTACAACTCGTGAACCTGGTGGTATTCGAATCAGCGAGGCGATCCGTGAACTTCTGCTCGATGAAAAAAATGATATGGATTACCGGACAGAGGCGTTGCTCTTTGCAGCGAGCCGTAGACAGCATCTCGTTGAAAAGGTGCTTCCAGCGCTTTCGGAAGATAAACTGGTGCTTTGCGATCGTTTCATTGACAGTTCGCTCGCCTACCAGGGGTTTGCACGCGATATAGGTATCGAAGAAATATTGAAAATTAATGAATTTGCGATAGAGTCTCATTTTCCGGATCTAACGTTGTACTTACGTGTAGCTCCTGAAGTAGGACTCAGTCGCATTGCAGCGAATAACCGTGCGATGAACCGTCTTGATAAGGAAGCACTGGAATTCCATGAACGAGTCTGTGCGGGATATGATCAACTGGCTGACAAATATTCTGAGCGTATTCATATAGTCGATGCATCCCGGCCGATTGAAGAAGTGATTGAATCAGCCTATAATATCATCATCAAAAAATTAAAATAGTTATGTTATAATGTGACTGAGGTGTTTACTATGAAAATGGTTATTGCAATTGTCCAGGATCAGGACAGCCAGAACTTAATGAGTCAATTGACAAAAAATAATTTCAGAACGACTAAACTTGCAACGACAGGTGGCTTTCTACGTGCCGGAAATACAACATTTCTCATGGGTGTTGAAGATGATCGCGTTCAGGATTTGCTGTCGTTGATTAATAGCACTTGTCGTAACCGCGATCAGCTGGTTACACCGGTCACACCGATGAGTGGTAACGTTGATAATTACATTCCTTATCCGGTTGAAGTGGAAGTCGGCGGTGCTACAGTATTCGTGATGCCGATCGAACAATTTCATCAATTTTAACAAGCTGCAGCTATGCAGCTTTTTCAATATAACGGAGGGCCTATGAATACACAACTCCAGCAATTCATTACTTCAGAAAAATTATCTCATGCCTATTTGATGGAAAGTACTCAGCGCACAGCATTGAAGCAAGAAGCCATCCAGTTCGCAGCTGATATATTAGGAAATGACGACACTGTGCGGTCTCGGGTCTTTAATCACAATCATTCAGATTTCTATTGGCTGGAAACAGATGAACCTACAATCAAAAAGGAAATGATTGAAGAAGTGCTGCACCGGATGAATCAGAAACCTGTGGAAGGTCAGTATAAAGTGTATGTTATCGTGGATTTCGATAAAGTGACTATTCAAGGTGAGAATTCTATTCTTAAATTTCTTGAAGAGCCGCCGCCGAATACGATCGCTCTGCTACTGACGACAAAACCCCGGGAAATTCTACCGACCATTCATTCCAGATGTCAGCATATTAGTGTATCGGCACAATCTGCTCGTACAGCTCTTGTGAATGGAGGTGTCAGCGACGAACTGGCAGCGACATTTACCGCTCTTTCTTTTGGTGAGGAAGAAGCAAATCTGTGGCTGGAAGAAAAAGAGTTCACTCAGCTGCGTACTGCTGTGTTAAAATGGGCAGATACTATGATGACTGACAGCAGAATGGGACTTGTTCAGATTGTGGATCTGCTGCAGACGGCATCAGATCGTGAACAGCAGTTGCTTGCTATTGATTTGCTTCAGCTTTATTTTCAGGATATTTTGTACATCAAGCTTGGAAATGACCACTTGAGTTTCCCGGATCATCAGCCGAAGCTTGAGATGTTAGGGAAAAACATGTCGTTATCACAATGTGTTCATTGGATTGATATGATGCTTGCAGGTAAAAAGAATTTACTCCAATATGTCAGCCCGATGCTGGTATTTGAACATATTGCCATACAAATAGCGAAAGAGGTGAAATGATTGATAGAAATTATAGGTATTAAATATCATAAAGCGGATAGAACAGAATATTTTATGCCGGACGGTGAAGAATATATCTTGAATGACTATGTTGTCGTTGAATCAAAACGCGGTCAGGAGCTTGCGCGAGTTGTCACAGGCAATCGTCTTATAGCAGAAGCGGATGTCGTTATGCCTGTACCGATGGTGAAACGTCGGGCAACAGAGAAAGATATGCTGAAGTATGAAACTAATATGCAGGATGCAGATGCAGCTCTTAAACGTTGTAAAGAACTCGTGAAAAAGCATAAGCTGGAAATGTATCTTGTAAATGCGGTGTATACACTGGATAAAGGGAAGATCATTTTTAATTTTACAGCGAATGAGCGGGTTGATTTCAGGGAACTGGTCAAAAGTCTCGCTTTCGAATTGAAAACTCGAATAGAACTGCGTCAGATCGGTGTGCGCGATGAAGCGAAGATTCTCGGCGGAATTGGTCCGTGCGGTCGGAGTCTGTGCTGTTCAACTCACCTCGGTGATTTTGAACCTGTATCTATTAAGATGGCGAAGGATCAGAACCTTTCACTTAACCCGACGAAGATATCCGGTGCATGCGGCAGATTGATGTGCTGTCTTAAATATGAGAATGACTACTATGAAGAAACAAGAAAAAAACTGCCTGATATCGGAGATAAGATCGATACGCCTGAAGGTCCGGGTAAAGTGATTGCACTTAATATTCTTGATGTGACAATGCAGGTGAAAGTTCAAGGGATGGAACAGCCGCTTGAGTATCATATCGATGAAATCAATGCATAAGGAATGATAATGTGAATCGGGACGATTTATTAAATAAAATTATGGAGCTTGAACAGCAGATGAATTCACTTCAGCAAGGCTTTATAGAACTTAAACAGCAGACAGTCGATCTTGTTGAAGAGAATGTTGCTCTGAAACTTGAACGGGACAATATGCAGCGGATGATTCAGTCTCCAAAGAATCAGCCTAAGAAATTGAAGTCACTGCAAAGTAAAGATAACCTCGCCATGCTGTATGCAGAAGGTTTTCATATTTGTAGAGGAGAACTTTTCGGCAAGCATCGCGGCGGCGGGGACTGTATGTTCTGCCTCAGCTTACTGGATTCAGAGTAAAAGGGCAGCGATGCCTTTTTTTCTTGGAGGAATATATGCTTAAAGATAATGAACGCTATGACCAGTTAATTAAAGAAAGACTTGTTATTATTCAGAACAGTGAGGTCTTCTCCTTTTCGACGGATGCTTTATTACTCGCTCACTTCACCCCGAAGATGCAGAAAGGACGAGTGATGGACCTGTGTTCAGGAAATGGAATCATACCGCTTTTGCTCAGCCATGGTTCAAACTATACGATTGACGCCATTGAAATACAGCCGCGACTTGCTGATATGGCGAGACGTTCCGTTGAACATAACTTACTGACCGAAAGAATTAAGATGCATGAGATGGATTTGAAAGATTCAAATCGCTTCACACCGAGTCAGTATGACATCGTCACATGCAATCCGCCGTACTTCAGACAGAATCAATCGTTCCGTCACTTAAAGGAGGAACATATGATTGCCCGCCATGAAGTGATGTGTACACTTGATGACTGTACATCTGCAACACAGCATCTGTTAAAACAGGGCGGCAAATTATATATGGTTCATCGTGCTGACCGGCTTGTAGATTGTTTATTATCCATGAGGTCCGCTCGTCTTGAGCCGAAAAAGATATGGCAGATCTATTCAAAACCTAGCAAGCCAACTGCCGTAACAGTAGTTATCGAGGCCGTTAAAGATGGCAAACCGGACTGCAAAGTAATGCCGCCGTTCTACATCTATAACGAGGACGGAGAATATTCCGCTGAGATGAAAGAGGTATATTATGGATGAACATTATATTTATATAGTGAAATGCAGCGATGACACATTATATACCGGCTATACTACTGACCTTGAGAAGCGGTTAGCAGTCCATAATGCAGGCAAAGGAGCAAAATACACAAAGAACCGTCTCCCTGTAACCCGCATCTATTCAGAACAGCATCCAACAAAATCAGAAGCGATGAAGCGGGAGTATGCCATCAAGCAGCTGACAAGAAACGAAAAACTGAAATTGATTAAGGAGGCAGCACATGAGTACGCTTTATCTGGTCGGAACACCCATCGGCAACCTTGAAGATATGACATTTCGTGCTGTGCGTATTATGCAGGAAGTAGATATTATCGCCTGTGAAGATACGAGAGTGACAGGTAAACTGACGCACCACTATAACATTAAAACACCACTTAAAAGCTATCATGAGCACAATAAAGATAGAATGACGGAAGTGCTGGTCGCGATGCTTAAAGAAGGAAAATCCATTGCACTTGTTTCGGATGCCGGTCTTCCGCTGATCAGTGATCCTGGCTATGAACTGGTCAATGCAGTGAGAGATGTTGGACTCACAGTTATTACCGTACCTGGTCCAAATGCGGCTCTTACAGCATTGATGACAAGCGGTTTGTCTTCTTACTCGTTTCTGTTCAACGGTTTTCTTCCACGGAAAGAATCCGAGAAGTACGCAAAGCTCAATGAATTGATGCAGCAGCCGCATTCTATATTACTATATGAATCACCTTATAGAATTAAAGATACGTTGATGACGATTGCGAAAGTGGATGCAGAGCGAAAAGTGGCTTTGGCAAGGGAACTGACGAAGCGGTATGAGCAGGTCGTGACAGCCCCTGTCAATGATTTACTGACAAGGCTCGAGAATGATATTCCGCTGAAAGGTGAATTTGTCATTGTTATTGACGGACAGTACGAGGTAAAGAATGTGGAGCAATGGTGGGATGCGCTGACAATAAACGATCATGTTAATCACTATATCGCAGAAGGTCAGTCATCAAAAGATGCAATCAAGCAGGTCTCAGTTGATAGAAATATGAAAAAAAGAGATGTTTATAATAGCTTTCACATACAAGATTAGAAAAAGCCCCGGCACTTTTGCGCCAGGGCTTGATAAATTATTTAGCTGCTTTTTCTTTATCCTGAATTTCTTTGATCAACTGTTCAGCGCCTTCTTTAGACAATACAAGTTTGCCACCGGCAAGTAAGTAATTATCTTCAGATACGTCACCAGTTACAGCGCAAGTCATACTTGGTTTATATTTCTTTAAAATGATTTTATCTGAATCAGTATAGATTTCTAGTGCATCTTTCTCAGCGATGTCCAGAATACGACGTAATTCAATAGGAATTACTACACGTCCTAATTCATCAACTTTTCTTACGATTCCTGTTGATTTCATAAAATATATCCTCCAAAGTAGTTAGTAAATTTTGTTAATTCGACATAATTAAAGTCAAATTCGACATTTGACATAGTTAGAATATACTACCATAAATATACAATGTCAATAAATTAATCTCTATAATAGTAATTGTAATAAAAGAGTAATATTTTGTATTGATAGCGTAATATTAAATATGTCGAATTTACATTTAAAGGATATTGAAAAAAACATATTTTTTCTGTATATTTAAGTGATAGAAGAATGAGGAGGACTACGATGACAAACAACACTTTTTACGTGACAACACCGATTTACTATCCAAGTGGAAAACTGCATATCGGGCATGCCTATTCGACTGTCGCAGCAGATACGATAGCTCGTTATAAACGTCTTCAAGGATATGACGTCAGATATTTAACAGGGGCTGATGAACATGGTCAGAAGATCCAGGAGAAGGCGCAGGCAGCAGGGAAACAGGAGATTGAATATCTTGACGAGATCATCGCAGATATTAAAGCGCTGTGGAAAAAGCTTGAAATCTCAAATGATGATTTCATACGTACAACAGAAGACCGCCATAAAGTAGTCGTCGAGAAAATCTTTGAAAGACTACTGGAACAAGATGATATCTATCTTGGTGAATACGAAGGCTGGTATTCTATATCAGATGAAACTTTCTATACTGAAACGCAGCTAGTAGATCCAATCTATGATGAAGAAGGGAAAGTTATCGGAGGGAACAGTCCGGATAACGGGGTTCCTGTAGAACTTGTCAAAGAGGAGAGCTATTTCTTCAGACTGAGTAAGTATGCTGATCGTCTCGTACAGTACTATGAAGAGCATCCGGATTTCATTCAGCCGGTATCAAGAAAAAATGAAATGCTGAATAACTTCATCAATCCGGGTCTTGAAGACCTCGCCGTGTCACGTACTTCATTTGACTGGGGTATTAAAGTGCCATCTAATCCTAAACATGTTGTTTACGTGTGGATTGACGCGCTGACGAATTATATTTCAGCCCTTGGTTATTTATCAGAAGACGATGAATTATTTAAAAAATACTGGCCGGCAGATATCCATATTATGGCGAAGGAAATTGTGCGATTCCATACAATTATCTGGCCGATTTTGCTCATGGCTCTAGACTTGCCGCTGCCGAAGAAAATATTCGCGCACGGCTGGATATTGATGAAAGACGGCAAAATGAGTAAGTCAAAAGGGAACGTAGTTGATCCGCATATTCTGATTGACCGTTATGGTCTTGATGCGGTGCGTTACTACTTAATGCGTGAGCTGCCATTCGGATCAGATGGTGTATTTACACCTGAAGCATTTATCGATCGTACAAACTTCGATCTCGCGAATGACCTTGGGAATTTAGTGAACCGTACGATAGCGATGGTCAATAAATATTTCGGTGGTGAACTATCCGGCTATAAAGGTCAGCTTCATGAAAAAGATGCAGAACTCGAAGCGCTCGCTGTCGACACGAAGAAGCAGTATGATGAAGCCATGGAATCCCTTCAGTTCTCGGTCGCCCTGCAGGAAGTATGGAAATTGATCAGCCGGACAAATAAATATATCGATGAAACAACACCATGGATTCTCGCTAAAGATGACGGTCAGAAGGAACTGCTTGAAAGTGTGATGTATCACCTGCTTGAGAGCATTCGTTTTGCTGCAGTGATGTTACGTCCATTCTTAACGAAAGCACCTTATAAAATATTCGAACAGATGAACTTAATGGATAGTGATCTTCAGGAATTTGACAGTCTCGACTCATTCGGAAAACTAGGCAACATTCAAGTGACATCAACACCTGCGCCTATATTCCCTCGTCTTGAAACAGAAAAAGAAGTGGAATTTATTAAGAGTACAATGCAGCCGACGATAGAACAGCAGGAAGAACCGGGAAAAGAAGAAATCACAATTGATGTTTTTGAACAGACGGAACTTAAAGTAGCAACTGTCATCGACGCAGATCATGTAAAAAAAGCTAAGAAGCTGCTCAAGATTCAAGTAGACCTTGGAAGTGAAAAACGTCAGATTGTCTCGGGAATTGCAGAATATTACAAACCAGAAGATATTATTGGCAAGAAAGTTATCGTCGTAACTAACTTAAAGCCTGTTAACTTACGCGGTGAATTATCAGAAGGAATGATTCTGTCGGCAGAAAAAGATGGGCAGCTGACATTAGTAAGCGTACCGAGTACCATTGATAACGGCTCAATCGTAAAATAGGAGTGGTAATATGCTGATCGACACACATGTTCATTTAAATGCTGACCAATATGATGATGATTTGAATGAAGTCATTGACCGGGCACGAGCAGAAGGCATCGATCGTATGATTGTCGTGGGGTTTGATGAGAAAACAATTAGACGTACAATGACATTAATTGATGATTATGATTTTATTTACGGGGTCATCGGCTGGCATCCAGTGGACGCGATTGATTTCACGGATGAATATTATGAGTGGATCAAAGACCTCGCTAAACACCCGAAGATTGTCGCAATCGGTGAAATGGGGCTTGATTATCATTGGGACAAATCGCCGAAAGACGTTCAGAAGGTGGTCTTCAAGCGTCAAATTGCGCTTGCTAAAGAACTTAAACTGCCGATTGTCATCCATAATAGAGAGGCGACGCAGGATGTAATAGACATCTTGAAGTCTGAAAACGCTGCTGAAGTGGGTGGAGTGATGCACAGCTTCAGCAGCTCACCCGAAATGTGTGATGAAGTATTGAAACTGAACTTCATTATCTCACTTGGCGGGCCAGTGACTTTTAAGAACGCAAAACAACCGAAAGCAGTAGCTGCTCATGTGCCGCTTGATAAACTGATCGTTGAAACAGATGCGCCGTACTTAACGCCGCATCCTTACCGGGGGAAGCGTAACGAACCGGCTTATGTCAAACTTGTAGCAGAACAGATTGCTGACCTTCGAGGGATTTCGTACGAAGAACTCGCAGCAGCTACAACTGCCAATGCAGAACGGTTATTTAAATTGAAATAAAATTCTCATTTCAGACGTCTCGTTACTTCTCATGGAAGTTATCGAGGCGTTTATTCATTTTATGGTATAATAGCGCAGGTGATTATTATGAAAATAAACGAAATTATTATCGTCGAAGGTAAAGATGATACGGTCCGAGTGAAGCAGGCGGTCGAATGTGATACGCTTGAAACGAATGGTTCTGCACTTAATGAAGAAACGCTGCAAGCAATAGAGCATGCTGCAGAAAAGCGTGGTGTAATCATTTTAACAGATCCTGATTACCCGGGAAATAAAATCAGAACGACTATAGAAAAACGCGTTCCCTCTGCGAAACAGGCATTTGTAGATGCATCTATCGCACGAAACAAACGTGGTAAAATCGGCATAGAACATGCACCGCTTGATGCAATCCGGGATGCATTGATCAACGTCAGTACACCTTTTGACAGCAGCGTCGAAACAGTCTCTAAAGAACTGCTTGTAGAACTCGGATTAATCATGGGTCCTGGCGCGCGAGAGAGACGAAGCAAAGTATGCAATAACTTAAAACTAGGTTACTGTAATGGTAAACAGCTATTTCATCGTCTGAATGCGTTCGGCGTAACTGAAGAAGATGTTATTTTAGCCTTGAAAAAAGGAGGATGAATATGGAGCATAAAGATATAGCGACACCAGCCCGTACAAAATTGCTGCTGGATAAGCATGGTTTTTCTTTCAAAAAAAGTTTAGGTCAAAATTTTTTAATTGATACAAATGTCATCAATAATATCATTACTGCGAGCGGAATCACAGATGAATCAGGAGTAATAGAGATTGGTCCTGGTATGGGATCATTAACTGAACAATTAGCAAAACGCGCAAAGAAAGTGCTCGCTTTTGAAATTGATCAGCGGTTAATTCCTATTCTTGGTGACAGCCTTAGTTCATATAATAATGTCACGGTAATCAATGAGGATATTTTAAAGGCTGATGTGAAGTCTGCTATTGAAACATATTTATCCGACTGCAAAGAAATTATGGTGGTAGCTAATCTTCCATACTATATAACAACTCCGATTTTAATGGGACTGCTGGAGGAGCATCTGCCGATTTCAAGCTATGTCGTCATGATGCAAAAAGAAGTCGGTGAACGATTAAGCGCATCTCCTTCGACTAAGAGCTACGGATCATTATCGATCGCAGTGCAATATTATACTTCAGTTGAAAAAGTGATGATTGTACCTAAAGGAGTGTTCATGCCGCCTCCAAATGTTGATTCTCTTGTCGTCAAATTGACAGCGCTGGAAAAACCGGCAGTCACGGTCAATAATGAGGATTTATTCTTTAAGTTGACACGAGGCGCATTCGTTCAGCGCCGTAAAACCATTTTAAATAACTATATGTCCTTGATTCAAAACAGCAAAGAACATAAAGGAGAAATCATCGCCTGGCTTGAAGCTTCAGAAATTGAGCCGATACGTCGCGGAGAAAGCCTGACATTAAAGGAATTTGCAGAATTATCAAATAATTTTGAAGATTTTCCGCATCTTTTGATATAAATCTATTGACAACTTTTAAAGTAGTTGATAAAATTAAAAATTTATTTGACTAAATACATTAAAAATGCTATAATTGCCACTATAGCGAGGTGGGTCAATATGCCAAAGACATTAATAGACATCAAAAAAATTCTTGATTGTCAGTTAGGAAATCGTATTGTACTTAGAGCTAATGGAGGCCGTAAAAAGTTGATTGAGCGCAGCGGTGTGCTTAAAGAAACTTATCCATCAGTATTTATTGTGGAATTAGACCAGGATAAACATAATTTTGAACGCGTGTCTTATACATACACTGATGTATTGACTGAAAATGTCCAGGTTACTTTTGTCAACGAAAATCAAGAAGAGTTTCTTGTTCAATAATCGAATGAATTCGGCACAGTCTATCCAGGCTGTGCTTTTTTATTTGCGGTAAATCAATATACCGGCACTATAGTAATTATGGTAAACTTGTACTAATAATTTTAAGCGAGGACGACAAATGATTTATGAAAATGCACCGGCAAAAATAAACTTGACCCTGGACACATTATATAAGCGCGATGACGGTTATCATGAAGTAGAGATGATTATGACGACAGTTGATCTGAACGATCGTCTGTCTTTTGAGAAGCGTAAAGATAAGAAAATCGTACTCAGGATTGAACATCGATATGTGCCGAATGATCATCGAAACCTTGCCTATAAAGCAGCGAAACTTATGATGGACCGCTACAACTTACAGCAAGGTGTGACGATTACCCTGGATAAATCAATACCTATCGCTGCTGGACTCGCAGGAGGTTCAAGCGATGCAGCAGCTGCCTTTCGTGGCATGAACCGATTATTCAATTTGAATCTCTCTCTTGAGACACTCAGTGAACTGGCAGCTGAAATCGGCTCAGACATTTCATTCTGTATTTATGGAAAGACAGCTTTGTGTAAAGGTCGTGGGGAGCAGCTGACTCATCTACCAAAACCTCCGGCATCATGGGTCGTACTGGCAAAACCTGATATCAGCGTGTCTACAGCAGATGTCTACGGTGCATTGAAGCTCGATGATGACGATACGGAAGTTCCGACTAACCAGTGCATCACTGCGATTGAAACCAGTAACTATCACTTGCTGGTCAATAGTCTTGGAAATGACCTTGAAAAAGTAACGATTGAAATGCATCCCGTTATTAAAACATTGAAGGAAACGATGATTAAAGGTGGTGCTGATGCAGCATTGATGAGTGGCAGCGGTCCGACTGTTTATGGATTGATGAGCAGAGAGCGTCAGGCGAAAAGTGTTGTCAATGCATTAAAAGGCTGCTGTAAAGAAGTTTATATGGTGAGATTATTAGGATGATGTTGTAAAGCCGAACATTTATGGTATATTATACATAAAACATGCGTAAATGAGGGTTTTGTATGAAGTTTAAAAGAAGTGAACGTATTGTCTATATGACAAGCTATTTATTAAGACATCCGAACCAGCTAGTGCCTTTGACATTTTTTGTTCAGAAATTTGAACAGGCGAAATCTTCTATCAGTGAAGATATACAGATTATCAAAGAAACGTTCCAGCAAGAGGAAATTGGTATTGTGACTACAACTGCCGGAGCGAGCGGTGGTGTGACATTTGTTCCGAAGATGTATAGAAGAGAAGCAAAAGAGCTGATCGACTATTTATGTGACATGCTGCAGGAAAAAGAACGTCTCCTGCCTGGCGGTTATTTGTTCATGTCTGACTTAGTAGGCAATCCGAGGCTGCTCGGCCAAGTCGGAGAGCTCATCGCAACAATGTATATGGACGAGGAAATTGATGCTATAGTAACGATTGCGACTAAAGGAATATCTCTTGCAAATGCAGTCGCTAACATAATGAATGTTCCCGTTGTTGTGATCCGTAAAGATAATAAAGTGACGGAAGGTTCTACTGTATCGATTAATTATGTATCCGGGTCATCCAGAAAAATTGAAACCATGGTGCTTTCAAAGCGAACGTTACCTGAAGAATCCAACGTTCTTATTGTCGATGATTTTATGCGTGCAGGTGGCTCTATAACAGGTGTAATGAATTTAATGAGTGAGTTTAAGGCAAAAGTAATCGGGGTATCTGTACTAGTAGAATCAAAAGAGGTCAAACATCGCTTAATTGAAGATTATACTTCCTTAGTAAAGTTATCAGATGTAGATGAATATAATCAGTCATTCACAGTTGAACAAGGTAATTGCCTTGAACGTTTTAAATAAAGGAGATCACAACATGAAAACAATATTTTCGAAACAGGCACCTGAAGCCATTGGTCCTTATTGTCACGCGGTAGTAGTGAACAATATGGTTTATACTAGTGGACAGATTCCTTTGACACAAGAAGGTTCAATTGTCAGTGAAGATGTACATGAACAGACAGAACAAGTTCTGAAAAATCTTCAGAATGTTCTACATGACAGTGGTGCATCGCTGAATACAGTTGTTAAGACAACTATATTTATCAGTGATATGAATGACTTTCCGATTATCAATGAAGTATATGGTACTTTCTTCAATGATCATCTTCCAGCAAGAAGCTGTGTTGAAGTCAGTCGCCTACCGAAAGATGTTAAAGTTGAAATCGAGGCAGTGGCTCTAGTCCATTAAGCGATAGTTAATGGCTTTATATACAGATAGGGGGCTAACTGAAGTGAAAGTGACAGACGTGAGATTGAGGAAAATAGATGCAGATGGCCGAATGAAAGCACTAGTATCAATTACGCTGGATGAAGCTTTTGTTATTCATGATCTTCGGGTTATAGAAGGTAATTCGGGATTATTTGTTGCCATGCCAAGTAAGCGCACACCTGACGGGGAATTCCGTGATATTGCCCATCCAATTAACAGCGAGATGCGGCAGGAAATACAGCAGGCTGTGATGAAGGTTTACGAAGAAACAGAAGTTGAGAAACAGTATAACAATGTAGCGACTGAAGATGAACCGATTCAGACATTCGACCAGTCGAGTGCTGCGACGAGCGAAGAAGTAGATGATTTAATTGAATCAGATTCTGATACGACAATTTCTGAAGATTTACGTCCTTGACTCATGAATTAACCATAACATCACTTGAAAAAGTGATGTTTTTTTAATATCAAATTTTAAAAATAAGGCGTTATATCAATGATGAACGGGCGAGAAAGCGTTATAGTTCTTGAAAGTCATATAGTTCTTAAATTATAATAGAATTAAAGTGAATTATGGAGGCGCTCTTTATGAATAGACAAGCAATCATTCTGGCTGCTGGAAAAGGTACACGTATGAAATCAAAGCTTTATAAAGTACTTCATCCAGTATGCGGTAAGCCGATGGTCAAACATGTTCTTGATAATGTTCGTAAGGCAGGTGTTACTGAGGTAGTAACTATTGTCGGGCACGGCGCTGAACAAGTGAAGGAAGTACTTGGGGAAGAATCCAGGTTCAGCATGCAGGAAGAGCAGTTAGGAACCGCACATGCAGTGTCGATGGCAAAGGAGCACTTAGGAGGACAGACGGGTACGACGGTAATCGTTTGCGGAGATACGCCGCTGATTTCTGAAGAAACGATCAGTAACTTCATCGCTCATCATGAAAAAAGTGGTGCGAAAGCAACGATATTATCAGCAAAAACAGCTCAGCCTTTCGGTTGTGGCAGAATTATCCGCGACGAACATCATAATGTTGTCAAGATTGTCGAAGAAAAAGATGCCTCAATTGAAGAAAAATTAATCACTGAAATCAGTTCGGGAACATTCTGTTTTGATAATGCTGCGTTATTTGAAAAACTTAATCAGGTGGATAATAACAATGCTCAAGGTGAATATTACCTGCCGGATGTCATTCAGCTGCTGCAGGCTGAAGGCGAGATAGTGGAAGCTTATATCACTGAAGATTTCGATGAGACACTGGGTGTCAATGACCGGGTGAATTTATCTAAAGCTGAACGTTTGATGAGACAGCGCATTAATCATCACCATATGATTAATGGAGTGACCATAATCGATCCTGATGCCACTTATATTGAATCTGACGTTGTCATTGGGGCAGACACTATTATCTATCCTGGGACGATACTTGCCGGTAAGACAGTGATAGGCGAAGATGTGTTTATTAGTGCCAACTGTGAAATTAAGGACAGTACAATCGGTGATAGAGCGGAAATCAAACAGTCTGTTGTCAAAGAATCAATTGTCGGCGAAGAGACGGCAGTCGGGCCGTATGCTCAGCTGCGACCAGGAAGTGACATCGGAAGAGCTGCCAAAATCGGTAACTTTGTAGAGATCAAGAAAGCGAGACTGGATGATGAAGCGAAAGTTTCTCATTTAAGCTATATCGGTGATGCGACTGTCGGTGAGCGGACGAACATCGGCTGTGGTACAATTACAGTTAATTATGATGGTAAGAACAAATTTAAGACAACTATCGGCAAAGATGCATTTATCGGCTGCAATTCAAATCTTGTAGCACCTGTTACAATAGGGGACGAATCATTTATAGCCGCTGGTTCAACGATTACAGATGATGTACCTGCAGCAAGTCTGGCACTTGGTCGCGCACGTCAGACAACTAAAGAAGGATACTACAAAAATTAATAACAGGACGATGATGGGAGCTAACATAATGTTGAAGAATGAGTACAAAAATTCAAAACTAAAGATTTTCTCGTTAAATGGTAATCAAGCACTTGCAGAAGAAATTGCGAGTTACGTTGGAATTCCTTTAGGAAAATGCAGCGTCAAAAGTTTCAGCGACGGGGAAGTACAGATCAATATTGAAGAAAGTATCCGTGGCTGTGATGTCTTTATCGTACAACCGACGTCTTATCCAGTAAATGAACATCTAATGGAGTTATTGATTATGATCGATGCTTTAAAACGTGCTTCTGCGGCGACAATTAACGTATTGATGCCATATTATGGCTATGCACGACAGGACCGTAAAGCAAGAAGCCGTGAACCGATTACGGCGAAACTTGTTGCAGATATGATTGAGAAAGCTGGAGCGGACCGTGTAATAGCACTCGACCTGCATGCACCGCAAATCCAGGGCTTCTTCAATATACCTATTGACCATTTAATGGGTGTACCGATTCTTTCTGATTATTTCCTGGAAAAAGAAGATATTGATCTAGCTGAAACAGTAGTCGTATCACCAGACCATGGTGGTGTAACACGTGCCCGTAAAATGGCAGATCGATTAAAAACACCGATTGCCATCATCGATAAACGTCGTCCAAAACCGAATGTTTCAGAAGTGATGAATATCGTCGGTGACATTAACGGGAAAACAGCGATTATCATTGATGATATTATCGATACGGCCGGCACCATTACTCTGGCGGCTCAGGCTTTAATTGATAAAGGCGCTAAAGAAGTCTATGCGTGCTGCACTCATCCTGTATTATCAGGTCCTGCCTACGAAAGAATCGAAGACTCTGCAATTAAAGAATTGGTTGTCACTAATTCCATCGTCCTGCCAGAAGAAAATAGACCAGCGAAAATCAAACAGTTATCAGTCGGTGAATTGCTTGCACAGGCGATTATTCGTGTTTATGAACAGGAATCAGTGAGTGTCTTGTTCGATTAATCAATGATTTAAAAATGTTTACCCTCATATTGATGAGGGTATATTTTATTTATGTAATGAAAAAAACATCGTGCAAGCAGGTTGTCACAACTGATGGGCAGGTGTAGGAGCGCTGACAGAGCGCAATCGAAAGGATGAACGATTATAATGACTTCATTAAAATCAGTAACTCGTGAAGGTAAACAGACGAAATCAGTATTAAATCAATTGAGAAATGAAGGGAAAATTCCTGCAGTAGTATATGGTTTCGGTGCAGAGAATACTTCAGTGCATGTAGAAGAAAAAGAATTCACTAAAGTAATCCGTGAAGTAGGGCGTAACGGGGTTATCGACCTTGATGTAGATTCACAGACTGTTAAAGTAATGGTTTCTGATTATCAGATTAACCCATTAAAAAACCAAATCACTCACATTGACTTTCTAGCTATTAATATGAAAGCTGAATTAACTGTTGATGTTACAGTAACAGTGACGGGAGAATCTGCTGGTGCTGCTGAAGGCGGCGTTGTACAGCAACCATTATTCACTGTATCAGTGACAGCAACTCCAGATGAAATCCCTGAAACAATCGAAGTAGATGTAACATCATTGAATATCGGAGATTCTATCTCAGTCGGTGATTTACGTACAGGTAGAAACTTTACTATTAATAACGAAGATGATGAAACAGTAGTTTCTGTAGTTCCTCCGACAGTTGAAGAAGAACCTGAAACAAACGAGGATGCTGAGGGTGAAGCAGCTGAAGGTGCTGAAGAAAGTACTGAAGCGGCTGATAGCACGGAAGAAAACACAGAAGAAAAAGCTGAGTAATATCATCAATAAATTTTAAACATTTTAAGCAAATGACGTCTTGATGACAACCTGCCTCGGGCAAGTGTCCAAGGCGTCTTTATTTTAAACTCGATTTACCAGCATTTTGCTGGTTGAAAAGTGGTACACTCTTTATAATAGTACTAATATAATTTTGGAGGATATGATGAAGTGTATCGTAGGGCTCGGTAATATCGGGCGTAAATATGAAAATACAAGACATAACATCGGTTTTATGGTTGTCGATGAACTTGCAAAAAAGCATCGCCTTGAACTGGATAAACAGAAATCTAACGGTTTGCATGCCATTGCCACAATTAATGGTGAGAAAGTGCTGCTGATTGAACCAATGACTTATATGAACGCATCAGGTGAAGCAGTCAGACCACTACTGGATTATTATAAAGTAGACATCAAAGATATGATTGTCTTATACGATGATCTTGATATGCCGCCGGGCAGACTGCGTTTGCGCCAAAAAGGTTCAGCTGGGGGTCACAACGGCATCAGATCATTAATACAGCATTTAGGGACTGATGAATTTAAGAGAATCAGGATTGGTATTGGTCGTCCGAGTGGTCGCATGAGTGTTCCGAACTTTGTGCTTCAACGCTTCAGCGATGATGAAATGATCACTATGGAACGTGTGATTGACCGTACGGTTGATGCATGTGAAGCATTTCTGACGTCAGAACGCTTCGAGAATATTATGAATCAATATAATGGTGATGTGAATTGAAAGAGATAATTACAAATATTCTACAGCAGGATGAGCGATTTAACGAACTCCGCGGAATGTTCGGCAGAAAGAATCTGCTGATCACTGGACTGAACGCTTCTGCTAAAGCAGTGATGATAGCAGAACAGTACTTAGCTGAAGGTAAACAGATGATAGTCGTCACTAATAATCTGTATCAGGCTGAAAAACTTGAAGCGGATCTAGTACAGTTGCTGCCGGCAGATGAACTTTTTAAGTATCCAGTTCAGGATATTATGATAGAAGAGTTCTCAACGAAAAGTCCGGATTTAATGAGTGAACGCATAAGAACACTTTCCCACCTCGCAGCAGAGCGAAATGGGCTGTTTATCGTGCCAGTCAATGGTCTGAAGAAACTCATCACACCAAAGGATTTATTCGGATTCCATCTTATTTCCCTGACAATAGGACATGATATTGACCTGGATGAATTACAACAGCAGCTCGTTGACATGGGTTATGTAAGACGTAATCGTGTGACGACTGTCGGAGAGTTCTCAGTGCGAGGAGGACTCATTGACATATTTCCGATGATAGGAAAACCTGTCCGGATCGAGCTTTTTGATACAGAAATTGACGGGCTCCGTCATTTTGATGCAGATAGTCAGCGTTCGGAAGAAAATATAGAGCACGTGGAAATTACAGCAGCAAGTGAGTTCATTTTTAATTCTGAACAAATTTCAAGAATTCAGAAAGAATTAGGAAAAGCCCTGGACAGGACAGAGAAAAAACTGTCAAAGGAAGCAGCTGAAACGCTCCATGAAACGTATGACTCACTGATGATGCATACTACAGAGCTGCTTGATCATAACATTCTCCGCCGGGCTATTAAGTTCGCTTTTCCTAAAGAGACGACCATCGTTGATTATTTGACTGATGATGCGATTGTTGTCGTAGATGAGTATAACCGGGTAAAAGAATCAGAACTATCCATTACAAGAGAAATTGAAGAATTTCAGACGTCTCTTATTGAATCCGGTCGTGGATTTATCGGACAAAGCTTTATCAAGGAAGAGGCATTCAATCAATTATTGAACCGCTTCAAAACTGCTTTTTTTACTTTGTTTACAGCGACGATGCCTGTAGCTATTGAAGAGCTGGTCAAATTTTCATGCAAACCGTTACAGCAGTTCTATGGTCAGTATGATCTGATGTTCTCTGAGTTTGACCGCTTCCGTAAACAGGGCTATACGATGGTCATTCTTGCGTCCAATCCGACACGCAAGAAGAAAATACAGGATATGCTCGTTGACATGCGGCTGCCTGTAGCCATCGATCGTGTAGTCGATGAGCCGGGTGTTGCTTTAATCACAGAAGGTGACCTATCAGAAGGTTTTGAACTGCCATTTATGAAACTCGCCGTCGTCACTGAGAGAGAAATGTTCAAGCTACGCAAAGAAAAACCAAGACGTACCCAGAAGAAGATGTCTAATGCTGAAAAAATTAAATCCTACCAGGAATTAAATATCGGCGATTATATTGTCCATGTGCATCATGGTGTCGGCCGCTATCTTGGAGTGGAGACGCTGCTGGTCAATAACATTCACAAAGATTATATCAAGATCCAATATAAAGGGACAGATCAGCTCTTTGTCCCTGTCGACCAGATGTCTTATGTCCAGAAGTTCGTCGGTTCAGAGGAGAAGGAACCGAAGCTGAATAAACTCGGCGGCACAGAGTGGAAGAAGACGAAAGCACGTGTCCAGAAGAGCGTCAACGATATAGCGGATGAACTGCTGAAGCTGTACCAGGAACGTGAACGTGTGCAGGGCTATCAATTCGGCCCTGATACAGATGAGCAGCAGAATTTTGAAATGGACTTCCCGTATGAGCCGACGGAAGACCAGGTACGCTCATTAGTTGAAATTAAAGAAGACATGGAAAAATCTAAACCGATGGACCGGCTGCTATGTGGTGATGTCGGTTATGGTAAGACAGAAGTGGCAGTCCGGGCAGCATTTAAAGCAGTGATGGACGGCAAGCAGGTGGCTTTCCTCGTACCTACGACAATTCTCGCTCAGCAGCATTACGAAACATTCATTGAACGGATTCAGGACTTCCCGGTAGAAGTGCAGATGATGAGCCGCTTCAGAACAGCGAAGGAAATCAAACAGACAAAAGAAGGACTGAAATCCGGATTTGTTGATATTGTCATTGGTACGCATAAGCTGCTGAGTAAAGATATCATCTATAAGGATTTAGGTCTGCTGATCGTCGATGAAGAGCAGCGGTTCGGTGTTACGCATAAAGAGAAAATTAAAGCATTGAAAACAAACGTCGATGTGCTGACATTGACGGCAACACCTATTCCGCGGACGCTTCATATGAGTCTGCTCGGTGTGCGCGATTTATCAGTTATCGAAACACCGCCGGAAAATCGCTTCCCTGTACAGACTTACGTTCTCGAGTATCAGCAGAATTTCATCAAGGAAGCGATGGACCGTGAACTTGCGAGAAATGGACAAGTATTTTACCTGCACAACCGCGTTCAGACAATTTATCAGAAAGCAGAACAGCTGGAGATGATGCTGCCGGATGCACGTATTGCTGTGGCTCATGGTCAAATGTCAGAACGTGAGCTTGAAGAAACTATGCTCAGCTTTATTAACGGCGAGTTCGATATTTTAGTGACGACCACTATTATTGAGACAGGTGTCGATGTTCCGAATGCCAACACGTTGATTATTGAGGACGCCGATAGATTTGGTTTAAGCCAGCTTTATCAATTGCGCGGACGTGTCGGACGAAGCAATAGGATCAGTTACGCCTACTTCCTTCATGCACCGAATAAAGTACTGACAGAAGTGGCGGAGCAAAGACTGCAGGCGATCAAAGAATTTACGGAACTTGGTTCCGGATTTAAAATCGCGATGCGTGATTTGAATATTCGCGGAGCAGGTAATCTTCTTGGCCGTGAGCAGCATGGCTTTATCGACGCTGTCGGTTATGATCTCTACACAGAGATGCTGCAGCAGGCTGTCAATGAGAAACGGGGTATTGAAACACGTCAGGAAGTACCGGATATCGAAATTGATGTACAGGTCGATGCTTACATTCCTGCTGAATATATTCGCGAGGAACAAGCGAAGATCGAGTTTTATAAGAAGCTGCGTTTAGTGGAGTCAGAACAGGGCTTGATAGACGTGCAGGATGAATTGACTGACCGCTACGGTGATTATCCGGTTGAAGTCGAGCGTCTGCTTAAAATCGTAAAGATTAGAATCAATGCACTGGTGTTCGGAATCGTGAATGTAAAAGAAACGCCAAAGGACATCGAAATATTAGTGTCGGAAGTATCAACTGCCCGAGTTGACGGGGAACGCTTGTTCAAAGATACAGAAACTTTCGGCCGTGACTTGAAAATCAGCGTCACAGGAAATCAGATGAAGCTGGTGCTTAAAAAGCGTGGTAACTGGCTGCAGTCACTTGTACAGCTTACTGACAACATACAGGAAAGTCTGAAGTTAGATGAAGAAGAATGAGGGCGTATTTAATACAGTGATTGTGCTGACTGTGACAATGCTTGCTGTTAAAATTTTAAGTGCTGTATACCGGGTTCCTTATCAGAATATTCTGGGTGATGCAGGGCTTTATGCTTATCAGCAAGTATATCCAGTAGTAGCCATTGTGTCAGTTCTCAGCCTGAATGCGATTCCCAGTGTAGTCAGTCAGCAGCAGGATATTAACTTTCCCAGGAAATTATTTAAAGTACTTCAAGTGATCAGTTTAATCATGATGCTTGTACTGCTTGTTTTCAGTGATGCAATTACTGGATTTATGGGAGATGTACGGTTAAGTAGTATGTTCAGAACAGCAGCGCTCGTGCTGCTGCCATTCAGTTTCATAGCCATCATCCGGGGGAAACTGCAGGCTGATAATGATATGAGAACGATTGCCATTTCACAGGTTGTTGATCAGTTGCTCAGAGTAGGGACGATCTTACTAGCTATCTGGATGTTCACTAGGGGCTTCTCTATTTATGACAGCGGGATGCTCAGCATATTCGGTTCATTTCTTGGTATAACAGGAGCCTGGATTTACTTGAAGTTTGGTAGAAGACTGAAGATTACAGGCAGCGGACATTTAACAGGCGAAGAGTTCAGGCAGTTCTTTATTCTGACTTTATTTTATTCCCTCAGTTACTTGATTATGATTCTCTGGCAGGTCGTTGACAGCTTCACTGTACTGAACGGACTGAAACATGCGGGAGTTGCCATTGAAGAGGGACGTGTACTGAAAGGAATTTACGACCGGGGTTCTTCGCTGATTCAAATGGGATTAATTGTGACGACATCATTTTCACTCGTCTTGATTCCTTTGCTTGCTGTCAGCCGGAATAATAAAGATTACACGGCAATGAATGACTATGCGCGTTCTGCATTGAAGATTACTATTATATTCAGCAGCGCAGCAGCGGTCGGACTGATGAGTTTGATCAGACCATTCAACTTATTTCTGTTTGAGGATATGCGGGAAACGGCGACACTTGCTATCTATATGCTGTCGATTATTTTTGTATCGCTTATTATCATGTATACAGCGATGCTTCAAGTCACAGAAGATTATCACATTCAAGGGTTAGGTGTAACAGCAGGATTAATGGTGAAAATCATATTGAACCTCGTCCTTGTCGTGCGGTTGGGTATATTCGGTGCTGCAGCTGCAACGGTTATCGGTCTTGCAGTGTATGCGCTGGTGCTGCATAGCAGTATCAGAAAAAGATATACGCTAGGTATTCGCTCCTTCAGCATAAAATGGGTCATTGTACTTGCTCTAATGAGTGCATCTTTACAGTTGGTTTGTCTGATTCCTGCTGAAACAAGGGTCGTTGCTTTAGTTGTTTCCTTGATAGGTGTCTCTATAGGGGTTATGATAGTAGCAACTGCATTAATAAAATGGAGACTGCTGACGAAGCAGGAATGGTCTTATCTGCCTTTCGGTGATAAGGTAATTGCTCTCATGAAAGATTGAAGGGATAATTATGAACGAAATAACAATTATTGGACTTGGTAACTACGGACTTGATGAATTGCCGATCGGCATCTATAAACTCCTTAATCATACAGAAACAGTCTATGTCAGAACGCTGCATCATCCAGTGATTGATGAACTGCCTGATGTCAACTGGCACAGCTTTGATGAAATATATGAACAGCATGATCAGTTTGAAGCAGTCTATGACGAAATCGTTGAACTGCTGGTAGCTGCGAGTAAACAAGGTCCAGTGGTCTATGCCGTGCCGGGTCATCCGATGGTCGCTGAAACAACGACACAGCTGCTGTTGAACCGGGAAGATGTAACGGTGACGATAAAAGGCGGCAAAAGTTTTATCGACGATTTATTTACAGCGGTCAACTATGATCCGAACGACGGATTCCAGCTGCTTGATGCCACGCAGTTCGACACAAATCACATCAATATTAGAAATGCTCTTATCGTGACGCAGGTCTATAATCAGATCGTCGCAAGCGATCTGAAGATTTCACTCATGACTAAGTATCCTGATGATCACCCGGTAGTAATTATTACAGGCGCAAGAGGAGTAACATCAGATTACCAGCAAGTCCCGTTATTCGAAATGGATCATGACTTCAAGGAATCCAATCTGACAAGTTTGTTTATACCACCCGTCACAAGGGACGGCTTAAACAGTGAATTCAGTACGTTGAACGATGTTATACGGACATTGATTAGTCCGGACGGATGTCCGTGGGATCAAAAGCAGACCCATCAATCATTGAAACGTTATTTGATTGAGGAAAGCTATGAACTGATGAATGCTATCGATGCGGATGATATAGATAATATGGTGGAAGAACTCGGTGATATATTGCTGCAGGTTGTCTTTCATGCTGCGCTTGCTGAGAGAGAAGAGCTGTTTGATAGTAGAGAAGTGGTGGAATCCATTACCGATAAAATGATTCGCCGTCATCCGCATGTCTTCGGCGATGAGAAGATCAGTACTGTAGAAGAATTGAATGGCGTATGGGAAACAGCGAAGCGGAAAGAAGGCAAAGAACCACGTCCATTCAAAATGGAAAAGGCATTTGCAGATGTGGTTATGGCAATCTATGACTATATACAAGAAGGAAAAACGATAGAGGAAGCAGTGAAGGAGGTAGCGCATCATGAGACTCGATAAATATCTAAAAGTATCACGGTTGATCAAACGTCGGACACTGGCAAAAGAAGTCAGCGACCAGGGGCGTATTTCAATTAACGGTCATGTTGCTAAAGCATCTTCGACAGTCAGTATCGGAGACGAACTGATCATTAAACTGGGTCAACGAATTGTAACGGTAGAAGTGACGGCATTGTCAGAACACGCGACTAAAGATAACGCGAAACAGATGTTTGAAGTGAAGAAAGAAGAGAAAGTAAATTCATTGCCGGAATAGGGGGAAACCAGGATGGCGCGTAAAGTTAATAGAATGAATAATAACTATACAAAGCAGAATCGAATAAAAGTGAAATCGAGCCGTGTCGTGAGGAAAAGATTATCTGTATTCGGCGGTGCGCTGCTGGCCATCTTACTTTTTCTGACGATTTTAATGGTTGTGCAGCTGCAGCAGAATAAACAACTGAAACAGGCACATGCTACCAAGACAGAAGAGCTGGCTCAACTCAAAGACAAGGAAATCGCACTGAAAGAAAAACTGAAACAGCTGAACAATAAAGAATATATTACTAAAATTGCGCGCAGTGAATATTTCCTGAGCAATGACGGTGAAATTATATTTAAAATACCTGAAGAAGAAGACAAAAAGAAAGCAGACGGAAATTAAATCAAAGGTTCAGAAAACAAGTGAAGTCAGTTGTCATTTAAAGGAATCAAGCATATAATATAGACAGGAATAAAATCTGGGAGGATTCATTAAGCATATGTCAATTGAAGTTGGAAGTAAGTTAAAAGGTAAAGTCACAGGCATTAAAAATTTTGGTGCGTTTGTGGAGTTGCCTGAAGGAAAAAGTGGTCTTGTCCATATCAGTGAAGTAGCAGACAGCTACGTTGAAAATGTTGCGGACCATCTTGAACTAGGTCAGGAAGTAGAAGTTAAAGTATTGACTGTAGGTACTGATGGGAAAATCAGCCTTTCTATAAAAAAAGCTAAAGAAAGACCAAGACCTCAAAGAGCACCGCAGCAGGAAAAAAAACCTGAAGATTTTGAGAAGAAGCTGTCTAACTTCCTGAAAGATAGTGAAGACCGACTTACTTCAATCAAGCGTCAGACAGAATCACGCCGTGGTGGCAAAGGTTCTAAACGTTAATAAATCATCATAAAGATTGTCTGCGGACAATCTTTTTGTTGTTTGGAAGGAGGGCTGACCATGGAATGGTGCTGGGATTCCAGTCAACACATTGCGATTGCGGTTTCCGGCGGTGTGGATTCAATGGTGCTGCTCGACAGAATCAGAAAATCAGGTCATTACAGCACGTTGTCTATCCTGCACGTCAATCATGGGTTGCGCGCACAGTCGGAAGAAGAACAGCAGATGATTGAAGACTACGCGAAGAAGTATGATATTCGCTGCTTTGTATCGCGCATAGCACCTGATTATTTCACTCCGAATAAGAGTATTCAGCAGGAAGCACGCGATTACCGCTACCAGTTTTTTGACCGGATCATGTATGAACAGCAATTGGAAATCCTGTTGACAGCTCATCATCAGGACGACCAGCTGGAGACCATCATCTTCAGACTGTTGACGAAACGGTTTTACACTCAGCGGTTGTCCATTGCGAACGGAGTCAGAAAGGGTTATATCATCTGCCGGCCGATGCTGCATATGAAAAAAGCAGATATCCTTAAATATGCAGTAGAACACAATGTCAGCTACAGTGAGGATTCATCCAACAGCAGCCTTAAATACGCGCGTAACGCTATCCGGCGTGAATTGATTCCGGCAATAGATTCCATCAGCCAGCTCTCGTCAGAAGCGCTGTTGGACGTTGCAGCCTGGCATGAAGAAGTGTTGGAGCTGATCGATGATCATGTGAAGATGTTCAGAACTGCTATTCGGCAGACGGCAGCAGGTTACAGCTGGGATAGGTCGCAGTTTAATGCTGAGAAACAACTTGTACGTCGCAGTATATTGACTCAGCTGATCGAAGAAGCTGCAGGGGAACACGTGGCAGTACCGCTCTCCTATCTCGATGAAATGCTTCGTATCGCGAAATCTCACACAACGCAGGTTAGTTTTTCAGTCACTTCTGAATGGCGCCTTGATATTGCATATGATCAATTGATGTTACAGTGCGAACAGCCGCTCGATGAATATATGGAGATCCAATCACCCGGGAAATATAAGTTCAATGAATATGAAATTGATCTGTCAAGTGACTATAATGAAATAATTGTTGTCCGACTGCCTAGTCAGCATGATAAAATAAAGATAGGAAAGCATCATCAGAAGATCAACCGCATTATGATCAACCATAAAGTGCCGGCTGCCGCTCGGAACCGACTGCCGATTATAGAAATACAAGGGACTATTGCAGCAGTCGGTACATTGAAGCGTAACGACCACCCTATACATGAAATCTTAACTATTAAAGGAGAAGAACAGAATGCATAACGATATTGGAAGTATAGTACTTACAGAGGAACAGATTGAAGCGGCATGTGCCCGCCTTGGCAAGCAGCTGACTGAAGATTATAACGGTAAACTGCCGCTTTGTGTAGGAATCCTTAAAGGGTCAGTTCTATTTATGACAGATTTAATCAAGCATATTGATACACATGTTGAGATTGATTTCATGGATGTATCCAGTTATCACGGTGGTACTGAGAGTACAGGCGAAGTGAAGATTCTGAAAGACTTAGGAACTTCTGTGGAAGACCGGGATGTTATTATTATTGAGGACATACTTGAAACAGGGACAACGTTGAATTCCATCATTGACTTATTGAAATACCGCAAAGCAAATTCGATTGAAATAGTTACACTGCTTGATAAACCATCACGCCGTAAAGTGGATATTGAAGCGAAATATGTCGGTGAAAAAATTCCAGATGACTTTGTTGTAGGATATGGTCTTGACTATCAGGAGAAATACAGAAATCTTCCTTATATCGGTCTTCTGAAAGAAGAAGTATACATGAAATAATGTAAAACTTAGTAAGTTTGACTATTTTTGATATTTGAAGTGCAATTAGTAGCTTGATAATGATTAAGTATGTTAAAATTTTTTTTAGCTTTACATATAAATTAGGAGGACAACGTGAATGCAAAAGGCCTTTCGTAACATCCTGATGGTCGCTTTATTCGGCATCGTCATATTTGGTGTGTTTTCATGGATTAACGGGAACGGCGCACTGCCTAAACCGATCACCTATACAAAATTGATGACCGAGCTGGAAAAGGGTAACGTAGAAGAATTGACGTTACAGCCCGCGCAGGAAGTTTATTTAGTCAATGGTAAACTTAAAGGTGCAGACAAGAACGAAATATTCACTTCTGTCGTACTTTACAATAACGAAAAAGATTTACAGAGAATTACAGATATCGCTGAAGCAAATAAAGGTGAGATGGACTTCACTATTAAACCGGCTGAGAAACAAAATGTATTCTTAGGTATGTTATCGACATTAATCCCATTATTGCTGCTTGCTTTCTTCTTTATCTTCTTCCTGTCACAGTCACAAGGCGGTGGCGGTGGCGGCCGCGTCATGAACTTCGGTAAATCAAAAGCGAAGTTATATGATGACAAGAAGAAAAAAGTGAGATTCACGGATGTTGCTGGTGCAGATGAAGAGAAACAGGAACTTGTAGAAATTGTTGATTTCCTAAAAGACAATCGTAAGTTCAAAAAAATGGGAGCACGTATTCCTAAAGGGGTACTGTTAGTCGGTCCTCCAGGTACAGGTAAAACTTTACTTGCGCGTGCAGTTGCTGGTGAAGCTGGTGTGCCATTCTTCTCGATCAGTGGTTCAGACTTCGTCGAAATGTTCGTCGGTGTCGGTGCCAGTCGTGTCCGTGACTTATTCGAAAACGCGAAGAAAAATGCACCTTGTATCATCTTCATCGATGAAATTGATGCAGTGGGTCGCCAGCGTGGTGCAGGTGTCGGTGGTGGTCACGATGAGCGTGAACAGACATTGAACCAGTTGCTTGTAGAGATGGATGGATTCGGTGAAAACGAAGGTATCATTATGATTGCTGCAACCAACAGACCAGATATTCTTGACCCGGCGTTACTCCGTCCAGGTCGTTTTGACAGACAGATCCAAGTCGGTCGTCCCGATGTTAAAGGACGTGAAGCAGTACTTCGAGTACACTCACGCAACAAACCACTGGATGAGACAGTAGATATTAAAGCGCTTAGTCAGCGTACGCCAGGTTTCTCAGGTGCAGACCTTGAAAACCTCTTGAACGAAGCAGCTCTTGTTGCTGCGCGTCAAGGTAAGTCGAAAATAGATATGCGTGACATTGATGAAGCAACAGACCGCGTTATTGCAGGTCCTGCTAAAAAATCACGTGTCATCTCAGAAAAAGAACGCAACATCGTCGCATGGCATGAAGCAGGTCATACGATTATCGGTAAAGTTCTAGATGAAGCAGAAATGGTTCACAAAGTGACTATCGTGCCACGTGGTCAGGCCGGTGGTTATGCCATGATGTTACCGAAACAAGACCGTTACTTCATGACGAAACCAGAATTGCTTGATAAAATCGTCGGTTTGCTTGGTGGCCGTGTATCAGAGGAAATCACTTTTGGTGAAGTTTCTACCGGTGCACATAATGACTTCCAGCGCGCAACGGGTATTGCCCGTCAGATGGTGACTGAATACGGCATGAGTGAAAAGCTCGGACCGCTTCAGTTCGGCAGCTCACAGAGCGGTGAAGTATTCCTTGGCCGTGATATGCATTCTGAACCGAATTATTCAGATCAGATTGCCTACGAAATCGATCTTGAGATTCAACGCATTATTAAAGAAGCTTATGAACGTTGCCGCCAGATTTTACTTGAACATCGCGAGCAGCTTGACTTAATTGCAAGAACGCTGCTTGTTGAAGAAACGCTGGTTGCTAACCAGATTGAGAGCTTATTCCGTAACGGTACATTGCCGGAAGTTAACTACGATGACTCACACCTGTACCATCCAACGGTCAAGTCAGATGATAGAGTGACCGTTACAAATACTGATGACAGAGTAACTGTTACAGATGTAGCTGGTAATGAAAAGGTCGGCTCATCATACGAAGATGTAAAAAGAGAATTAGAAGACGGTGATGAAGTAAGGGATCAAAGCACGAATGAACCTGAACCGAAAGTTGACCGTCTGGACAAAGATAATTTCTAAATTTCAATCCCTTTCTCGCTGTCTGACAGAAGAAAGGGATTTTTTAAAAGGAGTATAACAATGACTGAAGACTATTTAGTAAGAGCACTTGCATATAACGATGAAGTCAGAGCGTTCAGCGTACGTTCGACTAATGCAGTGCAGGAAGCACAGACAAGACACTATACGTGGCCGACTGCTTCAGCAGCACTCGGACGTTCAATGACAGCTGGAGTGATGATGGGCTCAATGCTGAAAAATGAAGAAAAGCTAACAGTGACTATTAACGGCGGTGGACCTATCGGCCAGATTATTGTGGATGCTAACGGTAAAGGTGAAGTCAGAGGATACGTCACTAATCCGCAGACACACTTTGATTTAAATGAGCATGGAAAACTGGACGTTCGACGTGCGGTCGGTACAAATGGTGCGCTCAATGTTGTGAAAGATATCGGCATGAGAGATTTTTTTACCGGATCGACACCTATTGTTTCAGGAGAACTCGGAGAAGATTTCACGTATTATTTTGTCACTAGCGAACAAGTGCCGTCAGCGGTAGGTCTCGGAGTACTGGTCAATCCTGATAACACTATTAAAGCAGCAGGCGGCTTCATCATTCAGCTGATGCCTGGCGCGTCAGAAGAAACAATCAGTGCCATTGAGCAGCATCTGGAAACGATGCAGCCTGTATCAACATTGATTGATAAAGGTCTGTCACCTGAACAGCTGCTTGAAGAAGTAATCGGAGAAGACAATATCCGTATAATAGACCGGATGCCGATTGAGTTTAAATGTAACTGCGGCAAAGAGAAGTTCAGCACAGCTATTAAAGGACTTGGCAATGCTGAAATTGACAGCATGATTAAAGAAGACAACGGTGCAGAAGTAGAATGTCATTTCTGTCGTGAGAAATATCATTTCTCAGTAGAAGAATTAGAAGCGCTAAAGCAATAATTTTGAAGTCATATTCAACTGCTGATATAATTAATCCGATAATGATACTATGTTTTGGAGGAGAGCAAATAATGGCTAAACGACTAAATAATATCACTGAGGTAATTGGAGACACACCTCTTGTTAAATTAAACCGTGTGGTACCAGAAGGCGCAGCAGATGTTTATGTAAAACTTGAGTACCAGAACCCTGGTTCATCTGTTAAAGACCGTATTGCAATTGCAATGGTCAGTGCTGCAGAACAGGACGGCACATTACAGCCGGGAGATACAATCATCGAACCGACTTCCGGTAATACAGGGATTGGTCTTGCAATGGTGGCAGCGGCCAAAGGTTATCGGGCGGTTTTAGTAATGCCTGATACGATGAGCCAGGAACGCCGTACTTTACTTCGTGCCTATGGTGCAGAATTAGAATTGACACCAGGCGCTGAAGGGATGAAGGGCGCGATTGCAAAAGCCAATGAACTGAAAGATAAAAACGGCTATTTCATGCCGCAGCAGTTTGAAAATGTGGCTAATCCTGAAGTTCATAGACAGACGACAGGACCTGAAATTGTATCGGCGATGGAAGGACTGACGATTGATGCATTTGTAGCAGGAATCGGTACAGGAGGAACGATTACTGGTGCCGGTGAAGTCATCAAGGAAAGCCATCCCGATGTGCATATTGTAGCGGTAGAGCCGACTGATTCGCCGGTATTAAGCGGCGGAAAACCTGGACCTCATAAGATTCAAGGTATCGGCGCTGGATTTGTTCCGGATACGTTGAATACAGAGATTTATCATTCCATCGATCAAGTGACGAATGACGAAGCGATGGAAATGAGCCGTCAGGTAGCACGTGAAGAAGGAATTCTCGGCGGTATTTCATCTGGAGCTGCTATTCATGCAGCTATTAAAAAAGCGGTCGAACTTGGGACAGGTAAAAATGTCGTCGCTATTTTACCGAGCAATGGAGAGCGCTATTTATCGACGCCACTCTATGCTGACCTCAGCAAATAACATTACTAAGCTATCTTGTCATAAGATAGCTTTTTTGTTTTGTTATAATAGAGTGAACTGACTAATTAGCTGAGCAGGAGGTACATAGTGGAAACTTTAATCATGGGCATTCTTAATGTAACGCCGGATTCGTTTTCAGACGGCGGTAAATATAATTCTGCAGAGCGTGCGGTGAAACGCGTGCAGGAGATGATCAGTGAAGGTGTTGATATCGTGGATATCGGCGGCTATTCTACTCGTCCCGGCTACCAGGAGATTTCAGTAGAAGAGGAACTGGAGCGCGTGATTCCTGTCATTGAAGCGATTCGCAGATATGATGTGCTGATATCAGTCGACACGTTCAGAAGTGAAGTAGCAGAAGCTGCTTTATCCGGGGGAGCTGACTTCATCAATGACCAGTGGGCAGGGAAGTATGACAAAGCGATGTTTGATGTTATTGCAAAACATGAGGCAAAGATTTTTCTGATGCATAATGCTGAGGAAGAAGTAACAGGTGATGTGATGACTATGATGATTGAGGACCTGCTGCACCAGGCTGAACTTGCAGAATGGGCTGGAATTAAAAAAGATGATATCTGGCTTGATCCGGGCATCGGTTTCGCAAAGTCAAGAGAGCAGGAAATTGAAGTGATGAGACGTCTTGACGAGTTGTGCGGACTGGGTTATAAAGTACTCCTTGCTACGAGCCGGAAACGTATGGTTAAAGAACTGTTGAACGATCATTTGCCGGCTGACGCACGAGACGAAGGGACTGCTGCTACTACTGTGTGGGGGATTGCTAAAGGTGTCCATGCTGTACGGGTGCATAATGTTGCAATGAATAAAAAGGCTGCGCGTGTCGCTGACGGATTGAGAGGATAACTATGGATAAAATATTTTTACAGGGTATGAAATTCTACGCTTATCACGGTGTATTCGAGGAAGAGAATAAGCTTGGACAAATATTTGTTGTTGATGTTCAGCTCTCTTTAGACTTGACTGAAGCATCTGAAACCGACGAATTAGAAACCACTGTTAACTACGGAGAGGCTTATCATCTGATAGAGGAAGAGATGAAGGAATCGTCGAAGCTGCTGGAACATGTAGCGGGACGTATTGCCAAATCGCTGTTTGCTCACTATAATCGTGTAGTGGCATTAAGTGTCAGAATCACAAAAGAAAATCCGCCGATCGCTGGTCATTATGACGGCGTAGGTATTGAAATAAATCGGACGAGGTAGTATAATGACTACTATTTACTTGAGTCTTGGCAGTAATATCGGTGACAGACAGCAGCAGCTTGAACGAGCAATTGATTTACTGAGTAAGACAGAGGGCATATGCGTCGTACGTCTATCATCCATTTACGAAACGTCACCTGTCGGGGGTGTGGTGCAGGAAGATTTCTACAATATGTGTATAGTCGTAGAGACGACTTTATCGCCGCTTGAAGTACTGGCCGTATGTCAGTCGATTGAGAGCCAGCTTGCTCGTGTGCGTAAAATTCACTGGGGGCCCCGTACCATTGACCTCGATATTCTGATGATCGATGATGCCGTCATTGATGAACCGGATTTACAAGTACCGCATCCCTTTATGCTGGAACGCAGTTTTGTGCTCATTCCGCTGCATGAAATTGCACCTGATGCGGTCCACCCTTTAGCGCAGAAGACGATAAATGAACTAGTATATGATGATCCTGAAGTCAGGAAACTATAAGTGAGGCTATAATTATGTGGAAAATTGGCGATATTGAAATTAATAACAAAGTTGTACTGGCACCGATGGCCGGTGTCTGTAATGCAGCATTCAGATTGACGGTAAAAGAATTCGGTGCGGGACTTGTCTGCGCTGAGATGGTCAGCGACAAAGCCATTCTCTTTAACAATGAGAAAACGATGAAAATGCTTTATATCGATGAGAACGAACGTCCATTGTCACTGCAGATTTTTGGCGGTGAAAAAGAGACACTTGTCGAAGCAGCAAAATATGTCGACCAAAATACAACAGCTGATATCATTGACATTAATATGGGCTGTCCTGTATCGAAGATCATCAAATGTGAAGCAGGAGCGAGATGGCTGCTTGACCCGCCCAAAATTTATGAGATGGTATCAGCGGTCGTTGAAGCGGTATCTAAGCCGGTCACAGTGAAGATGCGTATCGGCTGGGATGACGACCACATTTATGCGGTGGAAAACGCGAAGATGATTGAGAAAGCAGGAGCGGCAGCGATTGCTGTGCACGGTCGTACACGTGTTCAGATGTACGAGGGCCATGCAGACTGGGATGTCATCAAGCAGGTCAAAGAAGCGGTTTCTATTCCCGTTGTCGGAAACGGCGACGTGACGTCACCGGAACTGGCGAAGAAAATGCTTGATGAAACTGGTGTGGATGCAGTTATGATTGGCCGTGAGGCACTCGGTAACCCGTGGATGATCTACCGTACAGTCCATTATCTTGAAACAGGAGAACTGCAGCCGGAGCCGTCTATCTCTGAGAAGATGGAAGTTGCGACACTGCATTTAGATCGTCTCATTCAGCTGAAAGGTGAGAAAATCGCCGTGATGGAAATGCGTAAGCATGCATCGTGGTATTTAAAAGGCATCAAAGGTAACGGTAAGGCACGTAAGCTGATCAATGCAGCCGAGACACGCGATGAGTTAGTTGATATACTAAGAACGTTCGAACAGCATGTGCTGGAAGAAGAAAAAGTAGCCGAAGGAGTGTAACCATGACAGAAGAATTAAACGACCAGATGCTGGTCCGCCGCCAAAAGATGCAGGACTTAATCGATCTTGGAATCGATCCGTTCGGTCAGAAATTTGAACGGACAGGAACTGCTGAAAATCTGAAAGCTGACTGGGATCAATTTTCGAAAGAAGAACTGCATGACAAAGAGTCGGAATCATCAACAATGATTGCAGGGCGTATCATGACTAAACGCGGTAAAGGTAAAGCAGGATTTGCTCATATCAAGGATCTGACAGGTCAGATTCAAATTTACGTTCGTAAAGATGCTGTTGGTGATGAGCAGTTTGATTTATGGAACAATGCCGACTTAGGCGATATCGTCGGGATTGAAGGTGTAATGTTCAAAACGAATACAGGTGAACTTTCTGTAAAGGCAACATCATTTATAATGCTTGCTAAAGCACTACGCCCGCTGCCGGATAAATTTCATGGTCTCCAGGACGTTGAACAGCGCTACCGTCAGCGTTACCTCGACTTAATCACTAGCGATGAATCGACAAAGACTTTCATTACACGCAGTCGTATTATTCAAGAGATGCGTAACTACTTGAACCAAAAAGGGTTTTTAGAAGTTGAAACACCAATGATGCATACGATTGCTGGTGGTGCAGCGGCGAAACCATTTATAACGCATCATAATGCACTCGACATGCAACTCTACATGCGTATTGCAATTGAGCTTCATTTGAAACGCCTGATTGTCGGTGGTCTTGAGAAAGTATATGAAATCGGACGTGTATTCCGTAATGAAGGGATTTCGACGCGGCACAATCCTGAATTTACAATGATCGAGCTGTACGAAGCATATGCTGACTACAACGACATTATGGATTTAACAGAATCATTAATCGCTCATATAGCTGAGCAGGTCACTGGCTCTACAACGGTTACATACAACGGCGAAGAGATCAACCTTGCACCGAACTGGCGTAGATGGCACATGGTTGATGCTGTCAAAGAATATACAGGCGTGAACTTCTACGACGTTAAGACGGACGAAGAAGCACATGCGCTTGCTAAAGAACATGGTATCGAAGTGAAGCCGAATATGAAATATGGTCATATTCTGAATGAATTCTTCGAACAGAAAGTAGAAGAAGAACTTGTTCAACCGACATTTATATATGGCCACCCGGTAGAAATCTCTCCGCTTGCGAAACAGAATCCGGAAGACAAACGATTCACGGATCGTTTCGAATTGTTTATCGTACGTCGTGAGCACGCCAATGCCTTTACAGAGTTAAACGATCCGATCGATCAGCGTCAGCGTTTCGAAGCGCAGATGGTAGAGAAGGAAGAAGGTAACGACGAAGCACACGAAATGGATGAAGACTTTATCGAAGCACTTGAGTATGGTATGCCGCCAACAGGTGGACTCGGTATCGGTATCGATCGACTCGTGATGCTATTGACTGACTCACCATCAATCAGAGACGTACTGCTATTCCCTTATATGAGACACAAATAATAAAGCTATTCCCTGGTTAGTTGAACCGGGGAATTTTTTCATAAATTTTAAGTAAAACCGTTGACATGAAAAGCTTCATCATGTAATATAAAAAAGTCGCTTATAACAGAAAGAGAAACCATAAGTCACGAATTGTTAAGTTCGTAAACAAGGTGTAAAATTTACTGTTGTAAAAGTGGAATGAAATCTTTATACTTAATAAGTATTGTTTTTTGTCTGGTGACGATGGCAGAGAGGTCACACCTGTTCCCATACCGAACACAGAAGTTAAGCTTTCGAGCGCCGATGGTAGTTGGACTGACGTCCCGCGAGAGTAGGACGTTGCCGGGCAGAAACATACGGAGGATTAGCTCAGCTGGGAGAGCATCTGCCTTACAAGCAGAGGGTCGGCGGTTCGAACCCGTCATCCTCCACCATTTTATTATGCCGGAATAGCTCAACTGGTAGAGCAACTGACTTGTAATCAGTAGGTTGAGGGTTCAAGTCCTTTTTCCGGCACCATTTCTAGCTTGAGCCATTAGCTCAGTTGGTAGAGCATTTGACTTTTAATCAAAGGGTCAGAGGTTCGAATCCTCTATGGCTCATTTATTTTGCGGGTGTGGCGGAATTGGCAGACGCACTAGAATCAGGATCTAGCGCCTTCACGGGCGTGGGGGTTCGACTCCCTTCATCCGCACCATATTGCGAAAGTAGTTCAGTGGTAGAATACAACCTTGCCAAGGTTGGGGTCGCGGGTTCGAATCCCGTCTTTCGCTCCATTAATATTATGCTGAATCAACAGCCGGGGTGGCGGAACTGGCAGACGCACAGGACTTAAAATCCTGCGGTAAGTGATTACCGTACCGGTTCGATTCCGGTCCTCGGCACCATTTAATTTCATATGCGCCCGTAGCTCAATTGGATAGAGCGTTTGACTACGGATCAAAAGGTTAGGGATTCGACTTCTCTCGGGCGCGCCATTATTATTACAAACGGGAAGTAGCTCAGCTTGGTAGAGCACTTGGTTTGGGACCAAGGGGTCGCAGGTTCGAATCCTGTCTTCCCGACTTACTAATAAATGGGGGCTTAGCTCAGCTGGGAGAGCGCCTGCTTTGCACGCAGGAGGTCAGCGGTTCGATCCCGCTAGTCTCCACCATTATTGATGTAAACTGAACATTGAAAACTGAATCGCAATATGTCAACGTTAATTCCAAAGCATGACAGCAATCTCTGATTGCTAGTCAGACTTGCGAAGCTGCTTTTGCAGCTTTGTACAGTCAAATGAGTGATTGCCATAAGCAATCAACGAGCTTTTATCAGACAAACTATTATGGAGAGTTTGATCCTGGCTCAGGATGAACGCTGGCGGCGTGCCTAATACATGCAAGTCGAGCGGACAGACGGGAGTGC
>NZ_SCWB01000017.1 GCF_004359545.1 Macrococcus lamae
AGAAATGGTCCGCAGGCTTTATTCCCAACTGGTCATTAGTCATGAACCAGCTTCTTCTTCATGAACAGATTAAGGACAGAGTGGTTAAGTATATGGAGTAACTTACACACTTAACTTGACACACCCCATTAGTCATGAACCAGCTTCTTCTTCATGAACAGATTAAGGACAGAGTGGTTAAGTATATGGAGTAACTTACACACTTAACTTGACACACCCGTTGACTGGTGTTTTTAAATAATGATAAAAAGATAATAGCTATATTATGTAAACATATATTAAGGAGTCATACACGTGTCAAATAAAAATTTAAAAATTTTAGTGATGTTTCTCTATGCATTAATCCTTTTTTTCTGCCGTTATGCGTTTAATATATTTGATGATGCATTGACGATGCTGCTGCTTATAGTCGGACTCGTCATCATGATGCTGATGAACAAAGGAAGCAGTAAATAACGGCTGCTCACAAGAATTCGGCTCTATTGTTTTTATTTGAAGTTAGTCACTAAGGAAAAGAGGTTTGATATGAAAAAATCAACTATTATTATTATTGCTCTTATTTTAATTATGTTCATGTCGGCGATAGAAACATCAATCATTTCTTTAGCGCTGCCGGCAATAAAAAATGATCTGAACGTCACTGGCTCAATCTCGTTAGTATTTGCTGTATACTTCATTGCCATTGTTATTGCAAATCCAATTGTCGGAGAACTGCTGTCCCGTGTCAAAATTATTTACTTGACGATTATAGGTCTTATATTATTTACAGCAGGGAGTCTATTCTCAGGTCTTAGTGAGTCCTTCAGTTTTCTAGTTACTTCCCGCTTTATTCAGGGGCTGGGTTCCGGTATATTAATGGCGCTCAGCCAGATTGTCCCAAAACTTGCATTTCAAATTCCGTTTCGTTACAAAGTGATGGGGATGGTTGGTAGTGTCTGGGGTGTGGCAAGTTTACTTGGACCGCTTCTCGGCGGCGCTATTTTAGAGATTGCCTCATGGCACTGGCTGTTCTTTATTAATATACCGATTGCTATTCTGGCTGCGATACTCGTCATAATGACGTTCCATTTTGAAGATGAAGTGCTCGTGAGCAGTCGTCTCGATTATAAAGGAATTTCTATGTTTTATGTAATGATAGCGGCAATTATGGTTACTGTGATGTATACATCGAACTGGATGGTCAACGTCATCGCTTTTATCATTTTCCTGTTCTTTGGCTGCTTTTTACTTAAAGTTGAACGAACTGAAACGTTACCATTTATTCCGGTGAAAGAATTCAATCGCAACATCATCATAGTCTTCATGACAGAATTTCTGTTTGGTATTATGCTGATGGGCTTCAATTTATATATGCCGATATACTTTCAGGAAGAAATAGGACTGTCACCGTTACAAAGTGGATTGACGATATTTCCGCTGTCACTTGCATGGATAACGATCAATTTTACACTGGCACGAATTGAAGCTGGAAGAACTAAGAAATCTTTATATTTGGCATCATTCACTGGTTTGATAATCTGCAGCATTCTCCTGATTTTCGGCAGTTCTATGCCAATATTTACTGCAGCCAGTCTATTGCTTGCAGGAGCAAGTTTTGGTACTGTCTATACTAAAAATAGTGTAACAGTTCAGGAAGAATCCAAACCTGAACAGATGAAGCGGATGATGTCTCTATATACATTGACTAAAAGCTTCGGAAATTCAATCGGCTCCACCGTTATGGGCTATGTATATGCGCTATCTTTCGTTAATACGAGCGCTTCCATTCATAACGTCATGATACTTGTATTTTTCATCAGTATATTATTGATGATAATCTGGTCTTTATTTTATAGAACAGCAGGAAACCGAACTTTGAAGTGACAAAATGATATTTGATGAAATCAACTCGGCTTTTGTAGAGAAAGTAAAAAGTTGTCGGTAGTAATGCGCTAAAATTATTATAAACAGGGTACTTTGTTTTATAATAAAGATATAGATTGTATTGAAGGGGGAACATGATGGAGAATTATCTGGCGATCTTCCGGGAAGTCAGAAGACGACTGGAAACAGAGGGATACAGCAATCATGAAATCAGTGATAATTATGAGGAAATTTTTAAGAAGCTCTCACCCAATGAATTGACGTTCCAACAGTTGATGGTCGAGTATTTAGGAGAGTTTAATGTTAAATCAATGGATTATGTGGACCAGCATTACTGGACAAATGGGATTCGCGTCAGAAGATATAAAGATGCCCTTATAGTCACTGATGTGATAGATGACCTGCAGTTTGTCGTTGGTGATGAAATCATTGCATTATCCGGCGACTCAATCAACGAGCTGGCGGAACGCTATCAAAAACTATTATTCAACGAACCTACTGAAAGACAGGACTGGCATACTATACTAAGAAAACAAAATAGTGCACAAGTCAAACGAGGTGATCAGTTCTATGACTTTGAACTTCATGTCTATGATGACACTAGGGGGCTCGAGGTGATAGATCACGAGCAATTTCCAGAAGTTATCGTCTATTCTATAGATACATTGCACAAGTATTTACATAGTCCGGCTGAGACACTGCTTATTGATTTGACAGCTGCCTATGGTGTAATTCCTGACAATCAAGTGGACTGGATCGCTGAGCAGCTGAACGGCAGGGAGTTCATTATGTTGATCGATGCTTTGACAAAGGGTAGTGCTGAGCGTCTTGCTTCACGATTTGAAGGTCAGGGAAGAATAGTTGGACGTGAAACTTATGGTCAGGCGGTCTCTTTGCAGAAAGTCGCACTTGGCAATCAATTTTTTATTTATTCGGCAGATAAAGATAAGACAGTTTTTCCAGATGTTATGGTAGAATTAAGAGAATCTTCATTTTTACAGGATGATATCAGACAAGCCGGTATAGATGTCTTATTGAACCGTCTTAATAATCAACAGTAATTCTATAATGAAGGTAATAAGTTTAAGTACTTAGGAGGAATTCTAATGAGCAAGCCCATTCCAGTGGATAAGGGAATAGACAAAACATTAACAGTCATGAAAGAAGGATATGAATACGTTTCTAACCGGACAAAAAAATTCAATTCTGATATTTTTGAGACACGTGTACTCGGTGGAAAACGTGCCATGGTCATCAGCGGTAAAGAAGCAGCTGAATTATTCTATGATAATGACAAAATAGAACGTAAAGGTACTTTACCGCCTCGTGTTGTTAAAACACTTTTTGGTAAAGGTGCGATTCATACTACGACAGGCAAAGTTCATATTGATAGAAAGTCATTATTCATGTCATTGATGACTGAGAATAATCTTGAATATTTAAGAAAGTTAACTCGTAATTTCTGGTACCAGAATACAGAACGCATGCAGCTAATGGGGAAAGTGAACGTCTACAAGGAGTCCATCATTTTACTTACTAAAGTTGGCTTCCGCTGGGCAGGTGTCACTGAAAAACCAGAGAAAATTGAACAGCATGCGATGGATATGGACAAAATGATCGATTCATTTGGTTCAGTCGGAACGGCGTATAAAGGCTATCGTGAAGCTAAAAAAGCACGTGCACGTGTTGAAGATTTCCTTGAGAAGCAGATAATTGCAACTCGTAAAGGTAAAATCCATCCAGAAGAAGGAACAGCGCTTCATTCATTCAGTCACTGGAGAGACTTCCAAGGTAACTACATGGATTCAAGACTTGCGGCTGTGGACTTAATGAATGTCATTCGTCCGTTAGTAGCGATCAACCGTTTTGTTGCTTATGGTGTGCTTGCACTGCATGAATTCCCGGGCGAACGCGAAAGAGTGTCTGCGGATGAAAATAATTATGCCTATAAATTTACACAGGAGTTAAGACGTTACTTCCCGTTCGTACCGTTTTTACCTGCTAAAGCTAAAGTTGATATCGACTTCCAGGGCCACGTCATTCCACAGGATACAATGATTGTTCTTGATATTTTCGGAACATTACACCGTGAAGATTTATGGGAAGATCCGGAACGCTTCTATCCAGACCGTTTTGAGAACTGGGATGGCTCACCGTTTGATTTAATTCCTCAAGGTGGCGGAGATTATCACACGAATCACCGGTGTGCAGGTGAGTGGATGACGATCATCATCATGGAAGAAACAATGAAGTATTTTGCGCGTGAAATCACTTATGATGTTCCAGCACAGGACTTCACAGTAGATCGTACAAAATTACCAGGTCGTGTGAAGAGCGGCATGGACATCGAAAACGTTCGCTTAAACTTCGATCGTACATTATAATCTAAATAATAAAGGTCCGGAACAAGTTATTATCTTTCTTAACTGAAAATAATAACTGTTCCGGACTTTTTTTAAATTTCTATTTCACTATGCCAGTCATCCATTCCACCTTCTACATTTGTAACATCATAACCTTGTGCATGGAGGTACTCTGCGGCTTTCGTTGAACGGCCGCCTCGTTTACAGATGACATAATAAGCTTTTTCTTTATCTAAGGTGTCTGCCTGCTGGTCAAGCGTTGACAGTGGGAGATTTACAGCGTCATTAATATGTCCATTGTTATATTCATCAATTTCTCTGACGTCTAGAACAATGTCATCAGTGGCAGCCATGAGAGTATCTTGCAGTGCATCAGTTGTTATAGATTTTATAGTCATTTTGACACCTCTTCTTATTATTTGAATATATTCATACTATACCCGTGGGTTGAAAATTTGTAACGTTTAGAATGTCTTATAAATTTTTTTAAATAGTGATTGCTATATTGCCCGAGCAGCAGTATGATATAGCATTGTAAGCTAACAAATAATGAATAAAAAGAAGGTAACATAATGCCTCAAACTAATAAAAAACAGTGGCAGTTCGGTCTTATGCTAGTTGCACTGGGAATTGTGTATGGAGATATCGGTACGTCACCCCTTTATGTGATGAAAGCCATTGTAGAAACCAATGGTGGTATGAAGATGATGACTGAAGAATATATCATCGGCTGCTTGTCGCTCGTTATTTGGACAATAACTCTACTCACTACTATCAAATACGTTTTAATAGCGATGCAGGCAGATAACCACGGAGAAGGTGGGATTTTCAGTCTTTATACTTTAGTCAGAAAACACCGCCGCTGGTTGATCGTTCCAGCTATTATCGGCGGAGCAGCGCTGCTTGCTGATGGGGTGCTGACACCCGCGGTTACAGTGACGGCAGCTGTAGAAGGAATGCAGGAAATCCCTGCTCTTTCTCATAGCTTCATCAATGATCAGACGAATATTGTCATTATCGTGATTTCCATTATCTCGATGATATTTTTTGCTCAGAGATTTGGTACAGGTAGTATCGGTAAAATATTTGGACCATTTATGCTTGTCTGGTTCTCAATGATGGGACTGTTCGGCCTGATCCAGTTAGTGACTGATTTATCAGTTTTAAGAGCAGTCAACCCGATGTATGGCATTCGTATATTATTCGATGACAGCAACAAGATGGGATTGTTGATTTTAGGGACCGTCTTTCTATCGACTACTGGTGCTGAAGCACTGTATTCAGATATGGGACATGTCGGAAAACATGCTATATATAAAACGTGGCCGTTTGTCAAACTCATGCTGCTCCTTAGTTATTTCGGTCAATCAGCCTGGATTATCAATCATGTTAAGCAGCAGGATATGTTAGGCAGCCGTGAGATCAATCCATTCTTTCAAATTATGCCGGAGTCATTCATAGTCATTGGCGTCATCATAGCGACGTGTGCGGCAATTATTGCGTCTCAGGCGTTAATATCTGGAAGCTTCACTCTTGTCTCAGAAGCGATTCACTTAAGATTGCTGCCGAAGCTTGATATCAAATATCCGTCAACGATGAAAGGCCAGATGTACATTCCTGCCGTAACATTTAGTATATGGATTCTATGTGTGCTGGTTGTTCTGTATTTTAGAACATCAGTGAACATGGAAGCAGCATATGGTCTGAGCATTACAGTCACGATGCTGATGTCGACCATTCTAATCTATCATTACTTATCGATGAGAAAAATCGATAAAGGACTGACGATTATAGTGACAGGGTTTTTCCTCGTACTGGAAACCGCGTTCTTTATTTCGGGACTTGCTAAATTTATGCATGGCGGTTTCATCGCAGTGCTGATATCTGTTGCAGTAATCATGCTGATGGTCGTATGGTATAAAGGATATAAAATTAAAGACAAGCGTACGTTCGATGTCAATGTAGATCTTTATGTCAATCAACTGAAGACATTGTCAGAAGATGTGAGTCTGCCGAAGTATGCAACAAACTTAGTATACTTATCGACAACAGACGATATGAAGATGATTGAGAAGCAGGCATTGAAATCCATACTGGATGGCCGGCCAAAACGAGCCGACGTTTACTGGTTTGTCAATGTTAAAGTATCTGATAAACCATTCCAGGTCAACTACCAGATTGAAAAGTTCGGTACCGAGAATATCTTTAAAGTACAGCTTATTCTCGGATTCAGAATTCACCAGAACATCAATTTGTATATTAAACAAATTGCTGGTCATATGGTAAGGGAAGGATGTATTCCAGAACAGTCGCGCAGTTATGGAACTAATCCTGCAAGGATCATTGGTGACTTCACTTATATTCTGCTGATGGATGAACTGCCTATTGATGCACATATCAAATGGTATGACCGTATCATCATGCAGATGAAGATATTCTTGAAGAAATACACGGCTTCACCGACAAAATGGTTTGAACTTCCTTCTAATGAGGTCGTCTATGAATCTATACCGATCTCACTGCCATCTTACAAAGCACCCCCTATTAAACGTATAAAATCATAAAAAATAATCCTGGATGAAGTAATTATCTTCATCCGGGATTATTTTTTGATAGCTATAATGAATCATTCTTCTGTTATACATCCGTCCTCAAGATGATATAGTTTATCTGTATAAGAGAACAGCCGCTGATCATGTGTGATCATGATACACGCTGCCCCCGTTTGTTTAACACGCTGTCTCAACATATCAACGACTTCAGATGCGCGCTCTTTATCAAGACTTGCGGTCGGTTCATCAGCAAGAATCAGTTTCGGCTCATTCATAAATGCCCGAGCAATGGCTGTCCGCTGTTTTTCTCCTCCGGATAGTTCCTTTGGATAAGCGGATAAGCGATGTTTAAGACCGAAGGAAGCTAACAGCTGTTCAGCGCGGACAGCTGCTTCTTTTGTGCTTTGACCTGCTTCGGTACCAATTGCAGTCAACTGATCTTTAACGGTTAAATAAGGGATAAGGTGTGAGGACTGAAAGATAAAACCGATCTCCTTGAGTCTCATGTCTGTTCTAGCGTTATCAGACAGAGTCCGCCACGATTTGCCGCCCAATATAATATCGCCGCTCGATGGTGTCAGCAGCGCGCCGATGATCGAAAGCAGTGTACTTTTGCCTGATCCTGACGGTCCGTACAGAGTAACGATTTCTCCGGAATTGATGGTCAGGTTAATGTTTTTAAGAACAGTTGTCGCCTGTTCACCTGTGCCATATGTTTTTGAAATATTTTCGATTGAGAGCATTTTATTCTCCTCCTAACGCAATTTGTGGATCTATTTTAATGACTTTGATGAGTGACAGCAGTGCGCCGATCAGTGAGACAACAAAGAATAATCCTGCAAGCACTATGACGAGTGTCTGGTTCAAATGAAACGGCATCGTGACCGGCATAAACTGAGCAATGATAACAGTCAGAATAATAGCAGTCGCTACGCCGACAAATGTTGTGAATATAATTTCCGTCAAGATGACGCGTACGATTTTACCGTTTTTCATCCCGATCGCTTTTAATATGCCGTATTCGTTCGTCTTCTGTATCGTGATGACATAGAAGAAGGCTGAAATGACGATTGCTGAAATGACAAATAGAAACACGACCATTAACTGTAATGGCATCTGCTCTGCTTCGTAACTTGGAATCCCTTTTTTCAGCTGATTCTGAGAGATGACTTCCGCTGAATTCAGCGAGTCATTTAAGGATGGGCTATTTTTTTTAAGTAATCCGATGTTAGGAGTGACTGCCGGATTGAACCGTTCAAATCCAGATTTTGTGACAACGGCAACAGGTGTATGAGCGTACATTTCTTTTTCAATGAATCCGGTGATTCGATATTTCATAGGTTTATCTGATGATTTCTTTGATTTAACAGTCATTGTATCGTTTAAATCGAGCGTTTCACGCAGTGACGCATCGACCGCCATTTCATGTTCTGTTTTTGGCATATGCCCTTGAACAACTGTACGATTCTGTGCTTCTTTCGAATAGATAGCTGCAACAGATATATTATTGGTCATCGTTAACAGCTGCATCGATAGCGTATCAATGTGTTTGTCTTTCAGTATCGCCGCATCTGTCTCACTTAATGCAGATTGCGTCAACTGATGATCGGCATCTTTTGCGATGACGTATCGCTCCGCATTCATATGATCAATCATTGAGATGTTATCTTGAGATAAGCCTTGTGCCAGGCTTGTGACGAATAAGACCAGAAAAGCCAGCAGAAATAATATTGCTGTTATGAGCAAGTATTTCATTTTATAATAAGATAATTCCTTTAAAGCGAGTTTCATAGTAATCTTCCTTTCATAACTGATGTTACAGTTAGTATAAAGAAGTTATATGAATAGAATATGAACTATAGGAGAGACGTCATGAAACCCAGTATTTTAATTGTGGATGATGAAAAGAACATTAGAGAGATGATAAGTCACGGTCTGATAGATTATCAAGTGACAGAAGCAGCAGATGCAGAGCAAGCTGTTCAAGAGCTTGACAAAGGACATATCGACTTATGTGTTGTTGATGTGATGATGCCGGGGATGAACGGCTTTTTACTGTGCGAGGATATTAAACAGTATTATCAGAAGCCTGTAATTATGCTGACCGCGAGAAGTGAGCTCAATGATAAACGGCAGGCTTTTGAAGCAGGTTCCGATGATTACGTGACGAAACCCTTCAGTACTGAAGAGCTTCAATTTAGAATCAATGCGGTACTCAGTCGTTATCAGTTGTCACCTGAACATCTTAAACTTGGAAATGTTGACCTGAATCATGAAAGTTATGAAGTCTATATTAATGATCAGACATTATACCTGCCGCGTAAAGAGTTTGAACTCTTACATAAATTAATGGCGCATGAACCGAAAGTCGCTAAAAGAGATGTTCTCATCACCGAAATATGGGGTTATGACTTCGATGGGGACGAGCGAACGATAGACGTTCATGTTAAACGGCTGAGAAAACGTCTGACTGCTGCCCAGGCAACTATAGAAATAATGACAGTGCGCGGTGTCGGTTATAAGGTGCAGCATGTTTAAACGACTGTCGACACAATTTATCGCTTCGACGCTTCTTGTCATGCTGCTCAGCAGTCTTCTTGCGTTCATGCTGGCAAATGTCTACTATCATATTTACTTAAAACCGGAAAATGATGCGCGCATTACCAGGACACTAGAGCAGCAAAAAGCATTTATTTTGAAGCATCAGACCATTAGCAGCTCCGATTTCTTTAACCAGCTGGCTGACTTAAACTTTCAGGTCATTGCCATACATCATGGTAAAAAGACTTTTTATGGTACACCGTTTCGTGTAGATAACCTGAAGACCAGCCCATTGAATCACAAGACCTATCATGGCATTAAACATAGACCTTTTAACATCATCATCACTGGCTTCTTTGACAATGAGACTGAGAATACAGTCGGTACGACCATGAAGGTGGCAGGCAGTGAATTTGATGTCTACATCAGACCGGACGTCGGTCAAAGTATGGCAGAATTTCGAATTTTCCTTGCGATACTGCTGCTGTTAATTGTGTTGTTCTCTGTGTTATTTGTTCTGCTCAGTTCAAAGAACATTGTCAGTCCGGTAGTCAAACTGAAATCATTTGCCGAGCGTATAAGACAAGGTGATTACAGCAATGTAGCGGCTGTCAGAAGACAGGATGAAATAGGTGTACTCGCCCGCGAAATGGAAGAGATGAGCCGAACAATCAAAAGTCATCAGGAGATGAACGAACGCTTTGTGGCTAACGTCAGCCATGAGATTCAGTCACCGATTACTAATCTGCTCGGCTTAACACGTCGGCTGAAAGACCAGCAGGATCTATCACTCATTACTGAGATTGAACATCAGTCTGAACGCCTCAGCAAGCTAACGAGCCAGCTGCTGCTGCTTGCTGCCATTGATAATGAAGGTATTGAACTAACCTGTGATTCATTTAATGGAAGACGCATGATCCAGGAAGTGATTCATTCGATGATGTATCAGCTGGACCGTAAAGATCAGCTGGTCATCGCAGCACTTGATGATATCCAGATTAATGGACACCGTGATTTATTATTTCAGCTTGTCACCAACTTATTATCGAACGCGGTCAAATATTCTCCGCCTGAGGCAGAAATACGAATCGCCTTAAAGTCGAATAACGGCCATCCAGTTCTTACCGTCAGTGATCATGGGCAGGGGATGAGTGAAGAGACAAAGATGCACTTGTTTGAAAGATTTTACAAGGCAGACGTCAATGAAGATGAAGTCCCGTCTAATGGTCTCGGTATGGCGATAGTCCATGAAATCGTCCTCCTTCATCAGGCGGATATCAAAGTTGACAGTAAAGCCGGCAAAGGGACGACGTTCACAGTAACTTTCCAGTGATGATGTCTGCACCTATAACTTGTGTTAAACTTATGACAATGTTAATAAAACTGATTGAAGACTTTAAATGAGGTGACTGTGTGAGAGAAGGAATAATTTATAAGGCATTAAGTGGCTTCTACTATGTAGATAGTAGAGGAGAAAGCTTTCAGTGTCGAGCTCGCGGTGTTTTCCGTAAAAAAGGACTGACTCCGCTTGTCGGTGATCAAGTTTTATTTCAGATTGAGAACGAGACGGACGGTTATATCACTGAACTTAAACCGCGTTCCAATGAACTGAAAAGGCCTCCTGTCGCAAACATCAATCAAGTGCTCGTCGTCATGAGTGCTAAGGAACCGGAATTCAGTAAAAATCTGATAGATAAGTTTCTGGTCATCGTTGAAAGCTTTGATATCGCTCCGTGTCTTATCGTTACCAAGAAGGATCTGTTGAACGATGAGCAGATTGCTGTGATTGAAAAACATCTGGCAGACTATGAAGCGATTGGATATAGAACCTATTTTGTATCGAACCTGGAAGATCAATCAGCACTGTCAAAAATATTAGTGGATGGCATCAATGTATTGAGCGGTCAGTCCGGTGTCGGCAAATCTTCTCTCATCAATGCGGTGAAACCTAACAGCAATCTTGAGACGGGTGTGATTTCAAGTGCATTAAATCGTGGTAAACATACGACGAGACATGTCGAGTTGATACAGGTGGATGGCAAATATTTAGCGGATACACCGGGATTCAGCGCGCTTGATATCGCTCATATTGACAAATATGTGCTGAAAAACTGTTTTCCGGAATTTGCAGCTCGCGAGGAACAGTGCAAATACAGAGAATGTCTGCATGTCAATGAGCCGGCATGTGCGATTAAAGACGCTGTGCAGTCAGGAGACATTATGCAGTCGAGGTATGATAATTACTTGCAGCTGATGAATGAAATAGAGACGAGAAAGGCGAGATATTAATGGTTAAAATTGCTCCGAGCTTATTATCGTGTGATTTTACAAAACTTCAGGAAGAAGTAAAGAAATTAGAAGAGAGTGGTGTAGATTACCTGCATTTTGATGTGATGGACGGTCAGTTCGTGCCTAATATTTCTTTTGGTCTGCCGATTTTAGAGCAACTCCGTCAAATAACGCATCTTCCGATTGACAGCCATTTGATGATTGCGAATCCTGAAGTGTTCGTCGGTCAGTTCGCCGATGCCGGGAGTGATATCATTACGGTACACCTTGAAGCTACGCCTCATATTCACCGGGTACTTCAGATGATCAGACAGCATGATAAAAAAGCAGGTGTCACGATTAACCCTGGAACAAATGTGAATTTACTTGATCCCATTTTATCAGAAGTCGACCTTGTGCTGGTTATGACGGTCAATCCAGGATTTGGCGGTCAGTCATTCATTGAAGGTATGCTTGAGAAGATCAGTTATCTGGACGACTATCGCAAAGCAAATGGGTTATCCTATGAAATTGAAGTAGACGGAGGCGTTAACGCCGAAACAGCAGCATTATGCAGAGAACGAGGTGCAGACGTGCTGGTCGCAGGCTCCTATTTCTTTAAGCATGACGATTATCATGAACCTGTGCGTCGATTAAGAGGTGAATAATATGGATCTACATGTACTTTGCACATCACATAATATCAATGAAGACACTTTACAGCAGCTTGCTCATGAGGATTGGCTCGGGATTGACTATGGAACTGTCGTACTACTTAGACATCATATCACACCGATTGCAGCTTTTGGAGATTTCGATTCAACGACTGCTGAAGAACACCAGCTGATCAATGAACACTTAGAAGTAGAGGTATTGCCATCTGAAAAGAATGAAACAGATCTCGAAGTCGGTATTCGATATGCATTGACACTGGACTATGATAGAGTATTTATTCACGGTGCGACCGGTGGACGGATGGACCATTTTATCGGTAATGTCCAGTCTCTCGCACATCCTGACGTGATTCTCTCTGAGAGTGAATTTTATATCATTGACGAGCAGAATATTATTCAAGTATTAGCAGCCGGAACGCATGTTATTACCCATGCTGAACAAATGAAGTATGTTTCATTTATGCCTATCGGTGAACAAGTCATCCTGACGATTGAAGGACTGAAATATCATTTACCTCGTACCATGCTTGAATTCGGCAGGACACGGACTGTTTCCAATGAGTTTATCACTGACCGTGCAGAGGTGACTGTAGAAAACGGTATGATTTACATGGTTCAGAGCAGAGATTAATAAAAGTGAACACAAAAAAAAAGACCTTCCACACAAAGGTCTTTTTTTCTGTATCTATATAGTCATTAAACGCGAGTCACTTTACCTGATTTTAATGCACGAGTAGAAACCCATACACGTTTCGGTTTGCCATCTACAAGAATTCTAACTTTTTGTAAGTTAGCGTTCCAGCGACGTTTATTCGCATTCATAGCATGAGAACGATTGTTACCTGTTACGGCTTTGCGGCCTGTAACGTGACATACTTTAGCCATGTGATTTCCTCCTTTAATGATATATAGAGATACACTTATCTTTTACATACCATAGTAATTTAACACAAAAGTAGATTCAGTGCAACTTTATTGTTGAGATTCTTCTAACTGTCTGATTATCTTCGAGACTTCTGATTTAACCGCTTTGCTCTGATCTGCCGGATTACTGGAGTAGCGGCAGTCATTGAACAGTTGCAGCAGCTGCTCTGAACCATTGAAGCGGCTTAAATAATCATGAAACGTGTCAGACGTTACATAATAGATGGAATGTTCAAGACCTGCTTTTTCGAGTCGCCTGAACTGCCTGATATAACTTTTTGGCAGTGAGGAGCGGAAATCAAACTCCTCGTTTCTGAACTGATGGTGACGGGCAGGAGTAGAAACTGCCGGTGTCGGAAGGAAGTGGAAGGCGTTTCTAAACTTATATATAACAAAAGCAGCGGCAGCAAGAGCAATGGATCCAACAATGTAATAAAACGACGGATTTGTTTTTGGTGTGCTTTCTACTTTTGGTATTTCGCGATTTTTACTCAGTTCTTCGTTCATTTTTTCATAGTCATCGTTCTTATCAAGCGGACGGATTTCAAAGTCAAATTTTCTGATCCAGTCCACCGGCACCTGCTGGATAATGAACGGATATACAAACTTAAGCAGTGTAATACCGATAATCAATGCGATCACAGGGAAAATAATGGGTTTTATATCTTTAGTCGACCGGTCTGTAACCATAAGAATAATGATTAATAAAGCATGGATGCCATAAAGGATAGCGATTTCACGATGCGCTGGATTGAAGATCACATGAACAACATAAAATAATTGAATATAAAGCAGGAGTGGAAACGGCTCAGCCATTGAATAATAGATAACTATCAGAGCAATCAGCAGCAGCAGATAGATTAATGACAGGCTGCTTGAAAATGCGAGAACCACATTAGCAGCTATCAGCACGAGCAAACCGGTCTGACGTCTTCCTGCTACATAAAAATAAACGCAGAGCGGCGTCAGCAGTATGATATACAAGGAATGCCAGTCGATTAAGAGGAGAGGTAAAGTGATTAAAGTCATATGTGCAATTAATCTAAGATTCATTCGCTTACCTCCATATAGACAGGTGAAATGAGACATCTGTTGAACATATCCTTCACTGACTGTTCTGCTGGACCAAAATGATACCATACTCCGTTTTCGTGAATCTGTTCTGTCATCGTCTGAATAAGACTAGTATAAGGCAGTATATAGCTGTCTCGTGAAAACGTCGCAATCAACCGGTGCAGTTCATCTTTCATGATTTCCTGATTGATATAGAGGATAGGTGACTCATTACTCGTGATATACGAAATTGTATTAATCCCAATATAAAACGGATTGCCCTGATCATAAAGCGTCAACGCAAAGTGAGCCAGTTCCCTTAAGTCACTTTCTATCGAAGCATTGACCGTATTGTAATTGCCGACGTTCAGAGAAAGAATGACTGCATGATTGACAGCAATTTCAGTCTGTTTCACCAACAATGCCTGTGATTTCAATGTAGCAGGCCAGTCCAGTTGATTGAAGGGTTGCGTATAATCATATAGACTGTTCGAAAATTTTTCCATGCTGTCACCATGTTCAGTCCTGTTTGACACTTCATCAACAGCATGCTGATCGATCGACCGCATTTCAAAATTGCCGTATGATGCATAGAGTCTGCTTAAATAAGTTTTAGGTTCGAAGTTGACTTGCTGGATATGGAATTGTCCAGGCAGGTGGATATTTTGGATAATAATCTGAAAGGCACCGCGTTCTTGAATAAAAATCGGGATATCAATTTTTGATATACCTGTTGCAGCAAGTGTATAAGACATACTTCCTTGATGATTGGAGAAGTAATGACTGCCGTTTGAAATAGATAGGTGGAGCGTCATAGTAGTGTTGACATGTTCTAGTGACCGAATATAAATCGTGTAGTTGAACCATTTTCCTACGACTGGATAAATATGATGTCTGTCATCTTCTATTTTTATCGATCGTATTAAACGATAGTTCTCACGATTCTCAAGGATAATCATCAGAATAATAATCATCAGAATAAGGGCGATAACAAAATGGTCAGTCAGCAGCATGACAATGACAGCAATGATCATCAAAAAGATAATGAGACGCATTTTTAACTGTGCATTCTGATCGATAAAAACCTGACCTACAATAGGTACTTTTTTAGAGCGCCGGAACATCGATTTCACCTATTATACGATTCATCATAGCTAACTTATCGCCCTCAGACAGCCGAGCATTGCGATAAGTCATTCGGTGAACAGCAATGTACGGAACTACTTCTCTGACGTCATCAGGAATCACATAGTCGCGTCCATTAATTAATGCAAATGCTTTTGACATACCGACGATGTGAATACCTGCTCTTGGGCTCAATCCTTGGATAATTTCCTGGTCCGTCCGCGTCTGATGGACGATATAAGTGATATATTTATAGAGATCTTCGTGACAGAAAATCTCATTTGTCTGCTGTCTGAGCGCTTGGAACGCTTCTGTTGATTCAAGCACTTGATGCACACGTTCCTGATAATGTCCGCTGATAATTTTAATTTCATCTTCGAAGGAAGGATACCCCATAAAAATTCTGATCATAAACCGGTCCATCTGTGCTTCAGGCAGCTGGAATGTTCCTTGCTGGTGATCAAGCGGGTTCTGTGTGGCAAGTACGATGAATGGATCCGGCAGTTTGAACGTTGTATCATCAATCGTCACCTGCTGCTCCTGCATCGCCTGAAGCAGACTGCTCTGCGTTTTAGGTGTTGCGCGGTTGATTTCATCAGCGAGCAGGACATTAGTGAAGATAGGTCCTTGCTTGATTTCGAAAGATTGTGTGCCAGGATGGAAAAATTTTATGCCAGTTACATCACTTGGCAAAAGATCCGGTGTAAACTGAATGCGGTTAAATGTGCCACCTAATGTTTCACTTATTGTATTGGCAAGTTTTGTTTTTCCGAGTCCAGGTGGACCTTCCAGCAGCACGTGACCGTAATTAAGACAGGCGCAGAGAATCATTTTAAGATCATAAACTGATCCGATATAACCTTTTTGCTGTTCGTGGAGTAATTGATTAATCATAAAGTTCTCCTTTTTTGAAAAATTTGAATACTGTGAAAATTATATATTAATATACTTTATATGAGAACTGTTATTATCATATTGTAAAATGGTGAAGCTTGATGATGAGCATTAAATACTTACTATTACACTACTAATTTTAAGAGTTTTCTTGTACTTATAGATAAATATTGCGTATAATAACTTGATGAATGAAAAATTAGGAGGGGTCACATGACTTTAGAAATTACGAATGAGTTCGGCAGCATAGATATTTCTAATGACGTCATTGCTACGATTGCCGGCGGTGCTGCGGTAGAATGTTACGGAATCATCGGAATGGCCAGCAAGCATCAAGTGAGAGACGGCATCGCTGATATTCTTCGCCGTGATAATTACTCTAAAGGAGTCATCGTCTCTCAGAAAGACGATAAACTCGATGTTGATATGTATATTATTGTCGTTTATGGCACTAAAATTTCTGAAATTGCCAATAATGTGCAATCAGCAGTTAAATACACTCTTGAAAAAGCGTTAAATTTAAAAGTCAATTCAGTTAATATTTATATACAAGGTGTACGTGTGATTAAAATGGACGAGGAAGAATAAGGAGGATCATTTGAATGAACAAGATTGATGGCAGGCTATTTGCTGAGATGATTTCAGCTGGAGCAAATAACTTATCTCAGAATGCAGAGTACGTGGATTCTCTGAATGTTTTCCCTGTGCCTGATGGTGATACAGGAACGAATATGAATTTATCGATGACATCGGGTGCGAAAGAGACAGAAGCACATATTGAAGACCATATCGGTCAAGTCGGCAAAGCATTTTCTAAAGGATTACTGATGGGAGCTCGTGGTAACTCAGGTGTTATTTTGTCACAGTTATTCAGAGGATTCTCTAAATCAGTAGAAGAACACGCAGACATCGATGCGAAGAAATTTGCCAAAGCTTTTGACTCAGGCGTTAAAACTGCTTATAAAGCAGTGATGAAACCTGTTGAAGGAACGATTCTGACAGTGGCTCGGGAAGCAAGTGCAAGTGGTATGGAAGCAGCTAAAACAAGCGATGATGTCATTGAAGTTATGGAAGCAATAGTTGAATCGGGAAATATCTCATTGAAAAATACACCGGAACTTCTCCCAGTGCTGAAAGAAGTCGGCGTTGTCGACAGCGGTGGGCAAGGATTGATGTATGTTTATGACGGCTTTCTTGCAGCGCTGAAAGGTGAAGCAATTGCAGCTCCGCAGAAAATGGTAGACGATTCATTTGTCAATGATGATCATGATTTCGGTGATGTCGTGAAAACCGAAGATATTGTTCCTGGATTTTGTACAGAGTTTATGGTTAGATTCAAGCCGGGCATGAAATCATTTGATGAAGAGGCGTTTAGAAATGATATGGCGAAGTTCGGTGATTCTCTGTTAGTTATTTCAGATGAGGAAATCGTTAAAACACACGTTCATTCAGAAACGCCGGGTGAGGCTCTAACATACGGCAGCCAGTACGGCGAGATTATCAAAATCAAAGTGGACAATATGCGTGAACAGCACCGGGAAGTACTGCGTAAACGCGGCAGCCGGTCTTCTGCTGTCAAAGAAGTGGAAAAAGCGGTTATCACGATTTCAATGGGTGAAGGTATTACAGAACTATTTGAATCAATCGGTGCGACACATGTCATCAGTGGCGGTCAGACAATGAATCCATCAACAGAAGACATTGTCAAAGTGATTGAAGCCTCTAAATGTAAAGAAGCGATCATTCTACCGAATAATAAAAATATCATTATGGCAGCAGAACAGGCTGCATCTGTCGTATCAGTGCCTGTTGCAGTGATTCCTTCAAAGACAATTCCGCAAGGTGTAACAGCAATGTTATCCTATATAACGGATTCAGATCTTGATGATAATAAAGAACAGATGACAGAAGCACTGAAACACGTGAAATCAGGCTCTGTCACTTATGCAGTTCGTGATACAGCGATTGACGGCGTTGATATTAAGAAAGGTGCATATATGGGACTGTTTGAAAGCAAGATAACAGTGTCAGATGAAGACCAGCAGAAAGTGTGTATGGAACTGCTTCATGCGATGATAGACGAAGATAGTGAAATAGTTACTATCTTTAAAGGTGAGGATGCAGCCGACACAGATGTCAATGCACTTGCCGACCATTTAACTGACAATTATCCGGATATTGAAGTTGAGGTACAGGACGGTAGACAGCCGATCTATAGTTTTATGTTTGCGGTGGAATAATTGATTAAGTGCTCATGGACCTATAAGTTCATGAGTCTTTTTGTGTTCATAACCCGAACAAGTTGTGGTGAAATACAAATGATGTTAGTCTATTGATGGCGAAAATATTAATTTAATTGAAAACGCTATCTTATATTCGTTAACGCAGAACTGTCAGACAGCAATTATAGATCAAATGATGGTATAATCAATATATTATAAGGTTTAAAGGGGTAGGTAACGATGAAATATAGAAGTGTATTCGATATTATTGGTCCTGTTATGGTCGGACCATCATCTTCACATACAGCAGGAGCAGTCAGAATCGGTCTTGTGGCCCGTGATTTATTCGGTGGAACACCTAGTCAAGCCGATATCTATTTATATGGCTCATTTATGGAGACGTATAAAGGACATGGAACGGATGTTGCCATAGTGGGGGGACTTATGGGATTCGATACGGATGATTCACGTATTCCGGATGCTCTGAACATCGCTAAAGAAACGGGGATGGTTGTCTCATTTATTGAGATGAGTGAAGAGAAAAGTCATCCTAACACCGCAGTGGTTCATATGTCTGATGGTGACAAAGAGTTGACGATTGAAGGGATTTCTATAGGTGGCGGTAAGATTGAAATCGTCGCTCTAAACGGTTTTCCTCTTGCGATTTCTGGTAATTATCCTACACTTCTCGTCTTCCACCAGGACACGTTCGGCTCGATCGCCAATGTGACGCAAATTTTAGGAAGACACCATATCAATGTTGGTCAGATGCAGGTTTCTCGTAAAGAAAAAGGAGATATCGCCTTGATGACATGTGAACTGGATGATGAAATTACTGAAGACATTTTAAATGAAATTAGATCCTGTCAAGGAATACAGACGGTAACTTTGATGGAAGAGTCGTAAGGAGGATAATATGTTTAAAAGCGTAGCAGAATTAGTTGAGATATGTGAAACAGAAAATAAAAAAATCTTTGAAGTGATGATAGAACAGGAGATGACGGTATCTAAACGTTCTTACGAAGAGATATTCAGCGGAATGGAACGCAATCTTGAAGTGATGGAACAGGCAGTTGAACGCGGGCTGAATGGTGTACAGAGTCCGACAGGTCTGACAGGAATGGATGCTGTCAAAATGCGTGAATATATCAATAAAGGTAACATGTTAAGCGGCGAACTACTCCTCGATGCTGTCGCAAAAGCCGTCGCGACAAACGAAGTAAATGCCGCTATGGGATTAATTTGCGCTACACCGACTGCAGGATCAGCTGGAGTAGTGCCAGGAACATTGTTCGCTGTTAAGAATAAATTGAATGCATCGCGTGAAGATATGGTGAATTTCCTGTTTACAACAGGCGCCTTCGGTTTTGTCGTTGCGAACAACGCTTCTATTTCAGGTGCGGCCGGTGGTTGTCAGGCTGAAGTCGGTTCAGCTGCGGCTATGGCAGCAGCAGCTATTGTTGAAATGGCCGGCGGTTCACCTAAACAATCGGCCCACGCATTTGCCATCTGTATGAAGAACATGCTGGGTCTTGTATGTGATCCTGTCGCGGGTCTGGTAGAAGTGCCATGTGTCAAACGTAACGCAGCAGGTGCTTCTAATGCGATTGTCTCTGCTGACATGGCACTTGCAGGAATTGAAAGTCGCATTCCGACTGATGAAGTGATTGAAGCGATGTACAAAATCGGGCAGACTATGCCAAGTGCACTGCGTGAAACGGGTCGTGGTGGTCTTGCCGGAACTAAGACAGGACAGGAAATGAAAGAAAGAATTTTCGGATCGAATGCACAACCAACATTTAATTGAATCTGAATTTCCACTAACTGAATTAAAGGGTGTCGGACCACAGACAGTCATTAAACTGAATGACCTTGGCATACATTCATTGAACGACATCCTGCTCCATCTCCCATATCGTTATGAAGATGAATCGATTGTCGATATTAACACAGCAGCAGATGGAGAGAAAATAACAGTTGCAGGGGAAGTTTACAGTTCTCCGCAGCTTAGTTATTTCGGGCGTAACCGCTCAAAGATTGCATTCCACATGCTCGTCAATCAAGTGGCAGTCAGAGTTGAGTTTTTTAATCAGCCGTACTTAAAGCACCAGGTAGTCATAGGTGATACAGTATCAGTTACGGGAAAATGGCAGCGGTCGAAGCAGATTATTCAAGGCAGTAAATTTTCTAAAACCGTTAACGATGATTCGGATTTGGCACTAGTACCACAGTATAGTCTCAAAGGACAGCTGAAGCCGAAGCAGTTTCAGAAACTCGTGACACAGGCACTTGAACTCACTGAGATTACACCGATGATACCAGATGAATTGTCAAAAAAATATAAGCTCTGGGATTTAAAGCAGGCCATTGAAGTCCTTCATTTTCCAGAGGAATATACAAGTTTAAAGCAGGCTAAACGAACTTTTGCTTTTTGTGAGTTGTTTTTATTTCAGCTGAAAATGAGAATGCTGAATATGAAAGAACATGCGACAGGCTTATCGGTCGGTATTGATTATGACATCAATGCCGTCAAGGATTTTATCGGGACACTGCCTTTTGAACTGACGGAAGCTCAGAAAAAGAGCGTCAATGAAATATTCAGAGACATTAAACTGCCCATACGGATGAACCGGCTGCTTCAAGGTGACGTTGGTTCTGGTAAAACAGTGGTCGCGGCTATTGCGATGTTTGCCATGAAAACAGCAGGATTTCAGAGCGCATTGATGGTACCGACAGAGATACTTGCAGAACAGCATGCAGAAAGTCTCGCCATGCTTTATCACAATGACGTACGTATAGCACTCCTGACAAGTTCAGTTAAAGGCAAAAAAAGACAGATATTGCTGGCACAGCTTGCCGCGGGAGAAATTGATGTCATCGTCGGAACGCATGCATTGATTCAGGATGAAGTGCTGTTTCAAAGATTAGGTCTTGTTATTACTGACGAGCAGCATCGTTTCGGCGTTAATCAGCGGAAAAGGCTACGTGAAAAAGGTGCAGAAGCCAATGTGCTGTTCATGACTGCGACACCCATTCCGAGAACGCTCGCCATATCAGTGTTCGGTGAAATGGATGTGACGACCATCCGCGAGATGCCGAAAGGACGTAAACCCATTATCACTTCGTGGGCAAAACACGAGGAAATGCAGATCATATATGGCAAAACATTAGAAGAACTGAATAAAGGAAGACAGGCTTATGTCATCTGTCCGCTCATTGAAGCGTCAGAAAAACTGGATGTTCAAAATACAGTGGAAGTGTACGAGCAGTTCTGTCAGCAATTCGGGACAGAAAAGGTCGGTCTCCTTCACGGACGGATGTCATCTGAGGAGAAGGACGCTGTTATGGAACGATTCAGCAAGCATGAGCTGTCTATTCTAGTTTCGACGACAGTCGTCGAAGTCGGGGTCAATGTACCGAATGCTACGATGATGATTATCATTGATGCAGAGCGGTTCGGCTTGTCGACACTGCATCAGCTGCGTGGACGCGTTGGCCGAAGCGACCAGCAAAGTTACTGCATTCTCATCAGTAACCCTTCAACTGAGACGGGTATAGAACGGATGCAGATCATGTGTCAGACGACAGATGGTTTCCAGCTCAGTGAAAAAGATCTTGAGATGAGAGGTCCTGGTGACTTTTTCGGTGTGAAACAAAGCGGCCTTCCAGATTTTAAAGTCGCTGATATCGTAGAGGATTACCGCATGCTTGAAGTGGCACGGGATGAAGCAGCGGCAATCATCCTGAATGGTGAAATAGATAAGCCGGAAAATTCAGGACTGAAGAATCGTGTGCAGTTAGAGTTGAATGACATGGAAATAGATTGACAACAATAGAGTGGCGCATGTATTTTTGAACTGATTGGAGGAACGGGCAGATGAGAGGATTCATAAGATTTCTCGGTATCATTTTAATTGCAGCAGCACTCGTTTTAATTTTCTGGCAGAATATACGCGCTTACTTTACTGACAGCGTCAACAATAAGATGATTGCCGCCTACGAAAAAAAAGATGCGGCACCTCAAGTGAATCAGCTCGAAAAATGGATCACTAAAACTGAGCCGGAAAAGCTCAAGTTAAAGAAAAATATGCTCGGCTATTTAAAAATACCGGCGGCTGATATTAACGAACCACTGCTTAAAGGACCAGCAACTCAGGCTAACTTAAAAAATGGAGTGACCCTTGTTGAACAAGGAGAGAAACTGACTGAACAGAACGTCGCTATTGCAGGCCACCGAGTCGAAGGAGCCGGCATCAGATTTAATTATCTCGACCGTGTGCGAAAAGGCGACAAAATCATTCTGATGACCCGGCAAGGAGAAAAAACGTATAAAATTTATAATATCTTCAACGTCAATCCTTCTGAAGTGAATGTACTGGATGAGCACAAAGGAAAGCCACAGGAGCTGACGCTCATCACTTGTGAATCTTATAATCCGGCCACCTTGTTATTTGAAAAACGTATGATTGTTAAAGCTAGAATTGTTAAAGAAGCCTAAAAGTCATTGAGGTGAACAGTCACTTCGATGGCTATTTTTATTGATGAGAAGTGTTACACTACTATCTGTTAATGATTGCACAAATATTTAAAGTCATTTATACTGAACACAAGTATTAGTACCAACTACTAAGACAGGACTTGAAATGATGAAAAAATTAACGAAAATAGAACGACAGCAGCAACTTCAGTCAATTCTAGAGGACAACCCGTTTCTCACAGATGAAGCACTGAGTCAGACGTTTAATGTCAGTATTCAGACGATTAGACTGGATAGACTTGAAAAAAATATTCCGGAGCTGCGTGAACGAATTAAAGATGTGGCTTATCAGAACAGAGATGAAGTCAAAGCGCTGCCGATTGATGAAGTCATCGGTGAAATCATTGAGCTTCAGCTTGATAAAGTGGCGATTTCTATACTGGATATTCAAGATGAGCATGTCTTTCACCGCAATAAGATTGCGCGTGGACACTTTCTGTTTGCACAGGCTAACTCGCTGTGTGTAGCAGTGATGGATGATGAACTGGCATTGACCGCCAGGAGCGAAGTGAAATTCGTCAGACCAGTGACACTCGGAGACCGGGTGATTACAAAAGCGACACTTGTGGAAAAGAAAAATAATAGAGCGGTCATAGAAGTAGTGAGCACTGTGAAACAACGGTTAGTATTTAAAGGTAAATTTGAAATGTATTATGTGAGCGAAGGTGAAAATAATGGTTAAAATTGCTGTTGACATGATGGGTGGCGACAATGCTCCTGATGTCGTACTGGAAGGTATTCAGATGCTTCTGGAAGAGTATGAGGATGTAGAGATTCTGTTGTTTGGGGATAAGAATAAGTATCATCTGAATCATGACCGTATCCAGTTTCAGCACTGTTCAGAAGTAATTGTCATGGACGATGAACCTGTTCGAGCAATTCGTCGTAAAAAGGATTCATCTATGGTTAGAATGGCTGAGGCAGTTAAATATGGTGAAGCAGACGCCTGTGTTTCTGCCGGAAATACAGGCGCTCTTATGTCGTCCGGACTTTTCATCGTCGGGCGTCTACCCGGTGTGGAAAGACCGGCACTTGCGCTGACATTACCAACAGTCGATGATAAAGGGTTTATCCTTTTGGACATGGGTGCGAATGCTGATGCGAAGCCTGAGCATCTTGAACAATATGCGGTGATGGGTAATGTCTATGCTCAGGCTATACGTAAGATAGACCGGCCGACGATTGGCCTGCTCAATATCGGGACAGAAGATAAGAAAGGTAACATTCTGACCCGGGAAGCTTTCACTTTGCTGAAGGCGAAAGACCAACTGAACTTCATCGGCAATGTAGAAGCTAAGGATTTGCTGTTCAGTGCTGCTGATGTCGTTGTAACAGACGGCTTTACGGGTAACATGGTCCTTAAATCACTGGAAGGTACTGCTAATAGCATCTTTAAAATGCTGAAAGTTCAGCTGACTAAAAATGTGAAAAACAAACTGGCGGCAGGTGTCCTAAAAAAAGATATGAATCTTGTCAAAGACAAGATGGATTATTCTGAGTACGGTGGCGCAGTGCTCTTCGGTTTGAACGGAATCGTCATAAAAGCCCATGGTTCCTCTAATGGCAGAGCCATTTTCAGTGCGCTTCGTCAGGCAAAGGAAACCGTTGAGATGAATGTGTTAGAGACTATGAAACGAGAGGTTGTCCAAAATGACTAAACGTGCATTGCTGTTCCCGGGCCAAGGTGCCCAGAAGCTTGGTATGGCTCAGGATATTTATAACGAACTAAAGACAGGACATGATTTTCTAGAACAGCTGAATTCAAAGCTGGAGTTTGATGTGACTGATCTCATGTTCAATAACGAGGAAAAACTTGGCCTGACTCAGTATACTCAGCCTGCTATCGTCAGTCACAGCACTGCTGTACTGAACGAGTTGTCCATTGAGTTCGATTATACAGTCGGTCACAGTTTAGGCGAATATGCAGCACTGGTTGCAAGTGGTGTGATGTCAGCTGAAGATGCAGTGCAGATCGTCGCAAAACGCGGGGCTTTAATGGCGACGGCCTTCCCGAAAGGAACCGGCTCGATGGCTGCCGTTCTAGGCTTGAACGAACCAGAAGTCAAAGCGATTTGTGACAAATTGTCGACTGCTGACTTAAAAATAGAACCTGCTAACTTAAACTGTCCTGGACAAATAGTCGTTTCAGGTCATCAGTCAAAGATTGATGAACTGGTCCGTGATGGAAAATCGCTCGGCGCAAAACGTGTCCTTCCACTCAATGTATCAGGTCCGTTTCATTCATCGATGATGGAAGTCATTAGTGATGAGTTTTCAGCATTTCTTGATCAGTTTGAATTCAATGATGCTGTAGTTCCGGTCGTCCAGAATACAACGGCTCGACCTGCAACAGATAAGGAACAGATTAAACAGGAGCTGATTAAGCAGCTGTATTCACCTGTCCGCTTTGAAGAGTCAATCATGTTTCTGATTGAACAAGGTGTAACAGAATTCGTTGAAATCGGACCGAATAAAGTATTGAGCGGTCTCGTCAAAAAAATTAATCGTGATGTGACGATAACAGCGATCGGTACAGTAGAAGAAATTAAAGGGTGGAATGAATAATGACAACAGCATTAGTAACTGGCGCTTCAAGAGGAATCGGTAAAGCGATTGCACTGCAGCTCGCAAAAGATGGCTTTAATGTTGTCGTCAATTATGCCGGCAGCAAGGATAAAGCTGATGAAGTCGTAAAAGAAATTCAGGCACTCGGCCAGGAAGCAGTCGCGATTCAGGCGAATGTAGCTGTCAAAGAAGAAGTGTCTGCGATGGTCAAGGAAACGATTGAGAAATTTGGCACGATTGATTGTGTCGTCAATAATGCAGGGATTACCCGCGATAATTTGATGATGCGGATGAAGGCTGATGAATGGAGTGACGTCATTGACACTAACCTGACTGGTGTGTTCAATGTCGTTCAAGGCGTTACGCGGCAGTTATTGAAGCAGCGCAGCGGGACGATCATCAATATCAGCAGCGTCGTCGGTACGATCGGCAATGCAGGGCAGGCAAACTACGTCGCTGCTAAAGCAGGCGTTGAAGGGCTGACAAAGACATTTGCCCGTGAACTTGCCTCTCGTCATATTACAGTCAATGCGATAGCACCCGGTTTCATCATCTCTGACATGACAGACCAGTTAAATGATGAAATACAATCTGCTATGAAGACGCAGATCCCTCTCGGAACATTCGGCGAAGTAGAGGATATTGCATATGCTGCTAGCTTTTTAGCGTCTGATAAGGCAAAATATATAACAGGACAAGTCCTGCACGTCAATGGCGGCATGGTAATGCAATAATTGACCGCCAGTCATTTGAAGGAGGTGAGATTATGGCAAACTTCGATAAAGTTAAAGAAATCATCGTCGACCGTTTAGGGGTTGATGCTGAAAAAGTAACTCCTGAAGCTTCTTTCAAAGATGATTTAGGTGCTGATTCATTGGACATCGCGGAACTCGTAATGGAATTAGAAGATGAATTCGGTATGGAAATTCCTGATGAGGAAGCAGAAAAAATCAACACTGTTGGTGATGCTGTATCATACATTGAATCATTGAACAAATAATTCGAACTACTAAGTGGTCTGTCATGGACCACTTTTTCTTTTTTTTCATGCTGTAATAACGTAAAATAAAGAGATGGCTAAAGGAGGCAGCATATGAACAGAAAACAAGAAATACTTAAAGATTTCCACAACCGCCTGTCAGTCAAGGTGGCAGAACTTGATATTGAACCTAAAAATTTACGACTATATGAACAAGCTTTTTCACATTCAAGTTTCATCAATGACTTCAAAATGGAGAAACTGAAGGATAATGAACGTCTGGAATTTCTAGGAGATGCGGTGTTAGAATTGGTGGTTTCTCAATATTTGTTCCGGGAACATAGCGATATGTCAGAGGGAAAGTTGACGAAATTAAGAGCAGCTATTGTCTGTGAGCCATCACTTGTAACATTTGCGAACAAACTGGATTTTGCCCAGTTGATTCTACTTGGAAAAGGTGAGGAGAAGACAGGCGGGAGAACACGTCCCGCGCTTATAGCAGACGTCTTCGAAGCTTTTATCGGTGCTTTGTTTCTTGACCAGGGATTTGACGCGGCAGTGAAGTTTGCAGATCGTGCCATCATTCCTCATATTAACGAAGAACTGATGACGGGAATTCTAGACCATAAAACGTTTCTGCAGGAATTTCTTCATCAGCAGGGACTCGGACAGATTGTCTATCGTCTTGTAGAAGAAAGCGGTCCCGCACATCATAAGTCATTTACATCAGAAGTTGTGCTGGATACGAAGGTCATAGGCAGTGGTACAGGACGTACGAAGAAAGAGTCAGAGCAGCAGGCCGCGCGTATTGCGCTCGAAACGATTCAGTTAGGAGTATAGCATGGTTTATTTGAAAGGGGTCACAGCGTATGGTTTCAAATCATTCGCTGATAAGACAAATGTGACATTTGTTCGCGGTCTGACAGCAATAGTCGGACCGAATGGTTCAGGTAAAAGTAATATTACAGATGCCATCCGATGGGTACTCGGTGAACAATCGGCAAAAAATCTACGGGGTGCTCGTATGGAAGATGTTATCTTTTCAGGAGCTCTGAACCGTCAACCGCTTAATTATGCTGAAGTAACATTGAAGCTTGATAACGAGTTGAAATTGATTGACAGCGATCCGGAAATTGAAGTGACGCGTCGTCTGTACCGTTCAGGTGAAAGTGAATATTTTCTGAACAAGAATAAAGTCCGCCTGAAAGATATTACCGACTTATTCCTCGATACGGGTCTCGGTAAGGAAGCTTTCAGTATTATCTCGCAAGGTAAAGTCGATGAAATATTGAATGCAAAAGCAGAAGACCGCCGTCATTTAATTGAGGAAGCAGCGGGAGTACTTAAATATAAAAAACGTAAAAAAGAAACAGAAGCGAAACTCGCTGAAACGATGGGTAATTTAGCGCGCGTCAATGATATTATCTTTGATCTGGAAGGACGGGTCGAACCGCTTAAGATGGAAGCGGCTATCGCACTTGAGTACCAGGAACTGACTCAGGAGATGAAAGATGCTGATATACAGGTGACCGTCTTTGATATCAAGCAGCTGAAGACGGACTACAGCAAACTGGAGCAGGACATTAAAGAATACGAAGAAATGATTCTGCTCAAGCAGGATAAAGCAGCAAGACTTGAACAAAGAATCGCGCAGACTACTGAGGAGAAATCAGTTTCTGCAGCGACGCTTGATGAGTTGAATGACAAGCTGCTTGAACTGACCGAACAGATTGAACGAAATCAAGGGCAATATCATCTGCTGACCGAGAAGAAGGACAATCATGCCGCGTCGACAGACCGGCTGCAGCGCGAACTGACTAAGCTGTCACAGGAAATAACAGAGAGGAAGGAGAGTCAGCAGGAAAGCGCAGAACTTATCAATGAAGCTAAACGTGAAGTTAAACAACTCCGTAAAGAGGAACGGACGCTTGAGCAGAAGCTGACAGAACTGAACAGCGATATCGAACAGCTGATTGAAGAAGCGCGTGATAGTTATTATGAGACGCTCAGTGAACAGACATCAAGTAAAAATGAACTTAAACTGATTGACCGTCAAATAGAGCAGCTGACTGCATATATCGAAAGTCATCAAGCTGTAGATAACGACAGCGAAAATTATCACGAGGCAAGGCAGCTTTATTCACAGTCAGAGCAGCAGCTGATAGAGCTTGAGCAGCAATTAACAGCTGCCCGGGATGACTATAAAAAAGAATCGACTAACGTAAGCCTGATCCATCAGTCTTATAAAGAAGAAGAAGAAAATCTCTTTAAGGCTTACCGGTACATTGAACAGTTAAAATCAAAACATCAGAGTATCGTTGCGATGCAGGCTGAGTATCAAGGTTATTTTCAAGGCGTTCGTACCGTACTGAAAGACACCGCGCTGTCAGGAATTCACGGTGCTGTAGCAGAACTTATCGATATCGATAGTAAATATCAGACAGCACTGGATATTGCGCTCGGCAGTCAGCTTCAGAGTATTATCACTGAAGACGAAGACAGTGCACGTATGGCAATCGCCTCTCTTAAAAAGAAAAAAGCAGGAAGAGCTACATTTCTGCCTCTTTCAACTATCAGGAAACGAGAGCTTCCAGAGTCGGTCAGACAGCAGTTAGCTGCTCACGACGGCTTTGTCGGCATACTGTCAGAACTCATTACAACAGACAAGCGTTATCAGGCAGTCATTCAGAACTTATCCGGACTGACGATTATTGCTGAATCATTAACCGTTGCTAATCAGCTTGCACGAGTAGCAAATTATAAGTACCGCATTGTGACGCTCGATGGTAATATCGTAAATCCTGGCGGTTCGATGACTGGCGGTAGTGTAAGCCAGCCGTCCATATTGCTTAAGCAAAAAGAAGAAGAACAGCAGCTAGCTGAAAAAATCAACCAATATGAATCATCGACAAAATCGCTTGAGAAAAATGTATCAGCTCTGAAAGAAAAACTGACAGAAAGTGAACAGCGAGTGCAGACATTAAGAAGACAGGGAGAAGCACTTGCCGAGGAGCGTCAGGAGAAGATGCTGGATCTCACTCATCTTGAACAGAGACTGGCACAGTTGAAACGTGCCAATGAGGCTTTCAATGAACTCTCAGACCGTCGCATGGAACAAGCTCAGCTAAAATTACAGGCAACTGCTCTGAAGCAATCTATGACATCATCAGAAAAAGAACTCTCAATGATCCAGCAGAAGCTGGAAGAATATACAGCTTTTCGTACTGACAGCAGAACACATGAGAAAGAAGTCAGTGCTTCATTAAATGATGTTCGAAGTCGCCGAATCATTCAGGAAGAGCGTCTAAAGTATCAGGAAGAGCAGTCCGAACAAATGAGTCACCATATCAAAAAGTTCGATCAGCAGATGACCGAACTGTCAGAACAGAATGAAATGACTTCAGTTGAAGAAATAACAGCAAAAATCAGCGAGCTTTCAGCTGAACTGTCAGACATGCAGAGTATGCGGACGACTGTAGAGCAGCAGCTTGCTCTGTTGAAAACAACCATGCAGGAACAGGAAGAACTCCTGAATTATGCACGTCATGATTATAACGAAGCAATGAGACAAATCAGCGGTCTTGAAAATGGTATTGGACAGATGAAATCACAATATTCAAGAATCGATGTTCAGCTTGAAAACTTGATCTATCATCTATTGGAAGATTATCATATGACATTTGAAGCAGCAGCCATTGATTATGCTGATTTCACTGACATAGAATCTCTCAGAAAACGTGTTAAGCTGACTAAAGCATCGATTGAAGAGCTTGGTCCGGTCAATATCGGAGCGATTAAACAATACGAAGAAGTGGAAAAGCGCTATGACTTTTTAACTGAGCAGGAAAGTGATCTGCTGGCAGCAAAAGCGACCCTTGAAACCATTATCCGTGACATGGACAAAGAAGTAACTGCACGTTTCACTGACACATTTAAACAAGTGCAGGAAAACTTCCATCAAGTGTTCAGTGAACTGTTTGGCGGCGGTACAGGGGAACTGACATTAAACAGTGATGATTTGTTAACTGCCGGAGTAGAAATGATGGTCGAACCACCAGGCAAGAAACGACAGCATCTGACCTTGCTATCTGGTGGCGAACGTGCGCTGACGGCAGTCGCACTGTTGTTCTCGATATTGAAAGTGAGAAGTGCACCGTTTGTCATTCTGGATGAAGTAGAAGCGGCGCTTGACGAAGCGAATGTCGTCCGATTTGGGAATTATCTGCAGACATTGAGCGGTGATACACAATTTATTGTCATTACTCATAGAAAAGGTACAATGGAAGCAGCGGACAGACTTTACGGAGTAACGATGCAGAATTCCGGAATCACCCAGCTAGTCAGTGTCAATTTAAATGAATTAAATCAAGAAAAAGTAAAGGAGCTTACACGATGAGTTTTTTTAAACGATTAAAAGATAGATTTGTACCTCCAGAAGAGAACGATGATTTACTGCCGTTGGAACCACTGGATGATAATATCAATGATAAATCTGCTGAAACAGAGCGAACTGTTATCTCTCAGCCAGTACCTCAGGAACAACTGAAGAAAAAAACCGATGACTGGGATTTCAGTTTTGATGACGATGATCTGATGTCAATCGAAGAATTTGAGGAACTGGAAGCACAGCAGATCGGTGCGAAGTTCCGTCAAGGTCTCGAGAAATCGCGGGAAAACTTCCAGAACAAACTGAATGACCTGCTCGCACATTACCGCACAGTCGACGAGGATTTCTTTGAAGCACTTGAAGAAATGCTGATCCAGGCTGATGTCGGCTTCAATACAGTCATGGAGCTTGTCGAGTCACTCAGATTCGAAGCAAAACGACAAAATATTACAGAAACTAAAGATTTGCGTGAAGTGATCGTCGAGAAGATCGTAGAAATCTATGAGCAGGAAGACGATGAACTGCAGACGATGAATATCCAGGAAGAGGGTCTGACGGTCATTTTAATGGTCGGTGTCAATGGTGTCGGTAAGACAACAACGATCGGCAAACTGGCACACCGCTACAGACAGCAAGGAAAGACCGTGATGCTGGCTGCAGGCGATACATTCCGAGCAGGTGCCATTGAACAGCTGCAAGTCTGGGGAGACCGCGTCGGCGTTGAAGTGGTTAAACAAAACGAAGGATCTGATCCTGCTGCTGTCATGTTTGATGCAGTCAATGCGGCTAAAGCTAAAAAAGTAGATATATTGATCTGTGATACAGCAGGACGTCTACAAAATAAGGCGAACTTGATGAACGAGCTGCAGAAAGTGAAGAAAGTCATTTCAAAATCTGTTCCAGGTGCACCGCACGAAGTACTGCTGGCACTTGATGCGACGACTGGACAGAATGCACTGGTTCAGGCGAAAGCCTTCAAAGAAGTAACAGATGTTACAGGTATCGTACTGACCAAACTGGACGGTACAGCTAAAGGTGGAATTGTGCTTGCCATCCGTAACGAACTGCATATTCCAGTGAAATTTGTCGGCCTCGGTGAAAAACTGGATGACCTTCAGCCGTTCGATGCTGAAAGTTATGTCTATGGCTTATTCGCGGATATGATTGAAGCGAGTGGCGTCGAAAGTGAAGAAGAAACGACAGAAACGACTGATCCAGATGCAGGATGATCTTACTAAGACGATGCGGATGAATTATCTGTTCGATTTCTATCAGGGGCTGCTGACTGATAAACAGCGCAGCTATCTGGAGCGCTATTATCTGGAAGATGAGTCGCTGTCAGAAATCGCAGAGACGTTTCAAGTGTCCCGGCAGGCGGTTTATGATAATATTAGACGGACTGATGAACTGCTCGAGGACTATGAGCTGAAGCTTGGACTGCTGAAGAAGTTCGAGGCCAGACAAGCTCTGCTTGATCAGATGAAACAAAACCTAAATGAGCAGCATTCACAAGAGCTGCTGAAGCTTATAGAACAATTAGAATCGATTGAATAGAGGTGTGTTAAATGGCATTTGAAGGGTTATCAGATAGACTGCAGGCAACGATGCAGAAAATCAAAGGTAAAGGGAAAGTAACAGAAGCAGATATTAAAACGATGATGCGTGAAGTAAGACTGGCACTGCTTGAAGCCGATGTTAACTTCAAAGTAGTAAAACAGTTCGTCGCTACCGTATCAGAACGTGCACTCGGCAGTGATGTCATGACATCGCTCACACCGGGCCAGCAAGTCATCAAAATTGTACAGGACGAACTAACGCAGTTGATGGGCGGCGAAAATACGCAGATCAACATGAGCCGAAAGCCACCGACTGTCGTCATGATGGTCGGGCTGCAAGGGGCAGGTAAAACAACGACAGCGGGTAAACTTGCGCTTCTTATGCGTAAGAAATTCAACAAGAAACCGCTGCTTGTCGCGTGTGATATTTATCGTCCCGCTGCAATCCAGCAGCTGCAGACAGTCGGTAAGCAGATTGATATTCCGGTATTTACATTAGGAGACCAGGTCTCTCCTGCAGAAATCACGACACAGGCATTGCAGCACGCACGGGAAGAACATTACGACTTCGTCATTATCGATACAGCAGGACGACTGCATATCGACGAAGCATTGATGAACGAACTAGTTGAAGTAAAAGACATCTCGAAACCAGATGAAATCATGCTCGTCGTTGATGCGATGACTGGGCAGGATGCAGTAAACGTCGCTGAGAGCTTTGACAACCAACTTGACGTGACGGGTGTAACATTGACTAAACTTGACGGGGATACACGTGGTGGAGCAGCACTGTCCATCCGTAGCGTCACAGAGAAACCGATCAAGTTCGTCGGTATGAGCGAGAAGATGGACGGCTTAGAACCATTCCATCCAGAACGTATGGCGTCCCGTATACTCGGTATGGGAGATGTATTGAGCTTCATCGAAAAAGCACAGGCATCAGTCGATGAATCAAAAGCGAAAGAACTGGAACAGAAGATGAAAACATCATCGTTCACGTTCGATGATTTCCTTGAACAGTTGGATCAGGTTAAAGCATTAGGACCACTGGATGACCTTCTAAAGATGATACCAGGCGCGAACAAGATGAAAAACGTCAATCAGCTGAACATGAATCCGAAGCAGATTGACCACGTTCAGGCGATTATTCGTTCAATGACGAAAGCAGAACGGGAGAATCCGGCCATCATCAATGTATCAAGAAAACGTCGTATATCAGCAGGATCAGGCAGAAGCATGAGTGAAGTCAACCGACTGATTAAACAGTTTGATGAAATGAAGAAGATGATGAAACAGTTCTCAGGAATGAAAAAAGGTAAAAAAGGCCGCAACCCATTCCAAGGAATGAATTTACCCTTTTAAATGAACCGCTGATACGATGTATCGGCGGTTTTTTCTTGATAGCATATACATAAAAAGGGAAGTTATATATAATTAGGATGACATAAAAGAAAAGAGGATATCATCATGAATCGTACTAAAATGGGACCCATTGAAGCATACAAACAGTACTGGAAAAATGCCTTTAAACTGAAGGGAAGATCAAGAAGAGCAGAGTACTGGTGGCCGATGTTAATTAATTTCATTATCACCGTAGGAATTGCTTGGTTGATGGGAGTGCTTGGAATTGAATATAAAATCATCATGACAATATCTACCATACTATCATTGATCATATTTATTCCAGACCTAACAGTAACATATCGACGTTTCCAGGATAATGGACTAAGCGGCAGATGGGCATATCCGCTATTTGCTCTATCACTGTTTAATACACTATTGCAAGACCCGCAAAAATATGCTCTTCATTCATCTAATGACACGATAAGCACGATAATAACAGTAGTAGGAGTACTATTAGTAATTATCATAGTTATGTATGTTCTCTTTTCCTTATATACAATGATTAAAGAAGGCGAACATGGACCGAATGAATATGGGGAAGATCCAAAGGAAATTTGAACTTTTAGTTGTTTTTTTCTTGCACCTCATATAAATACAACAGCAACCATAGAAGTCTGCATCGGTGGTTTTTACTATATTTACCTTTACTATACTAATACGAGCTTTTCGTTTATAATGAGTTATTAATATGAAATGAGTGATAACTATGGCAAATCTATTCAATCAGTATACTGATCTGAAAAAGAATCAGACTCCGTGGCCGACGAAAAGTAATTCGTCTAATAATAATGCCGAAAGTAAGTTTGATATAGCAAAAAAGAATACTAAGAAAGCTGCTGGTACAAACCGTAGGGCAGAAGGTCAAGCAGACGATAGCAGCAATCGTTAATTAAAAGTAATACTAAAGTCACGGAGTATCGTATTCAGTGACTTTTTTATTATGGGGTAATTAAGTGTTAGATAGTTTACAATAAAGTAATATATAACTATATCTATAGTAAAAGGGGTTCCCTCTATAATTAATCGACTATAGAGGGAAATGATGAAGAAATTATTAATCTAAACAATTACATTATTGAAAAGAACACTCCATGAAGAGTACTTAGTCTATTAAAAAAAGGGCTATAGGGAGGCAGGGAAACCTTTGATACAATCAGTGAACCATTTGACTTTTTCTGTATCTAATCTAAAGAATTCGAAGTATTTTTATGAACATATTCTTGAAGGTGAACTTGTATATGAAAGTGATCGGACAGTTTACTTAATTCTAGGGGGTGTGTGGATAGCATTAAATGAAGAACGAACAATTCCTAGACATGAAATTAAATATTCTTATACTCACATTGCATTTACTATAAACGAGAGTGATTATCAGTATTGGTATGATAAATTAATTAAATACAGAGTTACACTAGTGTTGCATAAATAAATACAGAATTTTCTGAACTTTTATTTTCTACGAAAATTTAAAAATTGAAAACACCTAAACAGAGGTAGCGATCATCCATTTTTTTACTGATGTAATTACGTAATAAC
>NZ_SCWB01000018.1 GCF_004359545.1 Macrococcus lamae
GGCGTACTTCCTAGTTCCAGACCAGGAAGTAGCCAGCAATAACTACGCCTGTAAATCGATATTTTTTATTTTTCGAAAAAAAAGAAAAGACAAACCCATTTTCAAAATGAGTTTGTCTACAGTCTGAAACCTGCTGATTTCAGCAGGTTTTTTTATTTGAATACTATATACAAGTTGGATTAAAAATGTTTTTTTGCTATCTTTATTATGAAAGGGATGATATATATGCTTGAGCAGCAAAAAATGGACCGTATCAATGAACTTGCAAAAAAGAAAAAAACAGAAGGTTTAACTGAAGAAGAGGGACGAGAGCAAAGTAGATTGCGAGCGGAATACCTTCAAAGTTTTAGAAACAGCTTTAAGAAAACGATTGAGAATACAAAGGTAATTGATCCGGAAGGAACAGATGTTACTCCTGAAAAGATCAAGGAAATACAGCGTCAGAACAATATACGAGATTGATTGACACTGATAAGTTATACTAATAAAGAATCAATACATTTATTTAAAAGGAGATTTTATCATGTTTAATGACAAAGATCAGTTAGCTGTAGATACGCTTCGCGCATTAAGTATTGACCAGATTGAACAGGCGAACTCAGGTCACCCTGGATTACCTATGGGAGCTGCTCCAATGGCTTACACGCTATGGACGCGTCACTTAAGATTTAATCCTAGCTCTAAATATTTCTTCGACCGAGACCGTTTTGTATTGTCAGCCGGTCATGGTTCAGCATTACTTTATTCTTTACTGCACGTTTCAGGTGCGCTTGAACTGGAAGAACTTAAAAACTTCCGTCAATGGGAATCAAAAACACCTGGCCACCCGGAATTCAATCATACAGATGGAATCGATATTACGACAGGTCCGCTTGGTCAAGGTTTTGCGATGAGTGTTGGTATGGCTATGGCTGAAAAACACTTAGCTGCAACTTATAATACTGAAGACTCCGGAATTATTGACCATTTTACTTATGTATTAGTGTCAGATGGTGATTTAATGGAAGGAATCTCACATGAAGCTGCTTCACTTGCGGGTCATTTGAAGTTAAACAAATTAATCGCTCTTTACGATTCAAATGATATTTCATTGGATGGTGACCTTGACAAAGCGTTCTCTGAAGATGTTAAAGGACGTTTTGAAGCATATGGATGGCAGCATATCCTTGTCAAAGATGGCAATGACATGAATGCCATCAATGAAGCTATCGAAGCAGCAAAACAATCTGATGCTCCAACAATGATTGAAGTTAAAACAGTGATTGGATACGGTGCACCTAATAAACAAGGTACAAACGGTGTTCATGGTGCGCCGCTTGGAGCTGATGAACGTAAACTGGCGTTCGAGCAATATGGTTTGGATCCCAAGCTTAAATTCCATGTCCCTGAAGAAGTATATGAAATTTTTCAGACAACAATGCTCAAACGTGGAAATGAAAAAGAAGCGGCATGGAATCAGCAGCTTCAAGACTATAAAAAGAACAATCCGGAATTGGGCGAGAGACTACAGGCAGCCATTGATAATCGTCTAAGTGAAGATTATGCAGCAGATTTACCGAAGTATGAGGTAGGAAGCAAAGGGGCAACACGTGCAACTTCTGGAGAAATGATCCAGGCGCTGTCCCAATCAGTACCTCAATTATTCGGCGGTTCAGCAGATTTAGCCTCATCTAACAAGTCAAATGTAAAAAAAGCTGCCGATTTCTCCGCGGAAACACCTGAAGGGCGTAATATCTGGTTCGGTGTCCGTGAATTTGCGATGGGAGCTATGATTAATGGCATGGCCGCACATGGTGGTGTTAAACCATATGGTGCAACATTCTTTGTCTTCAGCGACTACTTAAAACCGGCATTAAGACTAGCAGCTTTAATGGGTGTTCCTTCAACATATGTCTTCACACATGACTCAATCGCTGTCGGTGAAGATGGACCAACGCATGAGCCGGTCGAGCAGCTTGCAGGACTACGTGCGATGCCTTACTTGAATTTATTCCGTCCAGCAGATGGCAATGAAACACGAGTTGCATGGAAAGTCGCTATGGAGTCTAAAAAAGATCCTACTGCTTTAGTCCTTACAAGACAAGATTTACCGGCACTTGATGTAAGCGAAGAAGTTTTGGAAGAAGGAGTTCGTCGTGGTGGTTATGTCGTCTATCAGTCAGAATCACCTGAAATACTGCTTATCGCAACAGGATCCGAAGTATCACTTGCTGTTGAAGCAGGAAAACTGCTTGAAGCGCAAGGAAAAGGTGTTCAGATTGTTTCTCTTCCGAATCTCAACTTGTTTGATCAGCAGGACAAATCTTACCGTGAAAAAGTACTTCCAAAGTCTATTAAAAAACGAGTAGCAATTGAAATGGGAGCGACAGATGGCTGGTATAAATATGTTGGTCTGGATGGTCTGGTCATCGGTATCGACCGCTTCGGTGCGAGTGCTCCTGGTGAAGTAGTGATGGAGAAATACGGCTTCACTAAAGAAAATGTTGTTAAACTTGTTCTTGAAATGGAATAAATAAGAGCTGTGAAGTTAAAATTAAAACTTAAATGAATTTTCAGAAAAAAGGATTGCCTTCTTATCTCAACAGTTCTAAACTTGAGATAAGGGGGTATTTTTTATTATGAATTTAGCATTACTTGGTTTTATAATGATTATAGTTTTTATGACATTGATTATGACTAAAAAAATGTCAGCGTTAGTTGCACTCATTCTTGTACCGACAGTCTTTGCTGTCATTGGTGGCTTTTATAATGGCATCGGCGACCATATGCTGGAAGGGCTGAAACAGGTTGCACCAACAGGAATTATGTTGATTTTTGCAATACTATATTTTGGTATCATGATTGACACCGGATTATTTGATCCTGTCATTAATCTGATTATTAAAGCAGTCAAAGGTGATCCACTTAAAATTACGATCGGTACGGTACTTCTTGCCAGTCTAGTTGCTCTAGACGGCGATGGCACGACGACTTTCATTATTACTGTGACAGCGATGCTGCCGTTATACAGAAAAGTAAAAATGAATCCATACATACTAGCAACACTTGCACTTCTGTCAATTGGAGTGATGAACATGACGCCTTGGGGAGGGCCAACAGCACGTGCTATCTCGGCGTTGCAGACAACGACTGAAGAAGTTTTCACACCCATCATTCCAGTGATGGCTGCCGGCATATTATTTGCGCTTGGTGCCGCTTACTACTTCGGATTAAAAGAACGAAAAAGAGTAGGCATAGTCGATCATTTGACAATGTCACTTGATGATATGCATCAGCATCCTGATGGTAAGTCGCAGGATGAGATTGAATTATTAAGACCTAAACTCGTATGGTTCAACGCATTGCTGACCCTATTATTACTCTACGCTTTAATCACTGAGCTATTACCAATACCAGTATTGTTTATGTGCGGTTTTGCAATAGCGGTTCTTGTTAATTATCCTAATATTTCTCTGCAATCTGACAGAGTTAAAGCTCATGCACCAAACGTTCTTGCAGTAGTGAGCCTTGTTTTTGCATCAGGAATTTTTACTGGTGTTATGAACGGCACAAAAATGGTTGACGCTATGGCAGATGCGCTTGTCAATATTATTCCTGCAAGTATGGGAGATCATTTTGCACTCATTACTGCATTACTCAGTATGCCATTTACTTATTTTATGGCGAACGATCCATATTACTATGGTATTTTGCCTATACTGGCAGAATCAGCAGCAAAATTTGATATCTCAAAAGCGGAAATGGCAAGAGCTTCAATTCTCGGTCAACCAGCCCATGTTCTTAGTCCATTATATGCAGCAGGCTATCTGCTCGTCGGGATGCTCGGCATTGACTATGGTGAGAACCAGAAATTCGCATTGAAATGGGCCATTGGTTCATCACTGTTTATGATTCTAGCGGCCATATTGTTCGGCGTTATTCCTTTTTAATAAAAGTTGAAAATCATGCAATTATTTAGTACACTTTTAAAGGAATGAGAAAGTGGGTGAAATAATGGAGACCTGGATATGGATTTTATTAATTATATTAGCAGCAGTGGCAGGTGCAGCGCTTGGGTTTTATCTGGCACGTAAATATATGATGGATTACTTGAAAAAGAACCCGCCAATCAATGAAGATATGTTACGAATGATGATGATGCAGATGGGTCAAAAACCATCTCAGAAAAAAATCAATCAAATGATGACGATGATGAATAAAAATATGAATCAGAACGTCAAATAAAAAAAGGATGCTGCTGCATCCTTTTTTTATTCATCTAATGGGTCGACATAGTCGGCAATAGGAGATTCTGTCATTGGTGTTTCTGTCACTGGAGCTTCTGTCGATGGAACTTCAGTAGTCGGTCTTTCTGTCATCGGTCTTTCTGTCATTGGTAATTCTGTTGTTGCTGGTTCTGGAGTTTCTGTCTTCTCTGTATTAGATACCGGAGGATTGCTTGGTTGAACTGGCTGCGTTTGTACTGGTGTACTTTCCGCAGTATTCTGATCACTATTAACAGGTGCTGTTTGACTCATAGTTTGACCATTATTTGACAGCGTGGGTTGCTTCGTGTCATTGGTGCTACGTTTTGAGTTACTGCGAGCTTTTGTAGATGAAGATGACTTTGATGTGGTGTGTTTCTTAACGCTTTTGGTACTATCTGTATTCGACGATATTTCATCTTCTGATTGATTATCAGCCGTTTTCTTATCAGAGATCGTCGCAGCAGCTGTTTGTTCTTTTGTGTCTTTATTTCTTTTAGCACGTTCTTTTGCTGCTTTTATTTTTGCGAGCGCCTCTTTAGAAGACTTTGTGGCTTTCTTCTCTTTTTCAGTCACTTTAGGTTTATGCGTTTCCTTTTTAAATGCTGATTTAGCATGATTAATCTCTGCTTCAGACCGTTTATTTTCAGCACAGCCACTTAATATGAAAAGACAAATCAGAAACAATAATAATGTTTTTTTCATTTAAGGACCTCCTTTATCAATAATATATCATGGTTTTGTCAAATTGAATATATAGCACTATAGATCACCCGCAACCTTTACTGTCACTAATTTTTCAAAAAATACTGCTTTTTTTAAGAGTAGGTTTGGTAAAATGATTTGGAATGGAGTGATGATTATGGGTGATGTCACCATGGCTCTGGCATTTGGTGCTGGAATACTTAGTTTTATTTCACCTTGTGTGCTGCCGATTTATCCTGCGTTTCTATCGTATATAACGGGTATATCGTTCGATGATCTTAAAGAAGGCCAAATAAACAAAAAGGCTTTACTACATACTGTTCTTTTTCTGATTGGCTTCTCGCTTGTCTATATTTCATTTGGGATCGGTATAGGATTTGTCAGTGATTTTCTTAATCAGTATGATGATACGATTCGTATGATTGGTGGATTACTGATGATGATATTTGGACTGATGACACTTGGTATATTTACACCTAAATTTTTAATGGCTGATAGGAAGTTGAATTTTAAGCATAAACCTGGGGGATACTTGGGATCACTAATTATAGGGGTTGCTTTTGCTGCAGGATGGACGCCGTGTATGGGACCGATAATAGGAACAATTATATCACTTGCACTGACGAATCAGTCACTTGCACTGTTCTATATGGTTCTGTATGTCCTTGGTTTTTGTATTCCATTTTTACTGCTGACGTTTTTTTTGACCAAGCTGAAATTCATCAGAAAATATAGTCAACTGCTGATGAAAGCTGGTGGAATCATCATGGTTATCATGGGGATTTTGCTGTTTTTTGATTTGCTGACAGAAATCACGAGATTATTTAGTTGGGGGATTTAAGATGTATGTTATTCTTTCAATGATAGTAGCACTATGTATGGGAATGATTGTCATCGTTGTTCGAATGAAGGCTCAGAAATATCCGACCAACGCTAAAAAAATCATTTTACCGCCATTTTTCATGGCAACAGGAGCACTAATGTATGTGGTTCCATATTTCAGACTGACGGGAATGGAAATACTTGAAGCAGTTCTTGTTGGAATGTTTTTCTCATTGTTTTTAATTTTTACGTCAAACTTTCAAGTTCTTGACGGACAGATTTATATGAAACGTTCAAAGTTATTTCCGGTTATCTTAATTTCATTGCTGGTTATACGTTCAGTACTCAAGTTTTATTTAAGCAGTACTATACATCCGGGAGAATTAGCCGGCATGTTCTTTCTACTTGCTTTCAGCATGATAGTTCCGTGGCGAATTGCTATGTATATCAAGTACAGGAAACTTAATGAATCAATTAATAAAAGTGCATTTCTCCATTAAGGAGAGCTGCACTTTTATTTCTGTATTTCTTTGGCGATAAGTTCCGAATGATCAAATATTGAAAATTTATTCTTCTCGTCATCTGCATATTTAAAGTATTCGTTATACGGTGTGTAATCAATGCCAAGCTGCGTCAGCTTTTTCTTCATAAATCCATGGTCACGTTTCGGTGTAGCTATAATATAGCCCCGCATTATATGATCAAGCTGTATTTTTTCGGCGCCTTCGTCAAGAGCAATCTTAGAAATTCTCCCTGCAATTCTTTCTTTTGCCACATCTCTGAACAATTCAGGTACAGGTGTGACGAGTTCGTTCAGAAGTGATTTGCTGTCGTCATGCCATAAAGGGAGTGCTTTATGAATATAATAGTCTTGCCAGTCCAGTTCACTTCTGCCGTCTTCTTTCGGCATTCTTTTTAGAAACTTACGGAACATAAAAAACCCACCGATTGCCAGCAGTCCTAAAAAAATGACAGTCCAGACAAAGATTAATGTAATAAAAATATCATTCAACGTATTCACCTCATGCTCATTATAGAAAAAAATAACTGATGTGTCTATTCCGGTTTCTTCATTCGATATATAGAGCGTAAAGGAGGTGATCATATGTTGAAAGAAGTCGTTCTAAGTCTTATCTACATTTCTGATGTATCTGAAAGTGGAAAAGAAACACGCAAATCCCGTCGATTTAGTCAAGTCAGAATGGATCTGACTGAACCGCAGGCAAACAGCTTTAAGGACTTGATTAGTATTTTAACAGGAGAAGACTATGTGGCTGCTGAAAAAATCGAAACAAAAACCGTGTAATAGAAAAAAATTCATTGAGGAGGTGAAATCATGAAAACTTTACAGATGATTTTTGCGACTGACTTTGGCAAAAGCTATCAGTTCAACATCGCGAGCCCAAAAGAGCAGTTGACAGCTGAAGAAGTTCAAAGTGTAATGGAGTCATTAGTCACTGGTAATTATTTAGAGACACCTAATGGACGTCCAGCTTCTTTGAAAGAAGCAAAAATAGTAGAACGTATTGAAACGCCGCTGTTCAAACTTTAATAATTCCTGCTTTCCAATATATATTATTTATCTGAAGGCATGTCTGATTCGTCGGATGTGTCTTTTTGTGTATAATTTAATCGAGGTGATAACTTTGAAAGTCATGCACATTGGTGATTTACATATTGGCAGAACAATTAATCAGCATAGTTTGCTGGATGACCAGGAATATCTACTAAAAAAGTTAGTCAATAAAATTGATGAACTAAATATTGAGCTGCTGATTATTGCGGGAGATATTTATGACCGTTCTCTACCTTCAAAAGAATCAGTACTGCTCTTTGAAACATTTGTGAAGATGGTCAATATTGAACGAAAAATTCCTATACTTGCGGTCAGTGGCAACCATGATGGTGCTGAGAGATTAGGATATGGTAAATCTTGGTTTAAAACACATGATTTCTATATCAGTACTGAAATTGAAGATAGTTTTCAACCGATTACATATGAATCGGTAGACTTTTATCTTATTCCATACATTGAACCGGTAGAAGCTCGCTTTTATTTTAATGACGATATGATTACAACACACGCTTCTGCTTACGAAGCTATTATCAGTAAAATTGAAGAGAAGATGGACCGGACGAAGTTCAATATTGTTGTCAGTCATTTATTCATTCAAGGTGGTAATGAAAGTGATTCTGAGCGACCTTTAACTTTAGGTGCTGTTGAACATGTACCTCAAAGTTTATTTAACATGTTTGATTATGTGGCATTAGGACATCTTCATCATCCATTTGCTATTCAGTCGGAAAATGTCAGCTACAGCGGCAGTCTGATGAAATATTCATTCTCTGAAGTGAATCAGCCGAAAGGTTTCAGAATGTTAGAGATTTATGGTGAAATAAAGAACAGTTTTATTCCACTTGCTCCACTGAGAGATATGGCAGTCATAGAAGGTTCATTTCAAGATGTTTACGATGAAGCGTACGCCTCATCTTTTCAGCATGATTATATGAGGATGGTTCTTACTGATATGCGTCACATTAATGATCCTATGACAAAACTAAAGCAGCTCTATCCGAATTTACTGGAACTTCGACATGCAGATGATTTGAAAGCCGAGGAGACATCAGCTGTCACTATAGTTGAGCAGGGCGATATAGAAATTATGAACTTATTCTCAACTGAATTAACAGGAGAAATGCTATCAGCTGAACAGCTTAAAACTGTTGCGAGACTACATAAAGGAGATGAAGACATTGCGACCGATTAAGCTTGAGCTTAAAAACTTCGGACCTTTTATCAGTGAAACCATTGACTTTAGACAGCTTGAAGATAACCAGCTCTTTCTGATCAGCGGGAGAACGGGTTCCGGAAAAACGATGCTGTTTGATGCGATGACTTATGCTTTATACGGAGAAGCATCAACTGCAGCAAGAGATGAAGGAGCGCTGCGCAGTCATTTCTCACAAGATAGCGAGCCGACTTATGTCTGTTTTCAGTTTGCTTTGGATAACCGAGTTTATGAGGTGACGCGTTATCTTCCTTATATTAAGCCGGGAAATAAGACTAAAACATTGCCGAAGCTGGAAGTATTGGAGTTAATAGGAGCGGATCACAAGCTGATTGCTAAAAGCGTTAAAGACGGTAATCAGAAAATCAAGGAATTGATGAAAATCGATGCCAATCAGTTCAGACAAATACTCATTTTACCCCAGGGTGAGTTTAAGAAGTTTTTAATAGCTAACAGCAATGATAAGCAAAAAGTATTAAGAACTCTTTTCGATACTACTCGGTTTAAACATCTTGAATTACAGCTCATTGAGGAGACTAAAGAACTCCAGCAGCAGGTTCAGCATTCGGAACAGGAACAAGATGTACTGCTGAGCCAATTCAAGTCAGAGCGTGAACTGAACGGACCCGTTGCCAGTCAAATAGAGGAACGTCGAAAAGAAATAGCTGATCAGCAACTAGCTGTTGAAACAATGGAACAGGAAGTGAAAGTTCATTACACAAAGATTCAGCAGGCAGAAGAAGAATTGAATGCTGCGAAATCATTAAATAATGCACTAGAAGAAGAGCAGTCTTTAACACTGAAACTGAAAGCACATCAGAAAGAGAATACTATTTTTCAGCAAAAAGAACATCAGTTAAAAGTAATGCGTGTAATGGAACAACTTTTTGAAGTGCAGCAGTCATTGGTTGAGCAGAAGAGAAAATTGGACCATGTAATGCAGGAAGCTTCCACCACAGAACAGTCTGTAAAAGAAATACAGCTTGAAGTGACGGAAATATCGAGGTCAATTAAAACTTTAAATGAAAAAAAACAATCTATTGAGCAATTAAAACAGCTTCTCAAAGACAGACAGACCTTCTTTATCAATGAGCACGATTATCGTACGCTGGACATTGAGATTAGAAATGAAGAAAATCGGTACCAGGACTATCGCGATCAGTACGATATGCTGACATCAGAACTCAAACAACAGACGTATCATTATCATGAATTAACTGAAACTATGCGACAAAGAACAGAAAGTTTGCAGCATTATAAAGAACAGCAGACTTATCTTGCCGTTTTGCTGAAAGATGCTGAACAGAGTAACAAAGATTACGAAATGAAGCTTTCAGTCAAACGAGAGTTGGATGATATTACGAAACAACAGATAGAACTGTACAACTCTTATGACTGTCATGATTATGCCAGACAATTAATAAGTCAAAACTTAGGCAGCGGTGATTACTGTCCGATATGTCACCATTCTATAGAAGGTGACATCAAAATCGATCACTCGGTCGTTAATCTACATGAACAAGTGACTAAGTTAAAAGAACGGCAGATCATCCTGGAAACTAAGCTTGAAATGTTGGATAAGACAGAAGCGGTGGAAGCATCAGATATATTGTTTCAGTACAAACAGCTCGAGCAGACAATTTCAAAATCGACAGCGGAACAAGAAGTTATACAAAGCCAAATTGAAGAAGTAACCTTCCAACTGGATGACATCCAGAATAAACAGATGCAATGTCATAATCAATTGACTGCAGTCAGCTTCCAACTAGAAGAGAGAAAGAGAAAAAAACAGCACTTTACTGAAGTGACGGGCTTTTCTGACTATGATGAATACTGGAATGATTACAGCTCCTGTAGCAAAAAGGTAGCGGACTATGAACAGGCATTAGCTGAAAATCAGATGAAATTGAGCCGGTCAGAACAGCAGCTTGAGTATAACACCCAGTTGTTAAGTCGTATAAACAATGAACGGGACGAGCGGAGAAACAACCTTCAGCAGACTCAGCTTAAATATAAGACCATAATGACTAAGCATCACTTGAAAGAAGAAGAGCTGCCCGAGACATTTGATGAAGCTATTATTCAGGAACTTGAAGACTGGCTGAATCATTACAGAGAGCAGGAGCAAGTGATGATGATAAAACTCGATGATTTAAAAATTTTAATCGGTGATAACCAATCAGTTGACCTTGAACCGCTTCAATATCAACACAAACAGTTGTCGACTGTATTTAAAGACCACGAAGAAAAACTGATGAAAATTCGTTATCAGCTAGATCATAATAATCAATTGCTGGATCAATTAACGGTGGTACAGGAAGACTATAAAAAAATGGTAGGAAAGCATGAAGAGATTATGACTCTTGCTCAGTTATTTGGTGGTAAAAATAATCAGAAACTGACGCTCGAGAACTTTGTACTCACTTATTATTTAGAACAGACGTTGAAGCTGTCTAATACAAGACTGAGTCAGATGACTAATTATCGTTATCAATTTCAGCGGAAAACACAAGTAGCTCAAGGATATAGTGGTCTAGAGATCGAGGTATTTGACAATTATAGTAATAAAGTCCGTGATATATCAACACTGTCAGGGGGTGAGACATTCCTTGCTTCTCTATCACTTGCCCTTGGACTAAGTGATTACGTCACACAGCTTGCCGGAGGGATCAATCTAGACTCTGTATTCATAGATGAAGGATTTGGGACATTAGACAGTGAAACATTGGAGACCGCCATAGAATCATTAGTAGAACTTGAGAGAAGCGGTAAAATGGTTGGCCTGATTTCTCATGTGGCGGAATTAAAGAATAGAATTCCTGCTATATTGAATGTTGAAAGCAGCGGTTATATTAGTAAAGTAAAATTTATCATTAAGTAAATGTAATAGATTAGTCAAATATTTATGATAAAGCTTGTTTATCATAACCTGTTGATTTGATATATTTAAATCATAAACAGGAGGAAACTATGAAAAAATATATCGTTTTTACCTTATTGATGTTATTGCTTACTGCATGCGGTCGCTCATCTATAGAGCCGACAAGCAGTTATGGGAATACTGTTGGACAGTTCGAGGCTATGGACGAAGAGGGGCAGCCATTTAGTAATAAAGATATGGCGGGAAAAGTCTGGATTGCTGATTTTATGTTTACCAACTGCAAAACAGTCTGTCAGCCCATGACTTATAATATGAGTACAGTTGTTGACGAGCTTGAAAAGCAGAATATAAAAAATTACGGTATAGTCAGTTTCAGTGTTGACCCAAAGCGAGATAAACCTGAAGTGATGAAAGCCTATGTCAAAAAATATGGCTCTGACACATCGCATTGGAAGTTACTTACAAATTATGACGAAAAATTTATCAGACAGTTTGCTGAGGAAAGTTTTAAGACCATCGTTGTCCCACCGACTAAAAACAATGACCAGGCCACACATGGCACATCTTTCTATTTGATTGATCAGAATGGAACAGTGATAAAAGATTATATTGGTAAAGATACAGGGGATCAGAAATTTCCTAAAGATGAAATTGTTAAAGATGTAAAGACGATGATTGAAAAAGGACCGTATAAAAAATAAGTCAAAAAAACATCCTATCAGAAATGACAGGATGTTTTTTGACTTATTAAATGTTTTTGTTACGTAATAAATCACGGATTTCAGTTAATAATGCTGTGTTTTCTTCAACAGTTTCTTCTTTAGGTTGAGCTTTAGTTAATTTATTGATCAACTTAACGAATAAGAAAATAGCTGCTGCAACGATTAAGAAGTCGATGATTGACTGAATGAAGACACCATATTTAACACCTTTATAAGCCCATTGAGAAGCAAAATCTGTATTGCCGAATATTAACGCGATAAGCGGCATGATGATGCTTTCTACCAAAGCTGTTACGATTTTACTGAACGCGGCACCGATAACAACTGCGACTGCTAGTTCAAGAACGTTACCTTTCATAGCGAAATCTTTAAATTCTTGCCATAATGACATGTATAGTCACCTCCTGATAAACTTAGCTTACAATAAATTCAGCCGTTAGAAAAGGTTTTTTTGAACATTTTTCACTTTTTTTAAGAAAATTCATAATGAAATGATAAATAGGGTGCGTTTGATAATGACTTTGATCTACGTTATAGTTATAAGTGTTTTTAAAAAATTTGAAAGGAGTATTTGATGAATAATCAAAAGAAAGTTACGAATGTATTTTATATCTCGCTTGTCCTTGTGCTGCTGACGGTATTTGCCGGAGCCGTATTTCCTAAAGGATTTGAGGATCTTACCGGGAATATTAATTCGTTCATTACTGAAAAGTTTGGCTGGTATTATGTGATTTTATCAACTGTTATGGTGGCATTCTGTCTATTCTTAATTTTAAGTCCTATCGGTAAGCTGAAACTTGGTAAGCCCTCTGACAAGCCGGAATTCAGCACATTATCGTGGTTCGCCATGCTGTTTAGTGCAGGAATGGGTATCGGACTTGTATTCTGGGGAGCCGCAGAGCCATTGAGTCATTACATATCGCCGCCTACAGCACAACCTGAAACAGATCAGTCCTTCAAAGAAGCGATGCGTTCTACATTCTTTCACTGGGGTTTCCATGCCTGGGCAATATATGGTGTAGTAGCACTTGCACTTGCCTATTTTCAGTTCAGAAAAGGTGAACCTGGACTGTTGTCGCGAACGTTAAGACCCATATTTGGTAATAAAGTTGAAGGCTGGTTCGGAACTATCATTGATGTACTTGCAGTATTTGCAACAGTTGTAGGGGTTGCAGTATCTCTCGGGATGGGTGCTCAGCAGATCAATGGTGGATTGCATTATCTTTTCAATGTACCAAATACATTCTTGGTTAAAGTGATTATAGTAATAATAGTTACCATATTGTTCTTGATTAGCGCATGGAGCGGATTATCGAAAGGAATCCAGATTTTAAGCAACGCTAATATTGTGATTGCTGCATTATTACTGTTCAGTGTCTTATTATTAGGACCAACAGTTCTTATTATGAATATGTTTTCTACTTCAATTGGAAATTTACTGCAGAATTTCCTTTACCTTAGCTTTGATGTATCGCCATTAAATGATCAGAAAAAGGACTGGATGGCTTCATGGACTTTATACTACTGGGGCTGGTGGATGAGCTGGAGTCCGTTCGTCGGTATTTTCATCGCCCGTGTTTCAAAAGGACGTACTATTCGTGAATTTCTGATTGGTGTTCTGATTGTTCCAGCGGTTCTCAGCTTCTTCTGGTTCAGCGTCTTTGGAACAACAGCGATTGAAACATTCAAAAAAGTACCTGGTATAGGTGAATTGGCTGTCGAACTTCAGCTGTTTGCAGTATTCAAGGAAATGCCGATAGGTTTCGGACTGTCATTAATTGCACTTGCATTAATAGCGACATTCTTTATTACATCTGCTGACTCTGCTACTTTCGTGCTTGGCATGCAGTCGACTCACGGCTCGTTGAACCCTTCCAACTCTATTAAAGTCATCTGGGGTCTTGCTCAGTCGTTGATCGCACTTGTCCTAATTTATGCAGGTGGATTAAATGCATTGCAGAGCGCAGCGATTATTGTCGCTTTCCCTTTCTCGTTCGTTCTTATTATGATGATGATTTCATTGTATAAAGACGGCAATAAGGAACGGATGAGGCTCGGTTTAACATTAAAGCCGGACAAGCGTTTCAGAAAAAATACTGAATCTCAGAAAAAGTAATGTAAAAGCTGTAGTTCTGTAAAGGACTGCGGCTTTTTATATTGCTTTTTTAAATGTTTGGTGAAACAATATATTAGATTAGATGGGAGGAGTCACAATAAAAAGAAGAAAATCAAATCCATATCTTGTTATTTTGTCTTCATTCCTAGGATTTTTAATAATGGGATCTGTACTGCTATATTCACCGCCTTCTCAATTAAAACCCACATCTTTTATTGACTGTTTATTTATTGCCACAAGTGCATTCACAGTCACCGGTCTTTCTCCAGTAGATATTACGGAGCATTTCAACTATTTTGGATTGACGATCCTGCTGATTCTTGTACAGGCTGGAGGGCTTGGATTAGTAACGCTTGCTATGGTTGTCTTTATTATGATTGGCAAGAAAGTGGGACTTAAAAACCGCTTTTTAATATCTGAAGCATTGAATCAAGGGAGCATCGGAGGTGTACTGAGACTTGTCAGATTTTTATTTTTCGTCAGTCTTGCTATTGAGTTGTTAGGAACGACCTTTCTTGCTATGGAATGGATTCCACGGTTTGGTATCATTAATGGCTTATATCGAAGTTTCTTTACTGCTGTAAGTGCATTTAATAACGCGGGATTTGCTTTGGATAGTAACAATTTAATAAATTATCAGTCAAATCCTGTCATCAATTTTGTAATTACAACTCTAATTATTGTAGGAGGACTCGGATTTACTGTTCTTATTGACTGCTATAAGAAAAATTCATTTCAAAAGTTGCGAGTTCATACAAAGATCATGCTTGTCGGTACGCTGCTAATTAATATTAGCGCGACCATGGTCATCTATCTCCTTGAGATGAATAACTATAAGACTCTTGGTGGGCACATATGGTATGAGAAGTTACAGATGGCTTATTTTCAGGCAATTACGACTAGAACTGCTGGTTTTAACACAATCGATATTAGTGATATGAATACTGATTCTATACTTGTTATGATGCTGCTGATGTTTATAGGAGGAGGCTCAACTTCTACGGCCGGTGGTATTAAGCTGACAACAGCAGCTGTTATTTTATTTGGGACATTAAGTTTTATTAAACAGCATGAGCAGATTAATATTTACAAGCGTGCTATAGACTTTAAATTTTTACTGCGCAGTTTCGCTATTGTCGTTCTAAGTTCAGCAATGATTTTTTCAGTCACATTTCTACTTGTGCTGCTAGAACCTAACTTACCTTTTTTACAACTTTTTTTTGAAGTGGTTTCGGCCTTTGGCACTGTCGGATTGACGATGGGAATAACAGATGACTTGTCAGCGATTGGTAAACTGCTGATAATAATAATGATGATAATAGGTAAAATAGGAGTGCTTACTATTGTCTTCACATTCTCAAGACCGAAAAAGCAAGCTTATCACTTTCCTAAAGAGGATATATTAACTGGTTAAAGATACAGTTCAGTTATTCATAAGTAAAACTTATAATGAAGTATTTGTTATTTGAATTTTGATAACATTTACTTCTTATTCTTTATTGATTAAAATAGAGATGTAAAGGATTAATTATATAGGGGGAACTAGTATGAATTCAAATCTTCAGAATGCTTCAAAGCAGACATTTGAATTGAACGGTAAAGAGTATACTTTTTACAGTCTGAAATCTCTTGAAGAAGCAGGACTTGGTGAAATTAACAAATTACCTTATTCTATTCGTGTTCTGCTTGAATCTGTATTAAGACAATTTGATGGTCGTGTGATTACAGAAGAACACATTAAACATCTCGTTAAATGGGGTAAGAAAAATGATCCGAACGCGGAAGTGCCGTTCAAGCCTTCACGTGTCATTCTTCAGGATTTCACTGGCGTTCCAGCAGTCGTTGACTTAGCATCATTACGTAAAGCAATGGACGATGTTGGTGGTGATGTAACTAAGATCAATCCTGAAGTACCCGTGGACTTAGTGATTGACCACTCAGTACAGGTAGATGCTTATGGTAATGAAACAGCTTTACAGCGTAACGTGGAACTGGAATTTGCACGTAATAAAGAACGTTATCAGTTCCTTAACTGGGCAACTAAAGCGTTTGATAATTATCGTGCAGTTCCACCGGCAACAGGTATTGTCCATCAGGTCAATCTTGAATATTTAGCAAACGTGGTTCACGTACGTGAATTTAACGGTGAAAATGTTACTTTCCCTGATACATTGGTTGGTACAGACTCTCATACAACAATGATTAATGGTATTGGTGTTCTTGGCTGGGGTGTCGGCGGTATTGAAGCTGAAGCGGGCATGCTTGGTCAACCTTCATACTTCCCGATTCCTGAAGTAGTCGGTGTTAAGCTCACGAATGAATTACCTGAAGGTGCTACTGCTACAGACCTTGCACTACGCGTGACTCAGGAATTGCGTAAAAAAGGTGTCGTCGGCAAGTTTGTCGAATTTTTCGGCCCAGGTGTCGTAAACTTACCACTTGCTGACCGTGCAACGATTGCCAACATGGCTCCGGAATACGGTGCGACATGTGGTTTCTTCCCAGTTGATGAAGAAGCGCTTGACTACATGCGACTGACAGGACGCGACGAAGAACATATCCAAGTGGTCAAAGAATATTTAGTGAACAATGATATGTTCTTCACAGTTGATCAGCCTGAACCGACATATACGGATATTGTGAAACTTGATTTGTCTACTGTTGAAGCATCACTTTCAGGTCCGAAACGTCCACAGGACTTAATTCCTTTAAGTAAAATGCAGAAAGAATTTGTTAAATCTGTCACAGCTCCAGCGGGTAACCAAGGACATGGACTTGATCAATCAGAATTTGATAAAAAAGCAGTCATCAATTTTAACGATGGTCATCATGGTTTAATGTCTACGGGTGATATTGCAATTGCTGCTATTACATCATGTACAAATACATCTAACCCTTATGTAATGCTTGGTGCTGGTCTTATCGCAAGAAATGCTGTTAAATTAGGGCTGCAAGTACCAGAATTCGTAAAAACTTCTCTTGCACCTGGTTCTAAAGTCGTGACAGGCTATCTTGAACAATCTGGACTTCAGCAGTACTTGGATCAGTTGGGATTCAATACTGTGGGTTATGGCTGTACAACATGTATTGGTAACTCAGGACCGTTATTACCAGAAATCGAAGATGCAATTTCAAGGGAAGACCTGCTCGTGACATCAGTATTATCAGGTAACCGTAACTTTGAAGGACGTATTCATCCATTAGTCAAAGCTAATTACTTGGCATCTCCACAGCTGGTTGTCGCTTATGCATTAGCAGGTACTGTTAACATTGATCTGCAGAAAGATTCTTTAGGTAAAGGGGCAGATGGTCAAGATGTATTCTTGAAAGATATTTGGCCATCAATAGATGAAGTTAAAGATGTCGTGCGTTCTGTTGTCACACCTGACTTATTCCGTAAAGAATATGCTTCAGTGTTTGATTCCAATGAACTTTGGAACCAGATTGAATCAACTGATCAACCACTTTATGACTTTGATTCAACTTCAACTTACATTCAAAATCCAACATTCTTCGAAGGTTTGACACCAGAGCCGGGACATATTGAAAGCTTACAAGGATTAAGAGTGATGGGTAAATTCGGTGACTCAGTTACAACTGACCATATCTCTCCAGCGGGTGCTATCGGTAAAGATACTCCTGCAGGTAAATACTTGCTTGAAAACGGTGTTGAAATCCGTGACTTTAACTCATATGGTTCACGTCGTGGTAACCACGAAGTAATGATGCGTGGAACATTTGCGAACATCCGTATTAAAAACCAGATTGCTCCTGGTACAGAAGGCGGATTCACCACTTACTGGCCGACTGGTGACATCATGCCGATCTTTGATGCCTGCATGAAATATCAGCAGGACGGTACAGGACTTGTCGTTCTTGCCGGTAATGACTATGGTATGGGCTCTTCACGGGACTGGGCTGCTAAAGGGGCGAACCTTCTCGGCGTTAAAACAGTTATCGCACAAAGTTATGAACGTATTCACCGTTCAAACTTAGTGATGATGGGTGTACTACCGCTTCAATTCTTGAAAGGCGATTCAGCGGAATCACTTGGGCTTACTGGTAATGAAACGTTCTCAGTAGACATCGCTGAAGGTGTTAAACCACGTGATAATGTTAAAGTTACTGCTGTAAAAGAAGACGGTTCACTGGTTGAATTTGAAGCACTTGCGCGTTTCGATTCTGAAGTTGAAATTGACTACTACCGTCATGGTGGAATTTTACGCATGGTATTACGAGATAAACTTGCTCAATAAGCAGTATATAATTTCTGACCGACTACTAATGTAGTCGGTTTTTATTTCGTCTGATATAATGGAAGTAAGGAGTGTGACTATGTATACTACAGAATTAGAAATACCAGTCAGATATGCAGAGACAGATAAAATGGGCGTGGTTTATCACGCTAATTATTTGATATGGTTCGAAGTGGCACGGACAGATTTTATTGAAAAAGCAGGTTTCAGCTATGCTGAAATGGAAGAAGAAGGCGTCATCTCACCAGTCATTGATGCTCAGTTGACGTATAAGAACTCAGTAACATACCCTGAAAAAGTAACGATTCATACCTGGATAGAGTCTTATTCAAAACTGAAGACTATTTATGCCTATAAAGTCATTAAAGAAGATGGTTCAGTTGCTGCTACGGGTTCGACGACACATATTTTAATGAAACGTGGATCTAATAGACCGATAAGGCTTGATCGTCATTTCCCTGAATGGCATGAACGCTATTTGTCATTATATAATTAACAATAAATAATCCATCCTGCAATTATTTGCAGGATGGATTATTTCATTTTATGATTCTATGTTATTAGAGATGGAATATTCGATTTCATCATTTTTACAAGTTACATTGAGTATATGATCTTCGTAATACCACAAATCTTTTTCATCCACGTAATAAGTGAGACCGCTCTGGGTTTCAGAGTAACCTTCCGGATCAACTGTATCTACTGTAAAAGCTGGACTGAAACCTTGTTTTAAGTTGACGTCACCACCATAGCGGACGTAAAAACGAAGTGCTTTATTTTCAGGGAAGTCCAGTTCTTTCTTGAACCATTCGACTGCTTTTTCATCAAGTGCTATTTTCATCTCGCACCTCACATCCAGGTTATTTTGGGCTCTTCTTTATTGATTATACGTGTGATGTTGGAATGGTGTCTAATAATTACAATCAACATAATGATAAATGCTATTACAATCAGTATCCAATCCATAAATACGATTGAAAGAACAAAATTAACAATACTTGCAGTAATACTTGCAAGAGATACATATTTAAACAAATAGAGCATGATGAAGAAGGTAATAGTAACTGCGATAAATAGAAGAGGGTTTACCCCCATAATGACACCTGCAGAAGTAGCAACAGCTTTTCCGCCTTTAAATTTCAGAAACACTGGATACACATGACCAAGAATAGCAAATAAGCCGATAATCACGCCATGAACATCTTGATTAAAAAGTAAAGGGATGAAAACAACAATAAATCCTTTTAAGATGTCGAGAATCATGACGATAATGCCAGCTGATTTTCCCAGTACACGAAATGTATTGGTTGTTCCAAGATTTCCGCTGCCATATTGCCGAATGTCTTTATTGTAGAATACTTTGCCTATGATAAGACCAGATGGAAAGCAGCCGATCAAATAAGCGAGCAGGAACATAAACACCATTGTCATAGAGACATGCACTCCTTTTATAGCTGGTACTAATAGTTTACCATAAAAATAATTATGAAAGAAATTTTAATTAAACTTTCATTTATAGCACTATGATAAATAACATAAGAGGATGTCAAAATAATGTTTTAAAAATTCTGATAATATGTCATAATATAAATGAATAGGTATTCATTTTAGTGAGGGGGATATTTTAATGTCAAAAGTAATCGTTGATTTAAAGGAAGCATTGGCGGGTCTTGAGGATGGGATGACAATCGTTGTCGGTGGGTTTGGTCTTTGCGGCATTCCTGAGAAATCAATTCAAGTAATTCGGGATAAGGGGACGAAAGATTTAACGGTTGTCAGCAATAACTGCGGAGTGGATGATTTTGGTCTTGGAATTCTCCTTTCTAATCGGCAGGTTAAAAAGATGATCAGTTCTTATGTCGGAGAAAACAAGACGTTTGAACGTCAGTTTTTAGACGGTGAGCTAGAAGTAGAGTTAACGCCGCAAGGAACATTAGCGGAAAGACTCCGGGCGGGAGGCGCAGGCATTCCTGGATTTTATACACGGACCGGTGTCGGTACACCTATTGCTGAAGGCAAGGAAGTGAAGAACTTTGATGGAACAGATTACTTGCTGGAACGTGGCATTACAGGAGATTACGGTTTAGTCAAAGCATGGAAGGCAGATAAACTTGGAAATTTAGTATTCCACAAAACTGCACGAAACTTCAATCCATTATGTGCCGCCGCTGGAAAGATTACAGTTGCTGAAGTGGAGGAAATCGTTGAAGTCGGTGAGCTTGATCCGGATGAAATTCATACACCCGGCATATATGTCCAGCATGTCTATTTAGGGGAAAATTATGAAAAACGCATTGAACGTCAAGTATTGAAGGAGGAGAAGTAATGGCAGACCGTCAATTGATAATTAAGAGGGCAGCACAGGAAATTAAAAGCAATATGTATGTCAACTTAGGAATAGGATTACCGACATTAGTAGCTAATGAAGCAAACAATCAAGTTGAAAATGTATTCTATCAGTCTGAAAATGGTCTGCTCGGTATTGGTGCATATCCGACAGCAGATGAAGTAGATGCTGACTTAATCAATGCCGGTAAGGAAACAGTAACTGCAGCAAAAGGGGCTGTTTACTTTGATTCTGCTGAAAGCTTTGCTATGATACGGGGCGGACATATTGATCTTGCGATTCTCGGCGGAATGGAAGTTTCAAGTAAAGGCGATCTTGCAAACTGGATGATTCCCGGCAAGATGGTCAAAGGTATGGGTGGTGCGATGGATCTTGTTAACGGTGCTAAAGAAGTCATCGTCATTATGGAACATGTCAACAAACATGGGGAATCGAAAATCAAAGCGGAATGTACACTGCCGCTGACCGGTAAAGGTGTCGTCAATAAATTAATTACTGATTTAGCGGTCTTTGAGTTTGAAGAAGGAACAATGAAACTGGTCGAGCTTCTTGGAGAGGCGACGCTTGAAGAAGTGACTGAAAAGACAGAAGGAATATTTGAAATAGCTCTTTAAATGATATACAGAAGAAACTAGCTAAATTTAGAGACCTCACTTGAGGTTTCTTTTTTTTAATTAATAAAATAATAATATTATGTAAACTTTTTATTAAAACTTGATTTTTTAGCTAAAGTATATAAAAATAAGTAATGTGAATAAAATAACGAACGTATGTTTGCAGGAGGAAGTAATTTGGCGAAGAGTAATCAATATAATGACGAATCTATTCAGGTGTTAGAAGGCTTAGAAGCTGTAAGAAAACGACCTGGAATGTATATCGGTTCAACAGATAGTCGTGGTCTGCATCACCTGGTCTATGAAATTCTCGACAATTCTATCGATGAAGCTTTAAACGGACACGGTACTGAAATTAATGTGGTGCTTAATAAAGATGGTAGTATCACTGTACAGGATAATGGACGGGGCATGCCGACAGGACTCCATAAAACAGGAAAACCGACACCGGAAGTTATCTTTACTGTTCTACATGCCGGTGGTAAGTTTGGTCAAGGCGGTTATAAGACGAGTGGTGGTTTACATGGTGTAGGGGCGTCAGTAGTTAATGCATTAAGTGAATGGCTGGAAGTAACGATTTATAATAACGGGAAAATATTTGAACAGCGTTTTGAAAATGGGGGAGTACCTGCTACAACGCTTATTGAAAAAGGAAAGACGAAGCGTACTGGGACTACTGTGACATTTAAACCTGATCCTAAAATATTTAAAAGTACGACAACGTTCAACTATGATACGCTCGCTGAACGATTAAGAGAATCAGCATTTCTGTTAAAAGATCTCAAGATTGTGCTGACAGATAATCGCTCAAATCCTTCAGAGGAAGAGGTCTTTCATTTTGAGGAAGGTTTAAAAGCATTTGTTTCTTTTATTAATGAAGGTAAGGACACTTTGCATGACGTGGCGATGTTTTTTGGTGAATCAAACGGTATAGAGGCAGAAATTGCTTTCCAGTATAATGACCAGTATTCAGAGACGATTCTATCTTTTGTCAATAACGTCCGCACAAAAGACGGCGGTACTCATGAAGTTGGAATGAAGACAGCTGTAACTCGTGTGTTCAATGAATATGCCAGAAAAATCAATGAATTAAAACAGAAAGACAAAAATTTGGACGGCAATGATATTCGTGAAGGGATGACTGCGGTTATTTCAGTGAAAATTCCTGAAGAACTGCTACAGTTTGAAGGACAGACAAAATCTAAACTTGGAACGAGTGAAGCAAGAAGTGCTGTCGACAATATTATTAGTGAGCAACTACCTTATTTTCTAGGTGAAAATGGACAGCTGTCTCAAAACCTTGTCAAAAAGGCTGTCAAAGCTTCACAGGCTCGTGAAGCAGCTCGTAAAGCTCGCGAAGAAGCTCGTAATGGTAAGAAGAAACGTAAGGAAACACTTCTGTCAGGTAAATTGACACCAGCACAGAGTAAGAACACAGAGAAAAATGAACTTTATTTAGTGGAGGGCGATTCAGCAGGCGGTTCAGCAAAACTTGGCCGTGACCGCAAGTTCCAGGCGATACTCCCACTTCGCGGTAAAGTCATCAATACAGAAAAAGCAAAACTCGAAGATATCTTTAAAAACGAAGAAATCAATACGATTATTCATACGATAGGTGCAGGTGTGGGTAATGACTTCACTTTGAAAGACAGTAACTACAGTAAAGTCATTATTATGACCGATGCAGATACAGATGGCGCTCACATCCAAGTGCTGCTGCTCACGTTCTTTTTCAAGTATATGCGACCATTACTTGAAGATGGCAGAATATATATTGCATTACCGCCGCTCTACAAAATATCGAAAGGCAAAGGGAAATCAGAGCAGATCGAATATGCGTGGACGGACGATGAACTAAAAGAAGTCCAGAACAAAGTCGGAAAGGGCTTTACGCTGCAGCGCTATAAAGGTCTTGGTGAAATGAATGCTGATCAATTATGGGATACAACGATGAATCCTGAGACTAGAACATTGATTCGAGTGCAGATTGATGATGAACTGCGCAGTGCTAAACGAGTCACGACATTGATGGGAGACAAAGTAGAACCTAGACGTGATTGGATTGAACGTCACGTGGAATTTGGTATGCACGAAGATGCAAGCATATTAGAAAATGATGAGGTCGTTCTGCTTGAACAAGAGCAGGATATTGAAGAAATTCATGATGTGACGATTGGAGATGAAGCATAGTGGTAGAACAAATACAGAATTTACCGCTCGAAGATGTCATAGGGGATCGTTTTGGACGTTATAGTAAATACATTATTCAGGACAGAGCACTGCCGGACGTTCGTGATGGTCTGAAACCTGTACAACGTCGAATTTTGTTTGCAATGCACCAGGATGGAAATATTTTCGACAGAAACTTCAGAAAAAGTGCGAAGACGGTCGGTAATGTCATCGGTAATTATCATCCGCATGGTGATACTTCAGTTTATGATGCCATGGTCAGAATGAGTCAAGACTGGAAACTTCGTCATGTATTGATAGAAATGCATGGCAACAATGGTAGCATTGATAATGACCCACCGGCTGCAATGCGTTATACAGAAGCAAAATTATCAAAACTTGCGAGTGTACTACTGGAAGATATTCAGCACAATACTGTCGATTTTGTACAGAACTTTGATGATACAGCAATGGAGCCGATGGTACTGCCTGCGAAGTATCCAAATCTACTTGTTAACGGATCTACCGGGATATCAGCAGGGTATGCGACCGACATTCCGACACATAATTTAGGAGAAGTGATTGATGCTGCACTTGCAGTTATCGATAAGCCTTCAATATCTGTAGATGAACTGATGACGCTTATGCCAGGTCCTGATTTTCCGACAGGTGGCATTATTCAGGGTCGTGCCGGTATTAAGCAAGCTTATGAAACAGGTAAAGGAAAAGCTGTCGTACGCGGTAAAGTCGAGTTTGAAGAACTACGTGGTGGAAGAACAGAAATAGTCATTACTGAGATTCCTTATGAAGTCAATAAAAGTACTTTAGTTAAGAGGATTGACGAGCTGAGAGCTGATAAGAAAGTGGAAGGCATCAATGAAGTCAGGGATGAAACAGACAGAGACGGACTCCGCATTGCTGTAGAACTTAAAAAGGATGCTAATGCAGAAGGTATTTTGAACTTTTTATACAAAAATACGGATCTGCAGATAACTTATAACTTCAATATGGTAGCTATCAGTGAAAGAAGACCGAAACTGTTAGGTATTAAAGAGATTCTAACAAGCTACATCAATCACCAGCAAGAAGTCGTGACACGCCGCAGTAAACACGAACTGGCACAAGCAAAAAAACGGATGCATATTGTAGAAGGGTTGATTAAAGCACTATCCATTATGGAAGAAGTGATTTCAACTATCCGAGAATCGAAGAACAAGCAAAATGCCAAGGAAAATCTTGTAGATCAGTTTGACTTTACGATGGAACAGGCAGAAGCAATAGTGACGCTTCAGTTATATCGGTTGACGAATACAGATATTGTGGCTTTAGAGCAGGAACATCAGGAGTTGAATAATAAACTAAAATCTTTGAATGAAATACTTGGTAATCCGAAAAAATTAATGCAGGTTATAAAAAAAGAGTTGAAAGCTGTCAGAAAAGATTTTGCGACAGAGCGTCTGAGTAAGATTGAAGATAACGTAGCTGAAATCAAAATTTCGAAAGATATTATTGTACCTAGCGAAGAAGTTGTCGTTAGTCTAACACGTGAAGGCTATATTAAACGTACATCACTGCGCAGCTTTGGTGCAAGTGGCCTCAATGAAATAGGTCTGAAGGAAGGTGACTTCCTGATTGAGCATTTATCGACAAATTTACAGCATGTTGTACTTGTTTTTACGACATTAGGAAACTATATTTATGTACCAGTCGTCAATTTACCGGATCATAAGTGGAAAGATCTGGGGATGCATATTTCACAGCTCGTTCCACTTAAAGAACAGGAGCGAGTGGTACAGATGCTGGCTGTATCTGACTTCAATCTTGACACTTCAATCTTGACAGCCACCAAAAATGGTATGATAAAGAAGACTCGTCTTTCAGAATTCAGTACGAAACGGTACTCAAAACCTGTGATGTGCATGAAATTAAAATCAGATGATGAAGTGGTTCAATCACTCGTGGTCACAGGAGAAGAAGAAGTGCTTGTAGTGACGAGAAAAGGAATGGCGCTGCGGTATTCATTATCAGAAGTGGCTGAGACAGGTATTAAAGCAGCCGGAGTCAAATCAATTAACTTAAAAGATGATGATACTGTAGTAGCAACAGAACTGCTTTTCGCTGATCATACCATAGTTCTTGCGACGCATAGAGGATCAGTCAAACGGATGAAACTAGATTCAGTTGAAAGGGGTAAACGTGCTAACCGCGGTGTCGTCGTTCTTAAAGAAATTAAATCAAATCCGCATCGCATTATCGGAGCAGCTGTCGCTGATGATCAGAAACGTTACGTTATTATTTCTGAAACTGGTGAATTGGAAGCAGGTTCTGTAAAAAGTATCAGGCTGACAGAACGTTATACTAACGGCAGCTTTATAGTAGATACAGCAGAATTTGGAATGCCTGAAACACTATTGATTATAGAATAATAGTTTGAAAAATAAATCATTATCCTCCACTTTGTGATAGAATACTGTTAAATACGTATTTTTTTACAGGAGGATTTTTATTTGAATTTTAATGATATTAACTTTGACGCAATTATACCTGAATGGTTTAAAACAGTTGTTTCAACAGGTAATGACTTAATCTGGACTCAGTTCTTAATTGGATTATTGCTATTAGCAGGCTTATTCTTCAGCTTGAGTTCAAGATTTGTACAGCTTAGATGGCTGCCGGAAATGTTCCGTGTCATAGGTGAAAAACCTGAAACTTTAGATGATGGAAAAAAGGGGATTTCTTCATTCCAGGCATTTGCTATTAGTGCAGCCAGCCGTGTAGGAACAGGTAATATCGCAGGTGTTGCGACAGCGATCGTACTCGGTGGTCCTGGCGCTGTATTCTGGATGTGGGTTATTGCTTTCTTTGGTGCAGCAAGTGCGTTCTTTGAAGCGACACTCGCTCAAGTTTACAAAGTAAAAGATAAAGAAGGCGGTTTCCGTGGTGGTCCTGCTTATTACATGGAACAAGGACTTGGTCAGAAATGGCTGGGAACAACATTTGCGATTCTGATCACTGTTACTTTTGCTTTTGTCTTTAACACAGTACAATCGAACACAATTGCAGAAAGCTTTAATTCTCAGTATAATACGCCGGCCTGGGTAACAGGTTTAGTGCTTGCTTTAATCACCGCAGTTGTGATTTTCGGTGGTGTGCGATGGATTGCTAATGTCTCTTCTGCTATTGTTCCAGTGATGGCGATTTTCTATATTTTAATTGTACTATTTGTTTTAGTAACTCATATCGGTGATGTGATTCCGATGATTGTCAGCATCTTTAAAGGGGCATTCGGTTTTGAGCCGGCATTTGGCGGAGCGCTTGGTTTTACTATTATGCAAGGGATCAAACGAGGATTATTCTCAAATGAAGCAGGGATGGGGTCAGCTCCGAACGCCGCAGCGACAGCAGCGGTGACTCATCCAGTGAAACAAGGTCTCATTCAGTCTTTAGGTGTGTTCTTTGACACGATGCTGGTCTGTACAGCAACTGCTATTATGATACTTCTTTATTCAGGACTTGAGTTCGGAGAAGATAAAGCACAGGGCGTTGCAGTTACACAAGCGGCACTTAACAGTCATGTCGGTTCTTTTGGCGGCATGTTCCTGACTGTTGCAGTATTTTTATTCGCCTATTCCTCTGTTATCGGTAATTACTACTATGGACAGTCTAATATTGAATATTTGACTAAAAACAAAGCAGTGATGCTGATATTTAGAATACTCGTTGTAGTTATGGTTTTCCTTGGTGCGGTATTCAAAGTAGAAACTGTGTGGGCAACAGCAGATTTATTCATGGGACTGATGGCTATTTTGAATATTACTGCGATTATCGGGCTCGCTCATGTCGTCTTTGAAGTGGCAAAAGATTATGCTGCTCAAAGGAAACGCGAATTGAATCCGGTATTCAGAAAATCAAACATCTCGACAGATTTATCAAAAGTAGAAACATGGGATGACGAATTTCAGAGTACGCCATATCAAAAATAAAAAGCAGCCAGCCGGCTGCTTATTTTTTATGCAAATAATGATTTAAAGAAATTGACGATAGCATTAAAGAATGACTGGATAGCAGCGGTGAATTTTTCAAAGACACCTTGCTCTTCTAGGGAATTCTGCAGATCTTTACCAGATTTCTTTGCTTTATCAGCTGCATTCTTAAATGCATCTGAGTTTTTAAGGTCATCGACATAACTTGTTGCACTGTCAATTATTTTATCGGCGTTATCACCAGTAAATACACCTTGATTTTGAGCATTATTGATAAAATTGACGATTAATGTAATCTGATTGTTATTCAGTACATTGTTCAAACCGTTGTTGTTGATTTTTTCAACGACTATGTTTTTAATCTGATCCTGCGATAAGTTGCCGCCTTGTTTAGCGATTTCTGCTTTTGCTTCAGCGATGGCTTTATTTAGCTGTTCCTGAGAATAGCCTTCTTTATTCTGATTCTCTTCGTTGATATTAGTAATAGTATTAAGTTCTTCCTGAGCAGCCTGTGTCTGATTCTGGTCAATAGCTTCTCCTTGTGTTTCAAATGCTTTGTATACACCAGCAAGAGCACTTTCTCCAGTCACATCTTCAGCGGCAGCAATTTTGACTTCTGCATCTGTGACACCTGCTGTCAGCAGGGCATTTTTATAAGTATCTTCTGTGATTTTAGTGATTTTTCCTTTAGATTGGTCGATGCTGAGCGTCAACCCTGATCCTTTAGTTAATTTCTTAATACGGATACTTGATTTCAGTACATCATTGGAAGACTGCAGGTTTAAATATTTTCCTAGGTCTTCAGCATACACATAAGTGGTTTTATCTGAGTCTGCTGTACCTAATAATTGTTTTGTCGTATCCTGCAGCTGTGCATTGGACTCGAGTGCAGCACCATATACTGTGACGGCTTCTCCCCATGCTTCCTCAGTTACTGCATATGAAGGTTTCGTTATAATAACAGAAGTGATAAGAAGCATACTGACGATTAGCACTAAATATTTCTTTATTTTCATTTAAGTAACACCCTTCCTTGTTTAATTGCTCATATTTGATATATTAATATTAAACACAAGTCATGATGATATTATATCACGCTGAGAAATATCTGACATAGGGCTTAAGAATGAGGTTACATATGGGTGAATATATAATTGAGAAAGCATTGAATAACAATGTCCTCATCGCGAATTATTATGACGAAGAAGTCGTGCTCATCGGTAGAGGGATAGGTTTCGGCAAAAAGCAGGGTCAGAGAATTGAAACAGATAAGATTGAGAAAATTTATGAACTTAGAGGCTATCACGAGCAGGAACGTTACAAAACACTGATTGGCATGACAGATGAACGTGTTATTAAGACAGTCATTGAAATCGTTGATACAATCAAGGAAATGGCTTACGGGGAAGTCAATGACTCTATTTTACTTTCTTTAACAGATCATATCATCTTCGCACTAAAACGTCTTGAAGATGGCATTGTCATTTCAAATCCTTTTATTAAAGAGACAGAAGCGTTATATCCACAGGAATTTGATGTAGCTTCTAAAGTAGTTGAAATGCTGAATGAAAAATTAGGGGTGCATTTTCCGCATACTGAGATAGGATTTATTGCATTGCATATCCATTCTTCGATTAATAATCATACGATGCGTGAAATGAATATGATGACTGAAGTAGTAGCCCGTGCAGTTCAGATTATTGAGCACGACCTTAAAATACAAGTGAATAAGGATTCTTTAATCTATGCTCGCTTTGTCAGACATATTAGTTTTGCAGTGCAGCGTGTCATGATTAATGATCGCCCGCCTGAACAAAGAAATTTAGAAAAACTATTGAAACTTCAATATCCTACATGCTACAATGTTGCTGTTAAGATAGTAAAAATGATGCAGCAGCAGTTAAGTAAACCGGTCTATGAATCTGAGCTTGTTTACTTAACGATGCATATACAGCAGTTTAATACTGAAGTCGAAGACGTGTAACTGGTTATGCAGGCATGAGTTGACGGCTGGTACTAGGGACCAGTCTGTACTCATGCCTTTTTTTGTATCATTTTTTGCTTAAACAAATATAAAGGAGGAACACACATGTTCAAATCATTATTCGGGCAGTTACAGCGAATCGGTAAAGCTTTGATGCTTCCGGTAGCAATTCTGCCAGCCGCAGGGATTCTGCTGGCATTTGGTAATGCAATGCATAATGAGCAGTTAGTTCAATATGCACCGTGGTTAAATACACAGTTCTTTGTCATGTTATCCGGTATTATGGAATCAGCGGGGCAGGTTATTTTTGATAACTTACCGCTATTATTTGCTATCGGTACCGCACTCGGACTCGCAGGTGGTGACGGAGTTGCGGGACTTGCCGCATTAGTCGGATATTTAATCATGAATGCCACGATGGGTAAATTTCTTGGACTTACTATCGATGACATCTTCAGCTATGGTGACGGCGCAAATACACTTGGTCAGGCTGCAAAGGATCCTGGTAATGCCTTAATTCTTGGTATACCGACCTTACAGACCGGTGTCTTCGGTGGTATCATCATGGGGGCTATTGCTGCCTGGTGCTACAACAAGTTTTACAATATTACATTACCGGCTTTTCTAGGTTTCTTTGCTGGTAAACGTTTCGTTCCTATTATTACATCTTTAATGGCGATTATCGCAGGGATTGTTCTTGCATTAATCTGGCCGACAATTCAAGGTGGATTGAATGGTCTTTCAGAGTTTCTGTTGAATAAGAACTTAGTTCTAACAACATTTATATTCGGTATTATCGAACGAGCATTAATTCCATTTGGACTGCATCACATCTTCTACGCTCCATTCTGGTTTGAATTTGGTCAATATACAGATGCAGCTGGAAACTTAGTACGGGGTGACCAGAAGATCTGGATGTCTCAAATGAAAGACGGTGTACCGTTTACAGCAGGTATGTTCACTACTGGTAAATATCCATTTATGATGTTCGGTCTGCCGGCAGCAGCCTATGCAATTTATCGTCAGGCGCGTCCGGAACGTAAGAAAGTAGTAGGGGGCTTAATGCTATCTGCTGCCCTGACTTCATTCCTTACAGGTATCACAGAACCGCTTGAATTCTCTTTCTTGTTCGTTGCACCAATTCTTTATGTCATTCATGTGTTCCTGGCCGGTACTTCATTTTTGATCATGCACTTACTTGATGTGAAAATTGGTATGACTTTCTCAGGCGGGTTCATCGACTATACATTATTCGGTCTGTTGAACTGGGATCGTACAAACGCATTATTAGTAATTCCGGTTGGATTAGTATATGCAGTCGTTTACTACTTCCTGTTCACATTCGCTATCAAGAAGTTCAACTTGAAAACACCAGGTCGTGAAGATGAAGAAACAACATCTAAAACAGCAACAGCAGGTGAACTGCCATTTGCAGTGCTTGATGCAATGGGTGGGCAGGAAAACATCAAACACCTTGACGCATGTATCACTCGTCTTCGTGTAGAAGTCAAAGATAAAGCTAAAGTTGACACGAATGAATTAAAAGCTTTAGGGGCAGCAGGAGTACTTGAAGTCGGAAACAATATGCAGGCTATCTTTGGACCTAAATCAGATCAGATCAAACACGATATGGCACGGATTATGTCAGGTGAAATCACTCGTCCTGATCAGGCTGTTACAATAGAAGGTAATGATGATGTTGTCATTGAACAGACGGCTCCAGCTGACCGTGATCATCGTGCGACTGCAGGCGTGACAGAAGTATTTGCTCCGATTAGCGGAGAAGTTGTTGATATCACTAAAGTACCGGATGAAGTATTTGCCGGTAAAATGATGGGAGAAGGTTTCGCTATTATCCCTGAAAGTGGAGAAGTCGTTGCGCCGTTTGACGGTGTCGTGAAGATGGATTTTCCGACAAAACATGCTTTAGGTCTTGAATCAGATGAAGGTGTTGAAGTATTGATTCATTTCGGTCTTGAAACAGTGGCATTAAAAGGGGAAGGATTTGAAGTACTTGTAAAACCAGGCGATAGTATTGTCATCGGTCAGCCATTGCTTCGTGTTGATCTTGATTACATCAGAAAGAATGCCAAGAGCGATATTACGCCGATTGTATTTACTAACCTGAACAACCAGTCATTAGTTAACACACATTATGGTTATGTTAGACAAGGTGACAAAATCACTGAAATTAAATAAATTGTTGTCAGTCCTGATAATTGGGGCTGACTTTTTTACTTTTTTAAATAATATAAATTAGTTATGTAAACTTATTATATTATTTAAAAAATAAAAACTTTTTAAGAAAAAAGTCCGCTATGAGAAAAACACCACATTATTGTGATGTTTTCGTCGCATATTGTTGTCTTAATTGTTGTTCTTGTGCATAATTCTCAGGATCTTTCATGTAGTAGTTCTGATGATATTCTTCTGCCGCATAAAATGTTTTATATGGGAGTACTTCTGTTACAATAGGTTTATTATATTGACTTTGAATCGATGTAATATAATTTTCGGCTGCTTCTTTTTGTGCTTCATTAACATAAAATATTGCCGTACGGTACTGAGAGCCTCGGTCATGGAACTGGCCATCTGCATCCGTTGGATCTATCTGCTTAAAAAATATATCCAGCAATTTATCAAAAGGGAACAATGCCGGATCATATTCAATCTCAACGGCTTCATAATGACCTGTTGTTCCGGTTTTAACTTGTTCATAAGTAGGATTGTCCACATGTCCACCCATATAACCACTGATTATACCTTCAATTCCTTCATATTGATCAAACGGCTTAACCATACACCAAAAACAGCCTCCAGCAAAATAAGCTTTATTTATCTTCAATATTAATCACCTTCTTCTTTCTTATTTTCATTTTACTATAATTTTTCAGTAATTATTATGAGAATTGCTTGATTTTTAATATTAAATTCTATAAGTTAAATATATTATTGTATCTATGAAAGAGGGTTTAGATGACAGCTGAAAAACCGTTAGTGCGTATGAAGAAGCGCCGTCTGAAAAAGTTACCCATTATTATTTTAGTTTTATTACTGCTATCAACGCTGTTGTTTTTCTGGATGAAATTTAGTTTTGATTCTGGACTGGAGCTTGCTAAAGACCATGGAAAGACACCGAAAGATTATACTTTTAATGGTCCTATCAATGAAGATGCTAAAGTCAATGTACTGATACTTGGTCAGGATAGAGTAGTGGATGGATCAGCTCGAACTGACTCAATCATGGTCGCACAATATGATTACTTGAACAAAAAAATGAAGGTCATCTCTATTATGCGTGATATTTATGCTGAAATTCCTGGAGGTTACCAGAACTATAAAATAAACACAGCATACACGCTTGGCGGTCCTGAATTACTTAGAAAGACGATAAAACATAATCTAGGAATTGATCTTGAATATTACGCCATTATCAATTTCAAAGGTTTTGAGCAGATGGTGGATGAACTATCACCAAACGGGCTGCCTATTAATGTCGAAAAAGATATGTCTGCAAAAATTGGGGTTTCTCTAAAAAAAGGACAGCATAATTTATCAGGTAAAGAAGTGCTGGGCTATGCACGTTTTCGTCACGATGAAGAAGGGGATTTTGGTCGTGTCAGACGTCAGCAGCAAGTTATTAAAGCACTAGAGAAAGAAATGGTATCTTTGTCTGCTGTGATAAAAGCACCAAAACTCGCAGGTATAGCAAGAGGGTACGTCGATACGAATATGACTAACGGTGATATCTTTAAAACAGGAGCTTCGTTTATGATTAGAGGCGACAAAGATATTCAGACATTGGTCGTTCCTGTTAAAAATAGTTATGATATGGTAGATATTTATGGAGCCGGCAGTGTGCTTGATATTAATAAGGAAATGAACAAGAAAGCCATTAAAGAATTTTTAGATAAATAAAAAGAAACTACGTGGAAATATTTAAATTCCATGTAGTTTCTTTTATCATATTTACTTATTTACTGGGGGGTGTGTCAAGTTAAGTGTGTAAGTTACTCCATATACTTAACCACTCTGTCCTTAATCTGTTCATGAAGAAGAAGCTGGTTCATGACTAATGACCAGTTGGGAATAAAGCCTGCGGACCATTTCT
>NZ_SCWB01000019.1 GCF_004359545.1 Macrococcus lamae
ACTCCTTCTCGTATATCTTTTCTCATGAAATCCTCCTTGAAAGCATGAGAAAAGCATACTAAAAAATGTAGGAAAACCAACAATTTTAAATTGCCGTTTTCCTACATTTTAGTTTTGCCATTAACATGCTGAGAGTATTTATAACATATTCAGTTTTCATAGTTTTAAATTATTATCCTATCTACGCCCCTTCAGTAATCATCCTCCCACTTCTTCATCAACTTTTTATCATAATAAGAAATTGCAAATAGTTTCTTATATTTATTAAAGTATATATAGCCATAACGGTAGCGATACGTCTTAAAATCACTTTCCTCATCCCAGTCGGGCTGATCTTTCCGAGGCTCGCCCTCTAATTTTCGTATCGTCTTTGTGTCAAAATCTATCGTCATGTCCAGTTGATTGTAGTCAAATGCAACAGTATAAGGTCTTTCTTCTTTCATTTTTCTATTCTGTCAAACGATAACGTACTGAATGACTCTTATTCCCATAGTCAGACCCAAATGTTGTAGGATAATCCGTTGAAGGTTCTTTAACTGGGGGTTTCCCTATCTGTTTAAGCACTTCTTTATATGTGGAGCCATATTTGATTCCGTTATAGTTAAACGTTCCTTCTTTCATCTGTTCAATAATTTGTTTGTCTGTGATATCTGGTAATTTCAGCACTGTGATCTCTCCTTTATCTAGATGCTATGTTAATTATCATTTTACAGTAATTAGTGATATTAGTAGATATTTTTAATAGAAATGATGTTTGGTCTTGCTTTCAATTTAATATTTAGAGACATTTTCTAGTACAATAATCTTAAGGGAGGTCTACCATGAACTCAATTCAAGAACGCGCTACACAAATTTTAAAAGATACCTACGGCGAGGCAAGTGAATTCCGCGAGGGTCAGCTTGAAGCGATTACGGCGGTGGTGAATAAAGAGAAGACGCTGGTGATTCAGAAGACGGGCTGGGGTAAGTCGATTGTGTATTTCATTGCGACTAAGATTCTGCGCGAGCGTGGTGCGGGGCCGACGATTATTATCAGTCCGCTTCTTGCACTGATGCACAATCAGATTGAAGCGGCTGAAAAGCTCGGTCTTAATGTGGTGACGATTAACAGTAACAATCGTGATGACTGGGAGGCAATCTATGCATCGTTCCATACGGTTGATGCGATTATTGTCTCACCTGAAAAGCTGTCGAATACGGAGTTCATTGACAAGCTCTCGACCGTTTCTGATATTGAGATGGTGGTCGTCGATGAGGCGCATTCGATTTCTGACTGGGGTCACGATTTCAGGCCGGATTATCAGCGTATTGTCTACTTATTAAAGAGCTTCCCCGACCACATCGCGATTCTCGGCACGACGGCGACGGCCAATGACCGGGTGATTCAGGATATTAAGGATCAGTTAGGCGATTTGAATGTCTTCCGTGGTGACTTGATCCGTGATAATATTTCCATCCAGGTCAATCCATCACAGAGTAAGGTTGAGCGGCTGGCTTTTATTACGGATGCTTTGACGCGTCATCCTTTCTTGAGTGAGAATCAAGGGATTATTTATTGTTTAACAAAGAAGGAATGTGATTCTGTTACGGATTTTCTTATTCAGAACGGCATTTCAGCTGCAAGATATTATTCCGGGGTACAAAATGAGTTCAGCGAGGATATTTCCGAGGCAATGCTGAACGACTTCCATACAGGTGCGACGCGTGTGATTGTCTCGACGGTCAAGCTCGGCATGGGTTATGATAAGTCGGATATCGGCTTTGTCATTCATTTTCAACTGCCGCAGAACTTGATTGCCTACTACCAGCAGATTGGTCGTGCGGGACGGGATGGTTCGTCGGCACTTGCGATTTTGCTGCACGGTGATGAGGACGAGGAGATCATCAAGTCATTCATTGACAGTGCGAACAAGGATCCGGAACTGCTGCAGCAGATTCTAGAAATTATCGGCGACAGCAAGGATGGACTGAAACGTAACGAGATTCTGCAGCATTTTAATTTAAGTGTCACTAAGCTCAGTGCCGTGCTGAAGTATCTCTTTGTCCATAACTATATTTATATGGAGAAGAACAAGTATTATCTTAATCCGAAGCAGCCATTTGACGCGGCCCGAAATGCTCATGTACAGCAGCAGTTGAACATGACAAGGCTTGCTGAGCTGGATAATCTGAAACGATTTATCAGTTATGACGGCTGCTATATGAAGTTTATCGCTGATGAACTGGACGCACCGGATGTGAAAGAGCGCTGCGGAATCTGTGTGCACTGCAGAGGAAGACAATTTGTGACGCTGTCAGAGGATAATCCTTATCTCGAGCCGGCTAAAGACTATAAAAATAAGCTGCACGGTGTGATTGCCCCACGCAAACGCTGGTCGAATAACAAGAAGATTGACGACAATTTGCAGTTTCGAGAAGGCTGGACATATACTGTTGACCCTTACTCACCGATCGGCAGGCGGTTTATGCTAGAGCGTGAGCAAGGACATTTCTCAGACAAGACAGTCACAACCATCAGTCAGTTTTTGAAAGAGCATATTGAAGCGAATGATATTGATGTGATTGTCGGAGTACCGAGCATGCGAAGACCGGATCTTATCAGCGATCTTGCAAAAAAGATAGCAGATCAGCATGGCATCCAGTACGACGAAGAAGCCCTCTTGAAAACAGCTAAAGGTGTATCGCAGAGAGACATGCACAACTCGATGATGCAGGAACAGAACGTGCGGGATTATCTTAAAGTTAACCAGGCGGAATTTATCCAAGAGAAGAACGTTCTACTGATTGATGACCTCGTCGATTCACGATGGACGATGACCGTTGCTGCCAGTCTGCTGCTGGAACAAGGTGCAGCTCATGTTTATCCATTCGCATTGGTGAATACGGGAAGTAGTGACTAGAATTTATCTTTATAAAAGAAAATGGATCAGAAAATATGAGACTTTCACTGTTGAAAAATAACGTGAAAGTCTCATATTATCGTTTTATGGGACTTTCAACCGCAAATCCTCTTCTCAATGTCCCATATAATATAAAAACCATCACAGAATGTTCCAGTCAATATTATCGACATTGGTAAAACCTGAGCCATCTTTCTCTCTCATTCTCACCGTCTTTAAAGTACCCGATGTTTCTAAATACATTGTTTCCTGTATGCTATTCCAATAATCAAGACTAACGATGACAGCACTATCTTCTTTTTTTGTTCCATTAATAATTATGGGTTGATAGGTATTATTCACTTGTTTTAAAACTTCATAGAAATTTTCACGTACTTTATCAGGTGTCATAATATCCATCTCTTCACCTCGAATACATAATAACGTGCGTAAAGATATATATGAAAAACAGCATTCATTTAATCATTTTATAAACAAGCTTTTATTATCAGTTATTAATTTCCCGTCACTGTTCATTACTTCTTTGATATGGATTCACACCCCACCGGTTCGTGTGCGGTTCTGACGGGGTCACCAGCATAATGAAGTACCAGATATATATGCCAATGGTCACAAGAGCAACGAGGCCGAACAAGACCAGCAGGACAGTATCTGACATTGTCTCTGGTTCTGGTGTAGTACGAAACGTTGCGATGTTGATGATGAAAACGATAACCATAAAGATAAAGGGCTGAACGATAGGTATGAGAGTATACCATCCTGATTTGCCGATATCATGCATTCTTCTGACTGCGACTGATAAATCAGGCAGCAGCTTAGCCAGTGAGAACAATAATAAAAATCCATAAAACAGCGGTAAGATAAACATAATTGGCGGTAATTCACCTGGCTGAAGATCGGACGAAGAAGAAATCAGAGCTAAGTATAACAGTACTGTAGTCACAATGCCTATGAGTGCATTGATCAGCACAGGCACCCAGTATTCCTTCCGTCTTGCTCTCCCCTGAAAGTCTACACCATTCCGCCAGTAGCTCTTATATGCCTGCCAAATGCTCATCGTGTGATCGTTCATCATAGCCACCTCCTTTAATCCTACTTCTTATAAGTCCTGGATTTGAACAAGTAAATATTAAATCCAACTGCACCGAAAAATATTATTGCGAACAAGACATACAATCCCCAGTTCGGTCCGAAGTTATCAACTAAATATAATGCGATCATCAACGCTATCACAACATATAGAAATCTGCTCATTCCTTGGCATAGCTTCTTCTCGTCATATTGACTCTGCTTTTCTTTACTCATCGTACTGTAGCCGGATATCAGCATGGCACCTTTGCCCATAGAGAACATGATGGCAAGCGGTACAAGAAAAAGGAGTATGATGATTAGAACAATTAAAGGCACGTTGATCCCTCCGATGTTTAGTATATTCTCTTTAATTTTATCTTATTTTCCAGATTTGTGTATTTTAATTTTCAGAAAACTGCTATGATTTATTCAATCTACAATTACAGGAGGATTTTATCATGTTATTATTCGTCTCACCCATCGGTCTATTAATTAACCTATTAGTGCTTGCGCTCATCGTGTTTGCCATTCTTGCCTTACGCAAAAAGTTTCTATAGAAGAAGTTTAGTTTTCCATAAAAAACCACTTATCATAGCGATAAGTGGTTTTCATAATGCACCCTGACGGATTCGAACCGCCGACCCCTTGCTTGTCGAGCAAGTATTCTCCCGCTGAACTAAGAGTGCGAATATAATGAATGTGAATTTATTATAGCACTTCCTGAATCGTTCGCCAATACTCCTGGAAGAAAATCTTATGAGCATCTTTCATAATAAAAGAAATCACCGAAGTGATTTCTTCATCATTACTTGGAAAATGCTTTCTTAATTGCAGTGATCGTCGCTTTATCAGCGTATTTATAACCCATGAACGCACCGTCGTTTTCGTCATAGACTAAGATAGTCTGACCGTAAATATAGTTTTCTGTTTCTCCACTGATATAAGTGAAATCTGCTTTCTTCCAGTAGCGCAGCATGTCCTTGTATTTGAAGTTCAAGCTTGATCCGCTGTACTCAATGTAATTCAGTTTGTAGTTCGCTTTTGTGACACCGCGTTTTCCTGTGAAGTAGATTTCGTGTGTATCATAATCATCATCTGTCTCGATATCGTAAGTCAGCCCATAATCATAGTATTTATTGATGCTCGTATATGCATATGCTGGTTTGCCCCATTTAGCTTTAGCCGTTGTAACAGTATCGCCGAGTTTTACTCCATTGAAGGTCTTTGTCCCTTTTTTCATCGCAGTGATGGTCTTCTCAGATTTCAAGTTCGGAAGTCCCGGCGCTTTACTTGCCGCTTCAGCAGGCAGTGTCAGTGCCAGCAGCATCATCAGCATTACTATAATTGCAGTTAACTTTTTCATTGTCATTCCCCTTTACCGTTAATAACTCTAGTATAAAAGGAATTAATGTAAAATAAAATGTTTAATTGAAATATTTTGTAAATAAATAATTGCATCAAACGGACTTGTGGTTTGATGCAATTATCTAATTCTTAGTAGTTCCTACTGTCTCAAGAAACGTCGCAATTTGTCGAGGTGTCCTCAATATAATCACTTTTTTGCTCGACTCGACTGTCTCCAGCATCTTCATGATTCCTGGCCGTTTGTCACGCGGGAAATTCCAGATCCAGCTCAGGAACTCGCGGTCAATTTTCTCGACACAGCCTTCTGCCATATCCGGTCGAACTTGATTTCGATGCGTCAAGTAGCGCTTGATGGCCTGATAGACTGTGATACGCCGGTTAATGTCGAGAAAGATAATCGTGTCGGCGCGCGCTATCCGCACGTCAAATGTACTTGAATAGTTACCGTCGATGATCCATTTGTCGTCTTGCAGGAGCTGCTGCTGAATGACCCGCTGCTCTTCCTTAGTCGTTATGTTCCAGTTCGGTTTCCACATATGGGCGTCCAGATGAATGACTGGAATCTCTAAGCGGCGCCCCAGCGTTCTCGCGAGTGTGGATTTCCCTGACCCACCTGAACCGATAATCATGATTCGTTCCATCATATCCCTCCTCATCACATGTCGGAATATTATAACACAAAAAAACACAGGAGAATCTCCTGTGCTGAGAAATTTAGCGGTTCATCCGTCTGACGTAACGCCCATCTTTCGGGATTGCCATGATATCAAAGTTTTCTGCAAGATAATCAAGGTGATGCTCCAAATATTCACCGACGATTTCCTTGCCATGCCCAGTGACTGCAACACGTGGCTTCAGTGCTGCAAGTCGTCTCACTGATTCTCGTGCAGAGACCCAGTCTGGTGTGAAATATTTCGGCGGACCGTTTAACTCTTCTGTCTGCAGAAATACTTTACGCAGCGATTCCTGCTTTACATTGACGAACGCATCGCCTGCAATCAGAACGCGGTCAGCTGGTCTGAAGAATGACACATGACCTGGCGTATGACCAGGTGTATGAATCCACTGGAATCCCGGCATAAAAGGCACAGTGCCATCTTCAGGAAGTGCATAGACGTTGTCCTGCAGATTGATCGGCCGCTTCGGAAACATGAATGACATCCGGGCAGCAAGTCCACCGCCGACACTCGGATCCGGAGACTCATAGTATTCCTTGCCTGTCAGAAACGGAATCTCACGAGGATGTGCGATGACCGGTACTTGCCAGTCATGAACAAGTTCAATGATAGAGCCGACATGATCAAAGTGACCATGTGTCAATATGATGGCTTTCGGTCTCGCGCCTTTTCCGTAAATATCTTCTGCTGCCATCTTAATCTGCGTAGCACTGTTCGGAAGACCTCCGTCAACAAGTACAAATTCCTTCGATGACGGATGTCCTACAAAATAGACATTAGCAATTTGAGTCGTATGGCTGAACAAGTCAGGAAGCACTTGTTTCGTACGTCCGCTTGAAAGTGAAGTGACTGGAATAGATTTGTAATCTTTACCGTATTGCATAGGTTGTTTCATATAGCTTTCCCCCTTCTGAAATGTCGCTCTTTCATTATTCCCAATAAATTCAGAATTAATCACAGGCCGACACTCATTATTTACCAGGGTAATGAATGACTATATTCAGACGTGTCAATTGATTGCCGGGGTTATGATAGGTATGATGAACGTCTGCATGAAATGATATCGATTCTTCCGCTGCCAGATGAAACCGCTCCTCACCGATCATCAGTTCCAGTGCTCCGTCATAGACAGTGATATACTCTGTTGTCCCTGGTCTATGAGGTTTAGCAGCGAAGTATCCTCCTGCTTCAATTTCTATCATATCTATTTCAACCGGCTTTTTCTGGTCATACGAAAAATACGGATAAACACGATACTTCCCTTCGTCCATCTGCACTTCCTTGAGTTCTGTTTTCTTCCTGATAGTAATACCTTCTTCAGGCTCACGAATCAGTTCAGTGAATGGAATCTTCAGACCGTTTACAATCTTCCACAATGTCGTGATGGTAGGAATCGATTCCTGACGTTCAATCTGACCGAGCATCGTCTTACTCACTCCTGTTAGATGAGAGACATTACCGAGCGTCAACTGATGGGCATTACGGTAAGCTTTTAAGTTAATCGCCACTATTTCATGGATCTCTTTCATGACAAATCATCCTCCTTAAAAAACAGGCGATCTACTAAGATCGCCTGATCGCCTGTTTTATGTTATCTATCAATTATTCTACTGTTACTGATTTCGCTAAGTTACGCGGTTTGTCAACGTCACAGTCTCTATGAAGTGCTGCGTAGTACGCAATCAGCTGAGTCGTTACGACTGAAACAAGTGGCGCGAGCATTTCATGAACAGCTGGAATGACGTAAGTATCGCCTTCCTGCTCAAGACCGCTCATTGTAATGATACATGGATTCGCACCACGTGCGACAACTTCCTTCACGTTACCGCGGATTGATAAGTTCACTGCTTCCTGTGTTGCAAGTGCAATAACAGGCGTGCCTTCTTCAATCAACGCGATTGTACCATGTTTCAATTCACCGCCGGCAAAGCCCTCTGCCTGGATGTAAGAGATTTCTTTCAGTTTCAATGATCCTTCAACGCCTACATAATAGTCCATTGTACGGCCGATGAAGAATGCATTACGCGTTGTTGCAAGGAATTCACGTGCAATTTCTTCCATGCGTGGTGCGTCGTCGACAACAGTTGTGATCGCCGCTGTCACTTTTGCAAGTTCAGGCAGCAAGTCGATATCTGCTTCGTGGCCGGCATCTTTTGCGACAACTTGAGCTAAAATCGCAAGAACTGCAATCTGTGCTGTATAAGCTTTAGTTGATGCTACTGCAATCTCTGGACCCGCATGAAGAATCAATGTATGATCCGCTTCACGGGATAACGTAGAACCTGGCACGTTTGTGATTGTCAGTGCTGTATGACCCAGCTCTTTGACCGCGACAAGGACGGCACGGCTGTCTGCTGTTTCACCTGACTGAGAAATGAAGATGAACAATGGCTTCTCAGATAATAACGGCATATTGTAAACGAACTCACTTGCCACGTGAACTTCTGTCGGAACCTTCGCCCATTTCTCAAGGTATTCTTTACCGACAAGACCAGCATTGTAAGACGTTCCACATGCAACGATATAGATGCGGTCAACCTGACGTACAGCCTGGATGATGTCAGCATCTACTTTAAGCGCGCCATCAGCATCCTGATATTCCTGAATGATTTTACGCATTACGCCTGGTTGTTCGTGGATTTCTTTCAACATATAGTGTGCATAAGTGCCTTTCTCTATATCAGATGCATCGATTTCAGCTTTGTAAGGCGCACGTTCAATGACGTTACCTTCAACATCCTTAATTGTCACACTGTCTTTAGTGACAAGCACGATTTCACCATCAACAAGTTCAACGTATGTGTCTGTCACTTGCAGCATCGCCATAGCGTCTGATGCGATGACGTTGAATCCTTCGCCAAGACCGACAAGTAACGGTGATTTGTTTTTTGCTACATAAATCACGTCAGGATTTTCTTTATCGAGTAAACCTAATGCATAAGACCCGTGCAATAATTTCAGAACTGCGACGAATGCTTCTTCAGTAGCCATGCCTTCTTTCGCGAAATGTTCTACTAACTGCACGATGATCTCAGTGTCTGTATCTGATTTGAATGTCACATCTGATAAATACTCTTTTTTAAGCTGCTCGTAGTTCTCGATCACACCGTTATGCACTAATGTGAAACGCTCAGATTCTGATTGATGCGGGTGAGAGTTCACATGATTCGGTACACCATGCGTCGCCCAGCGTGTATGACCGATACCAGTAGAAGTTTCGAATGATGAATCAACGACTTTGCGCAGTTCAGCGATCCGACCTTTTTCTTTGTAGACACGTACATCTTCACCGTTACGGACAGCGATACCCGCTGAATCATAACCACGGTACTCTAATTTCTCAAGACCTTTTAATAAAATTTCCTTTGCATCTTCTGTTCCAATATATCCAACGATACCACACATAATGATTTCCTCCGATTGCTGGCTTATGCCATATTTTATAAATGTGTATTTCAGTATGTCAGTTTAGAGTATTTGCTTGCGCTGACGTCTTTGTGCCACCAGTCACCTGGCAGATTTAACGATCAGCTATCGAATAAGCATGTCCGGAATGGCATCCGCCGAAAGTTCGATAACCATTCTCCTCGTCAACAGTATCCACTGTTCTGGCGCTGTATCCCTTATTACTCCTTTAATCCTCCTGTTCTGCTAAACTTTATTAATTGTACTATTTTTTCATAATTCAAACAAGGGTGGAGATTTCCGGACTTTTTCTCTTCATTAATGACTCAGTCCCAAAAATCATCCGTCATGTGCTCTAGCCGCTGCAGCGCTTCTTCGACACCATAACTGATGCCTTCCTTGGCAAAGTCACGCTCGTGTTTTGTAATTTCCCGTGCTGCGAACAAAAAGGTATAGAAGCGTCTCAGCGATGTGCCGAACTGTCTGACTTCCTTACTTCCCACCCATAGCGCCTTCCGAACGAGGAAGTCATCCAGGAAATCATACGGGTCACGCATATCAGTCACTGGCGTTCTGATGCCGTAATTCAGCAGATAGACGTCGACGAAAAAGGCGATATTTTCTACGTGTTCGGAAGCTGTCTGCTCCGTCATTTTATCGTGATTGATCAAATAATGGCGGAATGACTCGAGCAGCTTCTGATTATTGTCTTGAACCTCTGCAGCAATCGTCTCATAGCCCTCAAACCAGCCTCCGTTCGCTGCGTAGTCATCCCAGTGAGAGAACGGCTGCCACGTGCGCGTCACTTTGTATCGTGTCATCTTCTGGTGTTCGAGTGGCACGACAGGTCTCAATTTAATATGCGCTTTGAACGCTTGCTTCAGGGCTGACTTGCCCGTACGATATTCCGGCTTCAGAAACGGATAGTCGCTGAGCTTGTCCATCAATGGCTGAGGAAATCGCTCCGTTAAATCAATGTGCTGGTAGGACAGCAGCTTGACATACTGATTAACCGCACTGATAACCGAACGATTATAAGCTGTATTCACTTCCAGCGTCCTGGCATTGGTTAAATACCGTTCAATATTATCCGGGTCATGCAGCACTGCATTGAACTGCTGTCTAATCCCCTGTTCAATCAGCACATCCAATTGTTTTCTATCCTGCGCCTTAACGTCCGTAATAATCACCGGCGTATAAGTCAGGTCATTGACGAGAACAAGCACTTTCTTACGGTCGACGTTGATATAAGTCGCATGCCATGAATACAGCGGATTAGCAGCAGCGGCACTTTCCGCCTCTAGTCTACTTGTGCTCGGCGTTAACTGATTGAACAGTGGCAAGGTCTTCTTAGTAGGATTGATGATCATCGAATTCCTCGTTTCTGGGGTGGATTTGCAGGTTGGTCATCGGGAAGATGGACATCATTGACATCAATCAACAATAGCCGCCACCTTTGCTTTGTCCGACCATCTGACAATTTCTATATCTTCACTGCGAGCAGCCATTAAAACTTTATCTGATAGCTTATTATCCTCGTCATTGGCAATTATCTTATAAACGGGCTTGATTCCTTCCAGATGATAACGTTCATTGACGACATCCTTGTATTTAAAGGCATCCGTAGTAAAGACATTGAAATTCAGGTCGTTCACGAAATCAATCAGGATCTCTGGCTTATGCTTACGAGGATTGATCACAAAGTTAATTTTATAATTGATGCCAGTCGTTCCGGTCAGACTTTGATTATATGAACCATATATTTCTTTTTCCTCAAAATAAGACAACACTTCGTCGACAAACAAATTAGAAACATTACTCTTAGTAGTCATAGTCAAATCATAAATTTTCAAAATGCCTTGCATTAAATCATGCTTGCTCTGTGCAAAGTGTCTTGCATCTGTATCAATATATATTTCATTATCAGCCATGCTTAAATTAAATTGTTTGAGTGTATGTGAAATAATTCTTTGTCGCGTCTCATTCTTAAAATCAATCAACTACATCTCAAGTTCATTTAATGTCTGCCCGTCGTCAGATAAACGAAATTGATTATTTTCAAGAGGTTCTACGTATATGCGAATATAGTCATTGATATGATTACGGAATGGCGTCTCAATCTCCACCACTTCATTAAGATAATTAATAGACGATTTGTTCTTCAAAAACAAAAAATAATCATTCATCAGCTGATCGATATTTTTCATATACGCTGCTCCTTTTTATAGTATGTCATCAAAGATGAAGGAAGCCAAAGATTTCTTTCATAATATCATAAAACTTTAACAGCAGTTCCTTTAACTATATTACCAGCTTTATCTTCAAAGTAGACTGTAAGGACTGCGGTAAGTTATACAATCAAGTTAGCCATCTAAGATGGAAGATACATTATTTATAAAAAAATACGCCATACTGATAAAAAAACTTACACTGTGAAAGTGTAAGCTTCCCTATAACGTCCATGGCATAGGATTTTGATTACGATTGAGTTGTTTGACATTACTCTTTGGGAGGTTTTCGCGTTTAACGACTTTCGGTGTCATGCCTGAATTGATTCTTTTGTATAACTTTGAATCCATTTGATTCGTTCTAAAACTTTTATAGATCCGGTTTGTCACTTCACCACATTCAGGGCAGGCGTCTTCTTGCAAATTACTGTTCATTGATTTCCATATGTCATATTCTCCGCAACGTTGGCAAACAAATGTATATTTAGGCATTATTCATCAAGCTTCGGAATAATATTATTTAAGAAGATTTCTTTAGGTAAAGAAACCGTACAACATGCATTTGGAACATCAACAATACCCGCAACATTACCTTGAACGGGTGCTGATCCGAGTAGCATATAAGCCTGCTCACCTGTGTAACCGCATGATTTCAAGAATTCAATCGCATTGAGACATGCATTTCTGTATGCCGTATTGGCATCTAAATACGTTTGGTCACCAGAAAATTCATTGACTGAGATCCCTTCAAATACTAAGTACTCATTATAATGCGGCATCACTGGCCCGGGTTGGAAGGCCGGATTTCTCTTAATCTTGTACTTGTCCATGCCACCTTTAATGACATTCACTTTAAGCTTAATCCAGCCGGGCATTTCAATACCGCCACAGAAAGTAATCTCACCGTCACCTTGAGAGAAATGTAAATCCCCAACAGATAGCTTAGCACCATCAACAAATACAGGGAAGTAAATTCTGGAACCTTTCGATAAGTTCTTAATATCACAGTTACCACCGTTCTCACGTGGTGGTACAGTACGTGCACCTTCTTTAGCCACACGATCAAAATCTGCGCCTTTCAACGTACCCAGTACACAAGAATCAGGATCTGGTAAATTCGCTAATGCCGGGACTCGATTCGGATTCGTATCAACTAATGCCTTCTCACGTCTATTCCACTCATCCAGCATTTCCTGACTCGGTGCAACACCAATTAAGCCAGGGTGAATAATACCTGCAAATTTAACATTCGGGACATGACGACTCGTCGCATAAATACCTTCAAAATCCCAAATTGACTTCGCTGCATTTGGATAATGATCCACTAAGAAACTACCGCCATTTTCCTTAGCAAAAATACCATTAAAACCCCACTCATGCGCACTGAAAGTACCAATATCTAAAATATCAACCACTAACAAATCACCAGGTTCAACACCATTAACATAAACCGGACCACTCAGAACATGAACACGATTTAAATTAACGTTCTTAATATCTGTTGGATCATCATTATTGCTGATCTGACCATCCGTCCAGTCTAAACATTCCATTTTGAAACTTTCCCCAGGTTCAACAGAAAAAGCAGCCGGAATATCAGGATGCCATCTATTATGTCCTGGATATTTCTGTTCGTGCATCTTTTTAGTTAAATCGATTTCGAAGATTTTTTTCGCCATTTGAGTCCCTCCTATTAAACTAATATTACACTTTTAGTATAGTAATATTTTCTGAAAATTACAATTTTTATGGAGTTAAAAAATAAAAAAAGACAAGAAATCAATCTTGTCTCAAAGTCTCCAATAATCTATTTTCACTTTGACATGCTACTATAACTGACAAAGACGCATAATATCAATCTTCTGGTAAAACTGATGCTGAAGACTAAGAAATCGTCATAATTAATTCACATCAACTTGGTAATAATCATCTTTATTATTGACTATTATTTTATCGACCTAACTTTAAACTTCAATCTATTATAATCATATTCATTTTCAGTTACAGCATACAATATTCTATATAATGCATCCAATCCCGCTTCAGCATTATAGTGATAACCGAGTTTCAGTTTCTTATTTTTTTCAGGTATATATATTGTTGCACACTTAGGATATTTAGTATCATCCTTTTCTATTATCTCCGCTTCTTTAGCAACGCTTTCCGGCACGTTATTCTCTATTAAAAATTGAGGATTTGATAAACGTTCTAAATAGATTTCTTGATTGTTTATATCTCTTAATAAATCACTTATTACTACGCTGAAAGCATACTTCGGTTCCATATTTTCCTTAAGACTTCCATCAATCTGTTTTAAAGAAATCGATTTTCTCTGAATCTTATATTTATATCTCTCTTTATAGAAATCTTGAAGACTAATTTCTTCTTCATCACCAAACGTTCTTACATTCTCTATTGTATCAGTCTTCTCTCCAGAACTTGTCGTTTCACTATAACCAAGAATATTAATGAAATCAGTCAAATGATCAGTAGACAGTTCCTCATTTTCACTTATTCCTAACTTCCCTGACTCGTCATTAAAATAGAGTGAATTAAGAAGGTCGTGTGTTAGCTGTAAAAACCTTTCGTATTTTTTAAGATTATACTCAATCTCTTCATCATATACAGTACCGTAATTAAAATGTTCTAATTCTTCATGTAACTGATTATCGAAAGATATATCTTCTTCCGTTGTTTGAGTTATGAGTTCTAATATTTTCTCTTCATCATGTTTATACTTAATAAGTAAAATATATAGAGGCTGACTAGATAATTGCATACAAATAACAGAAAGCATTAGAGCTTGATATTTTTTATCGTTCATTAACGTTTGATCTAATGCCATCACTCGCATATTTAATGAGTAATAATTTATAAGTCTTTTAATCGCTCTAGGATTGCTACCAACTGAAAACTTAATTATTTCTAACAAAGGTTTGATATAGTTATCCGTATTATCTTTAAATAAATCTATTTTTTCTTTAAGCAATGATTCATATTTATAAACTTCAACTGGAATTTTAAAAGGTACTTGAATCATTTTTTCCATAAAACTTTTAGTTTTCTCATTCGAAGTATTTTTTATATGTTTAACACCTTGTTCTATCACTTTGTTATCAACCGCTAAAACAAATACGCAACCTTCTACATCAACAAATAGTTTAATCACTTCTAATAATTTAACTGCAATTTCTGGTGATAAACGATCTAAGTCATCGATAAAGATGACTATTCTCCCGTCTTTACCTAATCTAGAAAGTCTATTATTAACAACTTCTTGCATAGTTTTCCTCAACACACTTATCATTTGTGCAATGTCTAAAGTTGTTAACTCATTTCCATCTTCTTGAGTTTCTGCATCTTTACCTATTGGAAATGTATATCCTAGTGGACCTAAAGTGATAGTTCCACCACTCACTGCTTTCGATAGTCCATTTAAAATTTTATTAATTCTTCCTCTTTCTTTTTCATTTTCTTGTACTCCAATTTCATTTATAAGATACTTCAGAAAGGAAATGCCTATATGATGCTCTAAATTAAATTGTGAATATTGCCACGTATTAAATTTAAATGTAATTATCTTATCTCGGTTGTTTTCTCTAAGATAATTATCTATAAAGTTTATAAATGATGTCTTCCCTGTTCCCCAACCACCTTGTAATGCGATAGTGATAGGTGTCTCACAATACTCAATAAATTCGCCCAATGCTTCAACATATGGTATGATTTCAAATTTATCATGCTTACTTTCACTTATTGGAGTATCATTTGTTCCCAAACCATATTCTCTTCTTGTTTTCATCAAACTCTCCCCTTTTTACAAACTTAATTCACAGTATTTCTCTTTTAAGCCTTACAAATAAATTTAGAATAAATTTTGCTTTCACACCACTTTGACCTTTTAAATTTGCTTTTCTCTTCTTATCACACTTAATCTCCTAATAAGTAAAATTGTCAATATAATTTATTGTTTACATAAACATTATACTTCTAAGTTATTAAAATAGTATAATTACTTTGTAAATATTTTATTATGAGGGTTTATATGGAAAAAAATGAGATGGAGATAATACGACTTATTAAGTCCATTAACCACAATAAAGATTTCTAATATCGTTTCCATCAAACAATTGTGACCCATAATTTCACAAATGTGCAGGATGATCTTGCTCATTATCTGAAAGTCCATATTCTGTTAAGTCATATTGAAAGTAATTTGTCTAAAGCCAAGCTGATAGAAAAAAATTATACGGTATCTCTGCAAATAGATGTGTCACACCACTCATATCTAGAGATACAATAAACTCATTACAGAAAGGTGGGCGCGTCATGGATATTCAAGAACGTGCAGTTCAGATTTTAAAAGAGACTTATGGTGAGTCGAGTCAGTTCCGCGAGGGTCAGCTTGAGGCGATTACGGCGGTTGTGAATAAGGAGAAGTCGCTGGTCATTCAGAAGACGGGGTGGGGTAAGTCGATTGTCTATTTTATTGCGACGAAGATTCTGCGCGAGCGCGGTGCCGGGCCGACGATTATCATCAGCCCGCTTCTCGCTCTGATGCATAACCAGATAGAGGCTGCATCTAAACTCGGGCTTGATATTGTGACCATCAACAGTCAGAATCGTGAGGACTGGGATGCGATTTATAAGCGGCTCAATGACGTTGATGCGATCATTGTCTCGCCTGAGAAGTTATCGAGTCCTGAGTTTATTGAGCGGCTGTCTGCTGTGTCTGATATACAGATGGTTGTGGTAGATGAGGCGCATTCGATTTCTGACTGGGGGCATGACTTCCGTCCGGATTATCAGCGTATCGTCTATCTGCTGCAGTCTTTTCCCGACCATATCGCCATCCTCGGTACAACGGCGACGGCTAATGACCGGGTGATTGAGGATATCAAGAATCAGCTGGGCGATCTGAATGTTTTTCGCGGTGATTTGATTCGGGATAATATCTCTATTCAGGTCAATCCGTCTCAGAGCAAAGTTGAACGCCTCGCGTTTATCACGGATGCTTTGACTCGCCATCCGTTTTTAAGTCAGAAGCAAGGGATTATCTACTGTCTGACGAAAAAGGAATGTGAGTCTGTTGCTCAGTTTCTAGTTCAGCACGGTATTTCTGCACCGGCCTATTATTCAGGTGTACAAGGAGAGTCTGGCGAAGATATTTCCGAGGAAATTCTAAGTGCTTTTCATAGCGGTGAGACACGTGTGATTGTCTCCACTGTAAAGCTCGGTATGGGTTATGACAAATCGGATATCGGTTTCGTCATTCATTTCCAGCTGCCGCAGAACCTGATTGCCTACTATCAGCAGATTGGCCGTGCCGGGCGCGATGGTTCTCCTAGTCTCGCAGTGCTCCTGCATGGTGATGAAGACGAGGAAATCATCAAGTCATTTATTGAAGGTGCGAATAAAGATCCAGAGCTGTTGTCACAGATTCTGGATCTCTTGCATAACAATGACCAGGGGCTAAAGCGCAACGAGATTCTGCAGCATTTCAATCTGAATGTTACAAAGCTGTCGTCTGTCTTAAAATACCTCTATGTCCATAACTATATTTATATGGATAAGACCACCTATCATCTCAACCGCAACCAGCACTTCGATGCTGTGCGAAATGCTGAGGTCCAGCAGCAGCTGAATGAGACACGTCTAGCTGAGCTCGCAAGATTAAAGGACTTCATTGAATACGACGGCTGCTATATGAAGTTTATTGCAGACGAGCTGGATGCACCGGATGCCAAGGAGACTTGCGGTATCTGCGTCCATTGCCGAGGTCGCCAGTTTATTGTCATGAAAGATGATAATCCGTATCTGGAAGCTGCCCGCGACTACAAGAACCAGCTGCACGGTGTCATCAAGCCACGAAAAAGATGGTCGAATAATAAGAAGATTGAATTTATATCTATCCGCCAACATATATATTGTAGGTCCATCGTGCAATTAATAGGGCATCCGTTATATAATTGTAAAAAATCCCTCCTACTTCTTATAAACTTTTGTTCTGAACATGTAACTATTGAATCCAATCGTACTTACAAAGATAACTGCAAACAGAACATAGGGTCCCCACTCTGGTCCGAAGTTGGTGACTAAATAGAGTGCAATAATTGCTGCACTGACAACAAACAAAAACTTGCCCATACCCTGGCATAATTTCTTCTCGTCATACTGGCTCTGCTGGTCTTTACTCATCGTATTGTAGCCGGCGATCAGCATCGCACCTTTCCCCATTGAAAACATAACAGCAAGCGGTATAAGGATGAATAATATGATAATCAGTACAACAAGCGGCATGTAGTTCCCTCCGTTTTTTAATCTATTCTTTTCAATTTTATCTTATTTTCCGTATTTGTGTATTTAATTTCCATAAACCGATTTTCAAAAGCACCAAACAAGACAGCAAATTGTCATCAATGTATGTGACAAAGTTAAGTTTAGTATGTGTTGTGTAAGACTCAATAACGTCTTAACATGAAGACAGTATAAAAAATATTTTTAAAGGAGAGAAACATATGGCAGAACAAAAAAATGGTCTTCAACGCAAAGTCCAAGCTTTTGGTTCTTTTTTAAGCAGCATGGTCATGCCGAACATTGCAGTATTCATTGCATGGGGATTCCTCACTGCTCTATTTATTCCAGATGGCTGGTGGCCGAATAAAGACTTAGCTAAAATCGTCGATCCAACTATTCACTATCTTATTCCAATCTTAATCGCATTCATGGGTGGTAAACTCATTCATGATGTACGCGGCGGTGTTGTCGGTGCAGCAGCAACAATGGGTATTATCGCTGCCTTTGACCAGCATATGTTACTAGGCGCAATGATTATCGGACCATTAACAGCATGGTTAATGAAGCAGTTCGATAAAGTTGTCCAACCAAGAATTCGTACTGGTTTTGAGATGTTAATCAATAACTTCTCAGCTGGATTTTTAGCATTAGGTATGATGATTGTTTCATATTATTTATTAGCTCCAATTGTCGGCTGGATTATGTGGGTACTTGGTAAAGGCGTCAAATTCCTTGTTGACCTTCACATCCTTCCTTTAACTTCAATCTTGATTGAACCAGCAAAAGTATTATTCTTAAACAACGCAATTAACCACGGTGTGTTAACGCCGCTTGCGACTGATCAGGCTGCTGAAGTTGGAAAATCTATTCTTTATACATTAGAGTCTAACCCGGGACCAGGTCTTGGTATTTTACTTGCTTACATGATTTTCGGTAGAGGTTCAGCACGTGCGACTGCACCAGGTGCGGCATTGATCCACTTTATCGGTGGTATTCACGAGATTTACTTCCCGTATGTACTGATGAAACCTGCGATGATTATTGCAGCGATCTCAGGTGGTATGACTGGTGTTGCAATCTTCTCAGCGCTTGATTTCGGTTTGAAATCACCTGCTGCTCCAGGTTCAATACTTGCGTATATGGCAGTAACGCCTAAAGGTGATTTATTAACAATGTTTGCTGGTGTTCTCGGCGCAGCACTTGTTTCATTCATCGTCGGTTCATTAATTCTTAAATTCTCTAAAGATAAAGGCGAAGAAGATTTAGCAGCAGCAACAGCTAAGATGGAAGCAACGAAAGGCAAAAAATCTTCTGTTGCCGGTGCATTGACTGGCAAGGCAGCAGGTGCTACAACTTCTGACCGCGTAAAAGTGGTTGAAGTTGATAAAGACGAAACGACTGAGCCGAATTTATTGAATCAATATGATACAGAGAACGTGGGCGCACACGATTACTCACATGTCAGCAAAGTCATCTTTGCGTGTGATGCGGGTATGGGTTCAAGTGCGATGGGTGCGGGTATGCTGCGCAACAAGTTCAAGAAAGCAGGCATCAATGCTGAAGTGACAAACTCTGCAATCAACCAGTTACCGCGGGATGCACAGCTTGTCATCACGCAGAAAGTTCTGACTGACCGTGCAATCAAGCAAGTGCCGGATGCCATCCATATTTCAGTGGATAACTTCCTGAACTCCCCGCGTTATGATGAATTAATCGAAAACTTGAAGAAAGACCAATAATTAGACAATTGGTCAGTCAACAGCTACACTTTAACTGAATAATTTTTGAAAGGAGTGGGGGTATGCAGGTCAGTAATCGCGAGAAGAGAATCATCGAATCGTTGCTGAAGAATCCCCGCTCCTTTTTGACGATTCGGCAGATTGCACAGGACCTCGGTGTCTCAAGCCGGACGATTCACCGGGAGCTGAAATTTGTCGAGCGTACGCTTGGCCGCTTCGGGCTTGACCTGCTCCGACTTCCCAACAAAGGGCTGCGCATCGAGGGGGACAGCGAGCATTTCAATCAGCTGACCGACCAGCTCGATGCGATGGATGTCCTTGACTTGTCGATGGATGAACGGAAAGTCATCATATTATACACCTTGATTAAAGCAAAGGATCCGGTCAAACTGTACGGTCTTGCAAGCGAGATCGGCATTTCCATCAATAAGCTGAACAAAGAACTCTCAGCGCTTGAAATGGACCTCACCCGCTACCATCTGGAACTCCAGAAGAAGCGCGGCGAAGGGCTCGTGCTGTCCGGCGGTGAAGTCAACAAACGCCAGCTGCTCGCAGACCTCATGCTTGAAAGACTGAATTCAACAAGCGTCTACTCAGTCATCGAAGACCACTTCGTCTATCAGACGTTGAATGACGAGAAGCTGCTTGAAATCGTCGATATGAATCAGATCTTCAATGTCGAGCGGTTGCTGATGGATGAGCTGTCAGAACTTCCTTACGTCTTGATGGAGACATCGTATTTGACGCTGACGATTCACATTGTGCTCGCGATTGAACGCATCCGTAACGGCGAGCAGGTGATGATTAATGAAGAGCTCATTCAGGCGCTGCGAGTGACTCCTGAATTCAAGGTCGCAGAAAACTTAGCTGAGTCACTATCTCATGTCTACAACGTAGACTTTGACCTTGAGGAAGTCGTCTTTATCACGATGCATCTGCGCGGGGCGAAACGCCGGGCGGATGAAAGTGAGACAGCGATTGATATTACGACAGAAGCAGAACAGCTGATCGCGCATGTTGAGCGGCTGACCGGCAATGACTTTGAAGGCAACACCGTGCTCCGGGAAGGCATTCTTCTTCACCTCGTACCTGCTTTGAATCGTCTGTCAGGTGGTATAGAAACGTATAACCCGCTGACGGATATGATTAAGGCGGACTATCTGGTATTATTTGAAGCCGTGAGCAGTGCCCTCGCCCGGATATTTCCTGACCATTCGTTTCCGGACGGGGAAATCGCCTTCGTAGTGCTGCATTTCGGCGGCGCTATGAAAGCAGCTGAAGAAGAGCAGGTGCTCGTCGTCTGTACGAGCGGGATTGGAACAAGCAGAATACTGTCCAATCAGATCGAGCAGAACTTCCCAAATGTCACTGTCGCCCGTCAAGCCTCGGTCAGTGAACTGAAGTCGATTGCGCTGGACCAGTTTGACCATATTATTTCGACGGTCGGTCTGGATATCAAGCAGCCTTATACAGTGGTCAATCCACTGCTCCCTGCATCCGACAAGCAGATTCTGGCGCAGATTTTCACATCTCCTGCAGTGAAGCGGCAGAAAGTGACGCCTATGGTCCATCTCAACACTTATGACGCGGTCGTCCCGTTCGTCGTCGAAGGTCATGCATTGATCGATGCGCTTTACTTCCATGAGACAGATGTCCTGACGCTGGAAGACGCAATCGCGGATTATGTGGCAGCACATCATATTACAAGCGAAAGCGAGGAACTGCTGGCTGTCATCGGCAAACGAGAGGACGCGCAGGGATTTGCGATAACCGGTTCAGAGATTGCGCTCCCTCACCTCGTCCATCCATTGATTGAGCGCCCGGGCATTGCATTAATTACTTTAGCTAAGCACGTGGCTGCTAAAAACATGGATGACGACACGCAGCATGTCCGATACCTCGCGATTATGCTGCTGCCGGAAGACACGCGGTTAAGGCCCCTTGTCAGCGAATTCAGTGTATTATTGATGAACCATCTGGAGTCACCAGACAAATTATTTCGCAGCAGATCATTTGTCGTTAATCATATGAAACAAGCTTTAATGCAGCAAGTCACACAACTAATCTACTAAATGGAGTGAAGAAAACATGTCAAATTTAATCCCAACAGAAAATATTTTAATGAACCAGAAGCTCGCAACGAAAGAAGAAGCCATCGAAGCAGCAGGCCGTAAACTCGTTGAAGTCGGTGCAGTAGGCGAAGGTTACATCCAGGCGATGAAAGACCGTGAAGCTATCGTTTCAACTTATATGGGTAACTTCCTGGCGATTCCTCACGGGACTGACGAAGCAAAAACTGAAGTGATTAAAACAGGCATTACATTACTGCACGCACCTGACGGCATCGACTGGGACGGCAACACGGTTAAAGTCGTAGTCGGTATCGCTGGTAAAGACGGTGATCATTTAGATTTATTATCACAGATTGCTATTGTCTTCTCAGATGAAGAGAACGTTGACCGAGTCATCCGAGCTCAAACAGCTGACGAAATCAACGCAATCTTCGGGGAGGTTGAACTGTAATGAAAGCAGTCCATTTCGGTGCCGGCAATATCGGCCGTGGCTTTATCGGTAAAGTATTATATGACAACGGCTATGACATTACATTTGTCGATGTTAATGCTGAGATGATCGATCTGATCAACAAAGAACAGGAGTATGACGTCATCATCGCTGAAGAAGCGAAGTCCCGTCAGCACGTGTCAGGCGTCAAAGGTATCAACAGCATGACAGATACAGACAAGCTGCAAGCTGCCATTAAAGACGCAGACCTAATTACAACAGCAGTCGGTGTCAACATTCTACCGATCATCGCAAAAAGTATTGCGGGACCACTCAGCGAACGCACGTCTGACAAGCCAGTTAATGTTGTCGCCTGCGAAAATGCAATTATGGCAACCGACCAGCTGAAACAAGCAGTCGTTGCGATTTCTGGTGAACTAGGTGACCATGTTCATTTTCCTAACTCAGCAGTTGACCGTATCGTACCGATTCAGAAACAGGATAATCCACTAGATGTTATGGTTGAGCCGTTTTTTGAATGGGTGATTGAAGAAGATGCGTGGGCAGGCGAAAAGCTTGAAGGCGTAAAATATGTTTCTGATCTTCATCCGTATATTGAACGCAAATTACTGACTGTGAATACAGGACACGCATTCATCGCATACTTCGGTAGTTACAAAGGCTATACAACAGTGGACGAAGCAATGAAAGATGCAGAGCTTGTCGAGCAGTTGAAAGCTGTGCTTGCTGAAACAAGTGACTACTTAACGACTGTCTATGACTTCACTGCTGAAGAACAGGCCGCTTACGTCGAGAAGATCATCAGCCGCTTCAAGAATCCATACTTATCAGATGCATTAAACCGTGTCGGACGTTCACCGCTACGTAAGATCAGCCCGGAAGATCGTGTAGTGAAGCCGCTCGCTTATCTTGCAGAAGAAGATAGAAAACACGATGCATTAGTTGATATGGCAGCCTACTTACTGCGCTATTCTGATGAACAGGATCCAGAAGCCGTAGAGAAGAATACCTTTATCGAGGAAAAAGGTATCACTGAATTCCTGAAGCACTATGCCAAAGTTGAAGGTGAACTTGCAAAAGAAATAGCAGAGCGATATAACGCCCTATTGTTTGATAAAGAGAATAACTAGTTTTGTTGAGACCGTATTATATGGATACGGTCTTTTTGTTATGAATGGATTTCTTAGGATTTTGGCCTTCAGGAGCCATTTGAAGGCCACTTCTCGTCAGTTTCGACCGATTTCTTAAAAGTTTTGGCCTTCAAGCCACAAAAAACGACCCGCCTCTTCTGCGGGTCGTCCTCATTTATTATAATCCCATTTTTTCTCTTACGACGTCAGAGATGCTGTTGACGAAACGCTCTGCATCTTCATCTGTTTTTGCTTCTACCATCACACGAACTAATGGCTCTGTCCCTGATGGTCGTACAAGTACACGGCCTTCACCGTTCATCTCTGATTCTACTGCCTGAATCGCTGCTGCCACATCTGCATTCTGTTCTACCGCATGTTTGTCAGTCACACGAATGTTGACTAAGCGCTGCGGATATTTCGTCATCTGTGCTGCAAGTTCGCTCAACGTCATACCCGACTGCTTGACGATAGCTGCTAACTGCACGCCTGTCAGTAAGCCATCACCTGTTGTATTATAATCCATCATGACAATATGCCCGGACTGCTCTCCGCCTAAGTTATACTGTCCGCGGCGCATCTCTTCTACAACGTAGCGATCGCCGACTTTAGTCTTATCACTCTTGATGCCGTGCTCTTCCAATGCTTTATAGAATCCTAGATTACTCATCACCGTAGACACGACCATATTGTCCTTCAGTTCACCGCTCTTTGACATCGCCTGCGCTAAAATAAACATGATCTGGTCACCGTCAACAATCTGACCTTTCTCATCCACTGCAATCAATCTATCACCGTCGCCGTCAAATGCTAAACCGAAGTCGCTGCCTGATTCTACGACAAGCTCCGCTAATGCCTCTGGATGTGTGGACCCGACCTGATCATTAATATTGTTACCGTCAGGGTTACAGCCAATAGTCACTGTGTCTGCCTCAAGATCTCCGAATAAGTAAGGTGCTAGTGAATACGTCGAACCGTGTGCACCGTCAAGCGCAATCTTCAGTCCTTCCAGATCACCGGCAATCGTTGATTTAAGGAAACTTAAATAACGGTTGCCGCCTTCGAAGAAATCTGAAGTATGACCAAGGTCAGCACCAATCGGTCTTGGAAGTGCATCCTCTTCTGCGTCCAGCAGTTTCTCAATTTCTGCTTCCTGATCATCGTTCAGCTTGAAACCGTCTGCTCCAAAAAATTTAATACCGTTATCCTGCACCGGATTATGACTTGCAGAAATCATGACGCCTGCCTGCGCTTCCAGCTCTCTCGTTAAATACGAGACACCTGGTGTTGAAATAACACCGAGTCGCATCACTTCAGCTCCTGTTGATAATAAACCGGCAACAAGTGCTGATTCAAGCATGATTCCAGATACACGTGTGTCACGTCCTACAAGTACGGTTGGTTTGTCCTGCCCGTTATGTGCAAGCACGTAACCGCCGAACCGTCCTAACTTGAATGCAAATTCTGGTGTTAACTCACTATTTGCTACACCTCTGACACCGTCTGTTCCAAAATATTTACCCATGATTATAAACTCCTTTAAATTCCAGTTATTTTTTCCCTATATCAATATTTACTGTGACTTCATTCGGTGATGCTTTAGTTACATCTTTAGGCAGAGGAATCTTTTCCTTCAGCTCTGTATCTTTCGTTATTTCACCTAAATTGACTTCTACTTCCATATTACCAATGCCGTCAAGTACCGAGCGTTTACCAAACAGTTCCACTTGGTCATCTGATAATGAAATCTTGTTGATTTTGTATCCAAGTGGCAGGCTGCCTGTCGTTTTCGGTACGATGGAGACTGATTTAGAAGATGATGCCACTTTGATGTTAATCTTTACTTTCGCAGGTTTCACTGTTACGTCTAACTTGTTCAGCTGAGCATCAAACACACCGACTTCTGCTTCTTCTGTTGTAGATTCTGACAGCTTCGTCTTGTTATCAAGTGTTGCTTTGACGTATGCGATTTTATTCACTTCGTCTTCGCCGCCAGTAATCGTTACCTGCGACGGATCCACTTCCTGCCCGATCAGTTCATAACCAGTGGCGATGCGACTGTCACTGATCTCCGCTTCTACCTGTTCAGTGACACTTGTCTTTTCAGTCAGAGTCACATTAGCATTGTTCGGCATCAGCTCGTACGTCAGCTTATCGGACAGTCCTTCTACCTTGAATTTCTTCTTATGGTCACCTACTGTATCCCTACTCAAATCCAGTTTAACATTAAAATCCATCATGCTTTCAGTCTTTTTGACGATGGCATTCGGTCCTGATATTCTGACATTCACTGTCTTCGGTGCCCCGGCGAGATAAAGATTTTCCTTATCATAAATGGTTTCAACCGGAACATCCTCAATGACCACTTCTTCTGCTTTATTAAACTGTTCCTGCGTGAAAAAGGTACCGAACACATCATTGACCGACAAAAATAAAAATAAGGCAAGAATCAATGAGACAAGTCGCAGTCCCCATTTAGTTTCCAGCATTGTCCATCACCCCTTTCTTGTCGAGATGGGTGCTGAACCAGTGCTCTGTCAGCAGAGCTTCAAACACTTCCAGCGACACATCTTTACGCAGACGGCCGTTATAAGTCACTGAAATCGCTCCTGTTTCCTCTGAGACGACGACTGTAAATGCATCTGAGACTTCAGATAAACCGACAGCTGCTCTATGTCGCGTGCCCAGACTCTTTTGAATCTTGCTGGAATCAGAAAGGGGCAGATAGCTTGCAGCAGCAGCGATCTTGTCTCCCTGAATAATCATGGCGCCATCATGGAGCGGTGTGTTTGGAATAAAAATATTTATTAAAAGCTCTGATGAAATATTAGCATAAATCGGAATTCCCGTTTCAATATAATCCTGCAGTCCTGTTTCCTTTTCTATTACAATCAATGCACCGATACGACGCTTTGCCATATACTGCACTGATTTCACCATATCATCAGTCAGTTTTTTCTTATCTACCTTTAAGTTCGACGTATTTCGTTTGAACAAACTACCTCGTCCCAGCTGTTCCAGTGCTCTTCTTAATTCCGGCTGGAAAATCACAATGACTGCTAAGAAACCCCATTCCAGTACAAAATCGAATAATCTCGTTGTTGTCGTCAAATCGAGTAAGTCACTGACACTTCTACCAATCAGAATAAAGAAGATACCTTTTAGCAGTTGTATCGCTTTCGTACCTTTAATGGCATTGATTACCAGATAAAGGACGTACCATACAATCAGCAGGTCCAGAATGCCGGTGATAACTTTAAGTGTATTTAAGTTATCAAAGAACTGCATTGCATCTCCTCCAAACTTCAGCTACTTCTATTATAACATGTTGTTAACAAGACCTTTATATTCAGTGATGCTTTTTTCGTAATAATCGACAGCCTTATCCGCTTCTCCCATCTGCTTATAAATATCGGCTACTTTAGGATAAAGCTGGATCTTATAAATCGGCAGGTCATCTCCGCGTATGGCTTCAAGGTAATAAGTCAACGCACCTTGAAGATTGCCTTCTTTCACGCAAATATCTCCCATAATCTCATTAGCAAATCCCGCCGTATCTTCATCTGTCTGTTTCTTCACAAGATTTTTTGCTTCCTCAACCTTGCCGGTCTCACTTAAAATCTGACCATAACGGAGGCGCACATTCATCACAAATGGTGAATCAAAGCCATGTGCTTCAACCATATCATAAGCCTGCTTAATAGCGTCGTGTGCTTCTTTTATGCGACCGACTTCCAGCATTAAGATTGCAAGATTCGTCGTTACGCCGACCAGTTCAATGCTTGGACCTTTGATTTCCGCATAGGCAATCGCACGGCGTACATGGATTTCAGCTTCTTCATAATTTTTCAGGACATGATGCGTTTTGCCTAATGTGTTCTCAATCTCAAAGCCGAAATGATAAGTATTTAACCGGCCGCTGAGCGACAGGGCATCCTCACAGAGGTTCAATGCCACATAATTCTCTCCGATCAGGCGATAATATTCAGCGAGACTGCCGAGAATGGTCACCCGTGATGTATTAGTGATATTTTCGAATATTGTAATGTTATTCGCAATCGTCAGCTGACGAATCGCTTCCATCATATTGCCCGTCTGATGTTCAACGCGACCGAGCAGGACAAGCGCGCGTAAATAAATGGCAACGTCCTTCAGCTTCTTGACGATATCAATGGTTACCGTGAGTTCTTCGCGCGTCTTATCATAGTCCTCAATATGAAAATAATAGCTCGCTTTTACCCAGTGGATGGCACCCCGTTCATATTCAGTAATACTTTCAAGCGTTTCATAATTCTTTGTTAAAAATTCTTCCAGCTTACTGAATTCATGGAGCATCACATGGTTTTCCGCCCATTTGATATCCTTTTTGATGTCAAGAAGACTCATATTTCTATCTGCTGTCGTCGTCGTAAAGTCATCAAGCGTACAGTTCAGACGGACACTTAATTTTTTCAGAACATTTGTCGAAGGATGAACGGAGTTCTTCTCAATCAGACTTAAATATGTTCTTGATATAATCCCTTCCGCTAATTGCTGCTGCGTCAGGTTGGCAGCGTTCCTCAGTTCTTTAACCCGTTGTCCCAGCATATCGCAACCCCCAGTCGATTTAACTATATTATACTGTGTCCACATTAAAATGTAACGCACACTTCGCTGAAATTAATATTAAAAATTGATTAAGATGATGGCTCGATTAAAAAAACAAAAATGATAAAATAATTCTATTTGTGTAATACGTTGACACAATACCAATAAATCGTAATAATTAAATTATCAAAATTTAAAGGAGAAGCTCAATGTTAGATATCCTTGTCATCGATAATCTGGCTCAGCTTAAATGTGTCAGCGATCCATTTCGTATTAAGCTGCTCGAACTGTTGTCTGAAAACGAAAAAACCGGGCAGCAGCTGGCAGATGAACTGAATATTCCAAGAGCTAAAATTCATTATCATCTGAGAGAATTAGAAAAATACGGAATCATCGAAATGGTCAAAACTGAACAGAAGCATAGCATCATTCAGAAGTTCTATTCACCGACAGCAAAGCAGTTATTACCGAGTCCTGACCTGCTGAAGTTCAGAGAAGAAGAATCGAAGAAAGAAGCTTTTACTTTTAAATTACAGTTAGATAATGGAGACTTAAATGACTTCAAAAAAGATTTAAAGAAATTCCTGAAGAAATCATCAGAAAAATCTGGAGACGAACATTATAAGATAACCGTTATTCCAAGTTCTGAACAATAAGTGCATTTAATTACACATAAACAATAAAAAAGATGGAAAATCAATTCCATCTTTTTTCAGTTGAAGAGCGAACTCTTCTTAATTATAGTAACGTCTCTCCGAAGAATGAGCCTAATAGGCCGACTGCCTGATCAGCTGTTTTATTGTTGATATCAATCAGCGGATTAACTTCAACAAGTTCCATAGAAGTGATGATATTAGCATCATGCAGCATTTCCATTGCCAGATGACTCTCACGGTATGTGATGCCGCCTGGTACACAAGTACCTGTTCCCGGTGTTTCTACGGGATCAAGTGCATCTACATCAAGCGACAGATGTACGCCGTCTGTACCCTTTAAATAGTCAATCGTTTCATCAATGACTTTCTGCATACCCAGCTTATCGATATCTGCCATCGTATATGTTTTAATACCAGCTTCTCTAATGTATTTCTTCTCTCCCGCGTCCAGGTCGCGCATGCCGATCAGAACGATATTTTCAGTTTTAACTTTGTTCTGATAACCACCGATGTTTACCAAGTCCGGATGTCCTTCACCGATTAACGCGCGTAACGGCATTCCGTGAATGTTGCCTGACGGAGAAGAATCAGCAATATTTAAATCGCCATGAGCATCATACCAGATAACACCTAGATTATCATAATGGCGTTTTACCCCTGCAATCGTCCCCATAGCTATCGAATGGTCGCCTCCGATGACTAACGGGAATTTACCTGACTGAATCGTCTGATCCACTTCATCACAAAGCGTTTCACAAAACTCAGTCACTTCTTCTAAGTTCCGCAGTCCGCCTTCTTGTTCACCACGGTATTTCTTCATATCTATAGCAGGACTTGCGATATTCCCTTTATCTTCAACTGTTAATTCAGTTCCCTCGATTCGTTCAACTAAACCAGCATAGCGCATCGCATTGGGACCCATGTTCACTCCAAGCTTGCGCTGACCAAATGCACAAGGTGCTCCGATAATTTCAACTGTCTTCTTCATTTTTTTACCCCTCTGTTTCAAATAATATAAGAAAGCGCTAACATTTATTATTCTAAATGAGTTGAAGATATTATTCAATAATTTTATGCATACGTGTATAAAATGTATTTTTATGGAATATATTGAATAGCTATTCAAATTATCAGAAAAGTCTGTTAAAATAAATTTGATTTATATTAAGGAGGAGAAACATGAAAACATTAACGAAATATTCAACACGGCTGATGGAAAAATGGCTGCCAGATCCACTGATTTTCGTTATCTTGTTAACAGCTTTTATCTTTTTACTCGGCGTTTTTACTACCCCTGCTTCACCTGTAGAAATGGTGTCATTTTTTGGCACAGGATTCTGGGGATTGCTTGCATTCACTGCACAGATGGCGATGGTTTTACTGACTGGCCACGTTCTTGCAATGAGTTCTCCATTCAAAAAATTACTCAAGCGGCTGGCAAAATTGCCGAAATCTGCTGGGCAGGCCATTATCATGGTGTCAGTGGTCGCAGCTGTTGCCTGTGTCATTAACTGGGGCTTCGGACTAGTCATCGGTGCACTGTTTGCCAAGGAAATGGCCCGCACCCGTGATGATGTAGACTACAGATTGTTGATCGCCTCTGCTTATTCCGGGTTTCTTGTATGGCACGGCGGACTCTCAGGATCCATCCCGTTAACTATTGCGACAAAAGGTCATCCATTTGAAGACAAGATAGGAATTATTCCTATCACTGACACTATATTCAGTCTGCAGAATATTATTACTGTTCTCTCACTGATTATTGCCATTCCGATTTTAAACTATTTGATGCACCCTAAAAAAGAAGACAGATTTATTGTTGATTCCTCAGTACTAGATGATACACCTTCAGACAGACGTCTGATTCCATCTACACCGTCTGAAAAAATAGAAAACAGCATGATATTAAGTCTAGTAGCTGCTCTGCTTGGGTTCAGCTATGTCATCTGGCACTTTGCAACAAAAGGATTCGACCTGAATTTAGATATCGTCAATTTAATATTTCTGTTTGCCGGGTTTCTATTACATAAAACGCCAAGAAACTATATTGATGCAACAGAAGAAGCAGTTAAAGGGGTTGCACCTATCTTAATCCAGTTTCCCTTCTATGGTGGTTTAATGGCGATGATGACGCAATCAGGCATCGCTGGTAATATTTCTAACCTCTTTGTTAATATTTCATCACAGGACACATTTCAGTTCCTTGCATTTATAAGTGCAGGTATCGTCAACTTCTTTGTTCCGAGCGGCGGAGGACAATGGGCTGTACAGGCACCAATCATGATAGAAGCAGCTCATGCTCTTCATGTACCAGATGCTAAAATGGCTATGGCCATCGCATGGGGAGATGCATGGACTAATATGATCCAGCCGTTCTGGGCATTGCCCGCACTTGCGATTGCCGGCTTGAAAGCAAAAGATATTATGGGCTACTGTCTCTTTGTCATGATTGTTTCAGGTATCATCATTTCATTGGCATTCTTATTTATTCCATAAACCAACATAACAAAAAACCCTTGTCCGAAGACAAGGGTTTCATTATGAGCCATAGAGGATTCGAACCTCTGACCCTTTGATTAAAAGTCAAATGCTCTACCAACTGAGCTAATGGCTCTAATGGCTGGGGTAGCTGGATTCGAACCAACGAGTGACGGAGTCAAAGTCCGTTGCCTTACCGCTTGGCTATACCCCATAAATGGTGGAGGGGGGCAGATTCGAACTGCCGAACCCGAAGGAGCGGATTTACAGTCCGCCGCGTTTAGCCACTTCGCTACCCCTCCAGCTTATGATATGTAAGTTAAGTTATAAATGGTGGAGGATGACGGGTTCGAACCGCCGACCCTCTGCTTGTAAGGCAGATGCTCTCCCAGCTGAGCTAATCCTCCAGTGATGACCCCTACGGGATTCGAACCCGTGTTACCGCCGTGAAAGGGCGGTGTCTTAACCGCTTGACCAAGGGGCCAAAAAAAAATGGCTCCACAGGTAGGACTCGAACCTACGACCGATCGGTTAACAGCCGATAGCTCTACCACTGAGCTACTGTGGATAAATTATAAATCTGCCCGGCAACGTCCTACTCTCGCGGGACGTCAGTCCAACTACCATCGGCGCTCGAGAGCTTAACTTCTGTGTTCGGTATGGGAACAGGTGTGACCTCTCTGCCATCGTCACCAGACAGGGTGGATCGAAGGGATATACCCTCAAAACTAGATAAGCGGGAAGAAGAAGGAGCCTTACCAGCTCGCCGAGCTGAAAAATCTTTGCTCTATTGTCCAGCTGCAGCTTCGCTGTCCTTCATGATTTTCTAAGCTTACTGTCCAGCTGGCGCTGTCTATCAGCTTATCAAAAATCAGTCAGGCCATAACGCTTGCCTTCGCCTTTCGTCTTTGATTAAGTCTTCGATCGATTAGTATCCGTCAGCTCCACACATCGCTGTGCTTCCACCTCAGACCTATTGACCTCATCATCTCTGAGGGATCTTATAACCGAAGTTGGGAAATCTCATCTTGAGGGGGGCTTCATGCTTAGATGCTTTCAGCACTTATCCCGTCCATACATAGCTACCCAGCTATGCCG